>NZ_SCML01000034.1 GCF_005503365.1 Hydrogenophaga sp. 2FB
CACTACAACATCTGGCTGGTGATGATCCCCGCGACCGCCGCCGCGAGGATCATCACCAGCCAGATGTTGTAGTGCAGGCCGTTGGGGAACATGGCCTTGATGGCCGGGAAGGTGTCGGCGAGGTGGGGTGAGCCCAGCAACGCGAAGATATAGGCGCCCACCGCGAAGAAGGCGATGTAGCCCAGGTCCAGCAGGCCGGCGTAGCCGACCACGATGTTCAGGCCGAGGGCCAGCAGCACGTACATGAGCGCGATATCGACAATGCGCACCCAGGAGTTGCTCCCGGTGGCTTGCAGGACGATGGGCAGCGCCAGCAGCAGAATGGCCGAGATGATCCAGACGATCAGCTTGCCGGTTTTGGTGTTCATCATGTGGTTCTCCCTGGCGGTCAGGCGCGGTCCGCCACACGTTCACCCAGCAGGCCCGAGGGGCGCAGCGTGAGCACGATGGCCAGCACGATGAAAGCGAAGATGTCGGTGTACTGGCTGCCCAGCACGCCACCGGTGAGCTTGCCGAGATAGCCGGCGCCCAAGGACTCGATCAGACCCAGGGCAATGCCCCCGACCACCGCACCGGCGAGGTTGCCGATGCCGCCCATGACCGCGGCCACGAAGGCCTTGAGGCCGGGCATGAACCCCATCGCGTGTTGCACCGTGCCGTAGTTGGACGCCCACATCACGCCCGCAATGGCCGCGAGCATGGCGCCGATGATGAAGGTGGCGGAGATGACCACGTCGGGCTTGATGCCCATGAGCGCGGCCACGCGCGGGTTCTCGGCGGTGGCCCGCATCGCGCGGCCCAGATTGGTGCGGTTGACCAGCCACATGAGGAAGGCCAGCGTGACGGCCGTGGTGGCCAGGATGACGACTTGCGTGACCGAGACCACCGCACCGCCGAACTCGATCGGCTCACGCGAGAGCATGGAAGGGTACGACTTGGGGTTGGGCGCCCAGATGATCATCGCGAAGGTCTGCAGCAGCAGCGACATCCCGATGGCGGTGATGAGGGGCGCCAATCGGTTCGAGTTGCGCAAGGGCCGGTAAGCCAGCTTCTCGATCGAGAAGTTCAGCACCGCGCAGATCACCATGGCGATGACGGTGGCCAGGAACAGTATCAACCAGGTGGGCAGGCCGGTGGACGCCTGCATCATCCAGCCGATGACGGTCCAGCTGGTGAGAGCGCCCACCATCAGCACGTCGC
The DNA here is from genome assembly GCF_005503365.1 of Hydrogenophaga sp. 2FB. Classification (GTDB taxonomy): domain Bacteria; phylum Pseudomonadota; class Gammaproteobacteria; order Burkholderiales; family Burkholderiaceae_C; genus Hydrogenophaga. The sequence continues at coordinate 1,201 of NZ_SCML01000034.1, forward strand.
CGTGGGCAAAGTTGATCAGGCCGATGATGCCGTACACCATGGTGTAGCCGAGGGCTACCAGCGCATACATGCTGCCCAGTACCAGACCGTTGATGATCTGCTGTAGCAAAACTTCCATGAAGATTTCTCCGTGTATGTGACAGGCCAGAAAACGCTCGTGACGCTGACCTGTTTCAACCTAGCAAAAAACCCGCCAGACATGACCTTGAAACAGGACCGACTGCGGGTTGGTGGACGGATTGTAATGAGGCGCTTTTTGCGCCGAATGCTCGTAAGCCCTTAGCAGGCGCGGGTTTACCCGCGATTTAGACGCAGCTCCTCCAATCACATCAGCGCGATTGGCGGTTCATTAGTTCTTTTGATCATCGCGCTTCATGAGCGCGCGCGAAGCCTACCGGCAATGCCTTGCGGATGGCTTACTCGTCACGCCCGGCGGCTTCATCGAGTCCACGGAGAAATTTCAGTTTCTCCTGGATCTTGACCTCAAGGCCCCGGGGCACCGGTTGGTACCAGCCGGGGTCGGGGATGCCGTCCGGCAGATAGGTCTCACCCGCCGCATAGGCGTGCGGCTCGTCGTGCGCATAGCGGTACTCGTGGCCATACCCCAGCTCTTTCATCAGCTTGGTCGGCGCGTTGCGCAGGTGCACGGGCACCTCACGGCTCTTGTCCTGCTTCACGAACGCGCGCGCCTGGTTGTAGGCGTTGTAGCCCGCGTTGCTCTTGGGCGCGATGGCGAGGTAGATCACGGCCTGCCCCAGCGCCAGCTCCCCCTCCGGACTGCCCAGGCGTTCGTACGTCAGGGCCGCGTCGTTGGCCACCTGCATGGCGCGCGGATCGGCCAGGCCGATGTCTTCCCACGCCATGCGCACGATGCGCCGCGACAGGTAGCGCGGATCGGCGCCGCCATCGAGCATGCGGCACAGCCAGTACAAGGCGCCGTCGGGGTTGGAACCCCGCACCGACTTGTGCAGGGCGGAAATCTGGTCGTAGAAGTTGTCGCCGCCCTTGTCGAACCGGCGCGCGTTGAGGCTCAAGGCATTGGTGATGAACTCGGCGTCGATCGTCTCGATGCCCGCCGCGCCCGCTGCCGTGTTGCATTGCTCCAGCAGGTTGAGGAAGCGCCGCGCATCGCCATCGGCATAGCCAATAAGGGTGTCAATGGCCTTCTCGTCGAACCGAAGGTGCCCGAGCGCTTCGGCCTGTGCGCGCTGGAGCAGTTGTTTCAGCTCGTCGTCGGTCAACGACTTCAGCACATAGACCTGGGCGCGCGACAACAAGGCCGAGTTCACTTCAAAGGAAGGGTTCTCGGTGGTCGCACCAATGAAGGTGAAGAGCCCCGACTCCACATGCGGCAACAGGGCGTCTTGCTGCGACTTGTTGAACCGGTGGATCTCGTCCACGAACAGAATCGTGTGCCGGCCCTGCGACAGGTATTGCTGCGCCTGCTCCATCGCTGTCCGGATGTCCTTGACCCCCGAAAGCACCGCCGACAGCGCGATGAACTCGCTGCCGAAGGCATGGGCCGTGAGCCGGGCCAACGTGGTCTTGCCCACGCCCGGAGGCCCCCAGAAAATCATGGAGTGCGCCTTGCCCGACTGGAACGCCAGGCGCAGCGGCTTGCCTTCGCCGAGCAGATGCGACTGTCCGACCACTTCGTCCAACACCCGAGGGCGAAGGGCCTCGGCGAGCGGCGCGGCAGGCTCTTGTGCGAACAGATCGGCCACAGACGTGCTCAGGGCCGGATGACGGCGGCGCCGGGCGGCGGCTGGAACTTGAAATCCGATGCCTTCAAGGCGGCATTGGCCTGCCAGCCGTTGAACGTGAGCACCGAGCGCTGACCCAGGCTGTCTTCAATGTCGAGCACCGAGAGCTGCCCCTGGCGAAAGCCCACGCGCACCATCTGCAACTGGCCATCGCGGTCCTTCGGACGCGCTTCCACCCATTCCAGCCCCTCCTTGGCGGGAGCCGACTTGAGCTCGAACGCATCCGACAGGCCCTTGAGATCGGCGCCCGCGGCGATCAACGCGGCCGGCGTGCTGCCCAGGGCGTCCTTCTGCGAGCGCGAGGTCACCTGGTTCAGATCCACGTCGTACAGCCACAGGGTCTGGCCGTCGGCCACGATGGTCTGCTCGAAGGGCTTGGCGTAGACGAAACGAAACCGGTTGGGCCGCAGAAATTCGAAGGTGCCGCTGGAGGTTTTGCTGCGCGCCACGGTGTCGCTGGCGCGCTTGGGTGAGGTCACCACCTGGGTGAAGCTGGCTTTGCCGGCGTCGACGTCGCGCAGGAACTTCTCGAGGTCTTGCAGGCCTTCGGCCTGGGCGGCGAAGGCCGACAACAGGAGTGCGCCAGCGGTAAGGAGTTGCTTGATCATGAAAGGTCTGACCCGGTTGCGCCGACTTGGTTGCAAGCCGGCTTCGTTCATTCGTTGCGCGAAGGCACCAGAATGTCGCGCTGTCCACTGGACGTGAGCGCGCTGACGAGCCCCGCGTTTTCCATATCTTCCAGCAAGCGCGCCGCGCGGTTGTAACCAATCTTGAGCTTGCGCTGCACGTAGGAAATGCTGGCCTTGCGGTCCTTGATCACGATCTCGACCGCCTGGTCGTACAACGCGTCTTTCTCGCCGTTGCTCTCGCCACCGCCTTCGCCGAACATGTCACCGCCTTCGCCATCACCGATGCCGCTCTCGAGCACACCGTCGATGTAGTTGGGTTCACCGCCCTGCTCTTTGAGGTAGGCCACCACGCGGTGCACCTCGTCATCGCTCACGAAGGCGCCGTGCACCCGGATCGGGAAGCCTGTGCCGGAGGGCATGTAGAGCATGTCGCCCATGCCCAGCAGGCTCTCGGCGCCCATCTGGTCGAGGATGGTGCGGCTGTCGATCTTGCTGCTGACCTGGAACGACAGGCGCGTGGGAATGTTGGCCTTGATCAAACCGGTGATCACGTCCACGCTCGGTCGCTGCGTGGCCAGGATCAAGTGAATGCCGGCCGCACGCGCCTTCTGCGCCAGGCGGGCAATGAGCTCTTCGATCTTCTTGCCCACCACCATCATCAGGTCGGCGAGTTCGTCGATCACCACCACGATGTAGGGCAGCCGTTCCAGCGGCTCGGGCTGCTCGGGTGTGAGGCTGAAGGGGTTGCCAATGATCTCGCCGCGCGCGGTGGCCTCGTCGATCTTGGTGTTGAAGCCGGCCAGGTTGCGCACGCCCATCTTGCTCATGAGCTTGTAACGCTTCTCCATTTCGCCCACGCACCAGTTCAGCCCGTTGGCCGCGTGCTTCATGTCCGTCACGACCGGCGCGAGCAGGTGCGGAATGCCTTCGTAGACGCTCATTTCCAGCATCTTCGGATCGATCAGCAGCAGGCGCACATCGCGCGCATCGGCCTTGTACAGCAGGGACAGGATCATCGCGTTGATACCGACCGACTTGCCCGAACCCGTGGTACCGGCCACCAGGCAGTGCGGCATTTTGGCCAGGTCGGCCACGATGGGCTGGCCTCCAATGTCCTTGCCCAGCCCCATGGTCAGCATCGACTTCGCGTCGTTGTACACCTGCGAGCCCAGAATCTCGCTGAGCTTGATGGTCTGGCGTTTGGCGTTGGGCAACTCCAGCGCCATCAGGTTCTTGCCCGGGATGGTTTCGATCACGCGGATCGATACCAGCGACAGCGAGCGCGCCAGATCGCGACCGAGGTTGACGATCTGCGAACCCTTCACACCCGTGGCGGGCTCGATTTCGTAACGCGTGATCACGGGGCCGGGCGCGGCCGCGACCACCCGCACTTCCACGCCAAAGTCCTTGAGTTTTTTCTCGATCAGCCGGCTGGTCATCTCCAGCGTCTGGCTGTCCACACCGGCCTGGTGCGTGGGCGCGCTGTCGAGCAGATCCACCTGGGGCAGTTTGCTGTCCGGCAATTCGGTGAACAGCGGCTTCTGGCGTTCCTTGGCCACGCGTTCGCTCTTGGGCACGTCCACCAGCGTGGGCTCGATCACCACCGGCGTGGGGTGGTGCTCCTCAATCTCGACGCGCTCGACCTTCACCACCTCTTCGCGCTCACGCGCGGCTTTTTCGCCAATGCGCTGGTCTTCCACCGCCTCGCGTTTTTCGCGCCGCGCTTCGAACCAGCCATCGAGCGTGTGCCCGACCTCTTCGGCCCAATGGCCCCAGGAAAAACGGAAGACGGTTGGCAGGCAGACCAGCAACAGCGCCAGCATGGCGAGCGCCGAACCGGTGAAGCCCAGCCAGCGCATGGCCACAGGCCCCAGCGCGTGGCCCAGCACGCCACCCGCGTGATCGGGCAGCAGCGCCTCCAGGCGGTAGAGACGGCTCCATTCCAGCACCGTGCTTGCGGCCATCAGGGTCACCAGTGCCAGCACGAACAGCGCGCGCCGCGCCCAAGGCCGTCGGTGCCAGAGGGGATCGTCCGGCGCGGCCTCGGCGTCCTGTGCGCCACGGATCCAGCGCGCCAGCGTGGACAACCAGGCTCGCACACCGGCCAGGAACAGCCACCACACCGAGAAGCCCAGGAGGTAATAACTCCAGTCGGCCAGCATCGCCCCCAACCGGCCACCCCAGTTGCCCACCTCGGTTGAGGTGCCGGTGGTGCTCCAGGCGGGGTCGGCCAGCGAATGGCTCAACAGCGCGAGCAGCCAGAATGCCAGCGCCGCCGCGCCGAGCACCAAACCAATTTCCTGGGCAAACCGGGAGACACCCGCCGGCGCCGCGTTGTTGCGGTCGGCGTTGAGGGTGTTGAGTGAGTAAGTCATAGGCCTCGCTGAAATCCAGCGGCAAGCTTACTCCATGAGGCGGCGCGATCAGGCCGCGCCGACCTGCCCCGGCAGTGCGCTCAACCCAGTGAGTTGAGGCGTTCCTTGATGAGGGTGCTGCCGGCCTCGTTCACCTCGATAAAGCCCCGGTCCTCGAGGTCCTTCATCACCCGGCTGACCATTTCACGCGACGCCCCGATCATCTTCGCCACGTCCTGGCGCGACACACGGTCCTTGATCGTCAGCACACCCTCCTTGTCGGGCTGCGCGAACTCCAGCAGCGCACGGGCGACACGGCCGTACACATCCATCAGCGCCAGGGATTCGATCTTGCGGTCGGCATGGCGCAGGCGCTGCACCAGGCCCTTCATCACCGCATAGGCCATCGACGTGTTCTCGGGCAGGCAGCGCGCGAACTCGGTGCGCCCCAGGATCAGCACGTCGGTCTGCACTTCCGCGCGCACCGTGGCCGAGTGCGGCTGGTTGTCGATCAGGCTCATCTCGCCCACGTAATCCCCCGGATTCATCGTGGCCAGGATGACCTCGCGTCCGCGCGTGTCCGTGGTCATCACCCGGGCCCGTCCCGTGAGCACGATGGCCAGACAATTGGACTTCTTGCCTTGCTCGACGATGCACTCCCCCCGTTTGAACCGCCTCTTGATCACCGAGTCCGCCACCGACTCGGCCTGCGCCTGGGTCAAGGTGGAAAACAACGGAACCCGGCGGATCAGATCAAGATTGGACAGCAGAGACATGCGTGTATTCCTTGGTTGGGTCAGCGCGCGCAGCGCTCTTTCATACAATGATTCGCACACACTGGGCATCGCAACGGCACTGGATTTGCCGCCACTCGCGCCCATATAACCGCCAACTCTAAACCACTTGGCCCCGAACTCGATGGGGCTCTCAACATGAAACACGCGAAAGTACTCATCCTGGGTTCGGGTCCTGCTGGCTACACAGCCGCCGTTTACGCCGCACGCGCCAACCTCAACCCGGTGCTGATCACCGGCATCGCCCAGGGCGGACAACTCATGACCACGACGGACGTGGACAACTGGCCCGCCGATGCCGAAGGCGTGCAGGGACCCGATCTGATGCAGCGTTTTCTGGCGCACGCCGAGCGTTTCAACACCGAGGTCATCTTCGATCACATCAACGCGGTGGATTTCAGCAAGCGGCCCTTCGTGCTCAAGGGCGACAGCGGCGAATACAGCTGCGACGCGCTCATCATCGCCACGGGCGCATCGGCCAAATACCTGGGTCTGCCGTCCGAAGAGCTCTTCATGGGCAAAGGCGTGTCGGGCTGCGCCACCTGCGACGGATTCTTCTACCGCGGCCAGGAGGTCAGCGTGGTCGGTGGCGGCAACACGGCCGTGGAAGAAGCGCTGTATTTGTCCAACATCGCCAGCAAAGTCACCCTGGTGCACCGCCGCGACACGTTCAAGGCCGAGGCCATCCTGATCGACAAGCTGATGGAAAAAGTCGCCAGCGGCAAGATCGAACTCAAGTTGCACAGCACGCTGGAAGAGGTGTTGGGCGACCAGACCGGCGTGACCGGCGTGCGCCTGAAAAACGTGAAGACCGGCGCGACCGAAGACCTGGATGTCAAAGGCTGCTTCATTGCCATCGGCCACCAGCCCAACACCGACATCTTCAAGGGCCAGCTCGACATGAAGGACGGCTACATCAACACCCGCTCGGGCCTGCAAGGCATGGCCACCATGACGAGCGTGCCCGGCGTGTTCGCGGCCGGCGACGTGCAAGACCACGTGTACCGCCAGGCCATCACGAGCGCCGGCACGGGCTGCATGGCCGCGCTCGATGCACAGCGTTTCCTGGAGCAAAACGCCGCCTGATGCACCGATCCTGGCGAGCCCGTGGCCCTTTGGCTATAATTGCGGGCTTTGCTGAGATTTACCGGTTCTCCCGGGCACGAAGCAGATTCATGGGTTACCGCCACCCTTTCCTGGCGAGGTGAGGCTGATGGACCCGAAACGGAAAACCTTCCGTTCGCGGCCAGAAGCTGTTTGAAATGATCGGAGTGTCCTCATGGCACGCGTCTGCGACGTCACGGGCAAGAAGCCCATGGTCGGGAACAACGTTTCCCACGCCAACAACAAAACCAAGCGCCGGTTCCTGCCGAACCTGCAATACCGCCGTTTCTGGGTCGAGAGCGAAAACCGTTGGGTGCGTCTGCGCGTCTCCGGTGCCGCCCTGCGCCTGATCGACAAAAACGGCATTGATTCCGTGCTCGCCGACCTGCGCGCACGCGGTCAAGCTTAAGGAGAACCGAACATGGCAACCAAAGGCGCACGCGAAAAGATCAAGCTGGAATCCACCGCTGGAACCGGCCACTTCTACACCACCACCAAAAACAAGAAGACCACGCCTGAAAAGATGCTGATCAAGAAATTTGATCCGAAGGCCCGCAAGCACGTGGACTACAAGGAAATCAAGCTCAAGTAATCGAGCCGATCCCCCTACAAAAAAGCCGCTGTAACCCAGCGGCTTTTTTGTGCGCGATCACAAACAAATCCGAGTCCGAGCGGCCATAAAAAAACCACCCCGCGGGGTGGTTTTCAGATCCGCGGTACGGGCGATCAGGCGTGTGCAGAGCGCAGGCGGATCGAGAAGTCGCGCAGTGCGGCGATGCCGCTCTCTTCGGCACGTCGGCACCAGGCCTGCAGATCGACCGCCAGTTGTTCGCGGGTCGAGTTGGTGCTGGACCACAGAGCGCGCAGTTCTTCGCGCATGGTCATCATCTTGTCCAGCACCGGGTGCTCGGCGCGCACCTGGGCCAGTTGCGGCTTGACGTTGGCAGGCACCTTTTCGTCGTCGCGGTGCAGCCAGCGGCGCGCGGCTTGCAACAGGGTCGCATCGCCACGGCGTTGTTTCAGAGCCTCGAGTTCGTGCTTGCAGGCGGCGCGCATTTCACGGGCATAGCCGGCCATCACTTCATAGCGGTTGGCGATGATCGCCTCCAGCGTCTTCTCGTCGGCCACCGGGCGCACGGCGCCGTAAGCCATCTTCGGCGGCACCTTCTTCACCGAGGCCAGACCCACCGACTTCATCATGGTGATGTACATCCAGCCAATGTCGAACTCGTAGGGCTTGACCGACAGCTTGGCCGACGTGGGGTAGGTGTGGTGGTTGTTGTGCAGCTCTTCGCCGCCAATGAGGATGCCCCAGGGCGACACGTTGGTGCTGGCGTCGGCGGCTTCGAAGTTGCGGTAACCCCACCAGTGGCCAATGCCGTTGATGATGCCGGCGGCCGTCACGGGAATCCAGATCATCTGGATGGCCCACACGGTCACGCCCAGCACGCCGAACAGGGCGACGTTGATGATGAGCATGAGGGTCACGCCGAGGCGCGAATGGCCGGTGTAGAGATGCTTTTCGATCCAGTCGTTCGGCGTGTTGTGGCCGTAACGCTCCAGGGTTTCCTGGTTCTTGGCTTCGGCGCGGTAGAGCTCGCTGCCTTCATAGAAGACCTTCTTGATGCCGAACACCACCGGGCTGTGCGGGTCGCCTTCGTGTTCGCACTTGGCGTGGTGCTTGCGGTGGATGGCCGTCCATTCCTTGGTGACCATGCCGGTGGTGAGCCAGAGCCAGAACCGGAAAAAATGAGACGCAATGGGGTGCAGATCCAGCGAGCGGTGTGCCTGGTGGCGGTGCAGGAAGATCGTGACGCTGGCGATGGTGATGTGCGCGAACACCAAAGCCACCAGAATGGCTTGCCACCAGGTGGCACCGGTCAGACCTTGGGCCAGGAACTGGATCAGGCCGTCCCACAGCGAGGACACGATTCCGGAATCGGAAGAAAACATGGATTTCCTAAAAGACCGCCCTGGGTCTCGGGGATGAAGCAGCGCCTGGCCCGTGGGCGGAGTGGGCCGGCAGCGAAGCAGGGATTTTAAGGCCCGGGGTGCAAATCACCAACCCAACGGGCCTCGCGGTTGCACACTTCCGCGTTCAATTCGGGTGACTTGGCCACATTTCAAGGCTTTTTCCGCCAAACGGCAGCGAAAAAGCCGTCTGTTGCGTGCCGATGGGGCCACAAGCGCAGCCATTGACCTGTGTCAACCGAACACAGTGTCGAGGCGTCGGAAACATGCGCGCCGTCCAGAATCGACGCGACGGGGACGGCTTCGAAGTCCGGGTGCGCGGCGCCGAAGGCCTCGGCCACCTGCTCGTTCTCGGCCTGCAAAAGGCTGCAGGTTGCATACACCAGCCGGCCGCCGGGCTTGAGCAGGCGCGCCGCGCTGTGCAGGATGGCCTGCTGCAGCGCCGCCTGCGCCGCCACGGTCTGGGGTGTCTGGCGCCATTTCAGGTCCGGACTGCGCCGCAGGGTGCCCAGGCCCGAGCAGGGGGCGTCGACCAGCACCCGGTCGATCTTGCCCGCCAGGCGCTTGATGCGGTCATCGCGCTCGTGGGCGATCGCCACGGGATGCACATTGGACAGGCCACTGCGTGCCAACCGCGGTTTGAGGGCGTCGAGCCGGTGGCCCGAGGTGTCGAACGCATAGAGCCGACCGCTGTTGCGCATGGCCGCGCCGATGGCCAGGGTCTTGCCGCCCGCACCGGCGCAGAAATCGACCACCATCTCGCCGCGCTTGGCGTCCAGCAGCAGCGCCAGCAGCTGCGACCCTTCGTCCTGCACTTCCACCTCGCCCTGCACGAAGGCGGGCAGTTTGCTCAGCGAGGGCTTACCTTGCAAACGAATGCCCAACGGCGAGTACGGCGTGCCCGTGGCGGTGAGTCCGGCCTTGTGCAGGCTGGTCAGCACGGCCTCGCGCTTGGCCTTGAGCACGTTCACGCGCAGGTCCAGTGGCGCGGGCTGGTTCAGGCTGGCCACCAGGGCGTCGAATTCGTCACCCACCTGTTCGCGCAGGGCGGTGGCGAGCCATTCGGGCAGATTGTGGCGGTGGGGCGCCATCAGGTCGGCGTCCGTCACGGCATCGCAGTGGTCGAGCCAGGTTTTTTCCGGCTCGGTCAGCGCGCTCTTGATGAAGTCGCGGTCACCCGGGAAGGCCAGGATCGCCAGTCGGCGCCATTTGGAACCGCTGCCGGAGCGGGCCAGCCATTCCAGCTTCAGGCGCTCGCGCAGGATGGCGTAGACGGTGTCGGACAGGGTGGCGCGCTCGCGCGGGCCGAGTGAGCGGTTCTCACGAAAGTGGCGGGCCACGACGGCATCGGCCGGGTGTTCGAATTTGAAGACTTGCTCGATCAGGCTGGCGCATTCGTCCAGGAGGGCTTTGGGGTGCATAGGGGTATTGTCGCCCCCTGGATTGGAAGGCCCCCTGCGCCGCTGCGCGGCTTCCCCCCAGGGGGACGATGCCTGTGGCCCGGCGAAGCCGGTTCCACGGCATCTCTGGGTCAGGCCCGCGCTCCGGCGAGGCTTTTTCCACCTTGGACAACTGCTCCGGCGACGGTTGCCACGCCGGGGATAATCAGAGGCTATGTCCGATCTTTCCCAACAGGTGCGCCGCCGCCGCACGTTTGCCATCATTTCCCACCCCGACGCGGGCAAGACCACCCTCACCGAAAAGCTGTTGCTGTTCTCGGGCGCGATCAACATCGCGGGCAGCGTGAAGGCGCGCAAGGCCGCGCGCCACGCCACCAGCGACTGGATGGAGATCGAAAAGCAGCGTGGCATTTCGGTCGCCTCATCGGTGATGCAGATGGAATACCGCGATTGCGTGATCAACCTGCTGGACACCCCGGGTCACCAGGACTTCTCCGAAGACACCTACCGCGTGCTCACCGCGGTCGACGCAGCGCTGATGGTGATCGACGCCGGCAATGGCGTGGAGCCGCAGACGCGCCGCCTGCTGCAGGTGTGCCGCGCGCGCAACACGCCCATCCTGACCTTCGTGAACAAGATGGACCGCGAGGTGCAAGCCCCGCTGGACCTGATGGACGAAATCGAACGCGAGCTCGGCATGACCGTGGTGCCGTTCACCTGGCCGGTGGGCATGGGCAAGACCTTCCGTGGCGTGTTCGACCGCCGCACCGACCAGATGCGCGTGTTCGCCGCCGGTGAAGACCGCCGTGGTGGCGATGAGGACGTGCTGGCCGGCCTGAACAACCCCGAGAGCGTCAAACGCTTCGGCTCGGAATTCGAGCAGGCGCGCGACGAGCTCGAACTCGTGGCCGGCGCGTCTCCGGCGTTCGACGAAGCGCAATTCCTCGCCGGCAAGCAGACCCCGATGCTGTTTGGCTCCGCCGTGAACAACTTCGGCGTGCGCGAAGTGCTCGACGCACTGGTAGACCTGGCGCCCCCGCCCGGCGAGCGCCCGGCGATCCAGCGCACCGTCAAACCCGAAGAGCCCAAATTCAGCGGCGTGGTGTTCAAGATCCAGGCCAACATGGACCCGTCGCACCGCGACCGCATTGCCTTCGTGCGCCTGGCCAGTGGCCACTTCGTGCGCGGCATGAAGCTCAAGGTGGTGCGTTCGGGCAAGGACCTGCGGCCCAACACCGTGGTGAGCTTCCTCTCACAGCGCCGCGAACTGCTCGACGAGGCCTTTGCCGGCGACATCATCGGCATTCCGAACCACGGCGTGCTGCAGCTGGGCGACACGCTCACCGAGGGCGAGAACCTGCAATTCACCGGCCTGCCTTTCTTCGCCCCGGAAATCATCCGCAGCGTGGAAGTGGCCGACCCGCTGCGCAGCAAGCAGTTGCGCGCCGGTCTCACCCAGCTTGGCGAAGAAGGCGCGATCCAGGTGTTCCGCCCGGTGGCGGGTTCGGTGCTGCTGCTCGGTGCCGTGGGTCAGTTGCAGTTCGAAGTGGTGGCACACCGGTTGGAGCATGAGTACGGCGTAAAGGCGCGCATCATGAACAGCCCCTACCAGGTGGCACGTTGGGTAACGTGCTCGCCCGAAGACGGCGGCGAGATCGAACTCAAGCGCTTCATCGACGCCAACAGCCACCGCGTGGCGCTGGACGCCGTGAACGCGCCCACTTTGCTGGTGGACCACTCGGCCACGCTGCGCGCCGTGGAAGCGAACTGGCCGAAGATCAAGTTCCATGCGATGCGGGAGCACGCAGGGCTGGTGTTCCACAAAGGGGTTTGAGGGGCTGCCCTCACCCCAACCTTCTCCCCGAGGGAGAGGGGGCAAGGCCCCTCAAGCCGCGATCAATCGCTCCACCGCACGCGGATACATGATGTGCTCTTGTGTGAGCACCCGCGCGGCCAGCCGTTCGGCCGTGTCGCCCGGCAACACCGGCACCACCGCCTGGTCCAGGATGTCGCCATGATCGAGTTCGTTGGTCACGCGGTGCACCGTGGCGCCAGCGAAGCGGCAACCCATCTCGATCGCGCGCTGGTGCGTCTTCAGCCCCGGAAACGCGGGCAAGAGGCTGGGGTGGATGTTGACCAGGCGTCCTTCGTAGTGCTGCACAAAGCCCGGCGTGAGGATGCGCATGAAGCCGGCGAGTACCACCAGCGTCGGGGCGTGGCGGTCGATTTCGCCCATCAGCGCGGCATCGAAGGCCTCGCGGCTGTCGTAGGCGGTGTGGTCGAGCGCGGCGGTGTTGATGCCCTGTTCCTTCGCCCACACCAGGCCCTTGGCGGCAGCCTTGTTGCTGATCACCGCGGCCACGCGCGCGCCGAACCGGGCTTGCCAGCGGTGTGTCCGGGCGGCCTCCACGATGGCGGCCATGTTGGAGCCGCCGCCAGAGATCAGAATCACGATGTTTTTGTTCACGCCAGACATGGCCGGGAAGTGTAATGACCTCAGACCTGCAAACCGGCCGCCCGCGCGGCCACGATTTTCAACAGCGCCCGCTCTCCCCCACCGAGGCGCGCGTGCTCGGCACCTTGATGGAGAAGGCACGCACCGTGCCCGACAGCTATCCCCTGACGCTCAATACGCTGGTGACCGGCTGCAACCAGAAGTCCAGCCGCGAACCCGTCATGAACCTGCCCGACGCGGCCGTTCTGCAGGCACTGGACGAGTTGCGCAGCCTGCACATGGTGCTCGAAGGCAGCGGCAGCCGCGTCACGCGCTACGAACACAACTTCACGCGCGCCGTGGGCGTGCCCGATCAATCCGCCGTGCTGCTGGGCATGCTGATGCTGCGCGGCCCGCAGACCGCGGGTGAGCTGCGCCTGAACACCGAGCGCTGGTACAAGTTTCTCGACATTGCCTCGGTCGACGGCTTTCTGGAAGAACTGCAGGACCGCAGCGCCGAGAAGGGTGGCCCGCTGGTGGTGAAGTTGCCGCGCGCGCCGGGCGCGCGCGAACAGCGCTGGGCCCACCTGCTCTGCGGCCCGGTGGACGCCACCGCGCTGGCCGCGGCGTCGGCCACGCCCGGCGGCGCCGCCACCGAGGACGAACTCATTGCCCTCACCCGCCGCATCGCGGCCCTGGAAAACACCGTGTCCACGTTGCAGGACCAACTCCAGAATCTGCACGAGCAACTCGGCTTGTCACAGCCCGGACAGCCATAAAACGAACGGTCGTGCGAAACTGGCCATTGGTTCAATTTGCCGGCACACACCCTGTGGCGGCCACAGGAGACATTTCCATGGATTTGGCATTCACGCCCGAAGAACAGGCGTTTCGGGAAGAGATTCGCGCCTGGGTCAAGGCCAACCTGCCCGCCGAGATCGCGCACAAGGTCCACAACGCGCTGCGCCTGACGCGCGACGATTTGCAACGCTGGGCCAAGATTCTGGGCAAGAAGGGCTGGCTGGGCTGGGGCTGGCCCAAGGAATTCGGCGGCCCGGGCTGGACGGCCGTGCAAAAGCACCTGTTCGAAGAAGAATGCGCCCTGGCCGGCGCGCCGCGCGTGATCCCCTTCGGCCCCGTCATGGTGGCACCGGTGATCATGGCCTTTGGCAACAAGGAGCAGCAGCAGCGCTTCCTGCCCGGCATCGCCAGCGGCGAGGTGTGGTGGAGCCAGGGCTACAGCGAACCCGGTTCGGGCTCGGACCTGGCCTCCGTGAAGACCCGCGCCGAGCGCCAGGGCGACAAGTACATCGTCAATGGTCAGAAAACCTGGACCACGCTCGGCCAATACGGCGAATGGATCTTCTGCCTGGTGCGCACCAGCAACGAAGGCAAACCGCAAACCGGCATCTCGTTCCTGCTGATCGACATGAAGTCGCCCGGCGTCTCGGTACGCCCGATCAAGCTGCTGGATGGCGAGAGCGAGGTCAACGAGGTCTGGTTCGACAACGTCGAGGTGCCGGCCGAGAACCTGATCGGTGAAGAGAACAAGGGCTGGACCTACGCCAAGCACCTGCTGAGCCACGAGCGCACCAACATCGCCGACGTGAACCGCGCCAAGCGCGAACTGGAGCGCCTCAAGCGTATCGCCAAAGCCGAAGGCGTGTGGGACGACCTGCGCTTTCGCGACCAGGTCGCGCTGCTCGAAGTGGACGTGGTGGCGCTGGAGATGCTGGTGCTGCGCGTGCTCTCGGCCGAAAAGTCGGGCAAGAACTCGCTCGACATCGCCGGCCTGCTCAAGATCAAAGGCAGCGAAATCCAGCAGCGCTACGCCGAACTCATGATGCTGGCGGCCGGGCCCTACAGCCTGCCCTTCATCGAAGAGGCCATGCAAGCCGGCTGGCAAGGCGACTTCCCTGGCGGCGTCACCGCCAACGCGCCGCTGGCATCGACCTACTTCAACATGCGCAAGACCACCATCTACGGTGGCAGCAACGAAGTTCAACGCAACATCGTCGCGCAGACGGTTCTGGGCTGAGGAGACACACATGGATTTCGATTTTTCCGACGACCAGCAACAACTGCGCGACGCCGTGCGCAAATGGGTCGACAAGGGCTACACCTTCGAGCGCCGCAACACCATCGTGGCAGCGGGTGGTTTTGACCGCGCGGCCTATGGCGAACTGGCCGAACTCGGCCTGGCCGGTCTGTACGTGAGCGAGGACGACGGCGGCCTGGGCATGGGTCCGATCGAAGGCATGGTGGTGATGGAAGAGCTGGGCCGCGGCATCGTGCTCGAACCCCTTGGCCAGACCCTCGTCACCTCCGGCGTGCTGGGTGGCTACGCCCCCGCCGAGCTCAAGGCAGCGTGGCTGTCGCGCATGGCCTCGGGCGAAGCGCTGGTGGTGCTCGCGCACCAGGAGCGCAAGGCCCGCTACAAGCTCGACGTGTGCACCACCACCGCGACCCAGGCCGGCACGGGCTGGACGCTGTCAGGCACCAAGAACCTGGTGCCCGCCGCCGACCAGGCCGACGCCTTCGTCGTGCCCGCCAGCGTGGGCGGCAAGCTGGCGCTGTTCCTCGTCGAACGCACCGCATCGGGCCTGACCACGAGCGGCTATCCCATGCAGGACGGCTCGCGCGCCGGCGACTTGACGCTCAAAGATGCGCCAGCCCAGTTGATCACCCAGGACGGCCTCACCGCCCTGGAGCACGGCGTGGACATCGGCATTGCCGCCGTCTGCGCCGAAGCCGTCGGTGTGATGGACAAGACGCTGGCGATCACGGTCGAGTACATGAACACGCGCAAGCAGTTCGGCGTGGCCATCGCCACCTTCCAGGCGCTGCGCCACCGCGTGGCCGACATGAAGATGCAGCTCGAACTGGCGCGGTCCATGAGCTACTACGCCAGCCTCAAGCTCAACGCACCTGCGGCGGAGCGCCGCGCGGCGATGGCGCGCGCCAAGGTGCAGCTGGGCACGTCCATGCGTTTCGTCGGCCAGCAAGCGGTGCAACTGCACGGCGGCATCGGCGTGACCGACGAGTACATCGTGAGCCACTACTTCAAGAAGCTCACGCAGCTGGACATGACGTTCGGTGACACGCTGCACCACCTGGGCGAGGTGTCTTCGCGCATGCAGGACACGGCCGGCGTGTTCGCCTGACCCTCAGCCCACCAGGCTCGCCAGATCCAGCATGCCCGTGCCCCACAGGCCAATGACCACGTGGGACACGGACACGCCCAGCAGCGAGCCGTGGCGGTGATACAGCCAGCCCCAGAACAGGCCAGGCACAAACACTGCCAATGCATAGCCCAGCCCGAGGTGCTGGTGGCTGACGGAGAACACCGCGTTGGACACCACGATGGCCTGCAGCGGCACCCACCGACCGGTGAGCATGCGCGTGAGCGCGCCTTGCATCAGCCCGCGGGCAACAAACTCCTGCACCGGCGAGAGCAGCACGTACAGACCGTAGGCCAGCAAGGTGGCCAGCGCGCCAGCGGGCGACACCCAGGGCTTGAACATGGGCATGCCGGCGTGGGCCGGGCTCCCGTGCAGCAGCACAAACTTGCCCAGCGTGAGGGCAGCGCAGAACACCGCGCTCCAGACGAGGCTGTCGACCAGCACCCACTGCCAGCGCGCCAGCGTGAAGCCAAAGGTCTGCGGGGGGAAACCACTGGCTTTCATGATCCACGCCGAACCCGCGGCCATCAGCATCAGCAGCGCCGACGTGGTCAGCGTGCTCGAACTGGCCTCGGCCGAGAACTCGCGCAACACCCCGAGGGCCGAGGTGTAGACGAACATCATCAGGATGACGTGGGTGAACAGCGTGCCGAACGACACCCGGATGCGGTACTGCTCCATGCGATCGCGCTGCCATTGCGCGGCCACGTCGCTCACGCGGGTGAGCCGTTCGCCCAAGGCGTCGGCATGGGCGCGCATCGACAGCGCGAAGAGATCCACACCCGTGCGTGCGCGGAATGTGTCGAACGCGGACGGCGTGATCGACCACACTTCCGCGGCCGTCTCCGCGGTCACCGTGGCCGACCGCGGCGCGCCCGACAGCACGCCCATCTCGCCAAACGAGGTGCCGGCCTCCACACTGCCCAGCCGCGCGCCCTGCGCACCCTTGTAGATGCCCACACGGCCCGCGGTGAGCAGGCACACCCGATCGGCCTGTTCGCCTTCGACCAGAATGTGCTCGCCCTCGGCGTACACCTGGCGCGCCAGCAAGTCCTCCAGATGGACCACGAGGTCGCTGGGCACGTGGGCCAGGAACAGGTTCGTGCGCCAGGCATCCGGGGCCGCCATGGCATTCTCTTGGTTGCTCATCTCATCCAGGACCCCGTGAAGTCGCCACCACACACCCTTGATCGCGCAGCCATGTTAGCCGCAAGCCCGGCACACCCATCCCCCATGCGCCACCTGAAAGCACAACCGTGAGCCAGCGCGCGCACGACGCGGTCGCGGCCGGCTACAACTCCGGCAGCGGCATCATCGCGGACAAGAACCGCGAGGTGGCGGCGAAGCTGGGCGAGCGTTTGCGCTTGCGGACGGGACCGCTGGCCGTGGCCGATCTGGGTGTGGGCGATGGCGCCATGCTGGCCCAACTGGCGGCTTTGGGCCTGCCCCTGGTGATGACGGGGCTCGACGTCTCGCCCGCGATGTTGAAGCTGGCCGCGGCACGAATCCCGTTGAAGACCGTGCACGCGCCCGCGCAACGGGCGCGCGAGGTGTTGCCCGCCGCCGCGTTTGACGCGGTGCTCGCGCATTTCATCCTGGCCTACGTGGACCGCCGCACGCTGCTGGAGCAAGCGCGCGGCTTGCTGGCGCCGGGCGGCGTGCTGTCGCTGGTGACCACCACCGAAGAAGGCGGCGGCCCCTTCTTCGAAGGGCTGGACCGCTTTTTCCTCCAGTCGCGCAACCCGCTCAAACGCGCGATCGGCCGCGTGTGCCAACGCGCGATCGCGCAGTCCCATGTGCCTGAAAGCTTCGCGTCGCTCGAAGCCGAGATCCACGCCGCCGGGCTGGTGGTGCTGCGGCGCGACACCATGCGGCAACACATCACCTTCGACGATGCCGCCGCGGCCTACCGTTTCGGCATCGAAGAAGGCTGGGCCGCCAACTTCCTGGCCATGCCCGGTGTGCCGGTGCGCGCGGCCCAGGCGATCGCGCGCTGGGGCACCCGGCAGGCCACCTACCCGTTCTCGTTCACGCACGTGATCGAGATGCTGGAAATCGGCGTTGCCGCGCCGGCAGAGGGCGCGGATTGACGCGCGGCGTCACCACCTGGATCGGCCGCACCGCACTGCGCCTGGCCGGCTGGCGCGTGGACCCGGCGGTGCCGCAGGTGCCCAAGTACGTGCTGCTGTCCGCACCCCACACCAGCAACTGGGATTTCGTGGTCTTGATGGCCGCCGGCATGGCGCTGGGCATCTGGCCGCACTGGGTGGGCAAACACACCTTGTTCCGGCCGCCTTTCGGCACGCTGGCGCGGGCCCTGCGCGGCATTCCGGTCGACCGGCGCGCGCCGTCCAACATGGTCGCGCAACTGGCCGGGCAATTCGCCCGGCGCGAGCGGCTGGTGTTGGCCATGCCACCCGAAGGCACGCGTGGCCGCGCGGCGTACTGGAAAAGCGGCTTCTACCGCGTGGCGCTCGCCGCCAAGGTGCCGGTGGCCATGGGCTATGTGGACTTCACCACCCGAACGGCCGCCATCGGACCCTTGCTGATGCCCACCGGCGATGTGCGCGCCGACATGGAGGTGGTGCGCGCCTTCTACGCCGGCAAACAGGGGCGCCATCCCGAGCGCCAGGGACCGATCCGGCTGGAGGCGGAAGACCGGTCCGGTTCCGCGTCCATCACCTGACGCCGGCGCCTTCGGGTCCGCATCACCCGGTCGCCGCGAACCGCTGCAGCGATTCCATGAAGGCCCGGCTCAGCGGCGACAGCGAGCGCCCCATGCGCGTGACCACGCCCACCGCGCGCGACATCACCGGCCGCTGCAAAGGGATCGACACCAGTTCGTCGTTGTTGATCAGGTGAAGCGCCAGGCGCGGCAGCGCGATCAGGCCCAGGCCCGCCGCCACCAGGGCGCCCCCGGCGGCGACGCTGGGGTACTCCATCACCGCGTCCACATGCAAGCCCTTCTGCAGGAAGGCCGCATCGGTGATGGGTCGGATGCTGCTCTTGGGACCGCTGGCGATGAAGGGGCGCGACGCAAAGACCGACCACGGCACGGAGGCCTTGCCGGCCAACGGATCGTCGCGGCGGCACAGCAGCATGAAGGGGTCGTCCAGCAGGTGGCGGTATTGCAGCGGCTCGTGGGGCGATGGCCGCACGCTGATGGCCAGATCGGCGCGGCCTTCGTCGACCGCCAAGCGCAACACCTCCGCAGGGCCTTCGAGCAGGGAGAACTCGACCTGCGGGTGGTGGGCCCGAAACGCCGCAATGGCCTTGGGCAACAGCGCCACGCCGGTCGACGGCAGCGCAGCGACCGTGACATGCCCGCTGCGTCCCTCGAGGAACTGCGACAACTCGCTGAACGAGCTGTTGAAGTTGTCCAGGATGCGCACGGCGATGGGCAGCAGCTCCTTGCCGGTCGGTGTGACTTCCACGTGCCGGGTGTCGCGATCGAAAAGCCGCTCGCCCAGCGCCGTCTCCAGCATCTTGATGGTGCGGCTCAGCGCCGGTTGGGACACGTGCAGGTTGTCTGCGGCAGCGCGAAAGTTGACCGTTCGGGCCACTTCGACAAACGATTCCAGCTGTTGAAGATTGACACCGATGCGCATGCGGGTCCTCGTTCCGATTGATCCAGATACGTTATCAGATTTATAGAATTATTCTCCTTCACACATCACAAGCGTGGCTCCAGAATCGGCCTCCATACAGAGGAGCAAACCGATATGGACCGCATTCTTGAGGGCATCCGCGTGCTGGAGCTGGGCCAGGTGCTCGCGGGCCCCTTCGCCGGCGCGATCCTGGCCGACCTGGGCGCGGAGGTGGTCAAGCTCGAACGCGTCGAAGGCGGCGACGACGCCCGCCACATGGGGCCGGCCTTTCGCCACGGCGACGCCCACAATTTCCACATCTTCAACCGCGGCAAGCAGTCGGTGGCGATCGACCTCAAGAGCGCCGAAGGGCTGGCGGCCTTCGAGCGGCTGGTGGCCGACACCGACATCCTGATCCACAACCTGCGCCCGGGTGTCACGGTGGATCTGGGCATCGATGGACCGACGCTGTGCCAGCGCCACCCGCGCCTGATCTACTGCGAAATTTCCGCCTTCGGGCACACCGGACCGATGCGGATGCAGCCGGGCTACGAACCTTTGATCCAGGCCTTCAGCGGGCTCTCCAGCATCAATGGCGGCCCGCAGGATCCGCCCATGCGCACCGGTGCGTCGGTCTGCGACCAGGGCAGCGGCATGTGGACCGTGATTGGCGCCCTGGCCTTGTTGCAGCGCCGGCACGCCACAGGCAAGGGCGGTATCGTCGGCACCTCGCTGCTCGAAACCGCGCTGGTGTGGACCGGGCAGAAGTCCGACGCGTACGCCAACGAAGGCCGGCTGCCCGATCGCCACCGCTCCGGCCATCCCGGCTTCGTGCCCTACGAATCCTTCGCGACGGCCGATGCGCCGTTGCTGATCTGTTGCGGCAACGACCGGCTGTTCGCCAAGCTGGCGCAGGGGCTCGGCCGACCCGACTGGACCACCGACGCGCGCTACGCCACCAACCGCGCCCGCCTCCAGCACAAGGCCGCGCTGCTGGCCGAACTCGAACCTTTGCTGCAACAACAGACGCGCGCCGAATGGCTCGCCCGCTTCACGGCGGCGGGCGTGCCCTGCGCGCCGGTCCACACGGTGCCCGAAGCCCTTGAGCATCCGCAGGTGAAGGCGCTGGACATGTTCCAGCCGGTGCCCGGCGAAGACTTCCGCTTGACAGGTTTGCCCTTGTCCATCGATGGCCAACGCCCGGCACACCGGTCCGTGGCGCCCCGGCTGGGCCAGCACAACGTGGACCATGGCGTCGCTCCCGCCAAGGGAACAAGCCATGTCTGACCTGCCCAGGCACGTGCATCTGCACGAGGAAGGCCCTCGCGAAGGCTTTCAGATCGAACCCGGGCCCGTCGCCACGGCCGACAAGGTCCGGCTGATCGAGGCCCTGGCCGAGACGGGTCTGACCGAGATCCAGTGCGTCTCGTTCGTGAACCCGGCGCGCGTGCCCGGCATGGTGGACGCCGAGGCGGTGGCCGCTGCGATCCGCAAGCGCCCGGGTGTGCGGTACACCGGACTCTGGTTGAACCTGCGCGGCATGCGGCGCGCGATGAACACCCCGCTGGACATCCAGGGGCGCGTGAGCGTCAGCGCGTCGGAGACCTTCTCCCTGCGCAACACCGGCAAGGGCACCGAAGACCTGCTGGACGAGATCCGCGCCACGCTCGCCTTCTGCGCGGAGCGCTCCATTCCCGTGGCGTCGGGCACCATCAGCACGGTGTTCGGCTGCAATCTCGAGGGCGAAATCGCTGTCGGCCGCGTGGTCGACGTCATCGCGCGGCTCTTCCACGTACTCGACGAGTTCGGCCTGCGCTTGCCCGTCCTTCAACTGGCCGACACCGTCGGCTGGGCGCACCCCAACGCCATTGCATCGGTGGTCGGCGCGGTGCGCGAGCGCTGGCCGGACCAGCGCATCGGCCTGCACCTGCACGACACGCGCGGCACCGCCATGGCCAACGCACTGATGGGCCTGCAACTCGGTGTGGATGCCTTCGACACCGCGTGCGCGGGCCTCGGTGGGTGCCCCTTTGCAGGCCACACGGGCGCGGCCGGCAACATCTGCACCGAGGACCTGGTGTTCATGTGCGAAGAAATGGGCATCGCCACCGGCGTCGACCTCGAGGCGCTGATCCATTGCGGGCACCTGGCCGAAGAGATCGTGGGCCACCCGCTCCCCGGAAAACTGATGCGCGGCGGCACCTTGCAGCGCTGGCGTCGGTGATCCCTTTCGCTTTTCCCGGTTCCGTTCGTTCATCAACAGGAGACAAACCACATGCATCGCTTTTTCCTCCGCGCCTCGGTTCCCGCCCTGCTCGCCTCGGCCCTGCTCTGCACGGGCCTGGCACAAGCGCAGTCGTACCCCGACAAGCCGATCACGATCGTGGTGCCTTTCGCCGCCGGCAGTGGCACCGACCAGCAGGCCCGCGCCATGGCCCAGGCCCTCACCGCCGAGTACAAGGCGACCGTGGTCGTCGACAACAAGGCCGGCGCCAGCGGCTTCATTGCCGCCCAGCACGTGGCCGCGGCGGCGCCGGACGGCTACACCCTCCTGATGACGACCAATACCACGCACGCGGCCAACCAGCACCTCTACAAGAAGCTGCCGTACGACCCGGTCAAGGACTTCACACCCGTGGCCCTGCTCGCCAAAGGGCACATGCTGTTGCTCGTCAACGAATCGTCGCCGATCAAGTCGGTGGCCGATCTGATCGCCGCCGCGAAGAAGTCGCCGGGCAAGCTGAACTTCGGCAGCGGGAGCTCGTCGAGCCGCGTGGCCAGCGAGTTGCTCAAGCAGATGGCGAACATCGACGTGGTGAACGTGCCCTACAAGAGCAACCCCATGGCCATCACCGACCTCCTGGGCGGTCAGGTGG
Source organism: Hydrogenophaga sp. 2FB (assembly GCF_005503365.1). Lineage (GTDB taxonomy): Bacteria > Pseudomonadota > Gammaproteobacteria > Burkholderiales > Burkholderiaceae_C > Hydrogenophaga. The sequence continues at coordinate 23,295 of NZ_SCML01000034.1, forward strand.
ACTTCATGTTCTCCGACGCCTCCACCGCGCTGCCGCAGGTCAAGAGCGGCAAGATGCGCGCCCTGGCGGTCAGCGGCACGAAACGGCTGGCCGCCGCGCCCACCGTGCCCACCGTCGAGGAAGCCGGCGTCAAGGGCTATGACATGTCGTACTGGACCGCGGTCTACCTGCCGGCAAAGGCCCCGGCGGCCGTCACGGCCAAGCTCAACGAGATGCTGATCAAGGCCACCACGTCGCCCGCCGTGGCCGGCTACATCGCCTCGACCAGCGGCGAGCAGGCCACCAGCACACCCGAGGGCCTGGCCAAATTCCAGGCCGACGAGTCGCAGAAGTGGGGCCGCATCATCCGGGCCGCCGGCATCGAAGCCGAGTGAGCACGCCGCGATGCATCACACAAAGCAACGGGTCGTGCGCCGCGGCGGCGCGTTGAGCTGAATTCGGCGGCCAGCACGCTCAGGCGTGCAGCCGCGAACTCTTGGGCAAGTGCGACATCAGGAACTCCATCTGGTCCGCCAGGATGCGGCGGTTGCGCAGAATGAAGTCTTCCCACAGGCTGGGCACATAGGGCGCGTACACCAGATCCATGTGCGCCTGTTCGGGTGTGCGGTTGCCCTTGCGGTGGTTGCACGACTTGCAGGCCGTCACCACGTTCATCCAGGTGTCGCGCCCGCTCTGCCCCAGCGGCACGATGTGCTCGCGCGTGCAGGCCTCTTCCTGGCAGCTCTCGCCGCAATATGCGCACACATTGCGGTCGCGGGCGAACAGCTTGCTGTTGGTCAGCGTGGGCCGCAGGTCAAACGGGTTGATGCGCGGCACGCCCTGGGTGCCGATGATGGAGTTGACCGTGATGATCGACTGGAGCCCGGTGACCGCGTTGTGCCCGCCGTGAAACACCGCGATCTCGGCACCCATCTCCCAGCGCACCTCATCCGCCGCGTAGTGCAGCACGGCTTCCTCCAGGCTGATCCACGACTGTGGCAGCCCTTGCGCGGAGAGTTTCAAGACCTTCAAGACGGGCTCCTTCCAACGAACAAGTCACCGGGGAGGGGCGGCGTTCACCACGCCGTCCTGCGGTCGCCGGCGAGGCCGGCGGGCGCATATCATCGAGTGCCAATATAGCGCGCTTTGATAAAGCGGCGGTGACTGTGGGCCTGGAAGCCACGGCATCTGCCCTCAAATGCCTCTCACCGCAGCTCCAGACCACCCTTCTTCGGCATGAAAATCTTTCGCGGTTTGCGCCCCCGGCTCCCCGACACCCCGGGCTGCGCATTGACCATCGGCAATTTCGACGGCGTGCACCGGGGCCACCAGGCCATGCTGGCCCTGCTCAACAACGAAGCCCACCACCGCGGCGTGCCCAGCTGCGTGATGACCTTCGAGCCGCACCCGCGCGACTATTTCGCCGCCCTGCACCACAAGCCCGAACTCGCGCCCGCGCGCATCGCCACCCTGCGCGACAAGCTGCAGGAACTCGACCGCTGCGGCGTCGACGAATGCGTGGTGCTGCCCTTCAATGCCCGGCTGGCCGGGCAGGCACCCGAGGCCTTCATCGAAGACACGCTGGTACGCGCATTCGGCGTGCAATACGTGCTGGTGGGTGACGACTTCCGCTTTGGCGCCCAGCGCAAAGGCGACTACGCCATGCTCGACGCGGCGGGCAACCGGCTGGGTTTCGACGTGGCGCGCATGCAGAGCTACGAGGTGCACGGCCTGCGCGTTTCCAGCTCCGCCGTGCGCGAAGCCCTGGGCGGTGGCCGCATGGAGGACGTGGCGGCCCTGCTGGGCCGTCCCTACAGCATCAGCGGCCACGTGGTGCACGGGCGCAAGCTCGGCCGCCAGCTGGCCGAGAGCGGCCCGGGCAGGCACGACGGTTTTCGCACCCTCAACATGCGCTTCTCGCACTGGAAACCGGCGGCCAGCGGCATCTTCGCGGTCCACGTGCACGGCCTGGGGCCGCACCCCGATTCCCCCCCGTTGCCCGGCGTGGCCAACCTCGGCGTGCGCCCCTCGCTGGACCCGGACGACGTGAACGGCGGGCGGGTGTTGCTGGAAACCCATTGCCTCGACTGGCCGGCGGAGATGGCCGCCAGCCTGCCTGGTGGAGAGGCCTACGGTAAAATCGTGCGCGTGGAACTGCTGCACAAACTGCACGACGAATTGAAGTACGACAGCCTCGACGCCCTCACCCAGGGCATCGCACGGGACTGCGACGACGCACGCGCCTTCTTCGCTTCGCTGCACACCCAGACCCACCGGCAGACCACGCGCGACCGAATTTAGACGACCTGTCTGCCCGGTCGCCGCCCTTCGACAGGCTCAGGGCGAACGGTTTCCTCTCTCTTGTTCCCACACTCCCCGCTCGGGCTGAGCTTGTCGAAGCCACCACGGAATTCCTGTCATGTCCGACACCCCCACCGATTACCGCAGCACCCTCAACCTGCCCGACACGCCCTTCCCCATGCGCGGCGACCTGCCCAAGCGCGAGCCGGGCTGGGCCAAGAGCTGGAACCAGGACGGCCTCTACAAGCGCCTGCGCGACGCCCGTGCCGGCGCGCCGCTGTTCGTGCTGCACGACGGCCCGCCCTACGCCAACGGCCAGATCCACATGGGCCACGCCGTCAACAAGGTGCTCAAGGACATGATCGTCAAGAGCCGCCAACTGGCCGGCTTTGACGCGCAATACATCCCCGGCTGGGACTGCCACGGCCTGCCGATCGAGAACGCGATCGAAAAGAAACACGGCCGCAACCTCAGCCGCGACGACATGCAGGCCAAGAGCCGCGCCTACGCCACCGAGCAGATCGACCAGCAGCGCGAGGACTTCAAGCGCCTGGGCATCCTGGGCGACTGGGAGCGCCCCTACCGCACCATGGACTTCGCCAACGAAGCCGGTGAGCTGCGCGCGTTCAAGCGCGTGATCGAACGCGGCTTCGTCTACCGTGGCCTCAAGCCGGTCTACTGGTGCTTCGACTGCGGCTCCTCGCTCGCCGAATTCGAGATCGAATACGCCGACAAGAAGAGCGACACGCTCGACGTGGCCTTCGAAACCAACGACGGTGTGGCGCTGGCCAATGCCTTCGGGCTGGCCGCGTTGCCCGCCGGCAAGAGCGCCTTCGCCGTCATCTGGACCACCACCGCCTGGACCATCCCCGCCAACCAGGCGCTCAACGCCCACCCCGAGCTCACCTACGCGCTGGTCGACACACCGCGCGGCGTGCTGCTGCTGGCCGAATCGCTGGTCGAAAAATGCCTGGAGCGCTTCCAGCTCGAAGGCACGGTCATCGCCACCACCAAGGGCGAAGCGCTGCGCGACCAGGTCTTCCGCCACCCGCTGTACGACGTGGACGCCGGCTACCGCCGCCTCTCCCCGCTGTACCTGGCCGACTACGTGAGCGACAGCGACGGCACCGGCCTCGTGCACTCGGCGCCGGCCTACGGCCTGGACGACTTCAACTCCTGCGTGTCGCACGGCCTGGCCTACGACGACATCCTCAACCCGGTGCAGGGCAACGGCGCCTACGCGCCCGACTTCCCGTTGTTCGGCGGCCAGCACATCTGGAAGGCCGTGCCGGCCATCCTGGAAGCGCTGAAGAACGCCGGCCGCCTCATGGCCACGCAGCCCATCACGCACAGCTACCCGCACTGCTGGCGCCACAAGACGCCGGTGATCTACCGCGCGGCGGCCCAGTGGTTCATCCGCATGGACGAGGGCGAAGGCGTGTTCACCAAGGACAAGGCCCCACGCACGCTGCGCGAGACCGCACTGGACGCGATCGAGCACACCCACTTCTTCCCGGAAAACGGCAAGACGCGCCTGCACGACATGATCGCCAACCGGCCCGACTGGTGCATCTCGCGCCAGCGCAGCTGGGGCGTGCCGATCCCGTTCTTCCTGCACAAGGATTCGGGCGAGCTGCACCCGCGCACCATGGAGATCCTCGACCAGGCAGCCGACATCGTCGAAAAGGGCGGCATCGAGGCCTGGAGCCGCGTGACGGCCGAGGAAATCCTGGGCGCCGAAGACGCGCCGAAGTACACCAAGAGCCAGGACATCCTGGAAGTCTGGTTCGACTCGGGCTCGACCTTCCAGCACGTGCTGCGCGCCAGCCACGCCAAGGCCTACATCAATGGCGCGTTCCACCACGAAGGCCCCGAGGCCGACCTGTACCTCGAAGGCCACGACCAGCACCGCGGCTGGTTCCATTCCTCGCTGCTGCTCGGCTGCGCGCTGTACGACCGCGCGCCCTACCGCGGCCTGCTCACCCATGGCTTCACCGTGGACAGCCAGGGCCGCAAGATGAGCAAGTCGCTGGGCAACGGCATCGACCCACAAGACGTCACGAAGAAGCTCGGCGCGGAAATCATCCGCCTGTGGGTGGCCGCGAGCGACTACTCGGGCGACATCGCCGGCGACGACAAGATCCTCGCCCGCGTGGTCGACGCCTACCGCCGCATCCGCAACACGCTGCGCTTCCTGCTCGCCAACGTGAGCGACTTCGACCCCGCCACGGACGCCGTGCCGCACGACCAGATGCTGGAGATCGACCGGTACGCGCTCGCGCGCGCAGCGCAGTTCCAGACCGAGATCCTGGCGCACTTCGACGTGTACGAATTCCACCCGGTGGTGGCCAAGCTGCAGGTGTACTGCTCGGAAGACCTCGGCGCGTTCTACCTCGACGTGCTGAAAGACCGGCTCTACACCACCGCGCCCAAGAGCCTGGCGCGGCGCAGCGCACAGACCGCGCTGCACCAGATCACGCACGCCATGCTGCGCTGGATGGCGCCGTTCATGAGCTTCACAGCCGAAGAAGCGTGGCCCGTGCTGGCCGGTTCCAGGAGCCAGGGATCGATCTTCTTCGAAACCTTCGCCGACCTGCCCCAGGCCAACGAAGGCCTGCTGGCAAAGTGGACGCGCATCTGCGACGTGCGCAACGTGGTGAACAAGGAAATCGAGACCGTGCGCGCGGCGGGCCAGGTCGGCTCCTCGCTGCAGGCCAACGTGCGCCTCACGGCGCCGGCCGACGACCATGCGCTGCTGGCCTCGCTGGGCGACGACCTCAAGTTCGCGCTGATCGTCTCGGCGGTGGAATTGCTCAAGGGCGAAGGCGATGCGCTGGCGGTGCAGGTCGTGCCCTCGACCGCCGCCAAGTGCGAGCGTTGCTGGCACTACCGCGATGACGTGGGCAGCGATGCGGCCCACCCCACGTTGTGCGGACGCTGCACCAGCAACCTCTTTGGCGCAGGCGAACCGCGCCGCGTCGCATGACCGCCCGCGGCAGCAACAGCCACCTCTGGCCCTGGCTGGGCCTGGCGGCCCTCGTTCTGGTGGCCGACCAGCTCAGCAAGAACTGGATCCTCTCGGCCTACCAGCTGGGCGACAGCACCCACGTCACCAGCTTCTTCAACCTCGTGCGCGTGCACAACAGCGGCGCGGCGTTCTCGTTCCTCGCGGGCGCGGGCGGCTGGCAACGCTGGTTCTTCACCGCCGTGGGCGTGGGCGCGGCCGTCTTCATCGTCTGGATGCTGCGCTCGCACCCCGGCCAGAAGCTGTTCGCGTTCGCGCTGGCCTGCATCCTGGGCGGCGCGCTGGGCAATGTGATCGACCGCCTGTGGCATGGCTACGTGGTCGACTTCCTCGACTTCCACTGGTCTTTCCTGTCCGGCCTCTTCCCCGGCGGTCATTTCCCCTCGTTCAATTTCGCGGACATCGCCATCTCGGTGGGTGCCGTGGCGCTGATCCTGGACGAAATCCTGCGCGTGCGCCGCCGCCCTTGAGCCCCGGCGCGGGCCCGTGAGTCTCGCACCGCCAGCAGGGGCTTGCCCCTGCGGCGTATAGTTTTGAGGTTCATGAAACATTTGCTGGACCTTCTCGCGGCCATTGCCTTGCTGGTGTGGGGCACGCACCTCGTGCGTGCCGGCGTGCTGCGTGTCTTCGGCAGCAACTTGCGGCAGTTCCTGGCCGCGAGCATGGGCAACCGCTTCACCGCCGCGCTCTCCGGCCTGGGCGTGACGGCCCTGGTGCAATCCAGCACCGCCACCGCGCTCATCACCGCCTCCTTTGTGGGCCGCGGCCTCATCGCGCTGCCAGCCGCGCTGGCGGTCATGCTCGGTGCGGACATCGGCACCGCCCTCATGGCGGTGGTGTTCTCGTTCGACCTGTCCTGGCTCTCGCCGCTGTTCATCTTCGTGGGCGTCACGCTGTTCATCTCGCGCCAGGGCACGCAGTTGGGCGACTTCGGCCGCGTGCTCATCGGCCTGGGGCTGATGCTCCTGGCCTTGCGCCTCATCGGCAGCGCCACCGGCGTGCTGACGCAGAACCCGGCGGTGCAGCTGATGCTGGCATCGCTCACCAGCGACCGCATGCTCGAAATCCTGATGGGCGCCGCACTCGCGGTGGTGGCCTATTCGAGCCTGGCCGTGGTCCTGCTGGCCTCCTCGCTCGCGCTGCAGGTCGTGGGGCTGGACGTGGCCCTGGGCATCGTGCTGGGCGCCAACCTGGGCAGCGGTTTGCTGGCCGTCATCACCACCGCCAAGGCCGGCGTCAGCACGCGCCAGGTGCCGCTGGGCAACCTGCTCTTCAAGGTGCTGGGCGTCGCCATCGCGGTCTTTCTCATTCCGCTGTGGACCCGGTTCATGGAACCGCTGGTGCAGGACCCGGCCACGCTCACCGTGCTGTTCCACCTGAGCTTCAACCTGATGGTGGGCGCGGTGTTCATCGGCCTGACCCGACCGATCGCGCGCCTGGCGGACCGCCTGCTGCCGCTGAAGGAAGGCAAGGGCCCGCTGGACCGGCCCAACCACCTCGACCCGTCGGCGCTGGCCACGCCATCGCTGGCCATTTCCTGCGCCGCGCGCGAGGCCATGCACCAGGCCGACATCGTCGAGACCATGCTGCGCGGCGTGGTCACCGTGATCCGCAACAACGACGCCAAGCTGTCGCACGATCTGCGCAAGCTCGACGACACGGTCGACAACCTGTATTCCGCGATCAAGTACTACCTCACCAAGATCTCGCGCCAGCAACTCAGCGAGGACGAGAGTCGGCGCTGGGCCGACATCATCAGCTTCACCATCAACCTGGAGCAGATCGGTGACACGGTCGAGCGCGTGCTGCTCGACATCGAAGACAAGAAAATCCGCAAGGGCCGCAACTTCTCCGAAGCCGGCATGGCCGAGATCGCCGAGTTGCACGCGCGCCTGCTCGACAACCTGCGCCTGGGCATGAGCGTGTTCCTCACCGGCAACGTGCACGATGCGCAGAAACTGGTGGAAGAGAAGGTGCGCTTTCGCGACATGGAGCGCGAGTACGCCGCTACCCACCTCGACCGTCTCGCGGGCATGACCCCGCAGAGCATGGACACGAGCGCATTGCACCTGGACCTGATCAGCGACTTGAAGCGCATCAACTCGCACATCTGCTCGATCGCCTACCCGATCCTGGACAGCGCCGGCGTGCTCGCGCCCAGCCGCCTGCGCGAGCCGCCGCCCAACGCCAGCCGCTTCTGAGCACGGCATGCCCCGGCGCACGCCAGGCTTGAAGGTGCTGTGCTACGCTGATCCGTTGCTCTCACGCACAACCACAGGAGACACCCATGCCCGGACTGCTGCCCCACATCGACCCCGATGGTCTGCTCGAGTTTTCGGTGGTCTACACCGACCGCGCGCTCAACCACATGTCCAGGCGCTTCCAGGGCGTGATGACCGACATCTCGGCCATGCTCAAGCGCGTGTACGGCGCGCACTCGGCGGTGCTGGTGCCGGGCAGCGGCACCTTCGGCATGGAATCGGTGGCGCGCCAGTTCGCCCACGGCAAGCACGTGCTGGTGATCCGCAACGGCTGGTTCAGCTTTCGCTGGACACAGATCTTCGACATGGGCAGCATCCCCGCGAGCCACACGGTGATGAAAGCACGGCGCACCGGTGACGGCGCGCAGGCCGCGTGGGCCCCGGCCCCGATCGACGAGGTGGTGGCCACCATCGGGCGCGAAAAACCCGCGCTGGTGTTCGCGCCCCACGTGGAAACCGCGGCCGGCATGATCCTGCCCGACGACTACCTCAAGGCCGTGGCCGATGCGGTGCACGCGGTGGGCGGCCTGTTCGTCCTCGACTGCATTGCCTCGGGCGCGATGTGGGTCGACATGCAGGCCACCGGCGTGGACATCCTGATCTCGGCGCCGCAAAAGGGCTGGAGCAGCTCGCCCTGCTGCGCCATGGTCATGCTCAGCGAGCGCGCGCGCAAGGCGATCGATGGCACGCAGAGCACCACCTTCGCGATGGACCTCAAGAAGTGGCTACAGATCATGGAGACCTACGAAGGCGGCGGCCACGCGTACCACACCACCTTGCCCACCGACGCCCTCACCCGCCTGCGCGACACCATGAACGAAACCGAGGCCTACGGCATCGAGCGCGTGCGCAAGGAACAGATCGAGCTCGGCACCCAGGTGCGCGCGCTACTGGAACGCCACGGTTTCCCCAGCGTGGCTGCGAAGGGCTTCCAGGCGCCTGGCGTGGTGGTGAGCTACACGAACGACCCGGACATCCAGTCGAGCAAGAAGTTTCTGGCCCAGGGCTTGCAGACCGCCGCCGGTGTGCCGCTGCAGTGCGACGAGGGTGCGGACTTCAAGACCTTCCGCATCGGGCTCTTCGGCCTGGACAAATGGCATGACGTGCCGGCCACGCTGAAACACCTGGAAACCGCGCTGGCCGAGGTGGCGCCGAAAGTGGCGCAGCCGGCCTGAGCCGCACGCTGCGTTCTCAGTTCGCCGTCTTGGCGAAGTACTTCACCTGGGGCAGCCCCTCGAAATGAGCGTCCTGGGTGAACACAGTGGCCTTGTTCAACAAGGCTGTGGCGTAGATGAACGCATCGGCCATCGGCAACTTGTGCTCGATGCTGAGCTTGCCCGCATAGAGCGCCACGGTTTCATCCACATCCACGACCTTGCCCTGCTTGAGTTGAGCCACGGCGGCAAAGGCTCTGCCCTCGTCAAAGGCGAGCGCGATCTTCTTGAACACCTCGCACAGCACCACGCTCGGGACCAGCAGCTTGCGCGTGTCTTCGATGGCGGTGGCGAAATGGCGGGCTTGCGAGGAGTCCGCGAAGTATTCGAGCCAGCCCGACGTATCGACCAGGTTCATCGTGCAACGACCCCGTATTCGTTCAACGGTCTTCTTCGCGCACGAAGGACGTGTCCATGCCTTTGAGCATGCCGCGTGTGGCCTTCATGGGTCGCACCGGGATGAATTCGATGCGTTCGCCATACTGCACCACCTGCATGGGCATGCCGGCTTTCAGGTTCATCGCTTCCCGAATGTGCTTGGGAATGACCACCTGGAATTTGGGAGACAGGGTGAGAGCGCTCATGGTATCGATCTGAAGTTCGTTGAACGAATTTTAGATCGATCGACGAATCCGTTCAACCTGTCGTCATCCTATCAAGGCAGCAGCACCGTGCATCCCGTCGTGGCCCGCGCCTCCAGGCTCTTGTGCGCGGCCTGCACATCGGTGAGCGCGAAGCGCTGGTCGATGCGGACCTTCACCTTGCCGCCTTCGACCACCGCGAACAGATCGTCGGCCATGGCCTGCGTGCGTTCGCGGCTCGTGATGTGGCTGAACAGCGTCTGGCGCGTCACGTACAGCGAGCCTTTGGTGCCGAGGATGCCGGGCGCGAACGGCGGCACCGGGCCCGAGGCGTTGCCGAAGCTCGCCATCAGGCCGAAGGGGCGCAGGCAATCCAGCGACTTGTCGAACGTGTCCTTGCCCACCGAGTCGTAGACCACCTTCACGCCCTGGCCGTTGGTGATGTCCTTGACGCGCGCCGCGAAATCCTCGGTGCGGTAGTTGACGGCATGCGCCGCACCGTGTTCCAGCGCAAGCGCGCACTTCTCGTCCGAGCCCGCGGTGCCGATCAGTTGCAGGCCGAGCGCCTTGGCCCACTGGCACGCGATCAGGCCCACGCCCCCGGCGGCGGCGTGGAACAGCACGAAGTCGCCCGCCTCCAGCCCTTCCACCGGCCTGCAACGCTTGAGCAGGTACTGCGCGGTCAGGCCCTTGAGCATCATGGCCGCGCCGGTTTCGAAATCGATCGCATCGGGCAGCTTGCAGACGTTCATGGCGGGCATCACGCGCAGGTCGCAATAGCTGCCGGGCGGGTTGGCCGCGTAGGCCGCGCGGTCACCGGCCTTGAGGTGGGTCACGCCCTCGCCCACCGCCTCGATCACGCCCGCGCCTTCCATGCCGAGCGACAAGGGCATGGGAAAGGGGTACAGGCCGGTGCGCTGGTACACGTCGATGAAGTTCAGGCCCACCGCGTGGTGGCGGATGCGCACCTGCCCAGGGCCAGGCTCGCCCACGCTCACGGTGTCGACCACCAGTTGTTCAGGACCGCCGGTGGCGTGGATGCGCACGGCGCGGCTGGTTTGTTCGCTCATCTCGAAACTCCTCGTGGTGCAGAAGCTGGCAATGCTGCCATGAAACGCCAGCGCCGCCGGGCGGCGCGCGCAACATCCACACGCCGGACCGGGCACCCGCTCGACGCTACAGTGCGCGCATGTCTCTGAACACCCACCCACGTCTCACCGCTTCCACCGCCGCCTTGCTCGTCATCCCGCCGCTGCTGTGGGCGGGCAACGCCGTGGTGGGTCGCATGATGCAGGGCGTGGTGCCGCCGATCACGCTGAACTTCCTGCGTTGGGTGTTGGCGTTCGCGCTGTTGCTGCCGGTCGCCGCCTGGGTGCTGCGCACGGGACCGGATGGCATGTGGCCGCACTGGCGGCGGTTTGCGCTGCTGGGCCTGCTGGGCGTGGGCAGCTACAACGCGCTGCAGTATCTCGCGCTCAAGACCTCGACCCCCGTGAACGTGACCTTGGTCGCGGCCAGCATGCCGGTGTGGATGCTCTTGCTCGGACGGCTGCTGTACGGCGTGCCGATCTCGCGCCGCGCCGCGCTGGGCGCGGCGCTCTCGCTGGGCGGCGTGGCGGTGGTGCTGTCCCACGGGCAGCTCGATCACCTGCTGGCGATGAGGCTGGTGCCGGGCGACGGCTGGATCCTGCTGGCGTCGTTGCTCTGGGCCTGGTACAGCTGGCTGCTGGCCCGACCGCGCCCTGGCACAGAGCCCGCGCACATCAAGGCCGACTGGGCCGCTTTCCTGTTCGCGCAGATCGTGATGGGCTTGTTGTGGTCGGGCCTGTTCGCATCGGCCGAGTGGCTCGTGCTGCCCCCCTTGCCCGAAGGCGCACACCACATCCAGTGGGGTTGGCCGCTCGCGGCCGCGCTGGCGTACGTGGCGATCGGCCCTTCGGTGGTGGCGTACCGCTGCTGGGGTGCCGGCGTGTCGCGCGCGGGCCCGACCATGGCCGGCTTCTTCAACAACCTCACACCCTTGTTCGCCGCGCTGATGTCGGCGGTGCTGCTGGGCGAGCCGCCCCGGCTCTACCACGCGGTGGGCTTCGTGCTGATCGTGGGCGGCATCCTGGTGTCGTCGTCGCGCCCGTGAAGGATCAGGCCAGCCGGAACGCGGCAACCGCCAGCACCAGCTGATCGGCCTGCGACTTCAGGCTTTGCGCCGCGGCGGCGCTCTCTTCCACCAGCGCGGCGTTCTGTTGCGTCGCCTGGTCCATCTGCGTCACGGCTTCACCGACCTGCGACACGCCCGCGCTCTGCTCGCTGCTGGCCGCGCTGATCTCGCCCACGATCTCGGTCACGCGGCGGATCGAGCTCACCACGTCGCCCATGGTGTTGCCGGCCTGGTCCACCAGCGTGGTGCCCTGCGCCACGCGGTCCACGCTCACGTCGATCAGGCCCTTGATTTCCTTGGCAGCCGAGGCGCTGCGCTGCGCCAGGTTGCGCACTTCGGCGGCCACCACGGCAAAGCCGCGGCCCTGCTCACCAGCCCGCGCGGCTTCCACCGCGGCGTTGAGCGCGAGGATGTTGGTCTGGAAGGCGATACCGTCGATCACGCTGACGATGTCGGCGATCCTCTTCGAGCTGTCGTTGATGCCCTTCATCATGTCGACCACCTGCGTCACGACCGCGCCACCCTGCGTGGCCACCGTGGACGCGCTGATCGCCAGGCGGTTGGCCTGCTGGGCGTTGTCGGCATTGAGCTTCACGGTGGAAGAGAGTTCTTCCATCGACGCGGCGGTTTCTTCCAGCGCCGCGGCCTGCTGCTCGGTGCGCGCCGACAGATCGTGGTTGCCCTGCGCGATCTGCGAGCTGGCCGCGGCCACGCTCTCGGCGTTGCTGCGCACGCTGCCCACGACGCGGGTCAATGCCACCTGCATGGTCGACATGGCGTTGAGCAACTGGCCCATCTCGTCGCCACCGCCCGCGGGCACGGGTTGGCTCAGATCGCCCGCCGCCACGCGCGTGGCCACCGAGCGGGCCAGGTCGGCGGGGCCTGTGATGGAGCGGCCGATGACCACGGCAAAAGCCACGCCCGCCGCGAGCAAGGCCGCGATCGCGCCCAACACCCAGATCAACTCTTCGCGCTTCGCCGCGTAGCGCCCCCCGATTTCCACGCCCAACTCCTGCGCGGCGCGATCGCTCAGACCGTACATGCCATCAATGGCAGCGGTGGTGGCCTTGAAGTAGTCGGTCGACGCGTACTGCAGGGGTTCGGCTTGCACGATCTGTTCGCGCGCCAGCTTGAGTGCGCCTTCGAATCCGTCGCGCGCTTGAGCGTGGGGTTCGCCCAGCCTGGTCTGCAGCGTGCCGTCCTCTTCGTACACCTTCTCCAGGTTGATCCCCAGTTCGCGCACGCCGACACGCGCGCGCTCCACCAGGCTGGCGACATGGGCCCGCTCTTCGGGCGTGGCGGTCTGGCGCACCAGCAACGCCGAACCGAGGGCACGGGCCTGCCCGAGCATTTCCGTCAGACGCGGCATCTGCTGCAGCGAGGCGATGATGAGGAAGTAGGTGGACTTCTGCGGATCGGCGGTCAAACCGTAATGGTCGGTGACACGGTCGCTCAGTTCGATCAGCGCCGCGATCATGGCCGTGTGACGCGCAAAGCTTTCGGGACCAGCGATGCTGCGTGCGGCGACAGCCTGCGACAGCGATTGCCACTGCGACGCGATGGCACGCCAATCGCGCTGGATGCGCGCGTCCATCGGATCGCCGGCGAGCATGGACTCGAAGCGCTGCGCAGCCTGCTGCACCTCGTCGGCGCGGGCACGGCGTTGCGGCTCGACATCGGCCTTGCCACCGAACACAGTGGCGCTCATGCCGCGATGGATCTGTGCCAGCCGTACCACGTCCAACAGCGCGCGCGACGGCGCGAGGCCGCGCTGTTCGAGCCCGACCGTGGTCAGACCCGACACCGCATCGCGCACATAGGCGGTGAGCGGGACCAGGACGAGCAGCGCGGCGATGGCGCCCAGCAAGGCGAGCTTGTGCGCAAGGCGCAGATGGCGGACAAAGGACAACATGGTGAGAGGTGTGGACGTGAGGGTGGGATGTAGCCCACTATCGACGCCGCTGCTTCCAAGTTGAGGCCAGTGACCCAGAACTTTCGCGCTATTTGCGGCAGGCACTAAGTCAGTGCGAAGAATGCATTTTTTCGGTGCAGATTTGCGCGGAGTTTTACTCGGGCGCTCACCCTTGGGGCAGCGATGTGCCGGAACGAACAGACAGTGCGGCGCGACACGCCTACGATGGTGTTTCCGCCGGCCCGACCGGCCACCACCAGGAGACTTCCATGACCAGTCACGTCTACAAGACCTTGGAACTCACGGGCTCGTCGCCCATCGGCATCGAGGACGCGGTGCAGACCGCCATCGCCAAGGCCAGCGAGACGGTGCGCCACATCCAGTGGTTCAACATCACCGAGACGCGCGGGCACGTTGTCGATGGCAAGGTGGCCCACTGGCAGGTAGGCCTGAAGATCGGCTTCACGCTCGAGTGAGCGTGAGCGTAAAGCCGCCGTGAGCGTGACGGCCGATCAGAACGTGCCTGGGTACGCCCCGCCATCGGCCAGCACGTTCTGGCCCGTGATGTAGCCCGCCTGCACGCTGCAGAGAAACGCGCAGATCGCACCAAACTCCTCCGGCGTGCCGAAGCGCTTGGCCGGAATGGTCTTGCGGCGTGCGTCGGCAAGCTCCTCGATCGACTTGCCCGTCTTGGCGGACGCGCCCGCCATCGTGACGCGCAAGCGATCGGTTTCGAAAGCACCCGGTAGCAGGTTGTTGATGGTCACGCCTTGCCCGGTGATCGAACTGCGCGCAACGCCCGCCACGAAACCGGTAAGGCCACTGCGCGCGCCGTTGGACAGGCCCAGGATGTCGATCGGCGCCTTCACCGCACCCGAGGTGATGTTGACGACGCGGCCAAAGCCGCGCTGCGCCATGCCATCCACCGTCGCCTTGATGAGCTCGATCGGCGTGAGCATGTTCGCGTCCAGCGCCTTGATCCAGGCTTCACGCTCCCAATCGCGGAAGTCGCCGGGGGGCGGACCGCCAGCGTTAGTGACCACGATGTCGAACGCCGTGCCGGGCCCGTCGGGAGCGGAGAGCGCGGCGGCGCGGCCGTCGGCCAGGGTGATGTCGGCCGCGACACCGATCACGCTCACCTGCGGCGAGGCGGCGCGGATCGCTTCCACCGCGGAATGCAGGTCCTGCGCGCCGCGCGCCACCAGCACCACGTTGGCGCCCTCGGCCGCGAGCACCTGCGCGCAGCCGAAACCCAGCCCCTTGCTCGCGCCGCACACCAGCGCCCACTTGCCTTTGATGCCCAAATCCATGTGAATCTCCTTGAGGTTATTGGCGGGATGCCGCGCCGAAGCGCGTCACCAGGAAGACGCCGCCGAGCACGAGCACGGTGCCCGCGACGATCCAGCGGTTGAAGGACTCGTCCAGAATCAGCACGCCCATGATGATGGTGGACATGGGGCCGATCATGCCGGTCTGCGCGGCCAGCCCGGCGCCGATGCGCTCAACGCCCATCATCACGAACAACACCGGCGCGAAGGTGCACAAGGTGGCGTTGAGCACCGAGAGCCAGATCACCTCGGGCGCCACCGCGGCCGCGCTCAGAGGCCGCAGCAGCACGAACTGCAGCAGGCACAGCACACAGGCCACGGTGGAGGCCAGGCCCACCAGGCGCAAGGAGCCCAGGCGCTTGACCAACTCGCCGCTGTAGACGAGGTAGATCGCGTAACTGACGGCGCTGCCAAACACCAGCAGCGCGCCCAGCGCCGCGTTCGGGCCCTGCGCGCCCACTTCGTGGCCGAACACCAGCAACACGCCGGCATAGCTCACCACCATGGCCAGGGCCTGCATGCCGGTGATGCGGCGCCGGTAGAGCACCCAACCCAGCGCGAGCACCAGCGTGGGGTTGAGGTACAGGATCAGCCGCTCCAGGCTGGCGCTGATGTACTGCAGGCCCCAGAAGTCGAGAAAGCTGGCGAGGTAATAACCGGTGAAGCCCAGGCCAAAGACACCCAGCCAATCGCGCCGTGTGAGTGGCGACGGCTTCTCGCCACCGGGCCGATGGCTGGCCCACCAGCCCAAGGCCAGGAAGAGTGGCAGAGCGAACAGCATGCGGTACATGATGAGCGTGACCGCGTCGACACCGTACTGGTACGCCAGCTTGACGATGATGGCCTTGCCGCTGAAGCCGATGGCGCCGATGCTGGCGAGCAGCAGGCCGGTGGCGAGGTGGGGCGTGGGGTGGTGGGTAGTCGCGGCAGGCATCCGGTTCATTATCCGGTCTCACCCATACCCTCATGGCGCGGCAGGCATGCCCTAACGCGAGCCCTGCCTTCTCGGTTGCAGCACGACCACCATCAACAGCAGCAGGGCCACCATCAGCAACAGCGCCGACACCGGCCGCTCGATGAACACGAACCAGTCGCCGCGCGAGAGTTGCAAGGCGCGGCGCAGCTGTTCCTCCAGCCCGGGCGCGAGCACGAAGCCCAGCAACAGCGCCACGCCCTCGCCGCCCAGCCGCTGCAACACGAAGCCCAGCAGGCCCAGGCCCATCACCAGCCACACGCCCCAGCCATGCGGGCCCAGCGCGAGCGCGCCCAGGGCCGCGGCCACGAGCAAGGCGACCAGCAGCGCGCGGCGTGGCACCTGCAGCACGCGCAGCAGCAGCGGCATCCACCAGCGCGCCAGCGGCAGGTTCAACAACAGCAGCAACAGGTTGCCCACCCACATGGACACCAACAGGCCCCAGAACACGGTCGGCTCGTTGGCCATCACCGCCGGCCCGGGCTCGATCGCGTGCAGCCCGAGCGCACCGAGCAGCAAGGCCATCACGGTGTTGGGCGGCAGGCCCAGGGCGAGCATGGGCAGGTAGGCGGTCTGGGCGCCGGCGTTGTTGGCGGCCTCGGGCGCGGCCACGCCGCGCAGGTTGCCTTGCCCCATCGCCGGCACGCGGTGGCGCGAGACCACCGCCTCCAGGCGGTACGCCGCCAGCGACGCCAGCAACGCGCCACCCCCCGGCACCACGCCGAGCAGCGCGCCCAGGCCGGTGCCGCGCAACAGGGCGGGCACCGCGTCCTTGATGTCATCGCGCGTCGGCCGAGCGCCCATGCCGGTGCGGTCCACGCGCGGCGGTGGTGGTGGCGGCGCGCCGGGCGCCAGGACGGACAGGCCCGCCAGCTCGGCGGCCACGGGCGCCACCACGAAGAAGCCCAAGGCGAGCGCAATGAAACCGACCCCGTCGGTCAGGCCATGCTGCCGCCCCATCCACGGCTCCAGCGCGTCGGGCACGAAGCGCACGGTGCCGGTGTGCACGTCCCAGCCCACGAGCCCGAGCAGCAGGCCGAGCACCGTCATGGCCAGGGCCTTGATGAACGAGCCCGACGCCAGCACCGTGGCGCCCACCAGGCCCACCGCGAGCAGCATGAAGCGCTCGGCCGCGCCAAAGCGCAGGCCCAAGGACACCACCCAGGGCGCGATCACGATCACGGCGGCAATGGCGATGCAGCCGGCCACGAAGGAGCTCGCGGTGGCCACCGACAAGGCCACGCCCGCGCGGCCCTGCACCGCGAAGGGATGGCCGTCCCGGCTGGTCATCACCGATGAGGCCTCGCCCGGCCGATCCAGCACGATGGCAGGCACCGAGCCGCCGTACTGCGCGCCGTAGTACACCCCCGCGAGCACCAGCAGCGCCGGCAACGGCGGCAGGCCCAGCGTGGCGGGCAGCAGCAGCGCGATGGCGGCCACCGGCCCCAGGCCCGGCAACACACCGAAGACGCTGCCCACCAGCACGCCCAGCACGATCAGGCCCAGCGCCTGCCAGCCCCACACCGCGGAGAGGCCCTGCGCCAGCGAACTCCACAAGGAAAAATCGGTGCCCATGTGCTTCCTAGAGCCCGGCGCGCTTGGGCCACAGGGGGACGTCCAGCCCCAACGGCCCGGCCCACACGGCGCACACCAGCGCCGCCAGGCCAAACGACCACAACCACACGCGCCCACCCGTGCCGCCGGGCTCACCGGGCGCGACCGCGAACACCAGGCCCACCACGCCCGCCACCAGGCCCAATGTGGGCCAACCCGCGAACCACGCACCCACCCAGGGCCACTGCGCCGGCCCGCTGCACAAGGCCAGCCAGAGCAGGCCACCGAGCAGGCGCAGCAAGGCACCCAGGCCCCAGTGGCGCACGCGCCCGCTGCCCAGGGCCTCGAAGGTCAGGGCCTTGAACACGATGAGCAAACCCAACACACCCAGCAGCAGGCCCAGCAGCAGCGGCACATAGCCCGGCCCCATGTTGTCCGCCGATCCGAGCACGTGGCGCGAGGCGGCCCAGCCGAAGCCGATGCCCAAGGCCACGAACAGCAGACCGGCCAGAAAGTCCTGCAGGTTCTTGATCATGTGCGCGCGTTCACTGCACCGGCGGCGTGCAAGCCAGCACCTCGTCCATGGTGGTCAAGCCCTCGGCCACGCGCGCGGCGCCACCCAGGCGCAGCGGGCGCATGCCGTCCTGAACCGCCTGCAGGCGCAGGGCATCCAGCCGCGGCTCGCGGCTGACCTTGTCCTTGAACGCTTCGGTGACCACCAGCAGTTCGTACAGGCCCATGCGGCCGCGGAACCCGGTCATGCGGCAGTCGACGCAGCCCACCGGCTGGTACGGCCGGTAGCTGCCGCTGACCTGCCAGGGCTTGACCAGATCGGTCAGCGCCGCGCGCGATGCGGCGACCTCGTCGGTGTCCTGCGGCTTGCGGCAGGCCGGGCACATCGTGCGCACCAGGCGCTGCGCGAGCACGCCCAGCACGGTGGCGTTGATGAGGTACGGCGGTATGCCCAACTCCATCAGCCGCATGATGGCCGAGGGTGCGTCGTTGGTGTGCAGCGTGGTGAACACCAGGTGCCCCGTGAGCGCGGCCTGCACCGCCATTTCGGCGGTGGCCAGATCGCGCACCTCGCCGACCATGATGATGTCCGGGTCCTGCCGCATCAGCGAGCGCAGGCCCTGCGCGAAATCCAGATCGAGGTGCGGCTGCACCTGGGTCTGGTTGAAGGCGGGCTCGATCATTTCGATCGGGTCTTCCACCGTGCTCACGTTGACCTCTTCGGTGGCCAGGCGCTTGAGCGTGGCGTAGAGCGTGGTGGTTTTCCCAGAGCCGGTGGGGCCGGTCACGAGAATGATGCCGTGCGGGTGTTTGGTGAGCCCTTCCCAGCGCTGCGCGTCGTGCGTGTTGAAGCCCAGGGCGCTCAGGTCTTTCACGGTCGACTCGGGGTCGAAGATGCGCATGACGAGTTTTTCGCCGAACGCGGTGGGCAGCGTGGACAGGCGCATTTCCACCTCGTCGCCCTTGGCTCCACCCACGCCGGGGCGCAGCGTCTTGATGCGACCATCCTGCGGCCGACGGCGCTCGACCACGTCCATGCGGCCAAGCAGCTTGATGCGCGCGGTCATCGCGTTCATCACGCCGATGGGCATCTGGTAGACCGGGTGCAGCACACCATCGATGCGAAAGCGGATCACGCCCTGCTCGCGCCGCGGCTCCAGGTGGATGTCGCTCGCGCGCTGG
Organism: Hydrogenophaga sp. 2FB; assembly: GCF_005503365.1. Classification (GTDB taxonomy): domain Bacteria; phylum Pseudomonadota; class Gammaproteobacteria; order Burkholderiales; family Burkholderiaceae_C; genus Hydrogenophaga. The sequence continues at coordinate 42,273 of NZ_SCML01000034.1, forward strand.
TCGAAGGCGTATTGCCACAACCAGTCCACCACCTGCACCACGCCCTGGTCGTTGGCATCGAGCTGCTTGTTGGCCTTGCCCAGTTCCACCAGTTGCTCGAAGCTGCCGAAGCCCCCCTGCCCGCCGCTCTTGCTGGCCGCACGCACCGACTTGGCGAGTGCGAAGAATTCGCCGGTGTAGCTCTTGATCGACTGCGGGCTGGAGAGCACCAGGCGCACGGTGCGCTTGGTCTGGCGCTCCACCTCGGGCACCCAGTCGCGGATGAAGGGTTCGGCCGTGGCCACCACCACCTCGGTCGGGCTCACCAGCACCGGCAGCACCTTGTGACGGTCGGCGTAGGCCGCGCTCATCACGTCGGCCACCTTGCCCACGTCCACCTTGAGCGGGTCGATGCGCATGTAGTCCACGCCGCTGCGCTTGGCCAGCCATTGCGCGAGCGATTCCACGTCGAGCACGTGCCGGTCGGCCGCGCGCGCCATGCCCACCACCGCCAGGCGTTGCAACGGGTGCTGCGAGCTGTGGGCCGACGAGCAGCGTGCAATGGTGCGCTCGGCCTCTTCGGCGGAGATCACGCCGTCCTCGCGCAACCAGCCCACCAGCGTGCGCCAGTCGAGCGGGCCGTCGAATGTCTTGTGCGGTGAGGAGGTCTGCGAGGTCTTCATGCGGCGATCAGGATACGGGTTTGAACAGGCGCAACCACTTCTCAGCGGGTAAACCCCAGCGCGCGTTGACCGCTTCGGCCCGCGCCAGCAGGGCCATGCGGGTGGGCCGCTCTGCGGTGCGTTGGGCCAGCACCACGGTGTTGCCTTCGCGCGTCGGTTTGAAGGCCCACACCGCATCGTTGCCGAACGCGGCGCAGATGCTCTGCAGCGAGCGCTCGTAGCTCGCGTCGCGGCCGAAGAGGTTGACGGTGAGGCAGCCGTCGTCGGTGAGCGCGCTGCGGCAGTCGGCATAGAAGTCGGGGCTGTCGAGCACGGGCGCGGCGGCTTCGTGGTCGTACAGGTCGACCTGCAGCGCGTCGTAGGCGCCGATGTGGTCCACGCGGCGGATCTCCTCGCCCGCGTCGGCCAGCAGCACGCGCAGGCGTGGCCCGTCGGCCGGCAGCTTGAACCATTGGCGGCACACCGCGAGCACCTGCGGGTTGATCTCGATCGCGGTGGTGTCCATGCGCAACTTCTTGAAGCAGAACTTGGTGAGCGCCGCCGAGCCCAGGCCGAGCTGCAGCGCGCGGCGCTTGCCCACCGAATCGGGATCGACGAACAGCAGCCAGGCCATCATGCGGCGCACGTAGTCGAGCTCGATCTCGAAGGGTTGGTCCAGCAGCATGGAGCCCTGGATCCATTCGGTGCCCAGGTGCAGAAAACGCACTTCGCTGTCTTCGGAAATGGTCACCTCGGGCAGGGTCTGCACCGCGCGGCGTTGCCGGGCCGCGGCATTGGCGCCGACTTTCATGCCGTGCCGCCTTCAACGAAAAAGCCGAGCCTGGAGCACAATGCGTCGGCCATGGAGGGCCGGGCAGCGCGCGGTTGGGGGTACCCGATCGGGTGAGGTAAGTGAAGCATCGTCGTATGTGAACTTTGGAGGAATCATTATGAACACGGAAGTCATCTGGGATTTTCTCGTCACCCAAGGCGCCGACTTCGGCCTCAAGGTGCTGGGCGCCATTGCGGCGTGGGTCATTGGGCGCTGGCTGATCGGCATCGCGGTCGGGCTGATGGGCAAGGCCATGGAGCGGGGTCGCAAGCTGGACCAGACGCTGATCCAGTACCTCAAATCCATCATTTCGGTGCTGCTGACCCTGGTCCTGATCCTCGCGATCCTGGACATCTTCGGCGTGCGCACCACCTCGTTCGCGGCCTTGCTGGCCGGCGCGGGCCTGGCGATCGGCGTGGCCTGGAGCGGCATGCTCGCCAACTTCGCGGCGGGCATCTTCCTGCAGGTGTTGCGGCCCTACAAGGTGGGCGACTTCATCAGCGCCGGCGGGACCACCGGCACGGTGAAGGAACTCGGCCTGTTCGCCACGACCATCCTCACGCCCGATAACGTGACCACGATCGTGGGCAACAATAAGGTGTTCTCCGACAACATCCAGAACTTCAGCCAGGAGCCGTTCCGCCGCGTGGACTGCGTGGCGAAGGTGGCCAACGGTGTGGATGTGAACGACGCGATGGCGCGCTTGCGCACCGCGGTGGCGGCGATTCCCAACGTGGTCACGTCGCCCGCGCCCGATGTGGAAATTCTGCAGTTCACACCGGAAGGGCCCTTGCTCTGCGTGCGGCCTTACACCCACACCGACCACTACTGGCAGGTCTACTTCGACACGCACAAGGCGGTGGTGAGCACGTTTGGCGCGGCCGGGTATCCGGTGCCGGAGACGCCGGTGTTGCACCGCACTGTGGCGGCCTGAGGTCTGTCTCTGGCCGCTCGGTCGGCGGCCTTAGGTCTTTCTCCGACTGCAGCGGTCAGCGGCGACCGGGGTGCCCGGCTCCGCGGGTGTCACCCGAGTCGGCTTCGCCGCCTCTCCTTCTTTACCCCGCTGCGCCGGACACCCCGATCACCGCTGACCTACGAGGGAAAAAGAACGTTGTGGCGCGACCCGGTGGCTCTATGCCGCAGGGCGTTCTGCGCAGCGGGGTAAAGGAGGAGCCGGCTCCAGCCGGCGGGGGACACCCGCGGAGCAGAGCGCCCTGCGGCATCGAGCCCGCGAGGTCTCCAACAGGAAACGGCAGCTAAGCAACCACCCCATGCTGCCGCAAGACCTCGGCCCACGCCGCCAGTTTGCGATCAAAACTCCAGCTCGCGTTCGCCGGGCTGGTGGACGGCAGCTTGTAGACCGGCACGCCAAGCTTCTCCGTGTGGTGCGCGTGGCGAAAACTTTCCCCGCCGTTGTGGACGATGGCCCCGAGCTTGGGGCAATGCCAGCGCACCACCGAAAAGTCGTTGAGTTCGGCGTTCTGGATGTTCGTGTCCAGACTGCCTTCGCGCTCACATGCGCCGTACACGTCCCACACGCCCAGGCCATGCGCCTGCAACGCATCGATGCGTTCGGCGTAGCCCATCGTCGACAAGGGCAAGGCCCACAAGGCGCCGAGGATTTTCCAGAAATGGTTTTGTGGATGCCCGTAGTACTGCTGCGAGCGCAGCGACGCCGCGCCCGGGAAACTGCCCAGCACCAACACCCGCGTGTCCGCGCTCAGCACCGGCGGCAGGCCTTGCAGGCGGCTCATGTCACCGACTCCAGCGCCGCCAGCCTGGGCAACGCGGACAAGGCATTCGCAGTGGTCGCGTCCATCAGGTCCTCCACCGGCAAGCCACGCAGGTCCGCCACCACCGCGCCGATGCGCGGCAGCTCCGCCGGGGTGTTGAGGCCTTGCGCGCGACCGGCCGCGCGCTCCTGCGCCGTCACGTAAAGCCACTGCGGGGGAATGTCGGGCGCATCGGTCTCCATCACCAACGCCGACAAGGGCACTTCGGCCGCGAGACGGCGCAGTTGGCGTGCGCTGTCGAATGTGCAGGCACCACCAAAGCCCAGCTTGAAACCCAGGTCCAGAAAGGCCTTCGCCTGTTGTTCGCTTCCATTGAAGGCGTGGGCGATGCCGGCGACCGGCAGCTCGCGCAGGTGTTTGAGCAACATGTCGGCGCTGCGGCGCACGTGCACGATCACGGGCAGGCCGTGTTTGCGCGCCAGCCGCAGTTGCGCGCGGTAAAAGTGGGCCTGCCGTTCGCGCATGGCGGGTGTGCAGAGTTCGGGCACGAAGAAATCCAGCCCGATCTCACCCACCGCCACCAGGCGCGGGTCATCGCGGTGCGCGGTCAGCGCGGCATCGAGCGCGGCGAGGTCGTCGTCGGCCGCCTGCGGCACGCACATCGGGTGGATGCCCAGCGCGTAGGCATCGCCCAGACGGTGGGCGAGCGTGCGCACGGTATCGAAGTTGAAGCGGGCCACGGCCGGGATGACGCACAGGCCCACGCCGCGCTCGGCCGCGCGTTCGCGGGCGCTGAACATGAGAGCGTGGTCCGCGCCGAACTCGGGCGCGTCCAGATGGCAGTGTGTGTCGATCCACATGGCGGTATAACGGCCATTGTGCCGCGCACGCTGGCATGTTCCAAAACCAAGAAGCGAAGAAAGGATCCCTCCAATGTCACACACACCCTCCCGTCTCGCCTGGCTCGCCGTGCCCGCCCTGTTGGCCCTCACCGCCTGCGCCATGCCCGGCGCGCCCGCGCCTGCGCCGCTCGTGGGCAGCGAATGGCTGCTGGAAGACCTGGGTGGACGCGGCGTGCTCGACCGCGTGCAGGCCACCCTCGCCTTCCCCGAGGCCGGTCGCGTGGCGGGCAACAGCTCGTGCAACCGCTTTTTCGGCTCCTACACGCTGATGCAGGACAAAGTGGCCTTCGGCCAGCTGGGCGGCACGCGCATGGCCTGCCCCGAGGCGGTCGGCGATCAGGAAGCGCGTTACCTGGATGCGCTGCAGAAGGCACAGCGCCTGGACGTGCAGGGCAAGACCATGCTGATGCACGTGCAGGGGCTGGAGAAGCCGCTGCGGTTCACGCGCACCAAGCCTTGAGTCGATACCTCAGGTCAGAACACCGGTCGTCAAACGCAATACGCGCGAGCAGCGCGCGGCCAGCGTTTCGTCGTGCGTGACGACGATGAACGCGATGCCCTGATCGCGCGCCAGTTCCAGCATAAGCTCGAACACGCCATCGGCGGTGCTGCGGTCGAGGTTGCCGGTCGGTTCGTCGGCCAGCACGCAGGCCGGGTGGGCCACCAGCGCGCGCGCGATCGCCACCCGTTGACGCTCGCCGCCCGAGAGTTCGGCGGGGCGGTGGTGCAAACGCTCGGACAAGCCCACGCGGGCCAATATCTTTTCGGCATGCGCGGCCGCCTCCGCGCGCGGCATGCGGCGGATCCACAGCGGCATGGCCACGTTGTCGCGCGCGCTGAACTCGGGCAGCAGGTGGTGGAACTGGTAGACGAAACCCAGGTGCTGGTTGCGCAATGCGCCTTGTTGCGCGGCGTTCAGGCCCGAGAGCCCTTGGCCCATCAGTTGCACACTGCCGCTCGTGGGTGCGTCCAGGCCACCCAGCAGGTGCAGCAAGGTGCTTTTGCCGGAGCCTGACGCGCCGACGATGGCCACAGTTTCGCCCGCGCGCACGGCGAGATCCACGCCCTTGAGCACGGTGACGTCGAGCCGGCCTTCGTGAAAGCGCTTGGTGAGGCCCTGGGCCTGAAGAACGGTCTCACTCATAGCGCAGTGCCTCGGCAGGGTTCACGCGGCTCGCGCGCCAGCTTGGATAGATCGTGGCCAGGAACGCCAGCACCAGCGAGATCACCGCCACCGGCACGATGTCGGTCTGCTGCGGGTCGCTGGGCATGCGGCTGATGAGGTAGATGTCCTGCGGCAGGAAGCTTGCGCCCAGCAGGCGTTCGAGCGCGGGCACCAGCGTGTCGATGTTGAACGCCACGCCCAGGCCGAGCAGCAGGCCCAGGCCGGTGCCGATCACGCCCACCATCGCGCCCTGCACCATGAACACGCCCATGATGCTGCGCGGGCTCGCGCCGAGCGTGCGCAGGATGGCGATGTCGGCGCGCTTGTCGGTCACCGTCATCACCAGCGTGGACACGAGGTTGAACGCCGCCACCGCCACGATCAGCGTGAGGATGATGAACATCATGCGTTTTTCCAGCTGCACGGCGGCGAACCAGGTGCGGTTCTGGCGGGTCCAGTCGCGCACCAGCAGGCCGGGATCGAGCGTTCCCGCGATGGAGATCGCCACTTCACGCGCCTGGTGCAGGTCCTTGATCTTCACGCGCACGCCGGTCGGACCTTCCACGCGGAAGATGCGCGCGGCGTCGTCCTGGTGCAGCAGTGCGAGCGCCGAGTCGTACTCGAAGTGGCCGGAATCGAAGGTGCCCACCACCGTCATCTGGCGGATGCGCGGCACCACGCCGGCCGGTGTGACCTGTCCGCTGGGCGCGATCAGCGTGACGCTGTCGCCCGCGATCACACCGAGGCTGCGCGCGAGTTCGCCACCGAGGATGACGCCGAATTCGCCCGGCACCAGGCGCGGCAGCAGGGTGTCGGACAGGTCGGCCACGAGGTCGGTCACCTTGGGTTCGAGCACCGGGTCGATGCCGCGCACCAGCGCGCCCTTCATGTCTTCACCGCGCGCGATCAACGCCTGGGCGCCCACGTACGGCGCGGCGCCCAGCACCTCGGGGTGGCGTTCGATGCGGGCCAGCGTGTCCGCCAGGTTGGGAATCGCCTGGCCATTGGGCTCGAACACCTCGATGTGCGAGAGCACGCCGAGCATGCGGTCGCGCACCTCTTTCTGAAACCCGTTCATCACGGAGAGCACGATGATGAGCGCGGCCACGCCCAGCGCAATGCCCAGCATGGACACGCCCGAGATGAAAGAAATGAAGCCGTTGCGCCGGGTGGCGCGGCCGGCGCGGGTGTAGCGCCAGCCGAGGATGAGTTCGTAGGGTGTTTGCATGCGTTGGAGTCCAGCGGGGGCATTGTGGCATCACCGACAATCGCGTCATGCCCGCTCCCTACCCGGCCTCTGAGCCTTCTTCGCACCTGCTGGTTCCTTTCGCCAGCGCCAGCGACCCTGCCGCGCGGGCGGCCCTGCCGACACTTCAACTACAGCGACTGAGCACGTTGCTGGCGGAGCTGACACCGGTCTACACCGACACGGGCGACGACCACACCTTGAGCCCGCCCCACGAACGCGCGCTCGCGCAGGCCATCGGCCTGGTGCGTGGCGATGGCTGCCCGTTCGCCGACGGCCTGATTCCCTGGGCCGCGGCCGACAGCACCACACCCACCGAGCCGCAGGCCTGGTTCACGCCCTGCCATTTCCAGGTCGGCATGGAACAGGTAACGCTGCTGCCCGGCGAGCAACTCGGTTTGACGGACGAGCATGCGCGCGCGCTGTTCGATGCGTTCGCCCCGTACTGTGCCGAAGACGGCATCACCCTCACCTACACCTCGCCCACCCGCTGGCACGCCCAGGGCGAACCCTTGCGCGGCATTGCCTGCGCCAGCCTGGACCGCGTGGCCGGGCGCTCGGTGGAAGCCTGGATGACCGAAAGCACGGCCAACCCCGCCGGCGGCCAGTTGCTCAAGCGCTTGCAGAGCGAAGCGCAAATGTTGTTCTACACCCACGCGGTGCACGACGCGCGCGAGGCCGCGCGGCTACACCCGGTGAACGGTTTCTGGGTCAGTGGCGCGGGCGCGCTCAAGGCGGCACCCACGCTGCAAGCCCCACCCACCATGCCCGACGGCCTGCGCCGCGCCGCGCTGCAGGCCGACTGGACGGCCTGGCAACACGCCTGGGCCGAACTCGACACGCACGGCATCGGCCAGTGGCTGGCACGCGCACGGCGCGGCGAACCGGTCACGCTAACACTGTGCGGCGAACGCGCCGCCCAACGCTGGACCAACACCACCCCACGCAGCGCGCTCGCGCGCGCCGGCCGCCGCATCAAGAACCTGCTGGGCACACCCCCGGCCTGGAAAACCCTGGAATCCCTATGAAGATCATCATCCGCGACGTGCCCCCCCGCGCCGCCTGGGCGCTGGAGCAAACCGGCATGCACCCGCTGCTGGCGCGCCTGTTCGCCGCACGCGGCATCACCAACCCCGACGAACTGGACGACGCGCTGGCGCGTCTGCTGCCCCCCGCCACGATGCTCGGCACGCAAGATGCCGCGCGCGCGCTGGCCGACGCGATGAACGCCGGCAAGTCCATCTGCATCGTGGCCGACTACGACTGCGACGGCGCCACCGCCTGCGCGGTCGGCCTGCGCGGCCTGCGCCTGCTCGGCTTCGAGCGCGTGAACTACCTCGTGCCCGACCGCGTGACCGACGGCTACGGCCTCACACCGTCGATCGCCAAGCGCGTGAAGGCGCAAGGCGCGGACGTGCTGGTGACGGTGGACAACGGCATCGCCAGCGTGGACGGTGTGCGCGCCGCGCGCGAGCTGGGCCTGGACGTGATCGTGACCGACCACCATTTGCCCGCGCTGAAAAACGGCGAGGTCGCGTTGCCGCAGGACTGCATCATCGTCAACCCCAACCAGCCGGGCTGCGCGTTCGAGAGCAAGTCGATCGCGGGTGTGGGCGTGATGTTCTATGTGCTGCTCGCGCTGCGCGCCGAGTTGCGCGAACGCGGCGTGTTCACGGCACAGAACCAACCCAAGATCGACACCTTGCTGCCGCTCGTGGCCATGGGCACCGTGGCCGACGTGGTGAAACTGGATGCCAACAACCGCCGCCTGGTCTCACAGGGTTTGAAGCGCGTGCGCGCCGGCGCGATGCCAGCGGGCATGACAGCGCTCTTCAACGTGGCCGCGCGCAAACCCGCTGCGGCCACGGGCTTCGACTTCGGCTTTGCACTCGGCCCGCGCCTGAACGCCGCAGGCCGCCTGGCGGACATGACGCTGGGCATCGAATGCCTCACCACCGACGACGGGCTGCGCGCCGATGAACTCGCGCGCACGCTGGACGGCATCAACCGAGAGCGCAAGGCCATCGAGGGCGACATGCGCGAGCAAGCGCTGATGATGGCCGAGGAGATGTTTGACGAATCGGAAGAACCACCGCCCGCGCTGGTGGTGTTCGACCCGGATTTCCACGAAGGCGTGGTCGGCATCGTGGCCTCGCGGCTGAAGGACAAGATGCACCGCCCGACCTTCGTGTTCGCCGCCAGCGGCGCCGAGGGCAAGGAACACGAGCTCAAAGGCTCGGGGCGCTCGATCGCGGGCTTCCATTTGCGCGACGCGCTGGATCTCGTGGCCAAACGCCACCCGGGTGTGCTGCTGCGCTTTGGTGGCCACGCCATGGCCGCGGGCTGCACCATCGACGAAGAACATCTGGAAACGTTCGAAGCGGCCTTGCAGCAAGTGGCCCACGAATGGCTGGACGCCGCCACGCTGCAACGCCGCATGGAGGCCGATGGCCCGCTGGACCCGAAGTACCGCCGCGCCGACATGGTGGACACGCTGCACAAGGAGGTGTGGGGCCAGGGCTTCGCGCCACCAGTGTTCAGCGAAGAAGTGCAGGTGGTGTCGCAGCGGCTGGTGGGGGAAAAACACCTGGCGCTCAAGCTCAAGCACCAGGGGGAACCGGTGGATGGCATCTGGTTCGGCCACACCGATCTGTTGCCTGCACGGGTGAAGATCGCGTTTCGTCTGGATGCGGATGAGTGGCAGGGGCAGCGGCGGGTGCGGTTTCTGGTGGAGGCTGCTGAGGTCTGAGCACTTCTTTCGTTGACCTCGCGGGATCGAGGGTACGGGTGCTCTGCTCCGCGGGTGTCCCCCGGCGGCTGGTGCCGCACTCAGCTCATCAAAGCTTCACGAACCGCCGCCAACTGACGGCGAGACACGGCAAGGCGCTCATCCACCCCATCCAGCCGCACCGTCCAGCCCTCACCCTCCACCGGGTCGTTGTGCTTCTCCACCGCCCGCACGGCGCGGCGTGAGACCAGGGCGTTGCGGTGCACGCGAACAAACAGATGGGAGTAGCGCTGCTCGAGATCGCTGAGCGCGCCGTCGAAGATATGTTCTTTGTCGGCCGTGCGCACCGTGATGTATTTCAACTCGGCCTTGAGGTAGATCACATCCGCCAAGGCCACGCGCTCGCTGCGGCCGCGTTCCTGAATGATCAGACTCTCTGGCAAGCCGTTGTCCTGCGAAGTCTCGGAGGCGCTGCGCAATCGCACCACCTTTTGCAAGGCCTGCTGCAGCCGCTCGCGCCGCACCGGCTTGGTGAGGTAATCCACCGCCTCCAGTTCGAAGGCATGCACCGCGTGCTCGGCATAGGCCGTGACAAAGACGACGGCGGGTGGTGCGGGCATGCCGCGCAGCGTGGCGGCCAGCGCCATGCCGTCCACACCGGGCATGTGGATGTCGAGCATCACGAGATCACAACCCGTGCGCTGTATCTGCTCCATCGCCTGCACCGCGTTCGACCCCTCTCCCACCACGTCGGCCCGTGGGTCCGTGCATTCACTCAGCAGGGTGCGCATGCGGGAACGCGCCAGCGCTTCATCGTCAACGATCAATACCTTCAGTGTCATGTCACGCTCCGTTGCCTGACCCGGTGGTTCGGTTCATACCCCGCTTATACCGGTATTTCAAGCCTCACCTGAAACACCCCGTTCACCAATGCGGCCTGAAAGCGGCCCTGCACGTCGTGCAACAGCGTCAAGCGCTGCCGCACATTGTCCAGTGCCAGTCCGTTGCCACGCCGCCCGCTGCCCGCCGGCACCGTGTTGGTGACCTTGATCACCACCATACCGCCCCGGCGCTGGGTGCTGATGCGCACCACCGCACCCGTGGCGCTGGGCTCCACACCGTGCTTGACGGCATTTTCCACCAGCGGCTGCAGGATCAGGGGCGGCAATTTGGCCTTGGACGCCGTGTCGTCCACGCTCCATTCCACCCGCAAACGCTCGCCAAAACGCACCTGCTCGATCGCCAGGTAGTGTTCGGCCAACGCCAGCTCCTGGCGCAGAGGGACGGCCTCCTTGGCATCGGCCAGGGCGTGGCGAAACAGTTCGCTCAGGTCTTCCAGCAGACTTTCGGCCTTGGCCGGCTCCTCGCGCACCAGGGCAATCGCGCTGTTGAGCGTATTGAACAGGAAGTGGGGGCGGATACGCGCCTGCAACTCGGCCAGACGCGCCGTGGCGCCGGCCGGACCGCGCGCGCGGGCGCGCCACATGAGCGCGGCCACCATCACCGCGGACACCAGCGCCCCCGCGGCCGCGCTGGCCAGCCATGGCGACTGCTCGGCCAGGCCCATCCAGACCAGCAGGCCGCAGCCGTACAAACCGGACACGGCACCCAGCCCGATCGATGCCGTCCACTGCCCTCCCATGGGCAGCAGCCCCAGTTGCCGCTTGAGCCCGCAAACCGTGAGCAGCCAGGCCAGCACGGCAGGCAGGGCCGCGCCGGTGAAGATCGCCATTTGCGTGATCCAGGCAACGAAGCCTTGCGCGCCAAACAGCGCCGCCACCGCCACGATGGCCTGCACGAACAGCACCGCGCGCAGCACCGTGCCGACCTGGCAGGTGTCGAACACCTGGATGCGCGCGCGCACGTGCTCGGGCATTTCCGTGATCGGGCGCGCACCGGCCGCGTGCGCCAGGTCCTGGAAGGTCGATAAAATTCTGGAATCTTTCATGGGATGCTCATCCGTCTTCGGGTCAGTCCCTTGAGGGTCTCAACAGGGTCTATCGCGCCGTCAACCGGCCCAGGCCCATCGGCCCAAGCCCCATCCCTGGCGGTCATCCGCTCCATTCTTTTCCATCAGCCGCTGGCAACACCATGTCCACCAACCAACTCGACAAGAAATCCGAAGCCTGGTCTGCCCTATTCTCAGAGCCGATGAGCGAGTTGGTCAAGCGCTACACCGCGAGCGTCTTTTTCGACAAACGCCTGTGGCAAGCCGACATCACCGGCAGTCTCGCACATGCCGAGATGCTGGCCCACCAGTCCATCATCGGCGCAGCCGATCTGGAAGCGATCCAGCGCGGCATGGCGCAGATCACGGCCGAGATCGAGCGCGGCGAATTCGAGTGGAAGCTCGACCTGGAAGACGTGCACCTCAACATCGAGGCGCGCCTGACCCAACTGGTGGGTGATGCCGGCAAACGCCTGCACACCGGGCGCAGCCGCAACGACCAGGTCGCCACCGACGTGCGCCTGTGGCTGCGCAGCGAAATCGACCTCATCGTGCCGTTGCTGGGCGAACTGCAGACCGCGCTGGTGGAAGTGGCCGAGAAGAATGTGGACGTGATCCTGCCGGGCTTCACCCACCTGCAGGTCGCTCAACCGGTGAGCTTCGCGCACCACCTGCTGGCCTATGTGGAAATGTTCTCGCGCGACGCCGAGCGTTTTGCCGACGTGCGCCGCCGCACCAACCGCCTGCCCCTGGGCAGCGCCGCACTGGCCGGCACCACCTACCCGCTGGACCGCGAACGCGTGGCCCGCACGTTGGGCATGGTGAACGAGCGTGGCGAGCCGCAGGTGTGCCAGAACAGCCTGGACGGCGTGAGCGACCGCGACTTCGCCATCGAATTCACCGCCGCGGCCTCGCTGTGCATGGTGCACGTCAGCCGGTTCAGCGAAGAACTCATTCTGTGGATGAGCCAGAACTTCGGTTTCGTGAAGATCGCCGACCGCTTCACCACCGGCTCGTCGATCATGCCGCAGAAGAAAAACCCCGACGTGCCCGAACTCGCGCGCGGCAAGACCGGCCGCGTGGTGGGCCATCTCATGGGCCTGATCACGCTCATGAAGGGCCAGCCTCTGGCCTACAACAAGGACAACCAGGAGGACAAGGAGCCGCTGTTCGACACCGTCGACACGCTCAAGGACACGCTGCGCATCTTCAGCGAGATGGTGGGCGGCCAGCCGAACCCCACCACCGGCCAGAAGGAAGGCGGCATCACCGTCAACGCCGTGGCGATGGAAGACGCGGCCAAGAAGGGCTACGCCACCGCCACCGACCTGGCCGACTACCTGGTGAAGAAGGGCCTGCCCTTCCGCGACGCGCACGAAACCGTGGCGCACGCGGTCAAGGCCGCCGTGTCGCACAACTGCGACCTGTCCGAACTGCCGCTGAGCGTGCTGCAGAGCTTCAACGCGTCGATCGAAAAAGACGTGTACGAGTGCCTGAGCCTGCGCGGCAGCCTGGAGGCGCGCAACACACTGGGCGGCACCGCGCCCGCGCAAGTGCGCGCGCAGATCGCCCGCCACCGCCAGCGCCTGGCCTGATGGTGTGAACGAACCGATCGACCTGGGCACGCTGCGCGTCGTGGTGGCCGCGGCCGACCTCGGCTCCATCAGCGCGGCCAGCGAGCGCCTGCAATTGGCCGTGGCGGCCGCCAGTTCGCGCATCAGCGCGCTGGAAGAATCGCTCGGCTTCCGTGTGTTCGAGCGTTCCTCGCGCGGCGTGCAGCTCACGCCGGCCGGCCAGATGCTGGTGCAACGCAGCCGCGCGCTGCTGACCGACGCCGACCGCCTGGCGCAGCACCTGCGCGGCTACAGCGAAGGCCTGCAAGGCCATGTGCGCGTGCTGGCCAACACCTCGGCGCTGCTCGAGGTGCTGCCGCAGCGGCTGGAGCAGTTCATGAAGGCACACCCGCTGATCCGCATCGACATGGAAGAGCGCGGCAGCCCGGAGATTCCGTTGGCCTTGCTCGAAGGCCGCGCCGACTTCGGCGTCGTGGACCTGCCAGTGCCCCCCGCCGGCCTGGCGTTCGAGCCGTTCTTCAGCGACACGCTGGTGCTGCTCACGCCACGCTCGCACCGGCTGGCCAGCCGGCGCAAGCTGCGCCTGGCCGAGGCGCTGGACGAGCCCTTCATCACGCTCAGCGACGGCACCGCGCTGTCCAACCGCCTGGTCGCCTCCGCCGCCGACGCGGGACAGCCGCTGAACGTGCGCATGCGCATGCGCGGCTTCGACGCGGTCTGCCGCATGGTGGCCGCCGGGCTGGGCGTGGGCGTGCTGCCGCTCGAAGCGATCGCGCCGCAGCTGGCGCACCTGCCGCTCACGGCGGTGCCGCTGTCCGACCCCTGGGCGCGGCGCACGCACCACATCGCCACCCGCACCGACGCGCCAGCGGCACCGGCGGCGCTCACACTGATCCGCGCCCTCACGGCCCGCTGAGCCGGGCTTTCGCGAAACGCGAAAGCAGCCTTTGCCGCACGCCATTGCGGCAACCCCGGGGCCGTTCCTACACTGCCCGCCAGACCCCACAACACAGGCGCCGCCGCCCCGGTGGCGCAGGAGACCTCATGAAAATCGCACGCGTCAGCGCCACGCCGCTGAACCTGCCCGTCACCGTGCCCATGCCCAGCGGCCAGACCAAGACCACCAGCCTCTCCGTCTGCCTCGTCACCATCGAGACCGACACCGGTCTCGTCGGCACCGGCATGACCGCAATCACCGAAGAAGAGGTGATCGGCAGCATCGTCAACGACATCGCCGCGCACCACCTGATCGGCCTGGACCCGATGCGCCACGAACAGATCTGGGACCGCCTGTACTGGCTGCTCACGCCGCGCGGGCAGTCGGGTTATGCGAGCCACGCCATCGCCGCGATCGACCTCGCGCTGTGGGACATCAAGGGCCAGGCGCTGGGCGAGCCCTGCTGGCGCCTGCTGGGCGGCGCGCGCGCCGAGGTGCCGGTGTACGCCACCTTCGGCTTCAACTTCTTCGACCGCGACGAACTCGCCGCCGCCGCGCGCGATTGGGTCGGCCGCGGCTTCACGCGTCTGAAGATGACGGTGGGCCACCACGCGCTGCAGCGGCGCGACGAGCCGCGCCCGATGGACGCGGTGATCGCCGAAGACGTGCAGCGCATCCGCGCGGTGCGCGAAGCCGTGGGGCCCGAGGTGCAGATCTACATCGACGCCAACTGCAGCCTGGACTACTTCCACGCGCTGTCGCTGGCGCAGAAGGTGGAGCGCTACGACATCAGCTTCTTCGAAGAGCCGGTGTCGCAGAACGACATTCCCAACCTCGTCAAGCTTCGCGCCAAGACCTCGATCCCGCTGGCCGCAGGCCAGAACGAAGGCCTGGCCTCGCGCTTTCGCGACCTGCTGGTGGCCCAGGCGGTGGACGTGGTGCAACCCAATGCCTGCATCAGCGGTGGCTTCACGCAGTGCGGCCGCATCGCGGGCATGGCAGCCGCGTTCAACACGCGTTTTGCCAACGGCGGCGCCTGGCCACACCACAACATGCACCTGCACGCCGGCCTGGCCAACGGCTCGCTGGTGGAATACCACTCGGTGGCCGTGCAGTGTTGCGAACTGGTGTTCGACGACCTGCCCAAGCCCGAGCGCGGTGTGCTGCGCCTGCCCGAGACACCGGGCCTGGGCTTCAAACCGAACCCCGAGAGGCTGGCCGAACTCGCGAAGCGCCCCGGCTCGCGCGGTGCGGGAAAAGCCTGAAGCACACACCACGATAACAAGGAGACAGACATGCAAACCCCACGCACCCCCTTCTCGATCGGTCGCCGCAGCGCCTTGGCCCTGGCGCTCGCCGCCACCCTCACCGGCACCAGCGCCTGGGCGCAACAGCCCTTTCCCAACAAGCCCGTGCGCCTGCTGGTCGGCTATTCGGCCGGCGGTGGCGTCGACGCCATGGCCCGCTTGATCGCGCCGCGCATGTCGGCCCTGCTGGGCCAGCAGGTGGTGGTGGACAACCGCACCGGCGCCGCCGGCCTGATCGCGGGTGACGCCGTGGCGCGCGCCGCGCCCGATGGCTACACGCTCATGCTGGGCGACAGCTCGCTGCTGATCGCGCAGCACCTGCAGCCGCGCATGAGCTTCGACCCCATCAAGGGTTTCACGCCCGTGGCCAGCGTGTTCACGCTGCCGCTGGTGATCGTGGCAAACAACGACGTGCCCGCCAAGACGCCGGCCGAGTTCGTGAAGCTGCTCAAGGACAACCCCGGCCACTACTCGTACGCCACCTCGGGCGTGGGCACGGTGCATCACCTGGGTTTCGAGATGCTCAAGGGCAAGGCGAAGACATTCGTCGTCCACATCCCGTACCGCGGTGCCTCGCAGATCGTGCCCGACGTGATGAGCGGCCAGGTGCCGATCGGTGTGGTGAGCGCGACCTCGGCCATTGCCCAGGCGCGCGCGGGCAAGCTGCGCGCGGTGGCGGTGATGAACCCGGTGAAGCTGGTCGGCGCCGAAGACATCGCGCCGCTCTCCGACGCCCTGCCCGGCTTCTCCGCCGTGCCGCGCCTGTTCGTGCTGGCGCCGGCGGGCACGCCCGCGGCCATCGTCGAACGCTTGAGCGACACCCTGAAGTCGGTGATGGAAGCACCCGACATCGCGCAGGTCGCCGCCCAGCAGGGCGCCGTGCCGGCCTACATGCCGGCCGGCCCGCTCGCCGCGGACATCGTGCGCGAGTCCGCCGAATGGGGCAAGGTGATCCGCGAGCAGAAGATCACCGCCGCGCAGTAGACCTCAGGTGCAGGGGTCGGGTTGCGGCACCTCGGTGCAGCGTTGATAGGCCTCGGGCTTGAGGCCACCGCCCACCACACGGTACTGGTCGAAACACGCCGCGCTGGCGAGGTAGCGGTGCCACTTCGCTTCGCACGCGCTGGTGCCGCGCGGCAAAGGCGTGTTCGCGGGCACGGCATTCGCCCGGTAGCGCTCGGGCACCCACGTGCCGTAGACCACCTGACCGTATTCGTCGGTCCAGCGGTACACCTCGGCCGACAGCGCCACGCCTGGCACGGCCAGCGAGAAGGCGAGCGCAACAGCGGTGGCGAAGAATGGCAGTCTCATGCTGATTGGGATGGTGCCACGGCACCGCAGTTCCCGCCATTCGTCCGCCCTGGATTTCAAGCTAACCTTGGCGTCTGCCATGGAGGAAGTCTTGAAGCACAACATCACGTCCCGTTCTTTTGTCGCCGCCGCCCTGCTCGCCATTGCCTTGCCGGCGTCCGCGCTGCAGATCGTCAACGTGTCACCCAAGGGCGAGGTCGCCAGGGTTCGGCAAGTGATCGTCAAGTTCGATGAGGGCGCGGTCGCCTTCGGCGACCCGAAGGCCCCCGCCCCCGTGTCGCTCAGTTGCAGCGACGCGCAGGCCACACAGGGCAATGGCCGCTGGGTCAACGAACGCGAATGGGCCTTCGAGTTCGAGAACGATCTGCCGCCCGGCGTGAGTTGCACGGTGCAGGCCAGGAGCGGCTTCAAGTCGCCCAAGGGCGCGGAGCTGCCCGTTACCCGCAGCACCTTCAACACCGGCGGGCCCTTCGTGCAACAGGTGCGCCCGAGCACCTCGTCGCGCATCGATGAAGAGCAGTACTTCGTGCTGCGGCTCAACGGCGCGGCCACGGCGGCGAGCGTGCAGTCCAACGTCTGGTGCGCGGTCGAAGGCCTGGGCGAGCGGGTGCCGGTCCGGCTCATCGACGGCAATGACCGCGCCGCGCTGCTCAAGGCCAACGGCTGGGACAAGCCCGCGGCCAAGGAGCCACAGCGCTATGTGACCTTGGCGTGCAACCGGCGCTTCACGCCGGACACCAAGGTCTCCATCGTGTTCGGCAAGGGCGTGGCCACGCCATCGGGCGTGGCCAACACGGTCGAAAAGCGCTTCGACTTCGAGGTGCGCGAGGCCTTCACCGTGAGCTTCAGCTGCGAGCGCGAGAACGCACAGGCCGCCTGCCTGCCGATCCGCCCGATGACGCTCAACTTCAGCGCGCCGGTGACGCGCAAGATGGCCGAGGGCATCCGCCTGAAGTCGGACCAGCAGACGCACAAGCCGGTGTTCGACGAGGACAACGCCGACGGCGACAGCGTGGTCTCGGACCTCTCGTTCAAGCCACCCTTTGCCGAGCAGGCCACGGTCAGCATCGAGCTGCCGAAAAACTTCAAGGACGCGGCGGGCCGCGAGCCGGCCAATGCCAGCAGCTTTCCGCTGCCGGCGGCCACGGGTCCGATGCCGCCGCTGGCCAAGTTCGCGGCGGCGCCTTTTGGCATCGTCGAGCGTTTTGCCGAACCCGGTGGCACGCCCCTGCTGCCCGTGACGCTGCGCAACGTGGAAGCCGCGCTGCAGGTGCAAGGCCTCGCACCCGGCCAGGTGAACGACCTGCAGCCCAGGACCGACGCGGAGATCATTGCCTGGTTCCGCAAGGTGCAGCGCTACAACCAGTTCAACGTCTCGCGCAAACAGGCGCAGGCCGATGTGGCGGGGCCATTGCCCAAGGTGCTGGAAGACCGTGACAAGCGCTGGGTCGAATCGCGCGCCGTGTCGCTGCTCAAGGGCAAGCCGGGCGTGAAGACGCTGGACCTGCCCAAACCCGCGAACAACGACCCGCGCCCGTTCGAGGTCGTGGGCATTCCGCTCACGCCGGGTTTCCACGTGGTCGAGATCGCCTCGCCCGCGCTGGGCGGCGCGCTGCTGGACGCGCGCTATGGCGGTTCGCGCACGATGTTCGTGCGCACCTCGGCGCTGGTGACCAACCTGGGCGTGCATTTCAAGCTCGGCCGCGAGAACGCGTTGGCCTGGGTGACGACGCTGGACAAGGGCAAGCCGGCCGCGGGCGCTTTCGTGCGCGTGTCCGATTGCCGAGGCAAGGAGGTAGCGAGCGGCACCACCAACGCACAAGGCGTGGTGAACCTCAAGGACGTACCGCCGCAGGCGCCGAGCTGCAACAGCGAGGACGGTGAAAGCTCGCAGGCCTATTTCGTCAGCGCGCGCCTGAAAGACGGCGCCACGGAAGACATGGCCTTCACCTGGAGCGACTGGTACCGAGGCATCGAACCCTGGCGCTTCAACGTGCCGACCAGCCGCGAAGCCCGCCCGGACGAGCGCGCCCACACGATCTTCGACCGCACCTTGCTGCGCGCGGGCGAAACGGTGTCGATGAAGCACCTGATCCGCACCGAAACCAGCAAGGGCTTTGGCCTGCCCGAGACGCTGCCCGACACCCTGGTGGTCACGCACACCGGCAGCGGCCAGCAGTTCACGCAACCCGTGGCCTGGCGCAAGACCGCCACCGGCGGGCAAAGCGCCGAGAACACATTCGCCATTCCGAGCGGCGCGAAACTGGGCAGCTACGAGGTCACGCTCAAGAGCCCCGACGAGCGCGAGCGCCAGTACAGCACCGGCGCGTTCCGCGTGGAAGAGTTCCGCCTGCCGGTGCTTGAAGGGCGCATCGCACCGCAGGAGAAAAAAGCGCTGATCAACGTGCAGGCCGTGCCCGCGCAGCTGCAGGTCAGTTATGTGTCGGGCGGCGGCGCGGCCAACCTGCCGGTACGCGTGTCGGCGCTGGTGCGCAACAAGAGCCTGAGCTACAGCGACTTCGACACCTTCAGCTTCCAGCCGCCGCGCGCCACCGACGCGCAAGGCGATGAAGACGGCGAGGAAGAGGCTAGCGCGTCGCAGGACCAGCGCGTGATCGCCGACAAGCTGCCCGTCACGCTGGACCGCAACGGCGCGGGCAAGGTCACCATCGACAACGTCCCGCGCTCGCCGCAGCCGCAGGAACTGCTGCTCGAAGCCAGCTACGCCGATCCGAACGGCGAGGTGCAGACACTGCGCAGCGTCTCCACCGTGTGGCCGGCGAACGTGGTCGCGGGCATCAAGACCGAGGGCTGGGTGTCGGCGAGCCAGAAGATCCGGTTCCAGGCGCTGGCGCTGGATCTCACGGGCAAGCCCGCCGCCGGCATCGCGCTGGAGGTGAAGGCCGTGGCCCGCATCACCACCACCAGCCGCAAGCGCATGGTGGGCGGCTTCTACACCTACGACAACCAGTCGCAAACCAAGGACCTGGGTTCCGTGTGCAGCGGCAAGAGCGACGCGCGCGGCCTGTTGTTGTGCGAGACCTCCCTGGGTGAACCGGGCGAGGTGGAACTCATCGTGACCGCCCAGGACGCGGCGGGCCAGAGCATCCAGGCCGCGAGTTCGGTGTACGTGACGCGCCAGGGCGAGCTCTGGTTCGGCGGCGAGAACCACGACCGCATCGACCTGCTGCCCGAGAAGAAGACCTACCAGCCCGGCGAGACCGCGAAGTTCCAGGTGCGCATGCCGTTCCGCTTCGCCACCGCGCTGCTGACGGTGGAGCGCGAAGGCATCCTCGAATCGCAGGTGGTGCAGCTCAACGGGCAGGACCCGACCGTGCAGCTCAAGATCCAGGAGGGCTGGGGGCCCAACGTGTACGTGAGCGTGCTGGCCTTGCGCGGCCGCTTGCGCGAGGTGCCGTGGTACTCGTTCTTCACCTGGGGCTACAAGGCGCCGCGCGAGTGGTGGACGTCGTTCTGGTATGAGGGCCGCGAGTACGTGGCACCGACGGCGCTGGTGGACCTGAGCAAACCTGCCTTCCGTTTGGGTCTCGCCGAGATCCGCGTCGGCACGCAGGCGCACCAGCTCGACGTGAGCGTGAAGGCCGACCAGGAAAGTTACCCGGTGCGCGGGCAAGCCAGGGTCACCATCGCCGCCAAGCTGCCCAACGGCCAGCCCGCCGCGAACGCGGAAGTGGCGCTCGCCGCCGTCGATCAGGCGCTGCTGGAACTCATGCCCAACCGCAGCTGGAACCTGCTCGAGGCCATGCTGCAGCAACGTGCCTGGGGCGTGGAGACGTCCACCGCGCAGATGGAAATCATCGGCCGGCGGCACTATGGCCGCAAAGCCGTACCCGCCGGCGGTGGCGGTGGCAAGAGCGGCGCGCGCGAGCTGCTCGACACGCTGCTGCTGTGGAACCCCAAGGTGGTGCTGGACGCGAAAGGCCAGGCCGTGGTGACGGTGCCGCTCAACGACGCGCTCACCACCTTCCAGATCGTCGCCGTGGCCGACATGGGCACGGGCCTCTTCGGCACCGGGCAGGCCAGCGTGCGCTCCACGCAAGACCTGCAGATCATCAGCGGCCTGCCCCCGCTGGTGCGCGAAGACGACCAGTTCCGCGCGCAACTCACGCTGCGCAACACCACGCAGAAGGCGATGAAGGTGGAAGTGGCGCCACGCGCCACCTTGCTGGAGCTCAAGCCGCAGACGGTGGACATTCCCGCCGGTGAAGCGCGCGAAGTCGCGTGGACGGTGACCGCGCCCGCACAGCTCGCGCAGACGCGCGCCGAGGCCATCCTGTGGGAGATCGAAGCCAAAGACACGCTGGGCGGCGCGAAAGACGCGCTGAAGGCACGCCAACGCATCGTGCCCGCCGTACCGCTGACGGTGCAGCAAGCCACGCTGGTGCAGGTCGATGGCGCGTTCAACCTCGACGTGGCCGCGCCCGCTGGTGCGCTGCCGGGCCGGGGCGGCCTGAAGCTCGCGCTGCAGCCCAAGCTGGCCGAAGGCCTGCCGGGCGTGCGCGACTGGTTCGCCAACTATCCCTTCGTCTGCCTGGAGCAGAAGACCAGCAAGGCGGTCGGCCTGCGCGATGCGACGCTGTGGCAAGGCGTGGTGGCGCAATTGCCCAACTACCTCGACGCGGACGGCCTGGCCAACTACTTCCCGCCGCGCGAAGGCGATGGCAACCGGGGCAGCGACATCCTCACCGCCTACCTGCTCGCGGCGACGCACGAAGCGTCGACGATCAACCCCGCCTTCGCCATGCCCGACGACGTGCGCGCGCCGATGGAGCGCGGCCTGATCGGATTTGTCGAAGGCCGCATCACGCGCGAGTTCTGGAGCCCGCGCAAGGACCTGGACGTGCGCAAGCTCGCGGCCATCGAAGCCCTGTCGCGCTACGGCAAGGCGCAGGGCCGCATGCTGGGCAGCGTGACACTCGCGCCCAACCAGTGGCCCACCAGCGCGGTGATCGACTGGGTCAACATCTTGAAGCGCGTGACCGACGTGCCGCAGCGCGAACAGCGCCTGGCCGAGGCCATGCAGGTGCTGCGCGCGCGCCTGAGCTCTCAGGGCACCAAGCTCGTGTTCAGCACCGAGCGCGACGACTACTGGTGGTGGCTCATGGCCAACGGCGACGTCAACAGCGCGCGCCTGCTGCTGACCGTGATGGACGACCCGGCCTGGCAGGACGACATGGGCCGGCTGGCCAGCGGCTTCATCGGCCGCCAACAGAACGGCGCCTGGCACACGACCACCGCCAACCTCTGGGGCGGCCTGGCGCTGGAGAAGTTCTCCGCCAGGTTCGAAGCCACGCCGGTGGCCGGTGTGACGCGCGCCACCCTGGGCACGGGCACGGCCGCCATCGACTGGGCCAAGGTCGATCGCGTGAAGACCAGCGATGCGACCGGCGCACCGAACCAGACCACCTGGTTCGGCGCACCGGCCAGCCCGGGCAACCTGAAGAACAACACCGGCTTCCTGCCCTGGCCGGCCGACGGCGGCAAGGGCGCGCTGAGCGTGGTGCAACAGGGCGCGGGCAAGCCGTGGCTGACGCTGCAGTCCATCGCCGCGATCCCGCTCAAGACGCCGTTCAGTGCGGGCTACGCCATCAAGAAAACCATCACGCCGGTGGAGCAGGCGGTGAGCGGCGCGCACACACGCGGCGATGTGTGGCGTGTGGCGCTGGAGGTGAATGCCTCCGCCGACATGACCTGGGTGGTGATCACCGATCCGATCCCGGGCGGCGCGACCATCCTGGGTGGCGGGCTGGGCCGGGACTCTCAGATCGCGACCTCGGGCCAGAAGAGCGCCACCGGCAACGCCTGGCCGGCCTTCGAAGAGCGCAGCTTCGAGTCGTACCGCAGCTACTACGCATACGTGCCCAAGGGCGTGATCAAGATGGAATACACCGTGCGCCTGAACAACATCGGCGATTTCGCGCTGCCGCCCACGCGCGTGGAAGCGATGTACGCGCCCGAGATGTTCGGCGAAACACCCAACGCCCGCGTGAAGGTGGAGGCGCCGCGGTGACCCTGCGCCACGCGCTCGCCGCGATCGTGCTCGGCATGGGCCTGGCATCGGCCGCGCAGGCCGTGCCCGGCTTCGCCGAAGTGCACGCCGGCTGGCGCTCGTCCGACGCGCGCGTGCTCGACCGCCACGGCGAGTTGCTGCAGCGCGTGCGCGTGGACCTCCAGGTACGCCGAGGCGAATGGATCGCGCTGGCCGACGTGTCGCCCGCGCTGCGCACGGCCCTGGTGCTCAGCGAAGACAAGCGTTTCTACGAGCACAGTGGCGTCGACTGGCGCGCCGTGTCGGCCGCGGCCTGGGGCAACCTGTGGAACCAGCGCACGCGCGGCGCGTCCACCATCACCATGCAATTGGCCGCCCTGCTCGACGAGCCCGGTGGCGATCTGCAACGCGGCGCGGGTGGTCGGCGCTTCACGCAGAAGATCGACCAGGCGCTGACCGCGCAGCAACTCGAGCGGCGCTGGCGCAAGGACCAGATCCTCGAGGCCTATCTCAACCTCGTGCCCTTTCGCGGCGAACTCGTCGGCATCGACGCGCTCTCGCGCACGCTCTTCGGCAAAGCCGCGCACGGCCTGAACGAACACGAAGCAGGGGTGACCGCTGCGCTGGTGCGTGCACCGAACGCGAAACCCCGGCAGGTCGGGCAACGCGCGTGTGGCGTGGTCCAGCTCATGCAGCCGGACACGCGCGTGGACTGCGAAGCGCTGCAGATCCTGACCACCATCGCCCTGCAAAGCCGCGAATACACCGCCACCGAAGGCATCGCGCCGCACCACGCGCGGCGCGTGTTGGCCGCCGAGCCTGGCGCGCAGACGGTGCGCTCCACCGTGTCCGCGCCGCTGCAACGCTTCGCGCTGCAAACCCTGCAACGCCACCTGCGCGAACTGCGCGGGCGCAACGTGCAGGATGGCGCTCTGGTCGTGCTGGACAACGCCAGTGGCGAGGTGCTGGCCTGGATCGGCTCGTCGGGCGAGCTGAGCGCGGCCTCGGAGGTGGACGGCGTGCTGGCCCTGCGCCAGCCCGGCTCCACGCTCAAGCCGTTTCTCTACGCGCAGGCGATCGCCGAGCGGCGCATGACGGCCGCGTCCCTGCTGGAAGACTCGCCCGCCGCAATCCCCACCACCAGCGGCCTCTACATTCCGCAGAACTACGACCGCCGTTTCAAAGGTTGGGTCTCGGCGCGCACCGCGCTCGCGGCCTCGCTCAACGTGCCGGCCGTGCGCACCCTGGTGATGGTGTCGCCCGATGCGTTCCACCACCAGTTGGATGCGCTTGGCCTGCCGCTGCGCGAGCCCGCCGGTTACTACGGCTACAGCCTGGCCCTGGGCAGCGCGGAAGTGCCGCTGCTGTCGTTGACGAACGCCTTTCGCACATTGGCCAATGGCGGGCTCCATGGGGAGGTGGGAGCGCCACCGAAAGGCGCACCGGCGCTCGACCCGCGCGCCGCCTTCATCGTCGGCGACATCCTGAGCGACACCAACGCGCGCGCCCGCACCTTCGGCACGGACAGCATCCTGGCCACGCGCTTCTGGGCGGCGGTGAAAACCGGCACCAGCAAGGACATGCGCGACAACTGGGCCGTGGGTTGGTCAGAGCGCTACACCGTCGGCGTTTGGGTGGGCAACGCCAGCGGCGCGCCGATGTGGGACGTGAGCGGCACCAGCGGCGCGGCGCCGGTATGGGCCACCGTCATGCAGCACCTGCACGCGCACACCCCCAGCCGCGCGCCGCGCCCACCCACCGGGCTGGTGCAGGCGCGCGCCACGTTCGACGGTCCGGGCGACAGCGGGCCACTGGAGGCGGCGCGCAGCGAATGGTTCCTGGCCGGCACCGAGCAGGCCCGCTTCGCGATGAACACCCCCGCCCGCTCAGAGACGCGCGCCCCGCTGCGCATCCACTCGCCCGCGCCCGGCACCATCGTCGCGCTGGACCCGGACATCCCGCCCAACCGCCAGCGCCTGACCTTCACGGCCAGCGGCGCGGGCGGTCGCTGGCGCCTGGACGGCAGGTCCCTGGCCCAAGGCCAGCAGCTGCAGTGGCTGCCCTGGCCCGGCAAGCACGTGATGCAACTCACCGATGCGCGCGGCACCGTGCTGGACGAGGTGCGCTTCGAGGTGCGCGGGGCCGGGGTGCGCGAGCGCAAAAGTCGGTGAGCCTGGGCCAGCATCAAAAATTTCAAAGCCCGCTGTCGCGCTTTCACGCGCCTTTTCCGGGGTCCACCGCTAACATGCGTGCCACCCTCGCCGGACAACACTTACGGAGACCTCCCGCATGACCGTCATCACCACCGTGGAAGACCTGCGCGTGCTCGCCCAACAGCGCGTGCCGCGCATGTTCTACGACTACGCCGATTCCGGCTCGTGGACCGAAAGTACCTACCGCGCCAACAACGAGGACTTCCAGAAGATCAAACTGCGCCAGCGCGTGGCGGTGAACATGGAAAACCGCAGCACGCGCAGCACCATGATCGGGCAGGACGTGGCCATGCCGGTGGCGATCGCGCCCACCGGCCTCACCGGCATGCAGCACGCCGATGGCGAAATTCTCGCCGCGCGCGCCGCGAAAAAATTCGGTGTTCCATTCACGCTCTCCACCATGAGCATCTGCTCCATCGAAGACGTGGCGCAACACGCCGGCGAAGGCTTCTGGTTTCAGTTGTACGTGATGCGCGACCGGGGCTTCATCGAACGCCTGATCGACCGCGCCAAGGCCGCGAAATGCAGCGCCCTCGTCCTCACGCTGGACCTCCAGATCCTCGGCCAGCGCCACAAGGACCTGAAGAACGGCCTGACCGCGCCACCGAAGATGACGCTGGCGAACATCCTCAACATCGCCAGCAAGCCGCGCTGGGCCATGGGCATGCTCGGCACCAAACGCCGGCAGTTCGGCAACATCGTGGGCCACGTGCAGGGCGTGACCGACATGGCCAACCTGGGCGCCTGGACCGCGCAACAGTTCGACCCCGCGCTCAACTGGGGCGACGTGGAGTGGATCAAAAAGCGCTGGGGCGGCAAGCTGATCCTCAAAGGCATTCAGGACGTGGAAGACGCGAAGCTGGCCGTGGCCTCGGGCGCGGACGCGCTGATCGTGAGCAACCACGGCGGCCGCCAGCTCGATGGCGCGCAAAGCAGCATCGAGGCGCTGCCGGCGGTCGTGGACGCCGTGGGCAGCCAGATCGAGGTGCACATGGACGGCGGCATCCGCAGCGGGCAGGACGTGCTCAAGGCGCGTGCGCTCGGTGCGCGGGGTGTCTACATCGGCCGGCCGTTCCTCTATGGCCTGGGCGCCATGGGCGAAGAAGGCGTGAGCAAGTGCCTCGAAATCATCCACCGCGAGCTGGATCTGACCATGGCGTTCTGCGGCCACACGCAGATCGAAACGGTCAACAAGAACATCCTGCTGCCGGGCACCTTTCCTTCCTGAGAAACGGGGTCCAGGGGCGGCCTCCTGAGCCGCGGGGGTGAATGCCGGTCGGCCGTGTCAACCATGGCAATCCCGCTATGCTCACCGCCGTGACCGCCCCCTCTTCCCCGGCCCCTTTGCGGCGCATTGCGCACCTCGACATGGACGCATTTTTTGCGTCGGTCGAGTTGCTGCGCTACCCGCAACTCAAGGGTCTGCCGGTGGTGATTGGCGGCGGCAGGCGGCGCGACGATGACGAAATGTTGGTGCGGCTGCGCGAGGCCTACCCCGAGCGCGATTGGTCGGGCAACGACGCTTTGTCCCGCATCCCGGTCGATTTCTTCCCGCGCCTGGAAAGCTACGTCGGCCGCGGCGTGGCCACCACCGCCACCTATGCCGCACGCCAGTTCGGCGTGGGCTCGGCCATGGGACTCATGAAGGCCGCCAAGCTGTGCCCGCAAGCGATCCTGCTGCCGGTGGACTTTGACGAGGTGCGCCGCATCTCGCGCCTGTTCAAGAGCACCATCCGCGAGATCGCGCCGGTGGTGGAAGACCGGGGCGTGGACGAGGTCTACATCGACTTCACCGACGTGCCCGGCGGCCAGCGCGAAGGTGGGCGTGTGCTGGCGCGGTTGATCCAGAAGAGCATCCACCAGGCGACCGGCCTGACCTGTTCGATTGGCGTGGCGCCCAACAAGCTCATCGCCAAGATGGCGAGCGAGTTCAACAAACCCAACGGCATCAGCATCGTCCACGCCGACGATCTGGAGCAACTCATCTGGCCGCTGCCCTGCCGCAAGATCAACGGCGTGGGACCCAAGGCCGATGCCAAGCTGCAAGGTCACGGCATCCACACCATCGGCGAACTCGCGCAGCGCGAACGCCACTGGCTGGTGGAGCACTATGGCAAGAGCTACGGCGCCTGGCTGCACGAGGTGGCCTGGGGCCGCGACGAGCGACCCGTGCAGACCGAGAGCGAGCCGGTGAGCATGAGCCGCGAGACGACGTTCGACCGCGATCTGCACGCTGTGCGCGACCGCCAGGAACTCGGCGCCATCTTCACCCAGCTGTGCGAGCAGGTGGCCGACGACCTGCAGCGCAAGGGCTACGTGGGCAAGACCATCGGCGTGAAGCTGCGCTACGACAACTTCCAGATCGTCACGCGCGACACCACCATCGACCACCACACCCACGACCCGGCCACCGTGCGCCGCCAGGCCGGCCTGTGCCTCAAGCGGGTGGACCTGACGCGGCGCATCCGCCTGCTGGGTGTGCGCGTGGGCTCGCTCGCCAAGGAGGGCGAGGTGCCGCCGGAGCCCGAACGCCCACCCGAAGTCGCGCAATTGTTCTGAAATTCGCTGGATGGCCGTTGACGAAAGCTGACGCCAAACTTACATTGGCAGAGACTGGATGTCAGCCGCATTCCCGAGGGGTCTGCCATGAATCTCTATCTCAGTCTGTGCGAGTTGGAACGCATCAAACGCTGGCATGTGGCGCACCGCCAGGAGCACCCCCTGGAATACCACTTGTGGGACGGCGTGCTCACGTTCTGGGTGATGGGC
>NZ_SCML01000035.1 GCF_005503365.1 Hydrogenophaga sp. 2FB
CAACCCGGGCACGCCCCCCATCGGCCTGCCACACGCGTCCCCCTCGGTGCGCAAGTTCGCGCGCGAACTCGGTGTGCCGCTGGAAGAGCTCAAGGGCAGCGGCCCCAAAGGCCGCATCGTGCTCGACGACATCCAGAACTTCACCAAGGCTGTCATGGCCGGTGCCACGCAGACCAAGGCGCAGTCGGCGAAAGCCCCTGCCGGTGGTGGCGACGGCGCGGGCCTGGGCCTGATCCCTTGGCCCAAGGTCGACTTCGCCAAGTTCGGCCCGATCGAGCGCAAGGAGATGGGCCGCATCAAGAAGATCAGCGGCGCCAACCTGTTGCGCAACGCGGTCATGATCCCGGCGGTCACCAACCACGACGACGCCGACATCACCGAACTCGAAGCATTCCGTGTGTCCACCAACAAGGAAAACGAGAAGAGCGGCGTCAAGGTCACGATGCTGGCTTTCCTGATCAAGGCTTGCGTGGCCGCGCTCCAGAAATTCCCCGAGTTCAACAGCTCGCTCGATGGCGACGCGCTGGTCTACAAGCAGTACTGGCACATCGGCTTCGCCGCCGACACGCCCAACGGCCTGATGGTGCCGGTGCTCAAGGACGCCGACAAGAAGGGCGTGCTGCAGATCAGCCAGGAAATGGGCGAACTGGCCAAGAAGGCGCGCGAGGGCAAGCTGAGCCCGGCCGAGATGAGCGGTGCGACCTTCACCATCTCCAGCCTGGGTGGCATCGGCGGGCGTTACTTCACCCCCATCATCAACGCGCCCGAAGTCGCCATCCTGGGCGTGTGCAAGAGCCAGATGGAACCGGTGTGGGATGGCAAGGCCTTCCAGCCGCGCCTGATGCTGCCGCTCTCGCTGACCTGGGACCACCGCGTGATCGATGGCGCGGCGGCTGCGCGCTTCAACGCGTACCTCGGCCAGATCCTCGGCGACTTCCGTCGCGTGTTGCTCTAAGGAATGACGATGGCACTGATCGACATTCAAGTTCCCGACATTGGTGACTTCGACGAAGTGGCGGTGATCGAGTTGCTGGTCAAACCCGGCGACACGGTCAAGGCAGAGCAGAGCTTGATCACGGTCGAGTCCGACAAGGCCTCGATGGAAATTCCGTCGTCGCAGGCGGGCGTGGTCAAGGAGCTCAAGGTGAAGCTGGGTGACAAGGTCAAGCAGGGCAGTGTGGTGCTGACGCTGGAGGCCGCAGGAGACGCAGCCGCTGCGCCTGCAGCGAGCGCGCCCGCGCCACAAGCCGCGCCCGCAACGCCGGCAGCGACGGTGGCCGCACCCACTGCCGCCAGTTTCGGTGGCAACGCCGATCTGGAGTGCGATGTGCTCGTGCTCGGCGGTGGTCCCGGTGGCTACAGCGCGGCCTTCCGCGCCGCCGACCTGGGCCTGAAGGTCGTCATCGTCGAGCGTTACGCCACGCTGGGCGGTGTCTGCCTGAACGTGGGGTGCATTCCCTCCAAGGCGCTGCTGCACGTGGCCGCGGTCATGGACGAGGTCAGCCACATGGCCGACCTGGGCGTCGAGTTCGGCCGGCCGGTGGTCAACATCGAGAAGCTGCGGGGCCACAAGGAAAAGGTGATCGGCAAGCTCACCGGTGGCCTGGCGGCCATGGCCAAGATGCGCAAGGTCACCACCGTGCGCGGTGTCGGTTCGTTCGTGGGCGCCAACCACCTGGAAGTGGAAGAGACCGGCGGCGCCAAAGGCCAGGAGAAGACCGGCAAGAAACAGGTGGTCGCCTTCAAGAAAGCGATCATCGCCGCCGGTTCGCAAGCGGTGCGTTTGCCCTTCATGCCCGACGATCCGCGCGTGGTCGACAGCACCGGCGCGCTCGAACTCAAGGACGTGCCCAAGCGCATGCTGATCCTGGGTGGCGGCATCATCGGCCTGGAAATGGGCACGGTGTACAGCACGCTCGGCGCGCGCCTGGACGTGGTGGAAATGCTCGACGGCCTGATGCAGGGCGCGGACCGCGACCTGGTGAAGATCTGGCAGAAGGTGAACGCCAAGCGCTTCGACAACATCATGTTGAAGACCAAGACGGTGGGAGCCAAGGCCACACCCGAAGGGATCGAAGTGACGTTCGCCGCGGCCGAAGAAGGCGGCGCGGCACCCGCACCACAGACCTACGAC
The DNA here is from genome assembly GCF_005503365.1 of Hydrogenophaga sp. 2FB. Taxonomy (GTDB): domain Bacteria; phylum Pseudomonadota; class Gammaproteobacteria; order Burkholderiales; family Burkholderiaceae_C; genus Hydrogenophaga. The sequence goes on from NZ_SCML01000035.1 coordinate 2,135, forward strand.
CTCGTGCTGCAAGCCGTGGGCCGCACGCCCAACGGCAAGAAGATCGGTGCCGAGAAAGCGGGTGTGTCGGTGACAGACCGTGGCTTCATCAACGTCGACATCCAGATGCGCACCAACGTGCCGCACATCTTCGCCATTGGTGACATCGTGGGTCAGCCCATGCTGGCGCACAAGGCGGTGCACGAAGCGCACGTGGCGGCCGAGGTGATCGCCGGTGAACTGCAGGGCAACAAGGAATTGGCCAGCGCGGCGTTCAACGCGCGCGTGATCCCGAGCGTGGCCTACACCGACCCCGAAGTGGCCTGGGTCGGCTTGACCGAAGACCAGGCCAAGGCGCAAGGCATCAAGGTGAAGAAAGGGCTGTTCCCCTGGACCGCATCGGGCCGCGCCATCGCCAACGGCCGGGACGAAGGCGTCACCAAGCTGCTGTTCGACGATTCGCCCGAGGCCCATGGCCACGGAAAGATCCTGGGTGGCGGCATGGTCGGCACGCACGCGGGCGACATGATCGGTGAGATCGCCCTCGCCATCGAGATGGGCGCCGACGCGGTGGATATCGGCAAGACGATCCACCCGCACCCCACGCTGGGCGAGAGCATCGGCATGGCGGCCGAGATCGCGCACGGCTCCTGCACCGACGTGCCTCCGCAGCGCAAGTAAACGGCAACATCCCAGAAAAAGCCGCCAGCCTCACGGGCTGGCGGCTTTTTTCATGGCGCAGGGCGTGGCGGGACGCGGCTTGACAGTGGCGGGCTGCGGTAGTCCGGCAGCAGTTTGCAGGTGTCGCCGTACGCGGCTTCGTAGCCCTTGCACAAGGCGGCCACTTTCTGCGGCGTGGGCTTGTCGTTCTTGTCGATCCAGTCCAGCAGTGCCGTGAACAGGGCGGGGTACTGCGGATCGCTCAGGAAGCTGTGCTCGGATTCGTCGCTGAAGTTCTGCACCAGCAGGTTGCCGGTTCCCGCGCGATCCAGCGTCTCGCGGTAGGACGATTCCAGCTCGACGAACGCAGTAGGGTCGTTGACCGCGTGCAGCGCCAGCACCGGCATGTTGATGCGCCCGGCGGGGTCGCTGTCTTTCGCCAACTCGGCCACCGCAGCCGGGTCGGCCGTGTAGCGCAGCACACCGGCGTTCAGCGCCGCATCGTCCGAAGATCCCTTGTACTGCACGCCCGCGGTGGTGAACGGATTGCGGTTGCCCAGGCGCAGTTGCGTGAGATCGCGGAACAACCAGGTCGCCCAGTTCAGGTGGGCGATCAGCGAGCGTTCGGGGATGCGGATGACGTTGACGATGTTGGCCAGGTTGGCCTTCTGCTGCTCGGTGCGTTGGGCCGCGGGCTTGCGCACGCCGGTGCATTCGTCCACGCGGTTGGCCAACTCGGCGCGCGAGAGCTTGGCGTCCATGGGCAGGCCCTGCCACAGCGGGTACTGCGGTTCGTCCGCCTTGGGGTGGTTCTTGCAGACGTACTGGTAGACCACGCGCAGATCGATGCGGAAGTTGTAGGTGCTGGTGCCGCCGCCGAGCATGCCGCTGGTGAGCAGCATGCCGTCGTAGGGGCCTTTGACCGGGCCATTCGGGCCATCCACCGTGGCATACAGCTCGGCGCCCTTGGACGCGACCGATCCGCCATAGCTTTGCCCGTGCAAGATGGTGCGGCGCGGTTGGCCGAAGTTTTTCACGAAATGGCGGCGCAAACGCTCGGTGTCTTCGGCCGCCATGCTCACGCCAAAGCCGCCCCGGCGGTACGTGGCGCCCGCCCAGGCGTAGCCGGCCTTGACGGTGATGGCCCAGCGCTTCAAGTCTTCCTCGCCGCGCTCCAGCTTGGCGGGGCCGGTGTCCGACGGGCCGCCGTGCGCGTGCATCACCAGCACGCCGGTCTCGGGTTTCCAGTTGGCGGGTAGGGCGATCCAGTAAAAACCGCCGAGGCCGTCCTCGCCGGTGTGGCAGGTGGCGCCGGCGGGCACTTCGGCCGGGCAGGCGCGGGGCTGGGGTGCGGTGGGTGTCTGGGCGGTGGCCGAACCGGCGTGGAACGCCAGGGCCGAGAACGCCAGCCAGGCGAGGGGGCGAATGTGCATGGTGGTCTCCTTGTGTTTGTGCGGATCCACGGCACGATAGGTGTGCTTTCACCCCACGTCAAATATACTGAAACACGGCTTTTGATACCTTGAACATATGGAACTCCGGCACCTGCGTTACTTCATGGCCGTGGCCGAACTCGGCCACATGACGCGCGCGGCCGAGCGCCTGGGCATTCAGCAGCCGCCGCTGAGCTTGCAGATCAAATCGCTGGAAAAAGAGTTGGGGGTGACGCTGTTCCATCGCCATCCCAAAGGCGTGGCGCTGTCCGATGCCGGGCGCCTGTTCGAGGTCGAAGCGCGCCAGTTGCTCGACGACATGGCCGCCATGGAGCAGCGCATGGCCCGCGTGGCGCGCGGCGAGCTGGGTGTGCTCAACGTCGGCTTCACCAGTTCGGCGGCGGCGCACGCCTTCACACCGGAGGCTTTGCGCGCCTGTCGCAGGGCCTGGCCCGGCATCGCGCTGTCGATCCGCGAAGACCACGCGGCGGGTATCACCGCCGCGGTGGAGGCTGGTCGGCTGCATTGCGGACTGATCCGCGTGCCGGTTTCGCAACCCGAGGGCCTGACCTTTGAATTGCTGCTGCGCGAACCGGTGCTGGTGGCCTTGCCGGTAGACCATCCGTTGGCCGCGCGTGACACGGTGGTGCTCTCCGACCTGCGCGAAGAGGGTTTCATCCTGGTGCGCCAGCCCGGTGCACCGGGGCTTTATGCGAACCTGCTCGCCTTGTGCGAAGCGCAGGGCTTTCGACCGCGCATCGCCGCCGAGGTGGAGCGCATGGTGACGAGCCTCAATCTGGTGGCCGCGGGTGCCGGCATTGCGGTGGTGCCGACCTCCATGCGCGGGCTGCACCCGCATGCGGTGGTCTATCTGTCGCTGGCCGACGGCACGCCGCTGGACGCGCCGCTCACGCTGGTTTATCGCACGGCGGACGCCACCGGGCCGGCCGCGCATTTTCTGAAGATCGCGCGCGATACCGCCCGAAAGGCGCAGAAGCACTCGCGGCGAGGACGGACGTCATGACGCTGTCTCGTCGGCATGCGATCGCGGCCCTGCTTGCGCTGGGCCCATGGCTCGCCACCGCGCAGCCTGCGTGGCGGCCCACGCAACCCTTGCGCATCATCGTCGTGTACCCGCCCGGCGGGCTCAGCGATGGTGTGGCGCGTTCACTGGCCGAGCGCCTGGCGCAGCAACTCGGCGTACCGGTGCGGGTGGAGAACCGTGGCGGCGGCGGGGGCAGCGTGGGCTTACAGGCGCTGGCGCGCGCGCCAGCCGATGGGCATACGCTGGCGTTTTCGGCGGTCAGCCCGCTGACGCTGCGACCGCACCTGGGTGCCGTGGGTTACGACCCATTCCGCGACATTGAGCCGGTGGCCAGCGTGATGTACACGCCGGTGCTGCTGGTTGGCACATCGGCCTTCACCGGCCGCGATTTTTCCGATCTGCTGGCGCAAGCGAGGGTCCGCCCGAACGGCTTGCGCTGGGCCACCTCCGGCCTGGCCACCGCGGGTCATCTGGTGTTGGAGCAGGTGCAACTGGGCAGCGGCGTGGCGGTCACACACATTCCCTACAAGGGCGGCGGTCAGCAGCTCACCGATGCGCTGGGTGGACAGTTCGAGCTGCTGTCCACCAACGTGGCGCCGGCGCAGTTGAGCCACATCGAAGCGGGTCGCTTCAAGGCGCTGGCCGTGGGCGCGCCGCACCGCCTGGAGGTGTTGCCGCAGGTGCCCACGTTTGCCGAACTGGGTCTGCCGCAGGCGAACATCACATCCCTCTTTGGCCTGTTCGCGCCGGGTGGCACGGCGGTGGAGGTGCTGGATCGGCTGAATCGGGAGATCAACGAGGCGGTTCAGACGCCGGCCATTCGCGAGCGCCTGCTGGCTTCGGACAACCTGCCCGCCCTGGGTGACAGAGCGTCCTTCGTGCGCCGCATTGCGGAGGAATGGCGCAGCAACCGTGCGCTCAAAGGCATGAACATTCGAATGGAATGATGCCCAGCGTAGCCGGTCAATCCTTCAGGTCGAAGCAGAAACCGGAGTAGGACTCGACATCCACGCCCTCGGCATCGGGAATCACCATGCCCTTGCCCAGGTTGTCCCAGGCGTCTCGCTTGACGTAGCCCAGCGAGCTGACCGACTCTACGAAGGCATCGCGGGCCTGCACGCGATAGGGGCAGAACGCAGTGCCAATGCTGTTGAGCGTGAAGAACGAGCGGGTCTCGTGGATCGGGGTGGTGTTGACCACGATGCGGCGCGGCATGCGGCGCAGGTTCTTGAGCATGTCCGACAGCGTCAGGGGCAGGTATTGCAGACTGCCCGAGGCAAAGAGCACCTCTTGGCCATCGAGATCTTCGTATCGGTCGGTAAAGTGCAGCGAGCCTTCTGGCGCTCGTGCTTGGGCCAGTTCCCGGCCGCGGATCACAACCGCAGGTACGTCGCACACGGTCCACCGAATGTCTGGTGGGAAACCGATGACGCGACGGAAGGCGTAGTACTTGACGCCGGTGTGGCCACCGAGATCGAAGAAGGTCCGCATGCCGTCACCCAACGAACGCAACAGCCAGAACATGGCGGGGTAGTCTCGCGGGCTGATCGCACTGACATAGGCGATGTTGGCGGACTCCTCGTTGTCGTAGCCGAGATGCAGGCTGGGCGGCGCACTCGCTGCGGCAGCCTCGAACGTGTCGTAGACCCCCATGAAGAGGTTCTGATCGGTGTTCTCGAGAAACCGTTGCCGGTGCGCGCTTTGGCTGACATTGCGCAGGACCGGCAGCTTGTCCAGGCGGTCAATCGCCTGATGCATCGTGTTCACCCAGGTCATTTTTCCCTCTCGTTGGCGGCTGTGTTGGGGCGCGGGATCGCCGGGTGATTCTAGGGGGCGCGGCCTGCAGGGCGGACACAGGCGCCGATGGGCCGGCCGACCGGGCTCAGCGGGAGGCGTCGGCCGACTGCAGCGGCACGCGCCGCGCGCCATTGAAACGCTTGTTCCAATAGGCCATGCGCATGTCTTCCATTCGCACTTGCGCGCCACTGCGCGGGGAATGGATGAATTTGCCATCGCCGACGTAGATGCCCACGTGGCTGAAGGCGCGGCGCATGGTGTTGAAGAACACCAGGTCACCGGGTTTGAGCTCGTTGCGCTCGATGGTCTGCGTGGCAGCGGCTTGCTCGTCGGAGCGGCGCGGCAGGATCTTGCCCAGCGACTGTTCATACACTGCGCGCACGAAGCCGCTGCAATCAAAACCGGTTTCTGCGCTGTTGCCGCCGTAGCGGTAGGGCACGTCGATGAAGGCCATGGCGTTGATGACGAGGCTGGAGGCCTGCTCGCTCACCGTATCGCGCGCTTGCTGCACTTGATGACCAAGGCGGGCCATCAGGCCTTTCTCGTTGAGCAGCGTGTCCATGTCTTCATAGCCTGCGGTGCCGGGCGCGGCGTGTGCCATGGCCGAACAGCTCAGTAAAAGAAGGGGGACCCAACGCGTCATAGCGGGCGAGGGTATCGGCGCTGCTGCTTGAAGTCAAGCGAGAATCGGATGCCAACCCCTTGATTTACAACAAGTTTCGTCACGGCTGACCACTGGTCGGCGTTGAAGGTGCGTCTGTCGCCCGCCACGGGCTGCCAGAATCGGGGCTTCTTCCGAAGCCGTTGAAGTGAAAGATATCCCATGCTGCTGGACGCAACCGATTCCCAACTCGTGCTGGTGGACTACCAGGACCGCCTGATGCCTGCCATCTTCGAAGGGCCACAAGTGCTGGCCAATGCCGTTCGCCTGGCGCGCATGGCACAGATGCTGCGCGTGCCCACGTTCGGTACCGAGCAGAACCCCGAGAAGCTCGGCCCAAACCCCGCCGAACTGCGCGAGCTGTGCCAGAAGACCTTGTCCAAGATGAGCTTCAGCGCCGCGTCCGACGGCCTGGTCGACTGGTTGCGTCCTCCGGTCAAACAGGGTGGCGGGAACGCACGCAGCCTGCCCAAGCACCTGCAGAAGCCTGCCGCCGCGCCCGCCGCCGAGCGCCAGACCGTGGTGGTGGCCGGCTGCGAGGCCCATGTCTGCCTGTTGCAGACCGCGCTCGAGTTGATCGAGCAGGAGTTCGACGTCTGGGTGGTGACCGATGCCTGTGGCTCGCGCACCGAGCGCAACCGCGACGCGGCATTTGACCGGCTGGCGGGCGCCGGCGCTGAGCTGGTGACCACCGAGATGGTGGCTTTTGAGTGGCTGCGCAGCGCCGATCACCCGGCGTTTCGCGACGTTCAGGCTTTGATCAAGTGAGCGGAGGGCGGGGAAGCTGTCGGCTCCCCGCCGTGTCAGCCTGTCGAAAGCCAGCTGTCAATAATTATGAATTCAATTTTCTGTGATTCCGATTCCATAACGCCGCAGAGCAGGAGACATCCATGAGCACACCCGAAGGCTACGCCGAGTTCTACCGTCGCTCCATTGAAGACCGCGTTGCGTTCTGGACCGAGCAGGCCGCGCTGGTGGAGTGGAAGAAGCCCTTTGACCGCGTGTGCAACCCCGACCGGCCGCCGTTCGTGCACTGGTTTGAGGGTGGTTTGACCAACCTGTGCCACAACGCGGTGGACCGGCACCTGAAGGATCGGGCCGACCAAAGCGCGCTGATCTACGTTTCGACCGAGACCGACACCGAGCGCACCTACACCTTCCGCGAACTGCACGCCGAGGTGCAGCGCATGGCGGCGGTGCTGCTGGGGCAGGGCGTGAAAAAGGGTGATCGGGTGTTGATCTATATGCCGATGATCCCGGAGGCGACCTTTGCGATGCTCGCCTGCGCGCGCATCGGCGCCATCCATTCGGTGGTGTTTGGCGGTTTCGCCAGCCATTCGCTGGCCAACCGCATCGACGACGCCGAACCGGTGGTCATCGTGAGCGCGGATGCCGGTTCGCGCGGCGGCAAGGTGGTGGCCTACAAACCGTTGCTGGATGAAGCCATTCGCCTTTCCACCCACAAGCCGGCGTCGGTGGTCCTGGTCAACAGGGGGCTGGCCGCCATGGACGTGGTGCCCGGGCGCGACCACGACTACGCGCCGCTGCGCGAACAGCATCTGGATGCGCAGGTGCCCTGTGAATGGCTGGACGCTACGGCCATCAGCTACACCATCTACACCAGCGGCACCACCGGCAAGCCCAAGGGTGTTCAGCGCGACACGGGCGGCTACCTGGTGGCGCTGGCTGCGAGCATGAAGCACATCTTCATGGGCGAGCCCGGCGGAACCTTCTTTTCGACCAGCGACATCGGCTGGGTCGTGGGCCACAGCTACATCGTCTATGGCCCGCTCATCGCCGGCATGGCGACCATCCTGTACGAGGGCCTGCCGATCCGGCCCGATGGCGGCATCTGGTGGCGTCTGGTCGAGAAGTACAAGGTGACCGCGATGTTCAGCGCGCCCACGGCGGTGCGCGTGCTCAAGAAGCAGGACCCGGCCTACCTGAAGCAGTACGACCTCTCCAGCCTCAAGGCGCTGTACCTCGCGGGCGAACCGCTGGACGAGCCCACCGCGCGCTGGATCAGCGAAGGCCTGGGCGTGCCCATCATTGACAACTACTGGCAAACCGAAAGCGGCTGGCCGATCCTGACCATCGCCAACGGCGTGGAGAAAAAGCCCAGCAAGTTCGGCAGCCCGGGCGTGCCGATGTTTGGCTACAGCGTGAAGCTGTTGCACGAATCGACCGGCGAGGAGCTGACCGGGGCGAACGAAAAGGGCGTGGTGGTCATCGACGGCCCGACGCCACCTGGCTTCATGCAGACGGTCTGGAAGGACGACACACGCTTCGTCAACACCTACTGGAAGAGCATTCCCAACAAGCTGGTCTACAGCACGTTCGACTGGGGCATTCGAGACGAGGAGGGCTACTTTTACATCCTGGGCCGTACCGACGACGTGATCAACGTGGCCGGCCACCGCCTGGGCACGCGCGAGATCGAGGAAAGCATCTCCAGCCACGCCAACGTGGCCGAGGTGGCGGTGGTCGGGGTGGCGGACCAACTCAAAGGGCAAGTGGCCATGGCCTTTGTGGTGGCCAAGGACGCGTCGGCGCTGGACGACGAGGCCGCCCGGCTCAAGCTCGAGGGCGACATCATGAAACGGGTGGACGAGCAGCTCGGCGCGGTGGCACGGCCTTCGCGCGTGCGGTTTGTGACCGTGCTGCCCAAGACACGCAGCGGCAAATTGCTGCGCCGCGCCATCCAGGCGGTGTGCGAGGGGCGCGACCCGGGCGATCTCACCACCATGGACGATCCGGCGGCGCTGCAGCAGATCAAGGATCTGTTGAACTGAGGGAAAACCAACCCGCGTCGCGGGCTTGGTTTTCACCGCTCACACATGGTTGAGCACGTTCGATGTAAGTATGATTCATGCTTATATTCACACGAGCAACGACAGCCATGGAACAAATGATCGCGTCCGAAGGCCAGGTGGAAAAAGTCCGCGTGTTCGAGCTCGCGGCCGAACTCTTTGGCGTGCTCGCCACCCCCATGCGGCTGCGCATCCTCAGCGCGCTTTGCGACAAGGAAAAGTCGGTGTCGCAGCTGTTGCAGGAAATCGACACCACGCAGCCCAATCTCTCGCAGCACCTGAACCTGCTCTACCGCGCCGGTGTGCTCGCCAAGCGCAAGGACGGCACGCAGGTGATCTACCGCGTGCAGAGCGAAAAGGCCGTCACGCTGTGCCGCACGGTCTGCACACAGATCGCCATCGAGATGGACGAGCCGAGCTCCGTGCCCGCTTCCGAGCGGCTCTCGCCTCGGGCCACGTCCTGAGACGGGCCCGAATTCGCATCTTGTTGCACGGGGGCGTTCTGACGGTGGCACAATCGCCCGTTGCAGTCAGGTCCTTCCACAGTCACTGTCGCATCCGCCTAACGGTCAAGCCGTGCCGCGGAAGGTTTTTCTAACCAGCTTATGTTTCCTGCAGGGAAACGGAGGTCAGCGGATTTATGAGCGATTCCCAATCGAACGGGGGCAACGTCTATGTTGCCTACAAGGGCAACTCGTACCTCTTCGGCGGCAACGCGCCGTACGTGGAAGAGATGTACGAAAACTACCTGGAGAACCCAGGCAGCGTTCCCGAGAACTGGCGCGGCTATTTCGACGCCTTGCAAAACGTCCCCGCCGGTGATGGCACCGACGCCCGCGACGTTCCCCATCTGCCCGTCATCAACGCTTTCGCCGAGCGCGCCAAACAAGGTGGCACCCGCGTCGTTGTGGCCACCGGTGCCGATTCCGAACTCGCCCGCAAACGCACCGCCGTCCAGCAGCTCATTGCCGCTTACCGCAACGTCGGCGCTCGCTGGGCCGACCTGGATCCGCTGAAGCGCGCCGAACGCGCCCACATCCCTGAACTCGAACTCTCGTTCTACGGTTTCACCGATGGTGATCTCGAGACCGTGTTCAACACCAGCAACACGTTCTTCGGCAAGGAGACCATGTCTCTGCGCGATCTGCTCAACGCGTTGCGCGAGACGTATTGCGGCTCCATCGGTGCCGAGTACATGTACATCACCGACCAGGCGCAGAAGCGCTGGTGGCAGGAGCGCCTGGAAGCCACGCGCACCAAGCCCGCGTTCAACGCCGAGAAGAAAAAGCACATCCTCGACCGCCTGACCGCGGCCGAAGGCCTGGAGCGTTTCCTGCACACCAAGTACGTCGGCCAGAAGCGTTTCTCGCTCGAAGGTGGCGAGAGCTTCATTGCCTCGATGGACGAACTGATCCGCGAAGCCGGCCAGGTCGGCGTTCAGGAAATCGTCATCGGCATGGCCCACCGCGGCCGCCTCAACGTGCTGGTCAACACCCTGGGCAAGATGCCCAAGGACCTGTTTGCCGAGTTCGACCACACCGCGCCGGAAGACCTGCCCTCGGGCGACGTGAAGTACCACCAGGGCTTCAGCTCCGACGTCACCACCCCCGGCGGCCCGGTGCACCTCTCGCTGGCGTTCAACCCCTCGCACCTGGAAATCGTGAACCCGGTGGTCGAAGGCTCGGTGCGTGCCCGCATGGACCGCCGTGGCGATCCGCTGGGCAAGCAAGTGCTGCCCGTGCTCGTGCATGGTGATGCGGCGTTTGCCGGTCAAGGCGTGGTCATGGAAACGCTGGCGCTGGCCGAAACGCGTGGCTACACCACCGGCGGCACGGTGCACCTGGTGATCAACAACCAGATCGGCTTCACCACCTCCGACCCGCGCGACAGCCGCTCCACGTTGTACTGCTCCGACGTCGTGAAGATGATCGAATCGCCGGTGCTGCACGTCAACGGCGACGACCCGGAAGCGGTGGTGTTCGCCACGCAGCTGGCGCTCGAATTCCGCATGGCCTTCCAGAAGGACGTGGTGGTCGACATCGTGTGCTTCCGCAAGCTCGGCCACAACGAGCAGGACACCCCGAGCCTGACGCAGCCGCTGATGTACAAGAAGATCGCGGCCCACCCCGGCACGCGCAAGCTGTACGCCGACAAGCTCGCCGCCCAAGGCCTGGGCGACACGCTGGGTGACGACATGGTCAAGGCCTACCGTGCCGCGCTGGACGATGGCCGCCACACGGTCGACCCGGTGCTGACCAACTTCAAGAGCAAGTTCGCCGTCGACTGGAGCCCGTACCTGGGCAAGAAGTGGACCGACACCTCCGATTCCGCCATCCCCATGGCCGAATGGAAGCGCCTCTCCGATCGCCTCACCACCATTCCGGACAGCATCACCCCCCACCAACTGGTGAAGAAGGTGTACGCCGACCGCGCGGCCATGGGCCGTGGCGACATTCCGGTGGACTGGGGCATGGGCGAACACATGGCCTTCGCGTCGCTGGTGGCCAGCGGTTTCCCGGTGCGCCTGTCGGGTGAAGACTGCGGCCGTGGCACCTTCACGCACCGCCATGCGGTCATTCACGACCAGAACCGCGAGAAGTACGACGAAGGCATCTACGTGCCGCTGCAGAACGTGGCCGACAACCAGGCGCCGTTCGTGGTGATCGACTCCATCCTGTCCGAAGAAGCCGTGCTCGGCTTCGAGTACGGCTACGCCTCGAACGACCCGAACACGCTGGTGATCTGGGAAGCGCAGTTCGGCGACTTCGTCAACGGCGCGCAGGTGGTGATCGACCAGTTCATCGCCTCGGGCGAAGTGAAGTGGGGCCGCGTCAACGGCATCACGATGATGCTGCCGCACGGCTACGAAGGCCAGGGCCCCGAGCACAGCTCGGCGCGCCTGGAGCGCTTCATGCAGATGGCGGCCGACACCAACATGCAGATCGTGCAGCCGACCACGGCCAGCCAGATCTTCCACGTGTTGCGTCGCCAGATGATCCGTGGGCTGCGCAAGCCGCTGATCATCTTCACGCCCAAGTCGCTGCTGCGCAACAAGGACGCGACCTCGCCGCTGTCCGAGTTCACCAAGGGCGGTTTCCAGACCGTGATTCCGGAGCAGAACGCCGATGTCGCGAAGAAGGCCGAGAAGGTCAAGCGCATCATCTGCTGCTCGGGCAAGGTGTACTACGACCTCGTGAAGAAGCGCGAAGAGCGTGGTTCGGACGACGTGGTCATCCTGCGCGTGGAACAGCTGTATCCGTTCCCGCACAAGGTCTTCGGCGCCGAGCTGCGCAAGTACCCCAATGCGACGGACATCGTGTGGTGCCAGGACGAGCCGCAGAACCAGGGCGCCTGGTTCTTCGTGCAGCACTACATCCACGAGAACATGCTCGATGGCCAGAAGCTGGGCTACGCCGGGCGTGCCGCTTCGGCATCGCCGGCAGTGGGTTATGCCCACTTGCACCAGGAGCAACAGAAGTCGCTCATCGAAGCCGCCTTCGCCAAGCTCAAGGGCTTCATCCTCACCAAGTGAACTGAACGGACCTGAGCCGGTCACACGACGTTGACGTCCTGTGACCGGCCCGTCCGGCGCACCCCACAAAACTCCAGGTAGAACACACATGGCAATCGTAGAAGTCAAAGTTCCACAGCTGTCCGAATCGGTGGCCGAAGCCACCTTGATGACGTGGAAGAAAAAAGCCGGCGAGGCAGTCGCCATTGATGAAATCCTGATCGAAATCGAGACCGACAAGGTCGTGCTCGAAGTGCCCGCACCCGCCGCTGGCGTGCTGGCCGAACTGGTCCAGGGCGATGGCGCCACCGTCGCTGCCGAACAGGTGATCGCACGCATCGACACCGCTGCGGTGGCCGGCACCGCGGCTCCTGCCGCCGCGCCCGCGCCGGCTGCCGCCGCTGCACCGGCCGCAGCACCCGCCGCCGCTGCAACGTCCCAGTCGAAGGCCGGCGTGGCGATGCCCGCCGCCGCCAAGCTGATGGCCGACAACAACCTGGCTACCGGCTCCGTGCCAGGCACCGGCAAGGACGGCCGCGTGACCAAGGGCGACGTGCTTTCTGCCGTGGCTGCGCCCAAGGCTGCTGTTGCCGCGCCCGTGGCGATCCCGACCGGCGCGCCTTCCAGGGTGCTGCCGCAAGTGCCCGTGGTCGCGCCCGATCTGGGTGACCGCCCCGAAGAGCGCGTGGCCATGACCCGCCTGCGCGCGCGTGTGGCCGAGCGTCTGCTGCAATCGCAGTCGACCAACGCCATCCTGACCACGTTCAACGAAGTGAACATGGCGCCCGTGATGGAGATGCGCAAGAAGTTCCAGGAGAAGTTCGAGAAGGAACACGGCGTCAAGCTGGGCTTCATGAGCTTCTTCGTGAAGGCCGCGGTGCATGCGCTCAAGAAGTACCCGATCATCAACGCTTCGGTGGACGGCAACGACATCGTCTACCACGGCTACTTCGACATCGGTATCGCCGTGGGCTCGCCGCGTGGTCTGGTGGTGCCGATCCTGCGCAACGCCGACCAGCTGAGCTTCGCCGACATCGAGAAGAAGATCGCCGAGTTCGGCCAGAAGGCGAAGGACGGCAAGCTGGGCCTGGACGACCTCACCGGTGGCACGTTCTCCATCTCCAACGGTGGCACCTTCGGCTCCATGCTGTCGACCCCCATCATCAACCCGCCGCAGTCGGCCATCCTGGGCGTGCACGCGACCAAGGACCGCGCGGTGGTGGAGAACGGTCAGATCGTGATCCGTCCGATGAACTACCTCGCCATGTCGTACGACCACCGCATCATCGACGGCCGCGAAGCCGTGCTGGGCCTGGTGGCGATGAAGGAAGCGCTGGAAGACCCGGCCCGCATCCTGTTCGACATCTGATCGACAACCTCTCTTGCCAACGCCCCCGTCCAGGGGCGTTGGCCCTTTGAATTCAGGAAAACAACATGTCCCAAGCTTTTGATGTCGTCGTGATCGGCGGCGGCCCCGGCGGCTACATCGCCGCCATCCGTGCGGCGCAACTCGGCTTCAAGGTGGCCTGTATCGACGAGTGGAAAAACGCGACAGGCGGCCCGGCGCCGGGTGGCACCTGCACCAACGTCGGCTGCATCCCCAGCAAGGCGCTGCTGCAGTCGTCGGAACACTTCGATCACGCCAACCACCACTTCGCCGACCACGGCATCAGCGCCACCAACGTGAAGATCGACATCACCAAGATGGTCGGTCGCAAAGACACGGTGGTGAAGCAGAACAACGACGGCATCCTGTACCTGTTCAAGAAGAACAAGGTCACGTTCTTCCACGGCCGCGGCTCGTTCGTGAAGGCCGTTGAAGCCGGTTACGAAATCCAGGTCGCGGGTGCGAAGGAAGAGACCATCACGGGCCAGCAGGTCATCCTGGCCACCGGCTCCAACGCGCGCGCGTTGCCGGGTGTGCCGTTCGACGAAGAAACCGTGTTGTCCAACGACGGCGCGCTGCGCATCGGCGCCGTGCCCAAGAAGTTGGTGCTGATCGGCTCCGGCGTGATCGGCCTGGAAATGGGCTCGGTGTGGCGTCGCCTCGGTTCCGACGTGACCATTCTCGAAGGCCTGCCCACGTTCCTGGGTGCGGTGGACGAGCAGATCGCCAAGGAAGCCAAGAAGGCGTTCGACAAGCAAGGCTTGAAGATCGAACTCGGTGTGAAGGTTGGCGAGGTCAAGACCGGCAAGAAGGGTGTGAGCGTGGCCTACACCAACGCCAAGGGTGAGGCGCTGAGCATCGATGGCGACAAGCTGATCGTCTCCATCGGCCGCGTGCCCAACACCATCGGCCTCAACGCCGAAGCCGTGGGCTTGCAGCTCGACGAGCGCGGTGCCATCGTGGTGGACGCCGAATGCCGCACCAGCCTCAAGGGCGTGTGGGCCGTGGGCGACGTGGTGCGCGGCCCCATGCTGGCGCACAAGGCGGAAGAAGAGGGTGTGGCCGTGGCCGAGCGCATTGCCGGCCAGCACGGGCATGTCAACTTCAACACCATTCCCTGGGTGATCTACACCAGCCCGGAAATTGCCTGGGTCGGCGAAACCGAGCAGCAGCTGAAGGCGCGCGATGCGAAGTACAAGGCCGGCACCTTCCCGTTCCTGGCCAATGGCCGTGCGCGTGCGCTGGGCGACACCACCGGCATGGTGAAGTTCCTGGCCGACGCGACCACCGACGAAATCCTGGGCGTGCACATCGTGGGCCCGATGGCCTCCGAGCTGATCGCCGAGGCCGTGGTGGCGATGGAGTTCAAGGCCAGCGCCGAAGACATCGCGCGCATCTGCCATGCACACCCATCGCTGTCCGAAGCGACGAAGGAAGCCGCACTCGCGGTGGACAAGCGCACGCTGAACTTCTGAGTTGGCGCCGGTCTTGAGCGTTCGCCGCATCTACGAAGCCGCGCTCAAGGAGCGCGGCTACACGTCCGACCCCGCCCAGGAACGCGCCATCGACGCGCTGGAGCGCTGCGCGTCCGAGTGGGCAGCGTACAAGCAAAAGCGCTCCAACTCGCTGAAGAAGCTCTTCGTCAACCCCGAGATCCCGCGCGGCGTGTACATGTACGGCGGCGTGGGGCGGGGCAAGAGCTTCCTGATGGAGTGCTTCTACGAGGCGGTGCCGCTGCGCCGCAAGACGCGGCTGCATTTTCACGAGTTCATGCGCGAGGTGCACCGCGAGTTGCGCGATCTGCAGGGCACGGCCGACCCGTTGGACGAACTCGGCGCACGCATCGCCAAGCGCTACAAGCTGATCTGCTTCGACGAGTTTCACGTGGCCGACGTGACCGACGCCATGATCCTGCACCGTTTGCTCGATGCCTTGTTCAAGGCCGGTGTGGGCTTCGTCACCACCTCCAACTTTCACCCCGACGGCCTGTACCCCGACGGCTTGCACCGAGACCGCATCCTGCCCGCCATCGAGCTGCTCAAGCAGCGGCTGGAGGTGCTCAGCGTGGACAACGGTACCGACTACCGCCAACGCACGCTCAACCACATCCAGCTCTACCACTGCCCCCTGGGGCTTGAGGCCGATGCCGCGATGCAGGCCGCGTTCGGCGCCTTGGCCGATGTCGGCGACCAGGATCCGGTCATGCACATCGAGTCGCGGAACATCCAGGCGGTGAAGCGCGCAGGGGGCGTGATCTGGTTCGACTTTCGCACGTTGTGCGGCGGGCCACGTTCGCAGAACGACTACCTCGAGATCGCGAGCCAGTTCCACACACTGATGTTGTCGAACGTGCCGCAGATGGCGGTGCGTCAGGCCTCCGAGGCGCGGCGCTTCACCTGGCTGGTGGACGTGTTGTACGACCGCCGGGTCAAGCTGGTGATGTCGGCCGCCGTGCCACCCGACGAGCTGTATCTCGAAGGGCCGATGTCGCACGAGTTCCCGCGCACGGTCTCGCGCTTGACCGAGATGCAGTCACAGGAATTCTTGTCGCTCGAACACCGGGTGGTGGACACCGGGCTGACTTGACACCCGCTTCAGCCGAGCGGGTCGAACTTGACGATCACCAGCGACAGGTTGTCGCCCGCGCCCTTGGCGCGCGTGCGCGCCTTCTGGATCAGGAATTCGCAGGCCTCGCGCGGCGAGAGCATGGCAATGGTGCTGGAGAGTTCTTCCGGGGTGAAGTAGTGCCAGATGCCGTCGCTGCACGACATGAGCGCATCGCCCGCGCCCAGCTGCGGCACCACATGGAGGTCCACCGGCGGGTCGTTCTCCGTGCCCAGGCAGCCCATGAGGATGTTGGCGTGCGGGTGGTCCAGCGCTTCTTCCTCGGTGATTTCACCCTGGCTCACGAGCGTCTGCACGTACGAGTGGTCCATGGTGCGGAAGACCATCTTGCCGTTGCGGAAGTGGTAGATGCGCGAGTCGCCCGCGTGCACCCAGTGGCTGTCGCCGCCAGGGTTGATGAGGAACGCGGCGATGGTGCTGTGAGGCTCCTGCTCGGCCGACACCGCGGTGAGCTTGATCACCAGGTGCGATTCCTCCACGATCTGGCGCAGCAGGGCGGTGGCGTCGTCCGTCTCCGGGTCGTAGCGTTCGAACAGTTGCCGCGCCGTGAGCATCACCTGATCGGAGGCCTTGCGCCCGCCACTGCGCCCGCCCATGCCATCGGCCAGCACCGCCAACATGCAACTGGCCTGGCGCGGGTGGTTCAACAGGGCCACCTGATCTTGCTGGTAGTCGCGGTCACCGCGGTGAATACCGGAGGACGCGTGGATGCGGTAGCCTTTGGGCATGGAGGGTGTGCGCGTTCTGTTCTGTATCGGTCGTCGGGTGCGTGCAATGGTATCCATTTCTCCGCGGCGCACGGCCATGCGGCGTGCGAAAGCGTGAACCCGTGCGCGCAGCGCCACAGCGCATGCACGCGCCTGCTGGCGCAAGGGCTGCGCGCCTCGTATTTCAACCATTGACGGGACAGGTTTGAGCGAACTGGAACACACCGTGCTGGCCGCGTTTGCGGCTGGCGGGCCCCTGGGGCGCGTGCGTGACGGCTTGCGCGAGCGGCCCGGGCAGCAGGCGATGGCAGCGGCCGTCGCGCGCGCCATCGAAGCGGGCGGCAGTTTGGCGGTCGAGGCCGGTACGGGTGTGGGAAAGACGTTTGCCTACCTGGTGCCGGTGCTTCTGAGCGGACGACGGGCGCTGTTGTCCACCGCCACCCAGGCCCTGCAGGACCAGCTGTTCACGCGCGACATCCCCGCCGTGGTGCGCGCCCTGGGGCTGCCCGTGCGCGCGGTCGTTCTCAAGGGACGATCGAGCTATGTCTGCCTGCAGCGCGTGGAGCAGGCGTTGCACGGGCCTGCCTCCAGCGCCCTGCGCGACCCGGCGATCGCGGCGGGGCTGGCGCAGGTGCTGCGCTGGGCATCGGCATCGCGCCATGGCGACCTGGCCGAACTCGCGGCGCTGGACGAGCGCTCGCCGCTGCGTCCACTGATCACCTCCACGCGCGAGAACTGCCTGGGCTCGAGCTGTCCGCGCCACGCGCAATGCCACGTCAACCGCGCGCGCAGCGAAGCCCTGTCGGCCGAATGGGTGGTGATCAACCACCACCTGTTCTTCGCCGACCAGTTGCTGCAGGAGTCCGATGTGGCCACGCTGTTGCCCTCGGCCGAGGTCGTGGTGTTTGACGAGGCGCACCAGTTGAACGACACCGGCATTCCCTTTCTGGGCCACGCGGTGGGCGCCGGGCCGTTGCGCGAGCTCGCGCGCGACATCGCCCTGCACGGGCCGCAGTGGGCGCGTGGGCAACGGCCCTGGGCGCACCTGGCCTTGGCGCTCGAGCAAGCCACGAAGACCATCGGGTCGCTGCCCCGGCCCAGCGCGGCGGGCGCGCGCCACCGGTGGCCCGGCGCGGTACCGGAAGGGGTGGATGCGGTCGCCTGGACGCAGGCGGCCGTTGCGCTCGAACAGGCGTTGCGGCAATGCCTTGCCGCGCTGAAGGCCACGGCAGATGCCTCGTCTGAATTGCAGCGCCTGGCGGTGCGCGCGCAGGATACGTGGGTGCTGTGGCGTGTGTTGGCGTCGGGAGCGGACATGGGCGCTGGGCCCGACACCGTGCGCTGGGCGGAGTGGGGTGCCGGTGGCCACTGGCGCATGGTGCGCGCACCCGCGGACGCCTCGGCCTTGTTCCAGCATTTGCTCAACGACGCCTCGCCCCAGCGCCCGCGCAGTTGGGTGTTCTCTTCCGCCACGCTGGGCAGCGACGATGCGCTGAGCTGGTTCACCCGTGGCCTGGGCGTGGACGGCATGCCGCACCTGCACACGCTGCGCGTGCCGAGCCCGTTCGATCATGCGGCGCAGGCGGCCCTCTACGTGCCAGACCACCTGCCCGAGCCGGGCGATGAAGTCCACACCGCAGCGCTGGCCGAGTCGGTGGCGCGCTGGGCCTCGCGCCTGGGCGGGCGCACGCTCGTGTTGACCACCACCCTGCGCGCAGCCGCACAGATGGCGCAACACCTGCGCACACGCGTGGAGCAGCGCCGTTGTGAGCCCTTGCAGGTGCTGGAGCAAGGGCGCGCTTCCAAGCGCGCACTGCTGGAGCGGTTCCGCAGCGAGGCGGCGGGCGCTCGCGTGATGGTTGCTTCGGCCGCGTTCTGGGAGGGTGTGGATCTCGTCGGCGACGCACTGCAACTGCTGGTCATCGACAAGCTGCCATTTCCGCCGCCCGACGATCCCCTCATGCAGGCGCGAGGCCAGCGTGTCGAAGCGCGGGGCCTGAACGCGTTCAACGACGTGTGGGTGCCGGAAACCGCCATGGCCCTGAAGCAGGGCGCGGGGCGGTTGATACGGTCAGAGACCGACCGCGGCGTGCTGGTGATCGGGGATCGGCGCCTGCTGACCCGTTCCTACGGCAACCGCTTGCTGGCGGCCTTGCCGGACATGCGCAGGCTGCTGGACGAGGCCGACATGGACGCGGCGCTCGATGCGCTGGTGATTACCAGATCTTCCACCAAGGGTCAGACGACCTGACGCCCTTGCCCAGGTACTCGCTCTGCGGGTAGTTGGTCTGCATCACACGGCGCGCGTCGTCGCGCAGCTGCGGCAACCCCAGCGCATCGTAGGAGCGCACCATGATGAACAGCGCTTCTTCGGAGGCGGGCGCGTCGGCATAGTCGGCCAGAGCCGTCTGCGCGCGGTTGATGGCCGCCACATAGGCACCCCGGCTGTGGTAGTAGCGCGCCACATGCACCTCGTACTGCGCCAGCGAGTTGACGATGTACGTCATGCGGTTGCGGGCGTCGGGGGTGTAGCGCGAGTCGGGGAAGCGGTTGGCGAGTTCGCGGAACGCTTCGAACGATTCTTTGGCGGCTTTCTGGTCGCGCTCCGACAGGTCCTGGCGCGCCAGCGAACCGAAGATGCCCAGGTTGTCGTTGAAATTCACCAGGCCCTTCAGGTACAGGGCGTAATCCATTGCCGGGCTGGCGGGGTGCAGCTTCTGAAAACGCTCGATGGCCGCCAGGGCCTGCGCCTGCTCGCCACCTTTGTAGTGGGTGAAGGCCTTATCGAGTTGGGCTTGCTGCGCCAGCGGTGTGCCGGCCGCGCGCCCTTCCAGTTTTTCGAGCAGCGTCACCGATTTTTCGTAGTTGCCGGCAGCACGCTCCTCGGTCGCTTCGGTGTAGATGCGGTTGGGGCTCCAGCCTGCGGTCTCGTCCACCTTGGTGGTGCTGCACGCGCTCAGCGCGAGCACGGATGCCAGCACGCACACGGGCACAGCCGATAATCTCAACGTCAACATCACAGGCGTACCTTTACAAGGGATCAATAGGATTGGCATCGCAAATTATATCGACGGGGGGTGGCGAGGCCGCCCACGCGCAGGGCGGGGAATCCGATGGCGCTGCGCCGGGTGACGAGATGTTGCAAGACGTCGAAATGCGTCACTGCGAGGTGCCGCCGCAGATGCATGGCTGGCGCACCGACCAGGCGCTGGCGCAACTGATTCCCGAGTTCTCGCGTTCGTACCTGAAACAACTCATCACCGACGGCGCGGTCATGCTGCGCGGTGCGCCGCTGCGCAAAGCCTCGGCCCATATCGCGGTCGGGGACCGCCTGGTGGTCGAGTTGCGACCCACGCAGCAGGCCCAGGCCTTCGTGCCTCAGGCGATGGCGCTGGACATCGTGTTCGAGGACGCGCACCTCCTCGTGATCAACAAGCCCGCCGGCCTGGTGGTGCACCCGGCGGCGGGCAACTGGACCGGCACCCTGCTCAACGGCCTGCTGGCCCATCACGCCGGTGCCGCGGGTCTGCCGCGTGCCGGCATCGTGCACCGCCTGGACAAGGACACCTCGGGGCTGATGCTGGTGGGCAAGTCGCGCGCAGCGGTCGATGCCCTGGTGCGCGCCATTGCCGCGCGCGAGGTCAACCGGCAGTACCTCGCGCTGGCCCATGGCGCCTGGAAGGGGCTCGTCGAGCAGGGCGTGGACCAGCCGATCGGGCGCGATGTGCACAACCGTCTGCGCATGGCCGTGGTGCGCAACGCCGATGGCACCACAGGCAAACCCGCCCAGACCAGCCTGCGGCTGCTCGATGGCTCTCAGCAAGCCTGCCTGGTGGCGTGCAAGCTGCACACCGGGCGCACCCACCAGATCCGCGTGCACATGGCCTGGCTCAGCCATCCGTTGGTGGGGGACACGGTGTACGGCGGCCGACCGCTGTGGGGCATGACCCGCCAGGCCTTGCACGCCGCGCGATTGCAACTGAGCCACCCCATCACCGGTGACGAGCTGGTGTTTCGCTCGCCGCCGCCGCAGGACATGCAGAACGCGATGGCCGAAAGCGGGCTCCGCTACAATGAAGCGCGTGTGGACAGTGGCTTTTTCGAATGAAAAGCCGCGCCGCTACCGAGCGCTGCCAGGCAGTGCCGGGGCGTTGATCCCACTCTCCTGTTTTTGCCGGACCCGCGACGGATTGCGTTGAGGTGTTCCGAGCCGACGGCCGTCCCCGTCTTCGCCGGTTCGCGCGACGGGCCCTTGCCCACCCCCTGTGCCGGTACGGTCACGACCGGTTTTTGACAGACTGACGCCATGAACACCACGGATGCCAAGCGAGTCCTCGAGACGGCGCTGATCTGCGCACCCCAGCCGCTGTCCGTGCGGGATTTGGGTGCGCTGTTTGAAGCCGAGGTTTCGGCGGACACGCTCAAGACCTTGCTGGGTGACCTGCAACTGGAATGGACCGGGCGCGGTGTGGAGCTGGTGCAAGTGGCCAGCGGCTGGCGTTTTCAAAGCCGCCCCGAACTGCGCCCCTACCTGGACCGCCTGCATCCCGAAAAGCCACCGCGCTACAGCCGCGCCACGATGGAAACCCTGGCCATCATTGCCTACCGCCAGCCCGTCACGCGCGGCGACATGGAAGACATCCGTGGCGTGACCATCAACTCGCTGATCATCAAGCAACTGGAAGACCGCGGCTGGGTCGAGGTGATCGGTCACCGCGAGACGGTGGGCCGGCCCGCGCTGTTCGCCACCACCCGCCAGTTCCTCGACGATCTGGGCCTGTCGTCGCTCGACCAGTTGCCACCGCTCGAAGGCAACGAGGTCCAGGAGTCGGCGCTGGACCGGCTGGACTTCGAGTCCCTGTCGTCCAACCTGATCGCCGACCCCCCAGAAACCCCCGACATCCCGCCAGAAGCAGCGTCCTCGGACGCTGCAGACGCCGAGGAACCCGACCCCACCACCGAGGCCGAGACGCCAGCCCTCGCCGACGAGGCTCCCTCCGAGGTCGCCACCAGCGACACCGGCACCGAGCCGTTGGCCCCGTCCACCCAGGAAGACCATGAACCCGGCGCACACCCCCCCATCGACCACTGAGCCCGCGTCTGACGCGGCGGCCCCCACACCCGAGGGCACCACAGCCGCGCCCGGCGCAACGGCGGTTTCGCCGGACGCGACGCCCCAGCCTGCGCAGGCCAGCGATCCAGAAGCCCTGGCGTTTGACGACGTGGTCAGCGGCGCCTTCGACGCAGTCCAGGAGCAGGACCTGCCGCTGCCCGCCAAGCGGGTGCTGGCGCCGCAGGCCGAGTCGCCCAAGCTGCACAAGGTGCTGGCGCAGGCCGGCATGGGTTCGCGCCTGGAGATGGAGCAGTTGATTCTGGAAGGGCGCATTTCCGTCAACGGCGAGCCCGCCCACATTGGCCAGCGCATCCAGTTCGGCGACGTCATCAAGGTCAACGGCAAGCCGGTGCGTGTGCGCATGACGCCGCCGCCGCCCCGCGTGCTGGCGTACCACAAGCCCGCGGGCGAGGTGGTGTCGCACGACGATCCGCAGAACCGTCCCACCGTGTTTCGCCGTTTGCCCAAGCTGATGCAGGGCAAATGGCAGTCGGTCGGTCGGCTCGACCTGAACACCGAAGGTCTGCTGTTGCTGACCAACTCGGGTGAGCTGGCCAACCGCCTGATGCACCCGCGCTTCGGTCTGCAGCGCGAATACGCGGTGCGCGTGCTCGGTGCCTTGTCCAACGAAGAGAAGCAGCGCCTGCTCGACGGCGTGCGGCTTGACGACGGCATGGCCCAGTTCGCCTCCATCGAAGACGGTGGCGGCGAGGGCGCCAATTGCTGGTACCGCGTGACCATCGGTGAAGGCCGCAACCGCGAGGTGCGTCGCATGTTCGAAGCGGTGGGCCACGCGGTCAGCCGCCTGATCCGCATCCGCTACGGCGCGGTGATGCTGCCGCGCGGTCTCAAGCGCGGCGTGTGGCTGGAGCTGGACGAGCGCGACATTGCTCGCTTGACCGCCGCTGCCGGCCTGGTGGGGGAGGACGAAGGGGCTCGTGGGCCGCGCCCCGGCGGTCGACACCCCGCCCAGCGCGGCAAGCAGGGCGCCAAGGGCGGCCGCACGCAAGGCAAACCGCCCGGCAGCCGACCCGAAGGCCCGGGGTATTTCAACCGCGGGGCCAACAGCGGCTATGGCATGGGCGGCGCAACCCCCGGACCCAAACCCCGCGGCAAGGGCGCCCCTGGCAAAGGTCCGGGCACACCAGGGTCTCAACAACCCGATCCGATGAAGACATCCTTTGGCTACATCGGCCAGGATGCGCTGCAACGCCGCCGGGAACAGGAAGCGGGCCGGGGTGGTCCAACGGGTGGTTCGCGCCGCCGGGGCGGCGGTGGAGGTGGTGGTCGTTCGGGTGGCCGCTGACAGGCATCTGTCGCCCTTTGATGCGGCGCAGCACTGACACCTGGGCAATGTAGAATCGTGGGCTTTGTGGGGCCATGCAGGCCTCGGCAGATTGACCCAGAAACTTCAGGATTTTTATGGCCATCGAACGCACCCTCTCGATCATCAAGCCCGACGCCGTCGCCAAGAACGTCATCGGCCAGATTTACGCCCGCTTTGAAGCCGCTGGCCTGAAGGTCGTGGCCGCTCGCATGGCCCACCTGTCGCGCGGTGAAGCCGAAGCCTTCTACGCTGTGCACAAGGCACGTCCTTTCTTCAAGGACCTGGTCGACTTCATGATCTCCGGCCCTGTGATGATCCAGGCGCTCGAAGGCGAAGGCGCCATCGCCAAGAACCGCGACCTGATGGGCGCCACCGACCCCAAGAAGGCCGACGCCGGCACCATCCGCGCCGACTTCGCCGACAGCATCGACGCCAACGCCGTGCACGGTTCGGACGCACCCGAAACGGCCGCTGCCGAAGTGGCATTCTTCTTCGCCGGTCTCAACGTCTATTCGCGTTGATCATGGTATGACGGCCAATCTGCTCGATTTCGACCTCGAGGGTTTGGCCGCCTTTTGTGAGCAATTGGGCGAGAAGCGCTTTCGCGCCGTCCAACTGTTCCGCTGGATTCACCAGAAGGGGGCGTCGGACTTCGCACAGATGACCGACCTCGCGCGCAGCCTGCGCGACAAGCTCCCCGGCGTATGCGCCGTCACCGACCTTCCCGTGCTCTCGCGCCAGGACTCGGCCGACGGCACCATCAAGTGGCTCTTCGACGTGGGCGATGGCAATGCGGTGGAAACCGTGTTCATTCCCGAAGAGGACCGCGGCACGCTGTGCATTTCTTCCCAAGCGGGCTGCGCCGTCGGCTGCCGCTTCTGCTCCACGGGTCATCAGGGTTTTTCGCGCAACCTCACCACGGGTGAGATCCTGGCGCAGCTCTGGCATGCCGAACATTTCCTGCGACGCCACCTCAAGCGCAGCGAGCGCGTGATCACCAACGTGGTCATGATGGGCATGGGCGAGCCTTTGCAGAACTACAACGCGCTGGTGCCCGCGCTGCGCGTCATGCTCGACGATCACGGCTACGGACTTTCGCGCCGGCGTGTCACGGTCTCCACGTCGGGCGTGGTGCCGATGATCGACCGCCTCGCACAAGACTGTCCGGTGGCGCTCGCGGTATCGCTGCACGCGCCCAACGATCCGTTGCGCGACGATCTGGTGCCCCTGAACCGCAAGTACCCGTTGGCCGAGTTGTTGGACGCCTGTCTGCGTTACCTGCCGGCCGCGCCGCGCGACTTCATCACTTTCGAGTACTGCATGCTCGACGGCGTGAACGACCAACCCGAACATGCGCGCGAATTGCTGGCGCTGGTCAAGCAGCATGGCGAACGTGGCGTGTCCTGCAAGATCAACCTGATCCCGTTCAATCCTTTCCCCGATTCCGGGCTGACCTGTTCGCCGCGTGCCGTGGTGCAACGCTTCGGCCAGATGCTCAACGAAGGCGGCCTGGTGACCACGGTGCGCAAGACGCGCGGTGACGACATCGATGCCGCCTGCGGTCAGCTCGCGGGTGATGTGCTGGACCGCACCAACGCTGCACAACGGTTGGCGCAGCGGCGTCAGTCGACTGAGCGCCCGATCCGTTTCGTTCACAAGGACAAGCAGGCATGACTCACGCGACCCGCATCGGTTTTCTGCGTTTTCTTCTGGGACTGGGCGCCATGCTGGTCCTGGTGGCGGGTTGCGCGCACCCGTCGGGTGGGCCGGCCTCGGTGGCAGCCGCCGTGGCCAGCGGCACCGAGCCCATCACCGAGTCCGATGAGCCTGAAGTGCGCAAGCGCGCCCGCCTGCGCGTGGAGCTGGCCTCGAACTATTTCGCGCAGGGACAAACCACGGTGGCGCTTGACGAGATCAAGCTGGCATTGAATGCCGATCCGACCTATGCGCCGGCCTACACGCTGCGAGGTCTGGTCTATTCCCAGCTCAACGAATTCCGCCTGGCCGAAGACAGCTTCAAACGCGCCCAGCAGCTCAGCCCGCGCGACCCCGATGTGTTGCACCACTATGGGCTGTTCGTCTGCCAGCAAGGCCGCTACGCGCAGGCCGTGGAGCTGTTCCAGCAGGCCTTGGCCAGTCCCGTCTTTGGCGGCCAGGCGAAGACCTTGATGGCCAAGGGCGTGTGCCAGGTGCGCGCGGCCCAGTTCGCCGAGGCCGAGGGCAGCCTGGCGCGCTCGTACGAGCTGGATCCAGGCAACCCGATCACGGCTTACAACCTGGCGGCTCTGCAACTCAGGCGTGGCGAATACGCCAAGGCCCAGTTCATCATCCGACGTCTGAACAACAGCGAACTGGCCAACGCCGAAACCTTGTGGTTGGGCATCAAGGTGGAACAACGCATGAACAACCTGGAAGCGATGGCGCAGCTGGCGCAGCAACTGGGTCGGCGTTATCCCGATTCGCGCGAGTGGGCGTCGTACCAACGGAGAGCATTTGATGAATGAGGCGTTTGCCAGCGATGGAGGTCAGGTGACAGGCGAGGGCATTTCGCGCCCGGTGCTGCTGCGCACGGCGCGTGAGTCGGCCGGTTTGCACATTGCCGCGTTGGCGGCGGCGCTGAAGGTGCCGGTGCGCAAGCTCGAGGCGCTCGAAGCCGGGCGCTACGAAGAGCTGCCCGATCTCACGTTCGCGCGCGCCTTGGCGTCCAGCGCGTGCCGCCACCTCAAGGTCGATCCCGCGCCCGTCCTCGAACAGATTCCGAACCGCGTGGTGCGCGAACTGGGTGGATCGCGCCAGAAGATCAACGCGACCTTCCAGTCGGCCCAGGACCCTGGGCCCATCAACCCGGTGAGCTGGCTGTCGCGGCCTGCGCTGCTGGCGGCGATCGTGCTGTTGTTGGGGGCGCTGGTGATCCTGTTTTTGCCGCGCGTCGAAGACACGACGGCGTCCGTACAAGAGAGCGTGGCCGAGACGGTGACCCCTGCGGAACCCGCGGAGCCTGCTGAGCCGGTGCCGGCCCAGGAGCCCGAAGCGCCGGCCGCGCCCGCCATGGCCGACGGCAATGCGCCTGCAGGCGCCGCTGCTGGCGTGGCAACCACCGTGCCTGCGGCCCCGACAGCGGCGCCCGTATCACCCGCCACGGAGGCCGCGGCGCCGACGGCCACCGGCCTGCTGACCATCTCCGCCACCGGCGAGACCTGGATCGAAGTGGTCAATGGCGCGGGCAGCATGGTGATGCAGCGCGTGCTGAAGGCGGGCGACACGGTGGACTTCTCCACCGCGCCACCCTACAAGGTCGTGATCGGACGGGCCGACGCGGCGCAGGTCGCCGTGCGTGGCAAACCGTTCGACGTGACGGGCCTGTCGCGCAGCAACGTGGCCCGCTTCGAGGTGAAATGAACATGGACGTGAATGCACAGCCGGCTGGCTCCGCCACTTCTTGCGAGCCGATTCCCGTGTCGAAGCCGCAGGCCCGGCGTTCGAGGCAGGGCGTGGTGGTCTGGGGCAGCCATCGCGTGACCGTAGGCGGCGACGCACCGGTGCGGGTGCAGTCCATGACCAACACCGACACCGCTGACGCCATCGCCACCGCGATCCAGGTCAAGGAACTGGCCTTGGCGGGCTCGGAGCTCGTGCGCATCACGGTGAACAACGACGAAGCCGCCAAGGCCGTGCCTTACGTGCGCGAGCAGCTCGACCGCATGGGCGTGAACGTGCCCTTGATCGGCGACTTCCACTACAACGGCCACCGCCTGCTGACCGACCACCCGGCCTGTGCCGAGGCGCTCTCCAAGTACCGCATCAACCCCGGCAACGTGGGCCGCGGCGACAAGGGCGACCGCCAGTTCGCGCAGATGGTGGAGATCGCCGCGCGCCACGACAAGGCCATTCGCATCGGCGTCAACTGGGGCAGCCTGGACCAGGACCTGCTCGCGCGCCTGATGGATCAGAACGCCGCCCGCAGCCAGCCGTGGGATGCGAAACAGGTGATGTACGAAGCGCTGATCACCTCAGCGCTCGAGTCCGCGCGCAAGGCCGAAGAGATCGGGCTCAACGGCAACAACGTCATGCTGTCGTGCAAGGTCAGCAGCGTGCAGGACCTGATCGCCGTGTACCAGGCGTTGGCGCAGCGCTGCAACTACGCGCTGCACCTGGGGCTGACCGAAGCCGGCATGGGCACCAAGGGCGCGGTGGCGTCCGCCGTGGCGCTGTCGGTGCTGTTGCAGCAAGGCATTGGCGACACCATCCGCGTGTCCCTCACGCCGCAACCCGGCGAGGCGCGCACGCAGGAAGTGGTGATCGCGTCGGAAATCCTGCAGGCCCTGGGCCTGCGCGCCTTCGTGCCGTCGGTCACCGCCTGTCCGGGTTGTGGCCGCACCACCAGCACCACCTTCCAGGAACTGGCCAAGCAGATCGACGACTACCTGCGCAGCTCCATGCCGGTCTGGCGCGCGCGCTACCCTGGTGTGGAAAACCTCAAGGTGGCGGTGATGGGCTGCATCGTTAACGGCCCCGGCGAAAGCAAGCACGCCGACATCGGCATCAGCCTGCCGGGCACCGGCGAAGCGCCGGCCGCGCCGATCTTCATCGACGGGCAGAAGGCCATGACGCTGCGGGGTGCCGGCATCGCGCAAGAGTTCCAGCAGATCGTTGAAAACTACATCGAGAAAAAGTTCGGCACCACGGCTTGAGCCTGTGTGCAGCCGAGAGTGAGATCGCCATGGCAGAAAAACTGAGCGCCGTCAAAGGCATGAACGACATCGCCCCTCCCGCGTCCGCGCACTGGGAGTGGCTTGAAGAAAAACTGCGCACGCTGATGCGCCGCTACGGCTACCGCAACCTGCGCACGCCCATCGTCGAGCCCACCGCGCTGTTCGTGCGCGGCCTGGGCGAGGTGACCGACATCGTCGAGAAGGAGATGTACTCCTTCGAAGACCGGCTCAACGGTGAACAACTCACCTTGCGGCCCGAGAACACCGCCGGCGTGGTGCGCGCCGCGCTCGAACACTCGCTGCTGTACGACGGCGGCAAGCGCCTCTACTACATGGGCCCGATGTTCCGCCACGAGCGGCCGCAGCGCGGCCGCTACCGGCAGTTCCACCAGTTCGGCGCTGAAGCCCTGGGCTTTGCCGGGCCGGACGTGGATGCCGAGCTCATCGTGCTGGCGTGCGACCTGTGGGCCGAGCTGGGTCTCAAGGGTATCGAACTCGAAATCAACAGCCTGGGCCAGCCGCCCGAACGCCTGGCGCACCGGCAGGCGCTGATCGCCTACCTCGAAGCCCACATCGACCAGCTCGACGAGGAAGCAAAGCGCCGCCTGCACAGCAACCCGCTGCGCATCCTGGACACCAAGAACCCTGCCATGCAGGACCTGGTGAACGCCGCGCCGCGCCTGATGGACCACCTGGGCGCCGAGTCCCTCGACCACTTCAACCGCTTGCGCGGCCTGCTCGACGCGCACGGCATCGCCTACCGCATCAACCCGCGCCTGGTGCGCGGCATGGACTACTACAACCTCTCGGTCTTCGAATTCGTCACCACGCAACTCGGCTCGCAAGGCACGGTGTGCGCGGGTGGGCGTTACGACGGTCTGTTCGAGCAGATCGGCGGCAAGGCCGCACCGGCCGTGGGTTGGGCCCTGGGCATGGAGCGCATTCTCGAGTTGCTGAAAGAGCAAGGCCTGCTGCCCGAGCAACCCGCGCCCGACGCCTATGCCGTGGTGCCCGATGCGGCGCATGTGCCGCAGGTCATGCCCGTGCTGCGCGCGTTGCGCCAACGGGGCGTGAACGTGCAGATGCACGCGGGTGGCGCCGATGGCATGGGCAGCATGAAGTCGCAGTTCAAGAAGGCCGATGCCAGTGGCGCACGCTTTGCGTTGATCTTCGGCGAGCAGGAAATGCAGCAGGGATCGGTGGCGCTCAAACCGCTGCGCGGCCCCCGCACCGACACGCCTACCGAAGCCGCTCAGAGCCTGCTGCCGCTGGCAGCCGTGGCCGACTGGGCGGCACGGCTGCGCGCAGCCTGAATATCCGCAGATTCGCACCGGGTGACCCCAGGGCAGGGCGCCCGGGCCACCCGCCTACAATGCCCCGTTGCGCGCACTGCGCACGGACTCCAAGCAGAACATCCACATGGCCAAACACCTCGACCTCGAAGAGCAGGAACAGCTCGACCAGATCAAACACTTCTGGGCGCAGTACGGCAACCTCATCAGCTGGGTGCTCATCGTCGTTTTCGGCTCGTTCGCGGCCTGGAACGGCTGGAACTATTGGCAACGCTCGCAAGGCGTCAAGGCCGCTGCGCTCTACGACGAAGTGGACCGCGCCGCCCTCGCGAACGACGCCCAGCGCATGGAGCGCGCACTCGCCGACATGCAGTCCAACTTCGGTGGCACCACCTACGCCAGCCAGGCCGCGCTGCTGGCCAGCAAGACGCTGTTCGATGCCGGCCAGGTGGACAAGGCCCGCGCCGCGCTGACCTGGGCCGCCGACAAATCCGGTGAAGATTCCTACAAGGCCCTGGCGCGCTTGCGCCTGGCCGCGCTGGACATCGAATCCAAGGCCTTTGACCAGGCTCTCAAGACGCTGGAAGCCCCCGTGCCCAAATCGTTCGAGCCCCTGGTGGCCGATCGCCGCGGCGACGTGTTCATGGCCCAAGGCAAAGCCGACGAAGCCAAGACCCAGTACACCAATGCCTGGAAGGCTCTGGGCGAGCGCGCTGAATACCGGCGTCTCGTCGAAGTCAAGCTCGCCGCGCTCGGCGTGGATGTCTCCAGCCTGACCCCTACCGTGCCTTGAATCCATGTCCCATAGCACCTACCGCCATTCCATGAGTCGCGCTCTTTCCCTGCTGGCCACCGCTCTGGTGGTGGCTGCCTGTTCGTCGAGCCCCAAGAAGCCGCAGCCCACGCCACTGGCGCCGGCAGCCGCGCTCATGGGCACGCAACTCGCGTGGTCTGCCCAGGTGGGGCAGAGTGGCGTGTCGCTGGTGCCCCATGTGGCGGGCGGGCGTGTCTTCGTGGCGGGCAACGCCGGCGTCGTGGCTGCGCTGGACGCGGCCACGGGCAAGGACGTCTGGCGCCTGAATCTGGGCACGCCGATCGCGGCGGGCGTGGGTTCCGACGGTCAAACCGCGGCCGTGATCACGGGCAACAACCAGTTGGTGGCCATCGCCGACGGCAGCGAACGCTGGCGTGTGCGCATGCCGGCACGCTCCTTCACCGCGCCCCTGGTGGCCGGTGGGCGCGTGTTCGTGCTGTCGGCCGACCGCGCGGTCCTGGCCTTTGACGGCAAGACCGGCGCACGGTTGTGGACCCAGAGCCGCCCCGCCGAGCCGCTGGTGCTGAGCCAGACCGGCGCGCTGCTGGCCGTTGGCGACACCCTGGTGGCTGGCCTCGCAGGCCGGCTCACGGGCCTGAACCCCGACAACGGTGCGGTGCGCTGGGAAACCCCGGTGGCCACGTCGCGTGGCACCAACGAGGTGGAGCGTCTCGTGGACGTCGTCGGCCCGGTCAGCCGCATCGGCAACAACGTCTGCGCGCGCGCCTACTCGGCCGCTGTCGGCTGCGTGGACGCCAGCCGCGGCACCCCGGTCTGGACCCGCGCGGCGCAGGGCACCACCGGTGTGCATGGCGACGACCGGCTGGTGTTCGGCAGCGAAACCGATGGCCGCTTCCTGGCCTGGCAGCGCGCCAATGGCGAGCCCGCCTGGAGCATTGACCGCCTGAAGTACCGCAGCCTGAGTGCGCCGCTGGCGCTGGGCCGTGTGGTGGCCGTGGGCGATGGCAGTGGCATCGTCCACCTCATCTCGCGCGAAGACGGCAGCGAAATGACCCGCCTGACCACCGATGGCTCGGCCATCCTCGCCGCCCCGGCGCTCGCCGGCGATGCGCTGGTGGTGCAAACGCGCAACGGCGGCGTGTTCGCCTGGCGCCCCCAGTAATGCATGTCACGGACGCCGTGTTCGTGACCCTCTGAACGAAAGCTTGTCCGTGAAACCCGTCATCGCCCTGGTGGGCCGCCCCAATGTGGGCAAATCCACCCTGTTCAACCGCCTGACGAGTTCACGCGACGCCATCGTGGCCGACTTTGCCGGCCTCACCCGCGACCGCCACTACGGCAACGGCCGCCAAGGCAAGCGCGAGTACATCGTCATTGATACCGGTGGCTTCGAGCCCAAGGCGAGCGAGGGCATCTACAAGGAGATGGCCAAGCAGACCCGCCAGGCCGTGGCCGAGTCCGATGTGGTCATTTTTGTCGTCGATGCGCGCGCCGGCATCAATGCCCAGGATCACGAAATCGCGGGTTACCTGCGCCGTCTGGGGAAACCCACCCTGCTCGTGGCCAACAAGGCCGAGGGCATGACCGAAGGCGTGCAGCTGGTGGAGTTCTTTGAACTCGGCTTGGGTGAGGTTATGCCCGTGTCCGGCGCGCATGGACAGGGCATTCGCACCATGCTCGACACCGCCATGGAGCGCATTCCCGGCCTGCCACCGGAAGACCAGGAGGAGTCCGAACTCGAGACGGGCGTGATCCGCCTGGCCGTCGCAGGGCGACCCAACGTCGGCAAGTCCACCCTGATCAACGCCTGGCTGGGCGAAGAACGCCTGGTGGCCTTCGACCTGCCCGGCACCACGCGCGATGCCATTGCCGTGCCGTTCGAGCGCTCGGGCCAGAAGTTCGAGTTGATCGACACGGCGGGCATCCGCAAAAAAGGCAAGGTGTTCGAGGCCATCGAGAAATTCTCGGTGGTGAAGACCCTGCAAGCGATCGAGAATGCCCACGTCGTCCTGCTGTTGCTCGACGCCACGCAGGGCGTGACCGACCAGGACGCGCACATTGCCGGCTACATCCTGGAGAGTGGCCGCGCCGTGGTGATCGCCATCAACAAATGGGACGCGGTGGACGCCTACCAGCGCCAGCAGATCGAGCGCCAGATCGAAACCCGCCTGGCGTTTCTGAAATTCGCCTCGCTGCACCTCATCTCGGCGCAGAAGCGCCAGGGCCTGGGGCCGGTCTGGAAGTCCATCACGCAGGCGCACGCCTCGGCCATGCGCAAGATGTCCACGCCGGTGCTCACGCGTTTGCTGATGGAGGCGGTGGCGTTTCAGGCGCCCATCCGCACGGGCATGTTCCGGCCCAAGATGCGCTATGCCCACCAGGGTGGCATGAACCCGCCCGTGATCGTGATCCACGGCAATTCGCTCGAAAAGGTGCCCGACGCCTACACGCGTTTCCTCGAAGGGCGTTTTCGCAAGGCCTTCGACCTGGTGGGAACGCCGCTGCGCATCGAGTTCAAGACCTCGGCCAATCCCTTTAAGGAGTAGGAATTCGGCTTCAGCGGCGGGTGCGTACCGACGCTGTGGTATGGTCCATTCCTCATTAACAATCTTTTGAACACGGAGCATATCGTGAGCAATAACAAAGGCCAACTCTTGCAAGACCCCTTCCTGAACCAGCTTCGCAGGGAGCATGTGCCGGTTTCGATCTATCTGGTCAACGGCATCAAGCTTCAGGGTCAGATCGAGTCTTTCGACCAGTACGTCGTGTTGCTGCGCAACACCGTCACGCAAATGGTCTACAAGCACGCGATTTCCACCATCGTGCCGGGCCGCCCGGTGCAATTCTCGGCCGTCGGCACGGACGAGCCGGCTGGCTCCTGAGCCCGCATCTGAATCCCATTCGGCCCGTGCAGCCGTGCTGCCGGGGCAGCAACGCCGCGCGCGTCGCTGTTGAAACGATTTGAATTCTCCTGCCACTGCTCTGTCCTCCGCGCCCTCGGTCATTCTGGTGGGCGTGGATTTCGGTGAGCCTCATTTCGATGCCGGCCTCGAAGAGC
This sequence comes from Hydrogenophaga sp. 2FB, assembly GCF_005503365.1. Classification (GTDB taxonomy): domain Bacteria; phylum Pseudomonadota; class Gammaproteobacteria; order Burkholderiales; family Burkholderiaceae_C; genus Hydrogenophaga. The sequence continues at coordinate 35,027 of NZ_SCML01000035.1, forward strand.
TGGGCTTGTTGGCGCAGACCGCCGGCTACACCGTGGCCGAGCGCGTCAGCTGCAAGCGGCGCGCGCCCGATCCGGCCTTGTTCGTCGGCTCCGGCAAGGCCGATGAAATCAAGATGCTCAGCCAATCGACCGGCGCCACCGAGGTGCTGTTCGATCAATCGCTGAGCCCCGCGCAACAGCGCAACCTGGAGCGCCACCTGGGCGTGCCGGTGAACGACCGCACGCTGCTCATCCTGGAAATCTTCGCGCAGCGCGCGCGCAGCCACGAGGGCAAGTTGCAGGTCGAGCTGGCGCGTCTGCAGTACCTCTCCACGCGCCTGGTGCGGCGCTGGTCGCACCTGGAGCGCCAGAGCGGTGGCATCGGCATGCGCGGCGGGCCTGGTGAAACCCAGATCGAACTGGACCGCCGCATGATCGGCGACGCCATCAAGCGCACCAAGGAGCGGCTGGAGAAGGTCAAGAAGCAGCGCTCCACCCAGCGCCGCCAGCGCGAGCGCCGCGACACCTTCTCGATTTCGCTGGTGGGCTACACCAACGCGGGCAAGTCCTCGCTGTTCAATGCGCTGGTGAAGGCCCGCGCCTACGCGGCCGATCAACTGTTCGCCACCCTGGACACCACCACGCGCCAGCTCTACCTCGGTGAGGCAGGGCGCTCGGTATCCCTGTCGGACACCGTAGGGTTTATCCGCGACCTGCCGCACGGCCTGGTCGACGCCTTCGCCGCCACGCTGCAGGAAGCGGCCGATGCCGATTTGCTGCTCCACGTGGTCGATGCGTCCAACCCTTCGCACCCCGAGCAGATCGCCTCGGTGCTCGGTGTGTTGCGCGACATCGGGGCGGATCACGTGCCGCAGATCCTGCTCTTCAACAAGCTCGACGCCATGGACCCCGCCAACGTGCCGCGTTTGTTGACCGATGCGATGGAACTGGAAGGCCAGTCCGTGCCTCGTATCTTCGTGAGCGCGCAGACGGGCGCCGGTTTGCCCGAGTTGCGAGCGATGCTGTCCGCGCGCGTGCTGGCGCAGAAGATGGGGGTTGACCCGCAAGGCTCGGAGCCGCTGCCGGAAAACGGCGAACCGGTGTCTTGATTGGGCACAATGTGATGGTTTTGAATCGACAACGAGTTGCTACGACATGGACGTGAATCTGCACAACCCTGCCCGCGGCGCTGAATCAGCGTCTCGCCCTGTTCGCCGCGCTGGCTGGCGCCGACTGTGGGGCATGTTCAATCTGAACGATCCGCGCTGGGGCCGTGGCGAAGAGGGGTCGAAGGACGGGCAGGAGCCCGGTCGCGACGACGAGCGCAATGCACAGCGTCCCCCACCGCGCGGGCAGGGCCCGAACGACGGCCCACCCGATCTGGACGAACTCTGGCGCGATCTCAACCGAAAGCTCGGCGGCCTGCTCGGCAACAAGGGCCGAGGCGGTGGCAATGGCTCCAACGGCAACGGCGGTGGCGGCATGCCCGGTTTCAACCCGAATCCCAAGACCACGGGCATCGGCGCGGGCCTCATCGGCGCCGTGGCGGTGTTGATCTGGTTGGGCACCGGCTTCTTCATCGTGCAGGAAGGCCAGCAGGCGGTCATCACCCAGTTCGGCAAGTACCACAGCTCGGTGGGCGCCGGTTTCAACTGGCGTTTGCCGTACCCCATCCAGCGCCACGAGACCGTCTTCGTCACGCAGATCCGCTCGGTGGACGTGGGCCGCGACAACGTCGTGCCGGCCACCGGCTTGCGCGAATCGGCCATGCTGACCGAAGACGAGAACATCGTCGAAATCAAGTTCGCGGTGCAGTACCGCCTGAACGACGCGCGCGCCTTCCTGTTCGAAAGCCGCGACCCCGATGCCGCGGTCGTGAAGGTCGCCGAAACGGCGGTGCGCGAAGTGGTCGGCAAGATGAAGATGGATGCGGCGCTCGCCGAAGAGCGCGACCAGATCGCGCCACGCGTGCGCACCCTGATGCAAGCCATCCTCGACCGCTACAAGGTCGGTATCGAGGTGGTGGGCATCAACATGCAGCAGGGCGGTGTGCGCCCGCCCGAACAGGTGCAATCGGCGTTCGACGACGTGCTCAAGGCCGGCCAGGAGCGCGAGCGCGCCAAGAACGAAGCCCAGGCCTATGCCAACGACGTGGTGCCGCGCGCACGCGGTGCGGCCTCGCGCCTGACCGAAGAAGCCGAAGGCTACCGCGCCCGCATCGTGGCGCAGGCCGAAGGTGATTCGCAGCGCTTCCGCTCGGTGTTGGCCGAGTACCAGAAGGCACCCCAGGTCACCCGCGAGCGCATGTACACCGATGCCATGCAGGAGATCTACAGCAACGTGACCAAGATCCTGGTGGACTCCAGGTCGGGCTCCAACCTGCTGTACCTGCCGCTGGACAAGCTCATGCAGGTGACAGGGCAGACCGCGCCGGCGGCTTCCTCGTCCAGCGCTCCCACACCGAGCCCCAGCACCGTCCCCGCGCCGTCCAGCCGCATCCCGGACAACGCCGCGCGTTCGCGCGAGCGTGAAAGCCGCTGAACGGCGCCAGCGATCAGAGAAGCAACATGAACAAACTCGGTTTCATCATCACATCTCTCATCGTGGTCCTGGCCATCGCCAGCTCCACGCTGTTCGTGGTGGACCAGCGCCAGTTCGGCGTGGTCTTCCAGTTGGGGCAGATCAAGCGGGTCGTCACCGAACCCGGCCTGAACTTCAAGATGCCGCCGCCATTCCAGAACGTGTCCTACATCGACAAGCGCCTGCTGACGCTGGAGAGCACCGACACCGAACCCACGCTCACCGCCGAAAAGCAGCGCGTGGTGATCGACTGGTACGTGCGCTGGCGCATCAGCGAGCCGCAGGAATACATCCGCAACGTGGGTGTCAACGAACGTGCGGGCGCTTTGCAACTCAACCGCGTGGTGCGCAACTCCTTCCAGCAGGAAGTCAACAAGCGCACTGTGAACGAACTGCTGTCCACGCGCCGTGAAGAACTCATGGCCGACGTCAAGCGCGAGGTGCTGGCCGCCGTGCGCGGTGCGGACAAGCCCTGGGGCATGGACGTGGTGGATGTGCGAATCACGCGCGTCGACTACGCCGAGAGCATCACCGCATCGGTCTACCAGCGCATGGAAGCCGAGCGCAAGCGCGTGGCCAACGAGCTTCGCTCCACCGGTTTTGCCGAAGGCGAAAAGATCCGCGCCGACGCCGACCGCCAGCGCGAGGTGATCGTCTCGCAGGCCTACCGCGATGCGCAGCTGATCAAGGGTGCGGGCGATGCCAAGGCCGCAGGCCTGTTCGGCGATGCCTTCGGGCGCGACCCGGCCTTCGCGCAGTTCTACCGCAGCCTGGACGCGTACAAGGCCAGCTTTGCCAGCAAGTCCGACGTGCTGGTGGTCGATCCGTCGTCCGACTTTTTCAAGGGCATGCGCAGCAGCAACCTCGCGCCGGCACGATGAGGCCGCTGCGCTGAAGGCGCGAGCTTCTTCCCATCCATGTCGTCCGATCCGTTGTGGCTCGCGCTGGCCTTGGTGCTGGTCTTCGAAGGCCTGCTGCCTTTGCTGGCGCCGACCCTGTGGCGCCGCGTTTTCACCGACATGATGCGGCTGCGTGACGGGCAGTTGCGCTTCTTTGGGCTGATCAGCGTGGGCAGCGGGTTGCTGCTCTGGTGGTTGTTGGCCTGATCCGGCTCCGCGTGCGTTGCGCCGCTTTCCCGCTGACGGAAAACTGATTTTCAGCGCCTTCCAGCACGCGCTCATGGCCGCAGACGCTGCCATCATCCCGATGCACGACGCATCACGAACGGGGTGAGAGCCATGAAATCCTTTGTCTACCAGAACCTGCCGGCGCGCGTGGTCTTTGGTGCCGGCTCGCTGGCCCAACTGCCGCGCGAGATGGACGCGCTGGGCGCTGCGCGCGCGCTGGTGCTCAGCACGCCTGGGCAGCGCGCCCTGGCCGAACGAGTGGCGGGCCTGCTGGGCGAGCGTGCCGCCGGCATCTTCGACCGCGCCGTGATGCACGTGCCGATCGAGACCGCGCGGGAAGCCCGCGAGGTGGCACGCCAGTTGGGCGCCGACTGCGCGGTCGCCATCGGCGGCGGCTCCACCACCGGCCTGGGCAAGGCCATCGCGCTCGACTCGGGTCTGCCCATCGTGGCCATTCCCACCACCTACGCGGGCTCGGAGATGACACCCATCTACGGCATCACCGAAGCCGGCCTGAAGAAAACCGGGAAGGACCCGCGCGTGCTGCCGCGCACGGTGCTCTATGACCCCGAGCTGTCCCTGGGCTTGCCCGTGGCTTTGAGCGTGACCAGCGGCATCAACGCGATCGCGCACGCGGCCGAGGGCCTGTACGCGGCGGACAGCAACCCCATCACCGACCTGATGGCCGAAGAGGGCATCGCCGCGCTGGGTCGCGCGCTGCCGCGCATCCACGCGCAGCCGACGGATGCCGAGGCGAGGTCGGACGCGCTCTACGGCGCCTGGCTCTGCGGCACCGTGCTGGGCGCGGTGGGCATGGGCTTGCACCACAAGCTCTGCCACACGCTGGGTGGCAGCTTCAACCTGCTGCACGCCGAGACGCACACCATCGTGCTGCCGCACGCACTGGCCTACAACGCGGCGTCAGCACCGCAGGCCATGGCGCGAATCCGCCGGGCCCTCGGCGGCGCGAGCGCGGCGCAGGCGGTGCACGACCTTGCGAAGGCCCATGGCGCGCCGGTGGCGCTGAGGGACATCGGCATGAAGGCGCAAGACCTGGACAAGGCCTGCGACATCGCGATGAGCCACCAGTACCCGAACCCGAGGCCGCTGGAGCGGGCGGCGATTCGGCGGTTGTTGCAGGATGCGTTCGAGGGTGTGAGGCCGAGCTGAATGCGGCGAGTCACCCGTTGCAATAGCGAGGTGCTCAGACCGCAACCCGCGACAGAAGGAGCTTGCGCATCAACGCGTTCGGTATGGTCACACCCGAGCGCACGGGAAAGCGCAATTCCACGATGTCGAACCCGAAGCGGGCGAAGAAGGGTTGTGCGGTCTTGCTGACGTCCGCCGTGAGTTCGGTGATGCCCAGGTACGCTGCCTCTTCATGAATCCGCTCCATGAGCAGACGGCCCACGCCCTGGCGCGGGAAGTCGGCGGACACGAAGAAGTGATCGATGTAGCCGCCGGGTTGCACATCGGCGTAGCCCGCGATCACGCCATCGACCTCGGCCACGAAGGGCCGAAGGTGGCGCATCTTGATGGCCCATGGCCCGGGATCGTGCCGCAGGGGCGCCCAGGCGTGGATCTGTTCGGGCGTGTAGTCGCGCGAGGCGATGCGGTGGATGGCCTCGTGGTGCACGCGGTAAAGAGCGGCTTCGTCGCCGGTCTGAAAAGGGCGGATGTTCATGCGAGAGCCTGCGCTGCGATCAATACACCGGGAACCGCCCCGTCCACTTGCGCTCGTAGTCCATCTTCTCGAAGTGCGCGGCCATGAAGTCGATGAAGGTGCGCACCTTGGCGCTGAGGTGTTTGCGGCTGGGGTAGGCGAGGTTGACGGTGAGGCGGGGCAGGTCCCAGTCGTCGAGCATGGGCACCAGGCGGCCGGCGACGATGTCGTCGTAGACGATGTAGCTGGGCTGGATCAGGATGCCCATGCCGTCGAGCGCGGCGGCGCGCAGGATCTGGCCGTCGTTGCTTTCCAGCAGGCCTTTCACGTGGATGGCCTGCTGTTCGCCTTCGCGCGTGAAGCGCAGCTCGTTGGGGTTGTTGGCGTGGGTGTAGATCAGCAGCTTGTGCCGGTGCAGGTCGTCGATCTCGCGCGGCACGCCATGGCGCGACAGGTAGGCCGGCGAGGCCACCAGGATGCGCCGCGTGCCCGCGAGGCGGCGGATGGTGATGTTGCTGTCGGGCTCGACTTCGCGGTTGCGGATGGCGACGTCGATGTTGTTGTCGATGATGTCCAGGTAGCGGTTGGCCGCTTCCACGTGCACCGACACGTTGGGGTAGCGGTCGGTGTATTCGCGCAGCAGCGGCGCGATGTGGTGCATGGAGAACGAGAGCGACGCCGTGATGCGCAGCACCCCGGTGGGGTTGAGCGCGGCCGCGTTCACGGTGGACTCGGCGTCGCGCAGGTCGCTCAGGATGGCGCGCGAGCGCTGGAAGAACTCCTGGCCCGTTTCCGTGAGGTACAGGCGGCGCGTGTTGCGCTCCACCAGCCGCACGCCCAGGCGTGTCTCCAGCGCGGCCAGGTGGCGGCTCGCGCTCGCGTTGGACAAATTGAGCAGTTCGGCCGCGCGGCTCAGGCTGCCCGTCTCGGCCACGTGCACGAACAGTTCGATCTCGGTCCAGCGGTCCATCGGTCTATCGTCTCCTCTTCTCTATTGCGCCTGGCGAAAAAGTCATTTTTGCCTCAGGTCTTTTTCTCGGTCGCTCGTCGCCGTACATTGTGCCGGCACTCCCGGAGACCCCACTTGAAAAACCTCGACCAGTACAACATCACCCAGGCAGTGCTCGCGCGCATGGCGAACACGCCGGACCCGCGCCTGAAGCAGATCATGACCAGCCTGGTGCAGCACCTGCACGCCTTCGCGCGCGAGGTGAAGCTGACCGAGGCCGAATGGAAAGCCGGCATCGACTTCCTCACCGCCACCGGCCACATGTGCACCGAGCAGCGCCAGGAGTTCATCCTGCTGTCGGACACGCTGGGCCTGTCCATGCTCACCGTGGCGATGAACAACGACAAGCCCGCGGGCTGCACCGAGGCCACGGTGTTCGGTCCCTTCCACGTGGAAGGCGCACCGCACTACGAGCACGGCGCGGACGTGGCCAACGGCGCGGCGGGCACACCTTGCCTGGTGCGCGGCAGCGTGCGCGGGCTCGATGGTGAACCGGTGGCCGATGCGGTGATCGACGTGTGGCAAGCCGATGCCGAAGGCCTGTACGACGTGCAGCGCAGCGACCTGCCGCAAGCCCAGGGCCGTGGCGTTCTGCGCAGCGGCGCCGATGGCCGTTTTCATTTCCGCAGCGTGGTGGCCGAGCCGTACCCGATTCCCGACGATGGCCCCGTGGGCGATATGCTGCGCGCCACCGGCCGCCACCCATGGCGCCCCGCGCACCTGCATTTCATGATCCAGGCGCCCGGTTACGAAACGCTGGTGACGCACGTGTTCCGCGAGGGCGGCGAGTACCTCGACTCCGACGCCGTGTTCGGCGTGCGCCAGTCGCTGGTGGCCGACTGGGTGCGGCAGCCCGATGGCACCTGCACGCTGGACTTTCACTTCGTGCTCAACCGGGCCAAGCCCACCACCGCGCGCGCCGCATGATCAAGCACATCGTCATGTGGAACGTGCAGGGCGAGACCGCATTGGCCAAGGCGCACAACGCACAACGGCTCAAGCGCGCGTTCGAAGGACTGCGCGAGCAGATCCCCGGGCTGCTGCGGCTGGAGATCGGCCTGGACGAGAGCGGCGTGAATTACGCCTGCGATGCCGTGCTCTACGCCGAGTTCGAGTCGCGCCAGGCCCTGGCCGACTACGCCGACCACCCCGCGCACACCCGCGTGCGCCATGAACTGGAGGGCGTGCGCACCGCGCGCCACCAGGTCGATTTCGAAACCCTTTGAATGACCGCTACCACCCGAGGAGACGACGAATGATCGAACAACAACTGAAAGACGAACTGCAGATCCGCCAGATGGTGGAGCGCTGGGCCGTGTGGCGCGACGCCGGTGACTGGGCGCGCTTTGCCACCGTGTGGCACCCGCAGGGCGTGATGATGGCCACCTGGTTCCAGGGCCCGTTCGCCGAGTTCATCCGCGTCACACAGGAAGGCTGGGCCAAGGGCGTGAGCATCCTGCACTTTCTGGGCGGCTCGGCGGTGGAAGTCGCGGGCGACCGCGCCATCGCGCAGACCAAGATGACCATCTCGCAGCGCGGCATGGTCGAGGGCGAGAACGGCCCGGTGCTGTGCGACGTGGTCTGCACCGGCCGCTTCTACGACTTCGTGGTGCGCGAAGCAGGCGAATGGAAGTTGCTGCACCGCCAGCCCATCTACGAAAAAGACCGCATCGACCCGGTCGACTCCACGGCGGTGCTCGCGCTGGACCAGCAGGCCCTGGCCAAGATGCCCGAGGGCTATCGCCACCTCGCCTACATCCAGACCCGCATCGGCTACACGGTGAAGATGGACATGCCCATGCTCAAGGGGGCGGAGGTCGACGAGCTCTACCGGCGCGGTGCGCGCTGGCTCGCCGGTGGCGCATTGGAGCGCGACGTGAACCCGGTCTGAGTTTCATGCGGCGGGCGCGGGCCGCTGTCACCACCGCGCCAGACACCACAACAAGGAGACAAGACATGAACGCATTCGATCCGACATGCGGGGGACCGGCTTCGCCGTTTCGCCGCCAACTGCTCGTCGCCGTGCCGGCCGCCGCGCTCGCCTCCATGGCCCCGGTGGCCTGGGCGCAGGCCGATTTCCCGAGCCGGCCCCTGCGCGTGATCGTGCCGCAGCCACCCGGTGGCGGTTTCGATTTCGTGGGCCGCGCGCTGGCCGACCGACTGGCCCAGCCGCTGGGCCAGGCCGTGGTGGTGGAGAACCGCACCGGCTCGGGCACGGTGGTGGGCACCGACGCGGCCGCCAAGGCCACGCCCGATGGCTACACGCTGCTCACCGGCTCGGTGTCGAACATGGTCCTGAACATGGGCCTGTACAAGAGCCTCTCGTACGACAGCTTGAAGGACTTCGAGCCCGTGGGCCTGGCCGTGAGCTACAGCTACACGCTGCTGGCGCGCAACGGCCTGCCGTTCAACAACCTGGCCGAGCTGGTGGCCCACGCCAAGGCCCACCCCGGCAAGCTCACCTACGCCTCGGCGGGCAACGGTTCCGGCCAGCACGTGCTGGCGGCCGCGCTGTGGAGCCTGGCCGGCGTGGACATCGTGCACGTGCCTTATCGGGGCGCACAGCCGGCCTACGCCGACCTGCTGGGCGACCGGGTGGACCTGTTCTTCGATCTCACGCCCACCACGCGCGCGCACGTCGATACCGGCAAGCTCAAGGCCATCGTGGTCTCCAGCGCCGCGCGCAACCCCATGCAGCCCAACGTGCAGACGATCAACGAGTCCGGCACGGTCAAGCTCGAATTGGAGTCGTGGTTCGGTTATTTCGCGCCGAGCAAGACGCCGCCCGACGTGCTCAAGCGCCTGCGCGCCGAATTGGCGAAAATCATCGCTACACCCGAACTGCAGGAAACCTTCCGCAAGGCGGGTGGGTCGCCCATGAACATCAGCGTGGCCGACACCAAGACCATGCTGGCACGTGATGTGCAGCGCTGGACCGGCCTCATCCGGGCGGCCAACATCAGCCTGGACTGACCTTTTTTCTTCAACCTGTTTCCGCCCATGACCCTCGATTCGCAAGCCCTCGACCAGATCTTCCTCAAGGCACGCACCGCCAACACCTTCCTCGACAAACCCGTGCCCGACGCGTTGCTGCGGCAGGTGTACGAGGTGGCGCGCATGGGCCCGACATCGATGAACACCCAGCCCGCGCGCTACGTGTTCCTGAAAACGCCCGAGGCCAGGGCGCGGCTGCTGCCCGCGCTCTCGCCGGGCAACCTGGACAAGACGCGCACGGCGCCAGTGACGGTGATCGTGTGCGCCGACAACCGCTTCCACGAATTCATGCCGCAGGTGTGGCACCGCGAAGGCGCGAAGGAGAACTTCGAGGGCAACCCGGCGCTGTCGGAAGCCACCGCCACACGCAACAGCACGCTGGGCGGTGCCTACTTCATCATCGCGGCGCGCGCCCTCGGACTCGACTGCGGACCCATGAGCGGCGTGGACCTGGCCAAGGTCAACGCCGAGTTCTTCCCCGACGGCCGCTGGCGCGCCAACTTCCTCATCAACCTGGGCTACAGCGACAACAAGGTCTTCGACCGCAACCGCCGCCTGGATTTCGAGCAGGCCTGCCAGGTGCTCTGAGCGGCCTGTCCGCGGCGGTCCGCCCGGGAGCGGGGCGGGCCGCGCGCGAAAAGGGCCCGTTGCGCGGACCGGTAGAATCGCGTTTTTAACAGCGCCTGAAAATTGCCATGTCTGCCTGGGTCCTCCCGGATCACATTGCCGATGTTCTGCCTTCCGAGGCCCGGCACATCGAAGAACTTCGCAGGGTGTTGTTGGACACGGCTCGGGGCTATGGCTACGAGCTGGTCATGCCACCGCTGCTGGAGCACCTCGAATCGCTGCTCACCGGCACCGGTGAAGCCCTCGGCCTTCAGACCTTCAAACTCGTCGACCAGCTCTCCGGGCGCACGCTCGGCCTGCGCGCGGACAGCACGCCGCAGGTGGCGCGCATCGACGCGCATTTGCTCAACCGGCAGGGCGTGGCGCGCCTGAGTTACTGCGGGCCGGTGGTGCACACCCGCGTCGACCGCCCCCTGGCCAGCCGCGAACCCCTGCAGTTCGGCGCCGAAATCTACGGCCATGCCGGGCAGGAAGCCGATCTCGAAATCATCGAATTGGCGCAGGCCTGCCTGCGCGGTGCGGGCGTCAATGGCCTGCAACTCGACATGGCCGACGTGCGCGTGATCGACGCCGTGCTCGCACCCGTCACGCTCACCGCCGCCCAGGAGGCCCGCATCCACGCCGCGCTCAACGCGAAGGACGTGGCCGAGCTGGAGGTCCTGGCGCGCGATCTGCCCGAAGCCGTGCGGCGCGACCTGTGCGCCTTGCCGCGCCTTTTTGGCGGCGCGGCGGTCCTGGACGAAGCCCAACGCACGCTGCAGCCGTCGCCCGCGCTGCATGCCGCGCTCGACGGTCTGCGGTGGCTCGCCGCGCATGTGCAAGGCGTGGACGTGTCGATCGACCTGGCCGATCTGCGCGGCTACGCCTACTACACCGGCATGCGGTTCGCGCTCTTCGCGCACGCCCCCGAGGGCAGCGCCGCACCCTCGATGGAACTCGCGCGCGGCGGTCGCTACGACGAGGTGGGCGCGGTGTTTGGCCGCAACCGGCCCGCCGTGGGCTTCAGCCTCGACCTCAAGGAACTGGTGGCCACCGTGCCGCCGCGTCCCCTGGTCGCGGCCATTCGCGCGCCCTGGGGCATGGACGCGGGCTTGCGCGAAGCCATTGCCGGCCTGCGCGCGCAGGGCCACACCGTGGTCTGCGTGCTGCCGGGCCACGAACACCAGGTCGACGAATTCCATTGCGACCGCGAACTGGTGCCCGACGCGGCCCGTCGCGGCGCCTGGACAGTGCAATCTTTTTAAACGGATACCAGCAAATGACGAACAGCAAGAGCACCGTGACACCGGGGCGCAACGTGGTAGTGGTCGGCACCCAGTGGGGTGACGAAGGCAAGGGCAAGCTGGTGGACTGGCTGACGGAAACCGCCACCGGCGTGGTGCGCTTCCAGGGCGGCCACAACGCGGGCCACACGCTCGTCATCAACGGCGTGAAGACCGCGCTGCACCTCATCCCCAGCGGCATCATGCGCGCCGGCGTGAAGTGCTACATCGGCAACGGCGTGGTGCTGTCGGTGGGCAAGCTGTTCGAGGAAATTGCCGGGCTGGAGAAGGCCGGCGTGGAAGTGCGCTCGCGCCTGCGCGTGAGCGAAGGCTGCCCGCTGATCCTGCCGTTCCACGCCGCGATCGACATCGCGCGCGAAGCCGCCAAGGTGAAGGCCGGCAGCGAAAAGATCGGCACCACCGGCCGCGGCATCGGCCCGGCCTACGAAGACAAGATCGCGCGCCGCGCGCTGCGCGTGCAGGATCTGAAGTACCCCGAGCGCTTTGCCGCCAAGCTGCGCGAATTGCTGGACCTGCACAACCACGTGCTGACGACCTACCTGCACTCGGCCGATTTCCCCTGGGACGACAAGCTGGCCCCGTACATGAAGGACGGCGCGATCCAGTTCGAGCCGGTGTACGCCGAAGCCATGCAACAGGCCGAGCTGCTCAAGCCCATGGTCGCCGACGTCTCGCGCGAACTCAACGAAGCGCACAAGGCCGGCGCCAACCTGCTGTTCGAAGGCGCGCAGGGCACGCTGCTCGACATCGACCACGGCACCTATCCCTTCGTCACCTCCAGCAACTGCGTGGCCGGCAACGCCGCCGCCGGTGCGGGCGTGGGCCCGCAACTGCTGCACTACGTGCTCGGCATCACCAAGGCCTACTGCACCCGGGTGGGCGGCGGGCCGTTCCCCACCGAGCTGGACTGGGAAAAGGAAGGCACGCCCGGTTGGCACATGGCCACAGTCGGCGCGGAGAAGGGCGTGACCACCGGTCGCAGCCGCCGTTGCGGCTGGTTCGACGCCGCGCTGCTCAAGCGCTCGGCCCAGGTCAACGGCCTCTCGGGCCTGTGCATCACCAAACTCGACGTGCTCGACGGCCTCAAGGAGCTGTTGTTGTGCACCGGCTATGAGCTCGATGGCGAAGTCATCGACATCCTGCCCATGAGCGCCGAAGACATCGCGCGCTGCAAGCCCATCTACGAAACCCTGCCAGGCTGGAGCGAGACGTCCGTGGGCGTGACCCGCTACGAAGACCTGCCGAAGAACGCCCAGGCGTACCTGACCCGCATCGCAGAGACCACCGGGGTGCCGATCCACATCGTCTCCACCAGCCCGGACCGGGACCACACCATCCTGCTGCAACAGCCCTACCATGGGTGAAACCCCCAGGGCGTAGTGCAGCCGTTTGTGCAAAATCCCCATCGATAGATTGAACCCCCACCCGGAGTCCGCATGCTGACCGAAGACGGCAAACACCTTTACGTCTCTTACGACGAGTACCACAACCTGATCGAGAAGCTGGCGCTCAAGGTCTACCAGTCGGGCTGGGAGTTCGACACCATCCTGTGCCTGGCGCGCGGCGGCATGCGCCCGGGGGACATCCTCTCGCGCATCTTCGACAAGCCGCTGGCCATCATGTCCACCAGCTCCTACCGTGCCGCTGCCGGCACCGAGCAAGGCAATCTGGACATCGCGCGCTACATCACCACGCCCAAGGGCGAAATCGCAGGCAAGGTGCTGCTGGTCGACGATCTGGCCGACTCGGGCCACACGCTCAAGGCGGTGATCAACCTGCTCAAGAACAACTACGCGCCCATCACCGAGATGCGCAGCGCCGTGATCTGGACCAAACAACTGTCGACCTTCGCGGCCGACTACTCGGTGGAGTTCCTGCCCACCAACCCATGGATTCACCAGCCCTTCGAAGGCTACGACAGCATGCGCCCGGCGCAACTGCTGGAAAAGTGGAAGCTCTGAGCTGAATGAAAGACGACGACCTGACCACCCGGCTGATCCACCACCCCTACAAGCCCCCGGAGGGCTTCGAGGCGGTCGCACCGGGTGTGCACAAGGCGTCGACCGTGCTGTTCCCCAACGTCGAGGCGCTGCGCACCTACGACTGGAAAAACAAGAGCGGCTACACCTACGGCCTGCACGGCACACCCACCACCTTCACGCTCGAAGAACGCATCGCCACCATCGAAGGCGGTGAGCAATGCATGCTCGCCCCCAGCGGCCTGGCGGTGATCACGCTGGTCGACATGGCCCTGCTGCGCCAGGGCGATGAAGTGCTGCTGCCCGACAACGCCTACGGGCCGGGCACGGTGTTCGCGCAGGTCGAGCTGGCGGCCTGGGGCATCACCCACCGCTTCTACGACGCCCAGGACCCGGACGACCTGGCGCGCCAGATCGGCCCGGCCACGCGCCTGGTCTGGCTCGAAGCCGCGGGCTCGATCACGCTCGAATACCCCGACATTCCCGCGCTGGTGGCGCGCGTGCGCGAGGCCAATGCCCAGCGCAGCGGCGAGCATGCCATCGTCACCGCGCTCGACAACACCTGGGGCGCGGGCATCGCCTTCAACGCCTTCGAACAGGGTGTGGACGTGTCGGTGCAGGCCCTCACCAAGTACCCCAGCGGTGGCGCCGACGTGCTCATGGGGTCGGTGGTGACGCGCGATCTCGCGCTGCACCGCAAGATCCTGCTGACCCGCATGCGCCTGGGCACCGGCGTGGGCGCGAACGACGCCGAACTCGTGCTGCGCGGCTTGCCCAGCATGGCCCTGCGCTACCACGCGCAAGACGCCGCCACCCGCGCGCTCGCCATCTGGATGCAGCAGCAACCCGGCGTGCTGCGGGTGCTGCACCCGGCACTGCCCGGTTCGCCCGGCCACGAAGCCTGGAAACGGGACGCCACCGCCGCCGCCTGCCTGTTCAGCGCCGTGTTCGATGCGTCCATTTCGCAAGCGCGCATCGACGCCTTCTGCAACCGCCTGCGCCTGTTCCGCCTGGGCTGGAGCTGGGCCGGCCCGATCAGCCTGTGCGCGACCTACGACCTGGCATCGCTTCGCACCAGCCATGGCTGGAAAAACGCCGGGGGTCTGGTACGCTTTGCCGTGGGTCTGGAGTCGGTGGACGACCTGCGCGCCGATCTGGCGCAGGCCTTGACCGCATTGCACGACTGACCCTTTCCCTTTACCCACAGACTTGAAAGACTGTTTTGGCCACTCCCAACTACGGATACGAAAAACGCCAGCGCGAGCTCGCCAAAAAGAAGAAGAAAGAGGAGAAGCTCAAAGCCAAGGCGGCCGGGCGCCAGCACACCGACGACGGCGATGCGCCGGCCGAGGGGCAGGACGGCGGACCGCAAGAGCCCGGCGCCACACCGGCCGGCAACGACAGCGCGGCGGACTGACGTCCACCGCCGGCCCCACCGAGCTTCGCTCAGGCCGGTGGGGGCGGGCTCTCGCTGGCGATCAGCGCCTGTGCAGCGCTGGCCAGTGACGAGGGCGAGCGGTCGCGCAGGGCCAGCGGCAAGGCCTGCGCAAACTGCGTGAAGTTGCGCCCGATCGATTGGGCGTACATCGGGTCGTAGTGGCCCGTGAGCAATTCCAGCACCACCTCGGGCGTGCGGCCTTGTTCGATCTTGTGGATCCAGGCCGACACCACCGCCTTGCCCCGCAGCTCGGTCAACGCGCCCAGGCGCTCGCAGAAGGCCGCCGGGTCCTTCACAAAAAAGTCGTAGTCTTCCAGCAGCAGGGCCACGCGTTCGGCGTCGTCCAGTTGCAGATCGACGCAGGGGCTCGCGCGCATGTTTTCCATCAGCGCCTCGGGCACGCGCAGGTTGCCCACCTTGCGGCTTTCGCTTTCCACGTAGACCACGCGCGCCGGGTCGAAGCCGCGCAGCGCGTCCCACACCAGCGACTCGAAACGCTTTTGACCGGGTTGCGGTACGCCGGGAATCTGCCCCAGCACCGAGCTGCGGTGGTTCGCCAGCGCTTCGAGGTCGAGCACTTGCGCGCCTTGCGCGGCCAGCGCGTGCAGCAGCCGCGTCTTGCCGCTGCCGGTGGGGCCGCAGACCACGCGGTACGACAGGCGCTGTGACTGCGCGGGCAGGGCGCTGACCAGCGCGGCACGCCAGGCCTTGTAGCCGCCTTCGATCAGCGTCACCCGAAAACCGATGGCGCCCAGGATGGTGGCGAGCGCGCCGCTGCGCTGGCCACCGCGCCAGCAATAGACCAGCGGTTGCCAGCCCTTGGGTTTGTCGAACACCTCGCGCTCGACGTGGGCCGCGATGTTGCGCGCCGCGATCGCCGCGCCGCGCTTGCGCGCCTCGAACGGGTTGACCTGCTTGTACAGCGTGCCGATCTCGATGCGCTGCTGGTTGTCCAGCGTGGGCCAGTTCAGCGCGCCGGGCACATGGTCGAGCGCGTGCTCGGCCTCGCTGCGGGCGTCGATGATGGTGTGGAACTCGGCGAGGCGGGCCAGCGCTTCGGTGGCGCTCAAGGTGTGCACGGACATGCGCCGATTATCGAGCCGCGAGCAGCTTGCGCAGTTCCGGCCAGACGTTGTCGCGCATCGTGGCCTGGGCCGATTCGTTGGGGTGGATGCGGTCGGCCTGGAACAAGGCAGTCGGGTCCCGGGTGTCGGCCACGCCCTTGAGGAAGAAGGGCACGAGTGCGGTCTTCTCGGCTTTGGCGACCGTGGTGTACATCTCGCGGAATTCCTGGCCGTATTTCGCGCCGTAGTTGGGTGGCATCTCCATGCCCACCAGCAGCACCTTGGCGCCGGCTTCGCGCGAGAGGCGGGCCATGTTGGCGAGGTTGTCGCGCGTCATGTTCAGCGGCAGGCCGCGCAGGGCATCGTTGCCACCGAGTTCGATCACCACCAGCGCGGGCTTGTGTTGTTTGAGAAGGGACGGGATGCGCGAGCGGCCGCCCGAGGTGGTGTCGCCGCTGATGCTGGCGTTGACCACGCGGGCGCGAACTTTTTCCCCTTGCAAACGCTCTGTCAACAAGGCCACCCAGCCGGTGCCGCGCTTCAAGCCGTATTCGGCGCTGAGCGAATCGCCCACCACGAGGACGAGCGGATCGGCGGGGTTGGACTGCGCATGGGTGAGGCCTGAAGACCCTGCGGCGGCCAGTGCGCACAGCGCGGTGGCCAGCGCGTTAAAGTGACGGCGTTTCAACTTGAGAAGTCCTTTCCATGTCCGATGTGATGATCGCGGTCCAGCATGTGTTCAAGTCCGTGACCGACTCCACCGGTTCCCTGACGATTCTGCGCGATATCGATTTCACCCTGAACAAGGGGGAAACCGCCGCCATCGTGGGCGCTTCCGGCTCGGGCAAGAGCACGCTGCTGTCGATCATTGCGGGTTTGGATACGCCCAGCAGCGGCACAGTTCACATCGATGGTGCCGATTTGTTCGCCATGGACGAGGACCAGCGCGCCGCGCTGCGCGCGCAGAAGGTGGGCTTCGTGTTCCAGAGTTTCCAGTTGTTGGGCAACCTGACCGCGCTGGAGAACGTCATGCTGCCGCTGGAGTTGGCCGGTCGGCGCGATGCGCGGGCCACCGCCACGCAGATGCTGCAGCGCGTGGGCCTGGGCGAGCGCCTCTCCAGCTACCCCAAGGTGCTCTCGGGAGGAGAACAGCAGCGCGTGGCGCTGGCGCGCGCCTTCGTCGTGCAGCCGGCCGTGCTGCTGGCCGACGAGCCCACCGGCAGCCTGGACTTCGCCACCGGCGGCAAGATCATGGAATTGATGTTCGACCTGAACCGCGAACAGGGCACCACGCTCGTGCTGGTGACGCACGACCGCGCGATTGCCGAACGCTGCGAACGCCGCATCACCATCGAGGCCGGCCAGGTGGCGGCGGTCGCCGAAGCCGCGCCGGTCTAGGACCGCAGCCGCTGCCAGAGCGCGGCCACGTCGCCGTCGACACCCGCGGCGTGTTGCTGCGTGGCGAGCGATTCGACCAGGCGCGCGACCAACTCCGCCTTGGGCAGCACCGGCCCGAAGAACAGCACCTGGTCGCCCCGGCCCACGAGCAGCGTGGGCAAGGTTTCCACATCCAGGTCGCCCAGCAGATCGGCATCGTCCTCGATGTCCAGCCAGCGCCAGCGCACCTGCGGGTGCGCCCGCGCCACCTCGTCGATCACCGGTTTCCAGTCGCGGCAGGTGCCGCACCACTCGGCACACAGGCTGATGACGTGCAACTCAGCGGCCAAGCGGCCCTCGCATCTGCTGCACATCCAGCGCGCTCACCGGGGATGCCTGGTTGCCCCACTGGGTGCGCACGTAGCTCAGCACCTCGGCCAGTTCGTTGTCGCTGAGTTGCAGCACGAACGGCGGCATGCCGTACGGGCGTGGGTGGCCGGCCGTGGTGGGCGAGAAGCCGCCGTTGAGAACGATCTGCGCGAGGTTCGCGGGCGAGGCCATCGTCACCGTGCGGTTGCCCGCCAGCGCCGGGTAGGCCACCGCGCCGTTGCTCTTGACGCCTTCGCCGCTCAAACCGTGGCACTGCGCGCAGTTCTGCTCGTACTGCTTCGCGCCGGCACTCAGCGTGCGCGAGTCCGCGGCGGCGGGCTCTGTGCGGCGCGATGTGGTGTGAACGGGCAGTTGTTTCAGGTAGCTCGCCATGGCGCGCAGGTCTTCGGGGGTCCAGTGTTGGGTGCTGTGTTGTACCACCTCGGCCATGGGGCCGCTCACCAGCGCATCGCGCGTGCGGCCATCCTTGAACAGGGCCACGATCTCGTCGACGGACCAGTCCTGCACGCCGGCTTCGCTCGGGTCCAGCAGCGAAGGCGCGTACCAGCGCTGCATGGGAATGAGTCCGCCGGACAGGCCGAGCAGGTCGCTCTGGCCGCCCAGCGCGTCGCGCGGCACGTGGCAGGCGCTGCAGTGGCCGGGGCCATTGACGAGGTACGCACCGCGCAACAGTTCGGGCGACGACGACCCGTTCGCCGGTGGTGGGCTGTAGGCCTCGGCCGTGAAGTACAGCGTGCGCCACGCCTTGAGCGCGAACTGCGTGCTGTAGGGCCAGCGCATGTCGTGCGCGGGCACCGGCGTGTCGCTCGGCGGCAGGCTGCGGAAGAAGGCGTAGAGCGCGTCGCTGTCTTCGCGCGAGAGGTGCGTGGTGTTGTTGTACGGGAAGGCCGGGTTGAGCCAGCGGCCGTCGCGCCCCTGGCCGTGGTGCAGCGCGCGCCAGAAGTCGTCGGCGCTCCAGGCGCCCAAGCCACCTGCACTGGGCGTGAGGTTGCTGCCGTATACCGTTCCAAAGGGGGTGACGATGCCCACGCCGCCCGCGAACGGCTCGCCGCCCCGCGTGGTGTGGCAGGCCTGGCAGTTGCCCAGCACCGAGAGATAGCGCCCGCGCTCGATGGTGTGGGGGTCGTTCAGTTGCACGGCGGTGGGCGCGGGGTCGATCGCGATCGGTTTCGCCGGCCAGGCCAGCCACGCCAGCACGCCCGCGCCAGCCAGCACCAGCAGGCCAACGCCTTGCGCGAGTTTGCGGCGGGCGCTCATGGCCGACCTCCTGCCGGGGCTGGCGCACTGCCGCATTGCAGCGGCAAGGGCGTGCTCGACGGGGCCACGGCGTGCGCGTCGGCGGGCACGCGCTGTGTGGCGAGCCAGGCGCTCACGGCGGAAATGTCGCTCGGAGCCAGGCGCTTGGCGATGTCGGCCATGCAGTCGGGCGCGTGGGCTTTGCGCAGGCCGGCGCGCCATGCGCCGAGCTGGGCGTTGAGGTAGTCGCGCGGCAGGCCGAGCAGGCCGGGCGTGGCGGGCTTCACGCCGGTGAGCGCGGTGCCGTGGCAAGCCACGCAAGCTGGCAGGTTGCGCGAGGCGTCCCCACGCAGGGCCAGTTGTTCGCCGCGCTGCAGGTCTTGCGGCGTCGCATTCACGCGCGCCGGGGCGGGGTAGGGCACTTCCATCGCGGCGAAGTGCTCGGCGATTTCCATCAGGTAGGTTTCGTTCAGCGGGGCGATCAGGTGCGTCATCAGCGGGTAGACGCGCCGGCCATCGCGAAAGTGCAGCAACTGGTTGTAGAGATAGCCCGCGGGCTTGCCCGCCAGGCGCGGGTAGTAGCCGTCGGGCGCGGCGCGCCCCTGGGTGCCATGGCAGGCGGTGCAGGCGAGCATGCGCTGGGCCATGCTGTCTTCGAAGTGGACGGTCTGCGCGGAGGCCGGCAGCAGCAGGCAGCCGGCCGCGAACAACAGGGCTTGCGGCCAACGTCGGCGCGGGGACAAGCGGGAGAGGAAGCTCATGGGATTCGGGGTGTTGTGGTGGTGAGCGGTCGTGGGTCGGTTCGGTTCCAGTCGGTGGCGTGTGGCCAGCAGGCGGTCAGTGCCGCGGCCACGGGGGCCACGCGTTCGGGCAGGTCCGGGCCGCACAGCCATTCGTCTTCACGGAAATACACCAGCTCCAGCTTGAGCGTGGCGGTGAGCGAGGCCGCGGGCGTGCCGACCCCCGTGTCCGGCACGGGGCCCAGGCCATCTTCTTCGTTGCGCAGCATCACCCATTGTGGCCTCGCGTCATCGAACCGGACCGGCGCGACCACCGAGAAACCCGCCCACTGCAGGTTGGGCGTCAGGATGAGTTCGCCCTGCAGCAACCAGCCTCGGCCGGTGTCGCGCGCCCGCAGTGCGTCGAACGAGGGCGACACCGTGGCCGCGCGCTCGCCCGAGAGGAAGTCGGCCAGCCAGTGTTCGCGCAGGGCGACATTGGGCGACTGCAGCAGCGCTTCGATGGCCAGGCGCTGCGCCCACAGCAGCCGCGCCGC
The DNA here is from genome assembly GCF_005503365.1 of Hydrogenophaga sp. 2FB. Classification (GTDB taxonomy): domain Bacteria; phylum Pseudomonadota; class Gammaproteobacteria; order Burkholderiales; family Burkholderiaceae_C; genus Hydrogenophaga. Next base: position 55,049 of record NZ_SCML01000035.1, read on the forward strand.
CGCGGGGTGCTGCCGCGCGAGTTCGGCCGCGCCGTGGGCCAGCGCGTCGAGCCCTTGGGTCGAACCACCCAGATGGGCTGGCACGCCGCAACGCAGCAGGCCGCTGTCGACCACCTCGCGCAGCGCGAGCAGGCCGGCTTCGGTCGGTGTGATCGGGGGACTTTGGAGCATGCCGTGATCGTGGCCTGCTTTAATCTGATGCGCAAGATACAGTTTTATTGAAAAATGACCGGATCAGATGGCCTGACTGATCTGCTCTGGTCCGCCCGCAATGGTGTGGATCTGATCCGTGGCAGATCGGCCGCCTGCGGGGATACTGGCGCGATGTTCAAGTGGTTCAAATACATGGTCGCGGCGCTGGCTTTGGCGGGCTTGCAGTGGATGGGCGACGCGCTCGTGGCGTTGCTGGGCTGGCCCTTGCCAGGTTCCCTGGTGGGCCTGCTGCTCCTGCTCGGCGCGCTCGCGCTGCGGGGTGGCGTGCCGCAGAGCCTGGAGGCGGTGGCGTCGCCCTTGCTGCGGCACCTCATGCTGTTCCTCATTCCCTCGGTCGCGGCGGTCGGGCTCTACGGTGGGCTGCTGTCGCAGCACCTTGTGGTGTTCGTGCTGGCGGCCACGCTGGTGACGGCCTTGACCATCGCGGCCACGGGCTGGACCCTGCACCGCCTGATGCGGGGCCGGAAACCATGAGCGCGGTGTTCGCCTGGACCGGCGTGACCGTGGCCGCCTACGGGGCCGCTGTGTGGCTCTACCGGCGCAGCGGCCACCACCTGTTGTGCCTGCCGGTGCTCACCGGCACGGCGCTGGTGCTGGGCGCGCTGGCGCTGGCCCACACCGACTACCCGGTGTACGCCGACGCCACGCGCGCGCTGCGCTGGCTCACGGGCCCGGCCATCATCGCGCTGGCCGTGCCGTTGTACCGGCAGGCGGCGCTGTTGCGGCGCATGGCGGGGCCGCTGCTCGGGGCCTTGTTGGCCGGCTGCCTGGCTTCGGTGCTGGGCACGCTCGCGCTGGCGAGGGCGTTGGGCACGCCGCTGCCGTTTGCGTTGTCGCTCGCGCCCAAGGCCGCCACCATGCCGATCGCCATGCAGGCCGCGGAGGGTGCGGGTGGTCTGCCCGCGGTGGCGGCGCTGGCCGTGGTGGCCACGGGCGTGCTGGGCACCTTGTTCGCCGGGCCCGTGTTGCGCCGCTTGCGGATCGACGACGACACCACGCGCAGCTTCGCGCTCGGGCTGGTCGCGCACGCCATCGGCACCGCGCGGGCTTTGCAGACGCAGCCGCAGAGCGTGGCCTTCGCGGCGCTGGCGATGGGCCTGAACGGTGTGTGCACGGCGCTGGTGTTGGCTCTTTTGGCGCGTTGGTTATGACCGGCGTTCGCCTCAGCCGTTACCAGCAACTGGCCGAAGAGATCGCCGATGGCATCCGCGCCGGGCTGCTGCGACCGGGCGAGCGGCTGCCGTCCGTGCGCGAGACCTGTGCGCTGCGCGGTGTGAGCCCGTCCACGGTGTTTCAGGCCTATGGGCAACTCGAATCGCAAGGACTGGTGGAAGCGCGGGCACGCTCGGGCTTTTTCGTGCGCGCGGCGCGGCGGGCCACACGCTCGACGCTGCAAGCCACCCGTCCCAGCGGCGAGGCCACGCCGGTGGCCATCAGCGAGCTGGTGTTCGAGCTGCTCGGCTCCACGCGCGACGCCGACGTGGTGCCCCTCGGGTCGGCCTTTCCCGCATCGCACCTGTTCCCGTTCGACGCACTCGCGCGCAGCGGCGCCCGCGCCATGCGTCGGCTGCCGGCGGCGCGCATCACCGGCGCCTTGACCGCGGGCGACGAAGGCCTGCGCCAGGCCCTGCGGCGGCGCTATGCGCTGCACGGCGTGCCGCTGGCCGAGGACGAACTCGTCATCACCAACGGCGCGATGGAAGCGCTCAACCTCTGCCTGCAGGCCGTGACGCAACCGGGTGACGTGGTGGTGGTGGAGTCACCCACTTTCTACGCCGCGCTGCAGGCACTCGAACGCCTGCACCTGAAGGCGGTGGAGGTGGCCACCGATCCGCGCGAGGGCGTGGACATCGCCGCGCTGGCCGAATTGCTGGAACGCCAACCCGTGGCGGCCTGCTGGTTCATGCCGAGCTTCCAGAACCCGCTGGGCGCGCTGATGCCGCCCGAACGCAAGCAGGCGCTGGTCGAGTTGCTCGCGCGACACCGCGTGCCGCTGATCGAGGACGACGTGTACGGCGAGCTGCACGCGGGTGCGCGCCGCCCTCCGCCAGCCAAGGCCTTCGACCGCGAGGGTGGGGTGCTGCACTGCGCGTCGTTCTCCAAATGCCTCGCGCCGGGCTACCGCGTGGGCTGGGCAGCGGCGGGCCGTTATGCGCCCGTGGTGGAGCGATTGAAGATGTCGAGCTCACTGGCCACGTCCATTCCGCCGCAACTGGCGCTGGTCGACTACCTGGCCCAGGGTGGCTACGACCGCCACCTGCGCCGCCTGCGCGAAGCACTCGCGGACCAGCAGCAGCACGCGCTGCGCCTGGTGGAGCGGCACTTTCCCAGCGGCACGCGCGTCACGCGCCCGCTCGGTGGCTACTTCCTCTGGCTGGAGCTGCCGCCGCAGGTGGACGCGCTCGCGCTGCACCACCGGGCCAGGGCGCACAACATCAGCACCGCGCCCGGCGTGTTGTTCTCGGCCGACCGGCGTTTTACGCACCACCTCCGCTTGAACGTCGGGCATCCGGACGATCCGCGTTTTGATGGTGCGATGCGCCTGTTGGGGGAATTGGCGCATGCGGGTTGAGGACCCATCCACCCGCGTGCGGCTTCACCTGGGCTAGGATGTCAGACATAGGCCAGCCACCGACACTCACGATGATGAACACGAAAGCGCAATCACACTGGGATCGCGTGTACAGCACCAAGGACGCGGACGCGGTCAGCTGGTACCAGCCTGAAGCCACGGTGTCCTTGAACCTGATCTCGCGACTCGCGACCGATGCCAGCAGCCATATCCTGGACGTCGGCGCAGGCGCGTCGAACCTCGTCGACGGCTTGATATCGCGCGGCATGCGTCGGGTGAGCGTGCTGGACATCTCGAGTGAAGGCCTTGCCGTCGCGCGCCGCCGTCTCGGTGCGGATGCGAACAAAGTGCGGTGGATCGAGGCCGACGTTACCAAGGTGTGTCTTGAGGCGGCGAGCGTCGACGTCTGGCACGACCGCGCCGTATTTCATTTCCTGACCGAGCCGAAGGACCGTGCCGCGTACGTCGAGCAAGTGCGAAAAGCGGTGCGTCCGGGTGGGCACGTCATCGTCGCGGCGTTCGCGCCCGACGGCCCGCTGCAGTGCAGCGGCTTGCCCGTCGTTCGCTACGACCCCGAAGGGCTCCATGCCCAGTTTGGCGCGCACTTCGAGCTGCTGGAACACATCGAAGAGCAACATCAAACGCCCATGGGTTCAACACAGCACTTCATCTATTGCCACTGTCTGGTGCATTAGCGCTGTTGGCCCGGTGCGGATCTATACGCTTGCGGCCAGCGGCCACGAGTGGACAGTCCTTCGCCCCTCGAAAATAGGAGATTACGTGAAGCCTCGCAACACGAAAGATCAGGCAGAGGTCGAGCGGGGCGACGCTTGGTCTCGTCGGCAAGCATCGCTCGGTGTGAACTGTCTATTCTTCGGGCCGGGATACAAACTCGCCCTGGAACAACACCAAGTACTCCGATGTCGCGTCTGGCGCAACGGGAGAGAATGCGCGATTGGCTTCAATATATTGAACTGAGAACCATCGGCTATCGGCGGCGAACGCCAAATCGTCAAGACTTGTATCTACTCGCGCTTCGAGATGCATCCGCTGTAGCTTTGCTTGCGCTTTGACGTTGCCGACACATGCGTATTAGTGCGCAAGCGCGAGCAAGTCGGGGCTGTGGAGCAGTTCATCAGCAAATCTACGGAGCATTCGAAAGTGATTGTTCACCACTGGAGCCGAGACCTTCTCGCCATCTTCCGCTATCTTCGTTGTGAGCCAGAAACCCTCGTTTAGCGCATCGAGGTTCACGTCGGGCGAGTCAACGTGTGCTCCACCATCTTTGTTCGCCGCCGCCAAGATGACATCTCTTCTACACAGAAGGTGCCCATTTATGAGATAGACGGGCTGCACCCACCACTCGTAGCATGGGATTGAAGGCAGACCAAAGTCGATGGGCGTGTACTCGATTGACTCGCCAAATGTCATCCCTCCCATGAGTTCGGCAACATCGACGCCGTTGGGAATCTGATCGCCCCGCACTTTCACGGTAGTTGTGAGTTGCAGCGTGTTCTTCACACCAAGTTGCTTCATCAGAGAGTGACTAAACCTGGTGTCGTGGCATAGCACCCGAACACCGACAGCGATGCGGACCGCCTCCTCCTTGTGTCCCGCGTCATACGCTGCCGCAGAGTTGCGAAGGAAAAGCAGCTGACGTGTCAATTGCTTATGGAGCTCAAAGGAAGTCATGAGTATTGAACTTGCGAGAGGAGATAACGACTTCGAGTCGGAAAACGTGCTTTGCGCTGAACGATCACTCCCAGGGGGCTTCAGCGTTCGCTCTGGAATATGCATATGAAGACGAACGCAAGCATGCGGCCGCATGCCGACATCAATGCAACAGGCCTTTAGAAGCCATGGACCTTATAGCTGCGTTCAGTGTTCCGAATTCCTCAACCGCCTTCTTGGCCCCCACATCTCCGATGCGACGACGCCAAGAATCAACACGGTTTGCAAACTCCAAGAAAATGTCGGCGTCCTCCGGACGCAAGCCAACGTTGAAATTTTCTGCGGGATTCCACTGTCGTGGGTCTCCATACCGCGGGAAGGTCCGTCGGTATTCGGCCGCAGCAACGCTCGTGTCACGTCCCTGAAGTCGTGCTATGTCGACGTAAACGAAATTCAGCATCTCACGCATTTTGTTCTCGCTTAGCACGACGACCAGTGGACGATTCCAGTGATGCCTGATGTCCTCTGCGGTCAGGCCTTCTGCAAGACGCGGTGCCGTGAATTCTGGATTCGCAGCAAGCTCGTCGCCCCTTGTCTGCTTAAAGGGATCAACACCTAGGCCTTTTAGTTCAGCCAGAACCTCTGTGACGATGCGTGATGACGCTTCAAGGGCATCGGATTCTTTGAGGCCAAGCTCCATGAAAGTGAGCGTGAAGGAGGCTATCAATCGCTGTTCTTGCGATGTGATCATTACGCCAGGGGCAAGTGCTTCGAGGGTTTGTGCACCGGGGCGCCAAACGAACGCTCCATACGTCATGGCGAACATGAGACTGCCAAACAGAATGCCTGAAATCACTCCATTGGTGGAAAGCCCCAGGAAAAATCCGAGGAGACCCAGAACGATCGCTGTAGTGGTTCCCATGATAGGTCTGTTAAATATCTGACTGAATCAGCGGGTGCTGTGTATCGATTCGCCGAGAAGCGGCAAGCAAAATTGGCGCAGTTGACCTATCGTTTGCACGCAGGTGGTGGATGGGTTGCGGATAAATGTCCGTTTGTGGCGGCAATGGCCGTCATAGTAGCTGAGGCAGAAACGGTCCCTAGGCAGACTTGGCGTTGCGGATCCATTTAGCGTCACAACACAAATCTTTCCAAATCTTGTCGATCGCCACGCACCAGCTTCGTCGTGAAGGCATCAGCCATCAAAAAGGATTTGTCATGAAGTACCTCGGCCTCGCGTACTACAACCCCGAAAAATTCGCCGCGATGGCGCCAGGCGACGTGCAAGCACTGGTGAGCCAATGCCCGCCGATGGATGAAAAGATGCGCGCCACCGGGAAGGTTCTGGTGTCCGCGTCACTTTCCGAGCCCAAGGACTGGATGACGCTGCGCCCGCGCGGCGGCAAGCCACAGATCAGCGACGGGCCCTATACCGAGTCCAAGGAAGTGGTGGGTGGGCTGTTCATCATCGAGGCGGCAGACCGTGACGAGGCGATGCGCCTCGCGGCCATGCACCCCGCCGCTTCGTTGGGTGAAGCGGGAGGATGGGGCATCGAGTTGATTCCCATGGATTTCTTCCTGGGCTGATGGTGGTCCGGGTCCGTCTGCCCCAGGGCATGGCGGGCCCGAATCGCTCTCAAGCTCTGCGCGGATAATCCCCGGATGTCTTCTCCCAAAGTGCTGTTCGGCTTTCACGCCGTGGGTGTGCGCCTCAAAACCGCGCCGCAATCGATCATCGAGATCTACTACGAGCCCACGCGGCGCGACGCGCGCATGCGCCAGTTCCTGGACAAGGCGCGCGAAGCCAATGCGAGGTTGATCGAGGCCGACAGCCTGCGCATTGCCAAGTTGGCCGGCAGCCACGGCCACCAGGGCGTGGCCGCGCGCGTGGAAGAGATCAAGCAGGTGCACTCGCTCGATGAGCTGCTGGAGCAACTCGAAGCGGCGGGCATCCCGCCGCTGCTGCTCGTGCTCGACGGCATCACCGACCCGCACAACCTCGGCGCCTGCCTGCGGGTGGCCGACGGCGCCGGTGCGCACGCGGTGATCGCACCCAAGGACCACGCGGCCGGCATCAACGCCACCGTGGCCAAGGTGGCCAGCGGCGCGGCCGAGACCATGCCGTACTTCATGGTCACCAACCTGGCGCGCACGCTGGGCGAACTCAAGGAACGCAACATCTGGGTCATCGGCACCAGCGACGACGCGCCCAAGACGCTTTACCAGGTCGATCTCAAGGGTCCGGTGGCACTGGTGCTGGGCGCGGAAGGCGCGGGCATGCGCCAGCTCACGCGCAAGACTTGCGACGAGCTCGTGAGCATTCCCATGGCCGGCGCGGTGGAAAGCCTGAACGTGTCGGTGGCCAGCGGCGTGTGTCTGTACGAAGCGCTGCGCCAGCGCACCTGAGCATGTGGGAGACGGTGCGCCTCTGGGTCCGCGAGGCGCGCCACATCGCGGTGCTGACCGGCGCCGGGGTGAGCGCCGAATCCGGCGTGCCCACGTTCCGCGACGCACAGACCGGCCTGTGGGCGCGTTTCAACCCGCAAGACCTCGCCACCGAAAGCGCTTATCGCGCGAACCCGCAGCGCGTGTGGGACTGGTACGTCTATCGACGCGAGATGATCGCGGCCGTGTCGCCCAACGCGGGCCACGAGGCTTTGGCCGCTTTCTCTCAGCGACATCCCGGGCGCATGACCTTGATCACGCAGAACGTGGACGGCCTGCACCAACGCGCGGGCAACACCGACGCGCTGGCATTGCACGGCAGCATTGCCGAAGACCGATGGCTCGATGCGCCACGCGTTTGCTGTCAGGTCGACAAGCTCGAAGCAGGGCGCCCGCCACGCTGCCGGGTGTGCGGCAACCTGCGCCGCCCGGCCGTGGTCTGGTTCGGCGAACACCTGCCGGCCGATGCCCTGGAAGCCGCTGAACAGGCCGCTCACGGTTGCGACCTGATGCTGGTGGTCGGCACCTCGGGCGAGGTGTACCCCGCCGCGGGCCTGGCCTTTGCCGCGCACCAGAGCGGCGCGCGCGTGGTCATCGTCAACCCCGAGCCCACACCGCTGGACGTGGTGGCCGAGCATTGTCTGCGCGAGCCGGCGGCGGTGTGCCTGCCGGCGTTGCTGGGCTGACGGTGCCTGCCAGGGCTGGCGCTATACCGACATGCCCCCGGACACCTCGATCACCGCACCGTTGATGTAGCTGGCCTCGTCGCTCGCCAGGAAGGCGTAGACGTTGGCGATTTCCTCGGGGCGGCCGAGGCGGTTCAGCGGCACGCGGCTTTCCAGCTCGGTGATCACCTTCTCGGGAATCGTGTCCAGGATCGGCGTGGCGATGAAGCCCGGCGCCACCGCGTTCACGCGCACACCCTTGGGGCCAAGTTCGCGGCTCCAGGTCTTGGTGAAGCCGATCACGCCGAACTTGCTCGCCGCGTAGTTGGTCTGGCCGAAGTTGCCGTAGATGCCGACCACCGACGAGGCGTTGATGATCGAGCCGCCGCCTTGCGCGGTCATGGTGTCGGCCACGGCCTGCGCGCAGTGGAACACGCCGCGCAGGTTCACGTCGATCACGCGGTCGAACTGGTCTTGCGTCATTTTCTGCAGCCGCGCGTCCTGCGTGATGCCGGCGTTGTTCACCAGCACGTCGATGCGGCCAAAGCGTTCCTTGGTCTGCGCCACCACGGCATCGACCATCTCGCGCTGTGTTACGTCCATCACGAAGCCCACGGCCGTGGCTCCCAGCGCTTCGCACTGCTGCACGGCGCTGTCGACGGCCGATTGCTTCACGTCGCAGATGACGACGATCGCGCCTTCCCGCGCGAACTTGAGTGCGGTGGCCAGGCCAATGCCTTGTGCGGCGCCGGTGATGAGGCTGACTTTTTTGTCGAGTCGTTTCATGAGATCAATACGTGGGTTGGTGTTGGCGGATGGCGCTCTTCGTCGCGTCGTTGAGTTCGAAGCCCGCGCCGTAGCGCTTGGCCAGCTCGGCGCAGCGCTTCTCGAAGGCCTCGATGCCCATGCCGTAGATGAACTGCAGCGCGCCACCCGTCCAGGCCGGGAAGCCGATGCCGAAGATGGAGCCGATGTTGCCGTCGTGCGCCGTGGTGAGCACACCCTCGGCGAGGCAGCGCGCGGTCTCCACCGACTGGCGGTACAGCAGGCGGTCCTTGATGTCCTGCAGGTCCCAGGCGACGGTGGGCTTTTTCTCGAAGCGCGCCTGGAGTTCGGGCCAGAGGTGCTTCTTCTGCCCCGCGGGGTAGTCGTAGAAACCACCGCCACCCGCGCGGCCTGGTCGCTTGAATTCCTTGACCATGCGCTCGACCAGGCGTTCACCTGGCGTGGCGGTGTAGCGGCGGCCTTCCTTCTCGAAGTCGGCGCGGGTCTGGTCCATCACGTGCACCGAGAGCGAGAGCGCGGTTTCGTCCAGCACCGCGAGTGGCCCCACCGGCATGCCGGCCTGCATGGCCGCGTTTTCGATCACCGGCGCGGGAATGCCTTCGCTCAACATGGCCGCGCCTTCCATCACGTAGGTGCCAAAGGTGCGGCTGGTGTAGAAGCCGCGCGAGTCGTTCACCACGATGGGCAACTTGCCCAGCGCCTGCACATAATCGTAGGCGCGTGCCACCGTTTCCTTGTCGGTGTCCTTGCCGCGGATGATCTCCACCAGCTTCATCTTGTCCACCGGGCTGAAGAAGTGGATGCCGACGAAGCGCTTGGGCCGGGTGCTGGCCTGCGCAAGACCCGAAATGGGCAGGGTGGAGGTGTTGCTGGCGAAGAAGCCGCCCGGGGCGAGCAGGGGCTCGGCCTCTCGCGTCACGGCCGCCTTGAGTTCGCGGTTCTCGAACACGGCTTCAATGATCAGGTCGCAGCCCTGCAGGTCGCTCAGGTGGTCGGTGGGCAGGATGCGGTCGAGCAGCGCGCGCTGGTCGTACGGGCTCATGCTGCCCTTGTCCACGCGCGCCTGCGTGAGCTTGTAGCTGTAGGACTTGCCGCGTTCGGCGGTCTCGAAGCTCACGTCTTCCAGCACGGTGTGAATGCCCCGGCTGGCCTGTGCGTAGGCAATGCCCGCGCCCATCATGCCGGCGCCGAGAATGCCGACCTTTCTGGGGATGGTGCGCGACACGTCCTTGGGCCGGGACTGGCCGCTTTTGATCGCGTTCAGGTCGAAGAAGAACGCGTTGATCATGTTCTTCGCGACCGGGCTCACGATGAGCCTGGCGAGGTAGCGGCTCTCGATGCGCAGCGCGGTGTCGTAATCGACCATCGCACCTTCGACCATGGCCGCCAGCGCCGCTTCGGGCGCGGGGTAGAGGCCGCGTGTCTTTTGCTTGAGCATCGCGGGCGCCACGCTGAGCATGCTGGCGATCTTGGGGTTGGCCGGTGTGCCGCCCGGGATCTTGTAGTCCTTGGTGTCCCAGGGCTGGCGCGACTGCGGGTGCGCGGCGATCCAGGCGAGTGCGGCGTTGCGCAGCGCCAGCGTCACGTCGCCGTCGGCCGACACCAGCTCGTGCACCAGGCCCAGGTCGAGCGCCTCGCGCGGGCTGAACAGTTGGCTTTCCAGGATGTAGGGTTGCGCGCCCATGAGGCCGAGCAGGCGCGTCATCTTGGTGATGCCGGTGGCGCCGGGGATGAGGCCCAGCGTGACCTCGGGCAGGCCGAGCTGGATCTTGGGGTTGTCCACGGCCACGCGGTGGTGGCCCACCAGCGCCACTTCCCAGCCGCCGCCCAGCGCCGCGCCGTTGATGCACGACACCACCGGCACACCCAGGGTTTCCAGCGTGCGGAAGTTCTTCTTCGTCTGCTCGATCTCGGCGAACACGCGCGTGGCGTCGCTGGGCTGCAGGCGCATCGTGCCCTTGAGGTCGGCGCCCGCGAAGAAGGTGCTCTTGGCCGAAGCAAGGACGATGCCCTTGATGTCGGCGCAGTCGTGCATGACCTGCGCGGTGACCTCGGTGAGGTCAGCCTGCCAGTCGGCGCACATGGTGTTGACGGGTGAGCCGGCTTCGTCGAAGGTGATCGTGGCAATGCCGTTGTCGAGTTCGTAGCGGATGGTTTTCATAAAGGCTTCGAACTCCGCTTCAGATGCGTTCAACGATCGTTGCAATGCCCATGCCACCGCCGACGCACAGGGTGGCGAGGCCGTAGCGCAGTTGCCTGCGGTGCAACTCGTCCACCAGGGTGCCCAGAATCATCGCGCCCGTGGCCCCGAGCGGGTGCCCCATGGCGATGGCACCGCCGTTCACGTTCACCTTTTCGTGCGGCACGCCCAACTCCTTCATGAACTTCATGGGCACGGCGGCAAAGGCCTCGTTCACCTCGAACAAATCGATCTGGTCGATGGTCAGGCCCGCTTTCTCCAGCGCCTTGCGCGCCGCCGGCATCGGGCCGGTGAGCATGATGGTCGGGTCCGCGCCCGAGAGCGCCACGGACACGATGCGCGCGCGCGGCGTGAGGCCGTGCGTCTTGCCCGCCGCCTCACTGCCGATCAGCACCGCGGTGGCGCCATCGACGATGCCCGACGAATTGCCCGCGTGGTGCACGTGGTGGATGCGCTCGACCTGCGGGTAGCGCTGCAGCGCCACGGCATCGAAGCCCATGCCGCCGAGTTGTTCGAACGCGGGTTTCAAGGACGCGAGGCCCTCCATCGTGGTGTGGGGCTTGATGAACTCGTCTTCAGCCAGAATCGTCTGGCCCAGGAAGTCGGTGACCGGCACCACCGAATGGCGGAAGTAACCTGCCGCGCGCGCGGCGGCGGCGCGCTTCTGCGATTCCAGCGCGAAGGCGTCCACGTCCTCGCGGGTGAAGCCTTCGAGCGTGGCGATCAGGTCCGCGCCGATGCCCTGGGGCACGAACATCGTCTCGCTGTTGGTTTGCGGGTCCTGCGCCCAGGCGCCGCCGTCCGAGCCGATGGGCACGCGGCTCATGCTTTCCACGCCACCGGCGACCACCAGGTCTTCCCAGCCACTTTTCACCTTCATCGCGGCCATGTTCACGGCTTCCAGGCCCGAAGCGCAGAAGCGGTTGAGCTGCACGCCGGAGCAGCGCCAGTCCCAGCCGGCCTTGAGCGCGGCCACCTTGGCGATCACCGAACCCTGCTCGCCAATGGGGGAAACCACCCCCATCACCACGTCGTCCACCGCGCCGGTGTCAAAGCCGTTGCGCTGCTGGAGCTGGTGGAGTACACCGGCGAGCAAGTCCACGGGTTTGACTTCGTGCAGGCTGCCGTCCTTCTTTCCTTTGCCGCGCGGCGTGCGCACGGTATCGAATACGAATGCTTCGCTCATGGGTGTCTCCTGGATACCGCGGGCAGTATAGACTTTTGCCAAGCATTTGCTTGGTCAAAATACGCTTCTCCCCGTCTGAAAGGTGACACCGCCATGATCGAACGCACACTGTTCAACGCCGACCACGAAGCCTTCCGCGACAGCTTCCGCAAGTTCGTGGAGAAAGAAATCGCGCCCCATCACGAAGCCTGGGAAGAGCAGGGCTATGTGGACCGCGCGGTGTGGCACAAGGCCGGTGAGAACGGCTTTCTTTGCATGACCTTGCCCGAGGCCTATGGCGGGTCGGAGGCCGACAAGCTCTACTCGGTGGTGCAGATGGAGGAGATCGCGCGCAGCGGTTTCAGCGGCATCGGCTTTGGCTTGCACAGCGAGATCGTCGCGCCGTACATCCTGCACTACGGCACCGAAGAACAGAAGCTGAAGTACCTGCCCAAGCTCGCCAGCGGTGAGATGGTCGGTGCCATTGCCATGAGCGAACCGGCGGCCGGCAGCGACCTGCAGGGTGTCAAGTCCACCGCGATCCGCCAGGCCGATGGCCGTTACCTGCTCAACGGCAGCAAGACCTTCATCACCAACGGCTGGCACGCCGACCTGGTGATCGTCGTCGCCAAGACCGACCCAAGCGCGGGCGCGAAGGGCACGAGCCTGCTGCTGGTCGAGCGGGGCATGCCCGGCTTCGAGAAAGGCAAGCGCCTGAAGAAGCTCGGCATGAAGGCGCAGGACACCTCCGAGCTGTTCTTCGACAACGTGAAGGTGCCGGCCGAGAACCTGCTCGGCGGCCCGGCGATGGAGGGGCGCGGCTTCATCTGCCTGATGGAACAACTGCCCTGGGAGCGGCTGCAGATCGCCATTGGCGCGGTGGCCTCGGCGCAGGCCGCGATCGACTGGACGGTGCAGTACACCAAGGACCGCAAGGTGTTCGGCCAGGCCGTAGCCCAGTACCAGAACACGCGCTACACGTTGGCCGAGCTGCAGACCGAGGTGCAGGTGGCGCGTGTGTTCGTCGACAAGTGCTGCGAACTGATCGTCGAAGAGAAGCTCGACACCGCGACCGCGAGCATGGCCAAGTACTGGTGCTCCGACCTGCAGTGCAAGGTGATGGACGAATGCCTGCAGCTGCACGGCGGTTATGGCTACATGTGGGAATATCCGATCACCCGCGCATACGCCGATGCGCGTGTGCAACGCATCTATGGCGGCACGAACGAGATCATGAAAGAGGTGATCTCGCGCAGCATGGGTTTGAGCGGGAGGTAACAGCACCATGGGTTTTGGCACCATCACACCGATCCTGCGCAGCTTCGACGAGGCGAAGGCGCGTGAGTTCTACCTGGATTTCCTCGGCTTCAAGCTCGACTGGGAACACCGCTTCGAGCCCGGCTTTCCGCTGTACATGCAGGTGTCGCGCGGCGGTTGTGTGCTGCACCTGTCGGAGCACCACGGCGACGCGTGCCCGGGCGCGGCGGTCCGCATCGAGACCGACGAGCTCGATGCGTTTCATGCGCAGCTGACCGCCGCTCAGTACAAGTACGCGAGGCCCGGCATCGAGACCACCCCGTGGGACAGCCGGGAGGTGCGCATTGCCGACCCGTTTGGCAACCGGCTCACGTTCTTCCAGCGAGTCGCCGGGACCTGACGCAGCCGTCGATCAGAGGTCGATCGTGTGCGCCAGCGCAATGCCATCGGGTGCGGCGTGGTCCGCCAGCAGCCAGGCGCGGCTGGGGTGGTCGGCGGCGTCCTGCAGCAGCTCGCGCAGAAAGCGGATTGAGGGCGCATCGAGCGCGGCGAAGGGCTGGTCGATCAGGGTGAGCGGTGTCCCTGCCGAGAAAGCGGCCGTGAGCCAGACCTTGCGGCGGCTGCCGGTGGAGAGCATGTACATCGGCTTGGCCAGGTGCGGCCCGAGCCCAAAGCCGTCGACCAGCTCGGCCATGGCCTCGGCGTCGAAGCTCGGGTAGTGGTGGCTCAGGCTGTCCAGATAGCCTTTGGCCGCGAGGGCGTCGTGCGCCTCGGTTTGCGGGTCGATCCAGAACACCTGGTGGCGGTAGGCATCGTGCTGCCGATCAAGCGGAATGCCTTGGATGGCGAGCGTGCCCGCCGCCGCGCTTTGCGCCCCGCCGATCACGCTGAGCAAGGTGCTCTTGCCGCTGCCGTCATCACCACGCAGCAGGCTCACGCCCGGGGGCAGCTCGAATGACAGGTCGTTGAAGAGCACCCGATCGCCCCAGGCAAACCGCAGTGCCTTGACCTGCAGAACGGGATCGACCGGGTCGGTGTTCATGGCGAGTTCCTAGTAACCGATGGAGTAGCGCATGCCCTGGTGGTTGAGCACCGCGCTGCGCTGGCCGATGGTTTCCAGCTTGAAGCCGGGCGAAATTTCCTGGCCTTCCTGCAGCACCTTGCCGTTGACGATCAGCATGCGCAGCGCCGGGTTCTTGGAGTAGGTGGAGCCGCTGACGTTGACCTGCGGCAACTGTGCGCGGGCCTCGGTCGAGAGTTCGGCGAAGCTGCGCACGGCCGTGGGTTCCGTGGCGGGTGCCGCGGGCGCTTGCGCAGCCGGTGTGGGTGTCGGCGCTGGCTTGGGCGCAGCGGCGGGTGTCGGTGCGGGCGTGGCGGCAACGGCCGGCGGACGCGGCTTGGGGGGCTCCGGGCGCGGCGGGGCGAGGA
>NZ_SCML01000036.1 GCF_005503365.1 Hydrogenophaga sp. 2FB
CCTCTGGACGGTGCGCGCACCGATCGCGCGGCGCACCTATTGGGTGCTCGCCCTCGTCGGCCTGTTCACCCCTTTGGTGCTCTGGGCGCTGCTCGCGGCCTTTGGCGGGCTGGACCCGGTGTTTCTTCCCGCGCCGCTGCAGGTGCTCACCAAGACCTGGACCTGGGCGACCGAGACCGGCCTGTTCGATGACATGGGCATCAGCATCTACCGCGTGGTCACGGGCTTTTTGCTCTCGGCCATCATCGCGCTGCCGCTGGGCCTGTTCATCGGCTCGTACCGCGCGGTGCAGGCGCTGCTGGAGCCGCTGACGGATTTCATCCGCTACATGCCGGCGGTGGCGTTCATTCCGCTGGTGATGTTGTGGGTGGGCATTGGCGAGGGTTCGAAGATCGCCATCATCTTCATCGGCACCTTCTTCCAGATGGTGTTGATGGTGGCGGAAGACGTCCGCCGCGTGCCGGCCGCGCAAGTGGAAGCCGCGCAGACCATGGGCGCGAACCGCTCGGAGCTGGTCGAGAAGGTGATCTTCCCCAGCGCCAAACCGGCCTTGCTCGACACCCTGCGCATCACCATGGGCTGGGCCTGGACCTACTTGGTGGTGGCCGAGCTGGTGGCCGCGAATTCGGGCCTGGGCTACGCCATCCTGCGGGCGCAGCGCTTCCTGCAAACCGACACGATCTTCGCCGGCATCATCGTCATCGGCCTCATCGGCCTGGTGACGGACCAGCTGTTCCGCCTTGCGCACCGCCGTGCGTTCCCCTGGCTGTACCTCAAAGGCTGAACCGATGAGCACCAACCCCATCAGCCCGTCCGCGTCCACGCTCACGGTGCCCAAGATCGCCATTCGCGATGTGTTCAAACGCTTCGACGGCGCGCCGTTGAACGCCCTCGAAAACATCAACCTCGACATCTGCGCCAACGAATTCGTCACCTTCGTCGGCGCCTCGGGTTGTGGCAAGTCCACGCTCTTGCGCACCATCGGTGGGCTCGAAGTGCAAACCAGTGGCGACCTGTTGGTGGACGGCCACGCGGTGACCGGCCCGGGCATCGACCGCGCCATGGTGTTCCAGCACTACAGCCTGTACCCCTGGATGACGGTGTGCCAGAACATCAAGTTCTGCCGCCAGCTGCGCGCGCACACCGACGGCCGCACGTCTGCCGACGTGGAAGCCGCCGACGGCCGGGCCGACGCGCTCTTGCGCCTGATGGGCCTGGAGGCCATGGGCCACGCCTGGCCCAACCAGCTCTCGGGTGGCATGCAGCAGCGCGTGGCGATTGCGCGCGCATTGATGGGCCGGCCCGACATCGTGCTGATGGACGAACCCTTCGGTGCGCTGGACGCGCAAACGCGCGAGGTCATGCACGACCTGATCCGTTACGTGCACAAGCTGGAGAAGGCCACCATCGTGTTCGTGACGCACGACGTGGAAGAGGCGCTGTACCTGGGCAGCCGCGTGGTGTTGATGTCACCGCGCCCGGGCCGCATCGACACGATCTACGACGTGCCCTTTGGCGACCAGCGCACGCAGGACCTGAAGCACGCGCCCGAATTCGTGCGCCTGAAGCGCGACATCCTGGACCGCATCCGCGAGACCTCCGGCATGAAAACCGACCTGGAACAACTGCAGCGCATGAGCGGCATGGCCGTCTGACATCTCTGGAGACACATCCCATGAACACGACAACCGCCACGCCGAACGCCCCACAAGCCGCGCCGGTGGACACACCCGCCCTCTGGCAATCCTTCCCCGCGCCCGCGCTGTCGGGCGTCGACACCACCCAGCTCATGTGGAGCGAGACCGTGCCCGGTGGCAGCCACTGGAGCTGGCGCATGCCACGCGGCAGCGCCCTGCGCTTCGTCGCGCTGGAAGCCGGGGCGAACGTGAGCCTGGTGCTCTACAGCGCACAGGAAAAACTCGAGCGCTACAACATGCCCGACTCGCTCAAGGCGCAGCACACCGCGCACTACACGCGCGGCCACGTGCTCATGAGCGACATGGGCCGCAGCATGGCCAGTTTCACCGCCGACAGCCTGGGCTGGCACGACCCGTTGGGCGCGCTGCTCGACAACGAACTGATGCAGCAGAAGTACGGCGAGAAGCGCTACGCAGCGCACCGCAACGCCATGCACCGCTCGGGCAAGGACGGCCTCTTGATCGAGATCGGCAAGTACGGTCTCGGCAAGCGCGACCTGATCGCGCCGGTGAACCTGTTCAGCAAGGTGGGCGTGGATACACAAGGCCGCTTCGCCTTCGTGCCCGAGCACGCGAAGGCCGGTGACTTCGTCGAGCTGCGCTTCGACATGGACGTGATCGCCGCCATCAGCACCGCGCCGCACGGGCTCGACACCGCCAGCCACTACGCGCCGAAGAAAGTAGGCCTGCTCGCATGGCGCTGCGGCGCCGCGCCGGCCGACGACGTGTGCCGCGCCTTCCGCCCCGAGAACGCGCGCGCGCTGCACAACACCGACATGTTGTACCTGTGATGGAGACCCCCACCATGAACACGACCACCACCCCAGAAGCCACCGCCATCCGCATCCAGGAGAGCGCGCTCGACCCGGCCCAGGCCGTGATGAACCAGCGCCACCCGGCGGGCGAACCCATCCTGTTCGAAGTGAAGCGCGGCCAGACGCTGCGCATCGTGGACCTGGAGGGCAACCAGGCCGCCGACGTGTTGTTCTACAACCGGCACGACCCGGCCGAGCACTACAGCGCCACCGCCACCATGCAACGCCAGGGCGGCATCTACCTCACCACGGGCTCCGTCATCCGCAGCAACGACGGCAACGCCATGCTCACCATCGTGGCCGACACCTGCGGGCGGCACGACACGCTGGGCGGTGCCTGCGCGGCCGAGAGCAACACCGTGCGCTACGCGCTGCAGAAGAAGTTCATGCACAGCTGCCGCGACAACTACCTCATCGCCCTGCAGCACGCCGACGTGGGCCTGGGCAAACGCGACCTGGTGCCCAACATCAATTTCTTCATGAACGTACCGGTGACGGCGGACGGCGCGCTGAGCTTTGAAGACGGCGTGTCCGGTCCGGGCAAGTACGTGGAGATGCACGCGGAGATGGATGTTTGGGTGCTGATCAGCAACTGCCCGCAACTCAACAACCCGTGCAACGCCTACAACCCCACACCCATCCAGCTTCTCCTCTGGAACGAACCATGACCCCCCCTGCGCCGCTGCGCGGCTTCCCCCCAAGGGGGACCACGCCAGAGGCCCGGCGAAGCCGGTTCCTCGGCATGTGCTGGAGCGGCATCTGACACGCGCACGACTTTCGTATGGCCAGCAGGACGACCTGCCTGACCTCACAGCCTTCGCAGGACGGCCTGCCCCGGAGACCCAACCCATGTTCAGCAAGGTTCTGATTGCCAACCGCGGCGCGATTGCCTGCCGCATCATCCGCACGCTGAAAACGCTGGGCGTTCGCAGCGTGGCCGTGTATTCCGAAGCCGACGCACAGGCCCGCCACGTGCGCGAAGCGGACGAGGCGTACCTGCTCGGCCCGGCACCGGCAGCCGAGAGTTACTTGCGCGGCGATCGCATCCTGCAGATCGCGAAGGACTGCGGCGCGCAGGCCATTCACCCCGGCTACGGCTTCCTCTCGGAAAACCCCGCGTTCGCCCAGACCTGTGAAGACGCCGGCATCGCCTTCATCGGCCCCGCACCGGCACACATGCGCGCCTTCGGCCTGAAGCACACCGCGCGGGATCTGGCGCAGGCGCACGGTGTTCCGCTGCTGCCGGGCACGGGCTTGTTGCTCGACGTGGCGCAGGCCACGGCAGAAGCTGCGCGCATGGGCTACCCAGTGATGCTCAAGAGCACGGCCGGTGGTGGCGGCATCGGCATGCGGCTGGTGTGGAACGACACCGAACTGCGCGATGCGTTCGACGCCGTCGGGCGGCTCGCGCAAGCCAACTTCAAGGACGCAGGTCTCTTCCTCGAGAAGTACGTGGAGCAGGCGCGGCACATCGAAGTGCAGGTGTTCGGCGATGGTGCGGGCGGTGTGATTGCCTTGGGCGAGCGCGATTGTTCCGTGCAACGGCGCAACCAGAAAGTGATCGAAGAAACCCCCGCGCCGGGCTTGAGCGATGCGCAGCGCCACGAGCTGCACGCCACCGCCGTGCGCCTGGCACAAGCCGTGAACTACCGCTCCGCCGGCACGGTGGAGTTCGTCTACGACGCGTCCACCGGCGCGTTCTACTTCCTCGAAGTGAACACGCGCCTGCAGGTCGAGCACGGCGTGACCGAGCAGGTGTGCGGTGTGGATCTGGTGGCCTGGATGCTGCAACTCGCGGCGGGTGACTTGCCACCTTTGCACACCCTGCAACCCACGCCACGCGGCGCGTCGATCCAGGTGCGCTTGTACGCGGAAGACCCGGCGAAAAATTTCCAGCCCAGCGCGGGTTTGTTGACCGAGGTGGTGTTCCCCACCGACGCGCGCGTGGACAGCTGGGTGGAGCGCGGCACCGAGGTGCCCGCCTGGTACGACCCGATGCTGGCCAAGCTGATCGTCACCGCCGACACGCGCGACGAGGCGTTGAAGAAGATGGAAGACGCGCTGGACGCGACGCGCCTGGCCGGCATCGAAACCAACCTGGGCTACCTGCGCCAGGTGGTGCGCGACGTGGTGTTCCGCGAGGGCCGACAGGTCACGCGTTTTCTCTCCACCTTCGCCTTCCAGCCGCGCACCATCGACGTGCTCGAACCCGGCGTGCAGACCAGCGTGCAGGACTGGCCCGGCCGCCAGGGCTACTGGGCGGTGGGCGTGCCACCGAGTGGCCCGATGGACGCGCATGGGCACCGCTCGGCCAACCGGTTGGTGGGCAATCCGCCCGACGCGGCGGCACTGGAGATCACCCTGGCCGGACCCACGCTGCGCTTCAATGTGGCCAGCGTGGTGGCGGTGACGGGCGCGCCCGCGAAGCTGACGCTGAACGGCCAGACGGTGCCGATGTGGCAAGCCATCGATGTACCGGCCGGCGCCACGCTGGCCGTGGGCCGCTGCGAACACGGTGTGCGCCTCGCGCTGGCGGTGGCTGGCGGGCTCGACGTGCCGCTGTACCTCGGCAGTCGCAGCACCTTCACGCTCGGCCAGTTTGGCGGGCACGCGGGGCGGCATTTGCGCACGGGCGATGTGCTGCACCTGGCCGACGCGGCCACGCAAACCGACAGCGATCCGGTGCTGATCCCCGCGTACACCAACCACTGGGACATCGACGTGCTCTACGGCCCGCACGGCGCACCGGACTTCTTCACGCCCGACGACATTGCGATGTTCTTCGGCACCGACTGGAAGGTGCACCACAACAGCAGCCGCACCGGCGTGCGCCTGATCGGCCCCAAGCCGCAGTGGGCGCGCACCGACGGTGGCGAAGCGGGCCTGCACCCGTCGAACATCCACGACAACGCGTATGCCATCGGCGCGATCGACTTCACCGGCGACATGCCGGTGATCCTCGGCCCCGATGGCCCGAGCCTGGGCGGCTTCGTCTGCCCGGCCGTGGTGCTGCACGACGAGCTGTGGAAGCTGGGGCAACTGCGGCCCGGTGACACCGTGCGCTTTCACCGCCGTGCAGGCTCGCTGGCGAGCCCCCTCCTCGACGACCGTGCGGCCGAGGGCGAGCGACCGCGCCGCGTGGTGCGGCAGGCGGGCGACCGCTATGTGCTCATCGAATTCGGCCCGCTCACGCTGGACCTGGAGCTGCGCATGCGCGTGCAGGCACTGCTCGAAGGCTTGAAGCAACGGGCGCTGCAGGGCGTGATCGACCTCACCCCCGGCATCCGTTCGCTGCAGGTGCACTTCGACCCCGCGCAGTTGCCGCGCGACGAATTGCTGCGCGTGATCGGCGCGGTGGACGACGCGCTGCCGCCGGTGGATGAGATGGTCGTGCCGTCGCGCACGGTGGTGCTGCCGCTCTCGTGGGACGACCCGCAGACGAAACTGGCGATCGAAAAGTACATGCAGTCGGTGCGCCCGGACGCGCCCTGGTGCCCGAGCAACATCGAGTTCATCCGCCGCATCAACGGGCTGGATTCGATCGACGAGGTGTTCAACACGGTGTTCGACGCGCGCTACCTCGTGCTCGGCCTGGGCGATGTGTACCTGGGCGCGCCGGTGGCCACGCCGCTGGACCCGCGCCACCGGCTCGTCACCACCAAGTACAACCCCGCACGCACCTGGACGCCGGAAAACGCGGTGGGCATTGGCGGCGCGTACCTCTGCGTGTACGGCATGGAAGGCCCGGGCGGCTACCAGTTCGTCGGCCGCACGCTGCAGATGTGGAACCGCTGGCGCCACGGCACGCCGGGCACGCCGTTCGAGCAACCCTGGCTGCTGCGCTTCTTCGACCAGATCCGATTCGAGCCCGTGAGCGAGGCCGAGCTGCTGGCCATTCGCGCCCGCTTCCCGCACGGCGGCTATGCGCTGCGCACCGAAGACGGCACGTTCAGCCTTAAAGATTACCGGCGCTTCCTGGCCGAGAACGGCGCCAGCATCGCGGACTTCAAATCCAGGCAGCAAGCCGCGTTCGAAGCCGAGCGCGAGCGCTGGGCCGCCGCGGGCCAGGTGGACTACGCGAGCGATGCGGACGTGTCGGCCGCCGGCGTGGAGGCCGAGATCGACCTGCCCGAAGGCGGCCGGGCGCTGGCCACCAGCGTGCCGGGCAACGTGTGGAAGGTTGCGGTGAGCGTGGGCCAGCAGGTGCAGGCCGGCGACGTGTTGCTGGTCATCGAGTCCATGAAGATGGAGTTCAACCTGCTCGCGCCCGCCAACGCCACGGTGCACAGCCTCATGTGCGCGCAAGGCGGCGCGGTGGCCGCCGGCCAGAACGTGCTGGTGCTGATCGACGAAACGGTGGCCTGAACGGCCCCCAAAAATAGCCAAGGAGTTTCCTGTCATGTCTTTGAGTCAACTGTCTTTCGATCTCGCCAGCCTGCAAGCCGCCTACCGCCAGGGCACCACCGTGCTCGATGTGATCACCGAAGCGCGGCGCCGCAGCCTGGCCGACACGCACCACGCGTACATCCACGTGCTGAGCGCGGCAGAGGTCGAACCCTTCATTGCCCGCCTGGAGGGCGTGGACCCGGCCAGCCTGCCGCTGTACGGCGTGCCCTTCGCCATCAAGGACAACATCGACCTCGCGCACATTCCCACCACCGCCGCCTGCCCGGCATTCGCCTTCACGCCGGACGACACGGCGTTCCTGGTGCGCCAGTTGCTCGCGGCCGGCGCGGTGCCGGTGGGCAAGACCAACCTCGACCAGTTCGCCACCGGCCTGAACGGCACGCGCTCGCCGTATGGCGCGTGCCAGAACGCCCACAACCCGGCCTTCGTCTCGGGCGGTTCCAGCTCGGGTTCGGCCGTGGCGGTGGCGAAAGGGTATGTGGCATTTGCGCTCGGCACCGACACCGCCGGCTCGGGACGCGTGCCCGCGGCGTTCAACGGCCTGATCGGTCTCAAGCCCACGCTGGGTCTGCTCTCGGCCTCGGGTGTGCTGCCCGCCTGCCGCTCGGCGGAAACGCCGTCCATCTTCGCGTTGACGGCGGGCGACGCACAAACCGTGTTGGGCGCGGCGGCGGCGTTCGACGAAGCCGATGCCTACAGCCGCCCGGCCCAGCCGCTGGGCGTGGACTTCTCGGGCGGGCCGTTCCGCTTCGGGGTGCCTCGTCCGCAAGACCTCGCGTTCTTCGGCAACGAGGCCGCCACGGCGCTCTTCGCGTCGGCCGTACAGCGGCTCGAATCGCTGGGTGGAACGGCCGTGGCATTCGATCTCACGCCGTTTCTTGAAGTGGCCAAGCTGCTGTACGAAGGCCCGTGGGTGGCCGAGCGCTACATCGCCATCCAGAGCTTCATCGACGCGCAGCCCGAGGCGGTGTTTCCACCGGTGCGCAGCATCATCGAAGGCGGCGGCCGCAAGAGCGCTGCCGAGGCCTTCGCCGCGGCCTACCGCCTCAAGGCCTTGCGCCGCGTGTGCGACCGCGTGTGGCGCGACGTGGACTGCATGCTCACGCCCACCGCCGGCACCATCTACCGCATCGACGAGATGCAGGCCGACCCGATCCGCCTCAACTCGAACCTGGGCTACTACACCAACTTCGTGAACCTGCTGGACCACTGCGCGGTGGCCGTGCCGGCCGGCGTGCTGGCCAGCGGCGACGCCCAAGGCTTGCCCTGGGGTGTGACCCTCGGCGCGCCTGCGCACAAAGACATCGCGCTGTTGCGCCTGGCCGACCGCTTTCACCGCGCGCTCGGCGGCACGCTGGGCGCCACCGCCAGCGATGTGGCGTCCACCCCGCCATGCAACGGTCTGCCTTCAGGCGACCTGGGCACGGCCGGCACAGGCGCGGTGCGCGTGGCCGTCTGCGGAGCCCACCTCTCGGGCCTGCCCCTGAACCACCAGCTCACCTCGCGCGGCGCGCGCCTGCTGGCCAGCCCCCTGTCGGCCGCCGAGTACAAGCTGTACGCCCTCGCCGGTGGGCCGGTACAACGCCCGGGCATGGTGCGCGCGGCCGAGGGCGGTGCCGCGGTTGCGCTGGAGGTGTGGGAAGTGCCCGCCGCGTTGTTCGGCAGCTTCGTGGCCGGCATTCCCGCGCCGCTGGGCATCGGCAAGGTGAAGCTGGCCGATGGCAGCGAAGTGCCCGGCTTCATCTGCGAAGGCCTGGGCATCGTCGGCGCGACCGATATCACGCACTTCGGGGGCTGGAGGGCCTGGCTGGCGGCGGGTGCACCGCGCTGACGCGAAAGGGAGACACCGGGCCGTCAACGATGTAGCCGCGCAGCCAGCGCGGTGATCCGCCTGGGTCAGCCCGTCTCAGCAGCAATGCGAGGGAGCGGCGCTTCACAAAAGCATGCTGCAATGCAGCACATGACCGCATCCATCCCCCGCCGCGCCATCCGCCCCGGAAAACACCCGATCGACCTGGCCTTGCAGGGCGGCGGTTCCCACGGCGCCTTCACCTGGGGCGTGCTCGACCGCCTGCTCGAAGACGAAACGCTGGAGATTACCGCCATCAGCGGCACCAGCGCCGGCGCGATGAACGCGGTGGCGCTGGCCGCCGGGCTCATGGACGGCGGCCGCGCGGGCGCGCAGCGCGTGCTGCGCCAGTTCTGGACACGCGTGGCCGAGCTCTCGCCCTTTCACAGCCTGCAGACCAGCCCGCTGGGCGCGATGCTGGAGCCCGTCAACGAATGGATCGCGCCCTGGATGAAGCCCTGGACCGAGCCGCTCAAGCAGGCCGCCGACGCGCTGGGCCACCAGTTCTCTCCCTACCAGCTCAACCCGCTCAACCTCAACCCGCTGCGCGACATCCTCTCGGAAACGGTGGACTTCGAGCGCGTGCGCCACTGCCACAAGACGCAGCTGTTCGTGGCCGCCACACACGTGCGCACCGGCGCGCTGCGCATCTTCGGCCAGCACGGCCTCACCGCGGACATGGTGCTGGCCTCGGCCTGCCTGCCCCTGCTGTTCCAGGCGGTGGAGATCGACGGCGAGGCCTACTGGGACGGCGGCTACGCCGGCAACCCCTCGCTGCTGCCGCTGGTGCAGGACACCCCCGCCGACGACCTGCTGCTGGTGCAGATCAACCCGATGCTGCGCGACGTGGTGCCCACGCGCGCGAGCGACATCCTCGACCGCATCAACGAAGTCACCTTCAACGCCAGCCTGCTCAAGGAACTGCGCACGCTGGCGCTGATGAAGCAGATGGCCGGCGACACGCCACAAGCCGGTGGCCCCGCGCTGCTGCGGCGCGTGCAGCGCCTGCGCGTGCACCTCATCGACGGCGGCGCATCGCTCGCGCCCCTGGGCGCGGGCAGCAAGACCGAGACGCAGTGGTCGTTCCTGTCGCACCTGCACGCGCTGGGCCGGGGCGCGGCCGAGCAGTGGCTGCAGCGTCACCGAGGCGACATGGGTCGGCGCAGCAGTTTCGACCTGGCGCAGTTGCTCCCGGGCTGAAGCGCATGCTATCAATACCGGGCAACGCCGGATGGCAATACCGGTTGGAGTACGCTTCAGGTTCTCGCGGGCCCATGGCCCTTTTTCATTCCCCGTACTGGAGACAACATTCAATGGATCGCCGTTCCCTCATCAAACACGCCGGCATCGCGGGCGTTCTGACCGCGGGTGTCGCACCCGCCGTGCACGCCCAGGCTGCCATTCGCTGGCGCCTGGCCTCGAGCTTCCCGAAATCGCTGCCCACCATCTTCGGTTCGGCCGAGAAGTTCTCGGAAACCGTGAAGGCCTTGTCCAGCGGCAAGTTCGAAATTTCGCTGCACGCGGCCGGCGAGATCGTGCCGGCCTTCGGCGTGGTGGACTCGATTCAGGACAACTCCATCGAGATGGCGCAGACCGCGCCGTACTACTTCACCGGCAAGAGCCCGATCTTCGCCTTCGGCTGCGCCGTGCCCTTCGGCCTGACCGCGCGCCACATGGACGCCTGGATGGAACACGGCAACGGCCGCAAGTACATGGACGAGTTCTACGCCAAGTACAACATCGTCTCCATGAGCTCGGGCAACACCGGCACCCAGATGGGCGGCTGGTACCGCAAGGAGATCAAGTCGGTGGCCGACCTCAAGGGCCTGAAGATGCGCCTGGGCGGCGGCCTGTTCGGTGACACCATGGCCAAGCTGGGCGTGGTCGCGCAGAACATGCCCGCTGGCGAGGTCTACCAGGCGCTCGAAAAGGGCCAGCTGGACGCCACCGAGTTCGTCGGCCCGTTCGACGACGAGAAGCTGGGCTTCCACAAGGTCGCGCCCTTCTACTACTACCCCGGCTGGTGGGAAGGCGGCGCCGAGCTGGAGTTCTTCATCAACAAGAAGGCCTTCGACGCGCTGTCGGCCGAGAACAAGGCGATCGTGCGCGCCGCGGGCGCCGTGGCCGCACGCGACATGACCGCCAAGTACGACGCCCAGAACCCGGCCGCGCTCAAGCGCCTGGTGGCCGCCGGCACCAAGCTCAAGCCGTTCTCGAAGGACGTGATGGATGCCGGCTTCAAGGCCGCCATGGCCGTGTTCGCCGAGCAGGAAGCCAAGTCGCCCGAATTCAAGAAGATCCACCAGGACATGCGCGCCTTCCAGCGCGACCAGATCCTGTGGAGCCGCTTCTCCGAATGGCGCTACGACAGCTTCATCACCACCGCCAAGGTCTGACCGACCCGGCGCTCTGACCGCAAGGCCCGCAACCCGCGTTGCGGGCCTTGTTGTTTGGCGAGCCGGAAATCCCCTCGGAACGCACAGGCCAAGGCCCATCGTGTTGAATGCATGGGAAGCACCCCTGCCGCAACCCACCGCCGCACCGGCCATCGCTCCATGACACAGACCATCGAACACCAGGAAGCCGCCTCGCGCGGTGTCTTTCACATCCACCACGACGGCAAGCAGGTGGGCGAGATGACGTACAGCCGCACCAACCCGTCGCTGGTCGTGGTCGACCACACCTACGTGGACCCGAACCTGCGCGGCCATGGTCTCGCGCAGCAGCTGCAGGACGCCATGGTGGCCTGGGCGCGCGAGACGAACAACAAAGTGATTCCCGTCTGCTCGTACGTCAAACACCAGTTCGAGCGCAATCCCGCCATCCGCGACGTGCTGGCCTGACCCACACCACACCCCAAGACCATGACGACACCCCACACCATCGCACACCAGGAAGCCGACGCCAAGGGCGCCTTCTACATCCAGCAAGGCAGCGAGCGCATCGCGGAGATGACCTACAGCCGCACCAACGCCACGCTGATCGTGATCGACCACACCGAGGTGGACGAGCGCCTCAAAGGCCAGGGCGCCGGACGCCAGTTGCTCGACGCGCTCGTGGCCTGGGCGCGCGAGACGCACACCAAGGTGATCGCGCTGTGCCCGTTTGCCAAGGCCCAGTTCGACAAGGACCCGACCATCCGCGACGTGCTGCGGTAAAGCCCACCGGCCATTTTATGGACCCTCCAGCGCGCGATTGCGCGCGTCGGTGGCCCGTAAAAATCACCCCCCCACCGGCGCCATCAGGCTGCGCAACAACTCGCTCAAACCATCCCACACGATCTGCACCCCCAGGCACAGCAGGATGAACGCCGACAGCCGCAGGAAGATGATGGTGCCGGCTTCGCCCAGCGGCTTGAGCAGGCGCTGCGCATAACGGAACGCCAGGTACAGCAGGATGCCGATGGCGAACAGCGCGAGCACGCCGCCGCCCATGCGGGCCAGCGAGAGTGCGAAACGCTGGTCGTTCAGGGTGACGCCCACGGTGATGGCCGCGGCGATGGAGCCCGGGCCGCAGCTGATCGGAAACGTGAGCGGGTAGAACGCCTGGCGGCGCGCGCGTTCGGGCGTGAAGGCCTCGGCCAGGGCGACGCGGCTGTCCTCGGACACATGGTCGGTGTTGAGCAGGCGCCAGGCGGAAGCGGCCACGATGAGCCCGCCGCCCACGCGCACGATCGGCAGCGAGATGCCGAAGAAGTCCAGCACATACGAGCCCACCAGCATGGAGCCCAGCATCAGCGCAAACATGTTGCGCGCGATGCGCCGGGCCAGCGCCGCGCGGGTCGACGGTGACGCGCCTTCGGTGAGGCTGAGAAAGATCGGCGCGGTGGCCGCGGGGTTCAGGATCGGCAGGATGGCCGCGAAGGCGAAAAGAAAGCTCTTGCCGAAGGCGAGCGCGAGTTCAAGGGTCATGGCTCATTTCAACACTTCGCGCATGCGCTTGCGCAGGGCACGCTCGCGCCGCTGCTCTTCGTGCCAGTCGTCGCGCACGCCGCGCCACAGCGCAATGGCCATGAGCACGATGACCGCGGTGAAGGGCAGCGCGAACACGATGGTCGCCGTCTGCACCGCCTTGA
Source organism: Hydrogenophaga sp. 2FB (assembly GCF_005503365.1). Taxonomy (GTDB): domain Bacteria; phylum Pseudomonadota; class Gammaproteobacteria; order Burkholderiales; family Burkholderiaceae_C; genus Hydrogenophaga. The sequence continues at coordinate 12,844 of NZ_SCML01000036.1, forward strand.
GCCCGCCGGCCAGCAGCAGGCTGATGGCGATGCCCGAGACCAGCAGGCCCCACGCGATCTTGACCCGCGCGCCCGGGTTCTCCTGGCCGCCGGTGCTCATCATGCCCAGCACCAACGTGGCGGAGTCGCCCGAGGTGACGAAGAACAGCAGCACGAGCAGGGTCGCGATGCCCGACATGAGCGAGCCCATCGGCAGCGCATCGAACATGGCGAACAGCGCCGTGGCCACATCGGCGCGCACCGCATCGGCGATCGGCACGTTCTTCATGATCTCCAGGTGCAGCGCGGTGCCACCGAACACCGAGAACCAGATGAACGCCGCCAGCGTGGGCGCCAGCACCGTGCCCAGGATGAACTCGCGAATGGTGCGGCCGCGCGAGACGCGCGCGATGAACAGGCCCACGAAGGGCGACCAGCTCACCCACCAGGCCCAGTAGAAGATGGTCCATCCGCCCACCCAGGTGCTGTCCCGAAAGGGTGTCATGCGCAGGCTCATGCGCACCAGTTCGCTCACGTAGCTGCCCAGCGTGGAGGTGAAGGCGTCGATGATGACCACGGTCGGGCCCAGCACGAACACCGACAGGGCCAGCAGGGTGGCCAAGGTGAGGTTGATGTTGGACAGCCACTTGATGCCCTTGGCCACGCCGGTGACGGCCGAGGTCAGGAACAGCACCGTGGTCACAGCGATGATGCCGACCTGCGAGGCCTCGCTCACCGGCAAGCCCCACATCGCATTGAGGCCGCTGTTGATCTGCAGCGCACCCATGCCCAGCGAGGCTGCCACGCCGAAGGCGGTGGCGATGACCGCGAGCACGTTGACCAGAGGGCCGATGCGTTTGAGCGGCGCCCAGGGCAGCCCTTCCACCGCCGTGCTCACGAGCGCGGAGCCGCCCCGGCGGAACTGGAAGAAGGCAATCGCCAGCGCCACCATGCTGTAGACCGCCCAGGGGTGCAGGCCCCAATGGAAGAAGCTGTAGCGCATGGCCGCGTTGGCGGCCTCGGGCGTATTGGCCGCGATGCCGGGCGGCGGGTTGCCGTAGTGCGAGATCGGTTCGGCCACGCCCCAGAACACCAGGCCGATGCCCATGCCGGCGGCGAACAGCATGGCGAACCAGCTGGTCACCGTGAACTCGGGCTCCTCGTCCTCGGCGCCGAGCTTGAGATCGCCATAGCGGCTCAGAGCCATCACCAGCGCCATGATCACCAGGCCCAGCACCACCCAGAGGTAGAGCCAGCCGAAATCGCGCGTGATGCGGGTCAGCGCGGTGGCGAACAGGGCATCCAGGGAGTCGGGCGCGATCACACCCCACAGGACAACCAGCAGGATGAGGCCGGCCGAGGCGATGAGTTGCATGAAGCGCTCCTGAGGTCAATCACCGCCGTCTTGCGGCGCGGGGGTCTCGGGCCGGGCCGCCACCATGCGGTCGGCCTGGGCTTGCAGTGCGTCCACCATGGCGTCGAGCTGCTGGCGCTGCGTGGCATCGAGGCCGGCCGCCAGCTCTCGGTTGATGGCCGCCACGCGCGGATAGATCGCGTTATACAGCCGCCGGCCTTCGTCGCTCAGGAAGACGTGCACCTCGCGCCGGTCGGACGGGCGCGGCTGGCGCACCACGAGCTTCTTGGTCGCCAGCGCGCCGAGGGTGCGCGAGGTGCGGGCGCGGTCGAGCATGGCGTGCTCGGCCAGTTGCGACGACATCGCGCCCTCGTGCTCGGCGAGGAAGGACAGGATGCGCCACTCGCGCCGCGTGATGCCGAACTCGCTCTCGCACATGTGCACCACCAGGCGCGCGGACGTGATGTGGATGCGGTAGAGCCGGTAGAGCAGCAGATCGGCTTGTTGATGGGGGTCGGTGATTCGGTCGTTCATCAGGGAAAACACCCGCAACGATTGATTTCGGCAATTGATTGTCACTGCATAGCATGGTGGGCTGTGCCCGGAACACCGTGCCCCATCAGGAGACCGCCCTATGACCACCCGCCGCCAGCTGCTGGCCCTCACCGCCGCGCTCGCCGCGTCCACCGCCCTGCCCGCCCGCGCCCAGGCGCCCGAAGGCCCGCTGCGCATCGTCGTGCCCTATGCGCCGGGCGGCTCGTCCGACCGAGTGGCGCGTCTGGTGGCCGACAAGCTCGGCCCCAAGCTGGGCCTGACGGTGGTGGTGGAGAACCGCACCGGTGGCGGTGGGCGCATCGCGGCCCAGCAGCTCAAGGCCACCCCGGCCAACCAGAGCGTGCTGCTGCTGGCCAACCCGGCGCTGATGCTGGTCGCGCCGCTGGTGTTCAAGGACGCCGGCTACGACCCCGAGAAGGACTTTCAGCCCGTGTCCCAGGCGAGCAGCTACGAGTTCGCGGTGGCCGTGGGCGCGGGCGTGCCGGTGCGCGAACTCAACCACCTGCTGGCCTGGGTGCGCGCCAACCCCGAGCAGGCCAATTTCGGTGTACCGGCCACCGGCAGCCTGCCGCACTTCTTCGGCCTCATGGTGGGCCAGAAGGCCGGCGTGAAGGCGCAGGTGGTGGGCTACCGCGGCTCGGGCCCGCTGCTCAGCGACCTCATGGGCGGCCAGATCCCCGTGGCCTTCGACACCTTCGACGCCCTGCTGCCGCAACACGAGGCCGGCAAGATCCGCATCCTCGCGGTCTCCAGCGCGAAACGCTCGCCCTTCGCACCCGGCATTCCGACCTTCAAGGAAGCCGGGCTGGACCTCGGCGCCGACGGCTGGAACACCTTCTTCGCGCCGGCCAGCATGCCCGCCGCGCGCGTGGCGCAGATAGGCCAGGCGATCCGCGAGGTGATGCAGGAGCCCGAGACCGTGCGCCGCTTCAACGACGCGCGCCTGGGCCCGGTGGCCAGCACACCCGAGCAGACGCGCCGCATGCTCGCGGCCTACCGTGCGCAATGGGCCCCGGTGGTCCAGACATCGGGCTACCAGCCCTGAGTCTTTTTCTTCTCCTTCCTTTCTTGCGACATCCCATGAAGATCACAGCCCTTCGCCTCGCCCTGGCCCTGCTCGCCGCCACCGCCGCGCCCTTCGCCTCTGCGCAGGACGTTTACCCGAACAAGCCAGTGCGCCTCGTCAACAACTTCCCCGCCGGCGGCCCCTCGGACCTGCTCACGCGCTCGGTGGCCACGGTGCTGCAGGAGACGCTCAAGCAGCCCTTCGTGGTGGACAACAAGCCCGGCGTGGCCGGCAACATCGGCGCGACCGAGGTCGCGCGCGCCCCAGCCGACGGCTACACCGTGCTGTTCAGCATCGACACCACGTTCACCGTCAACCCGCACCTCTACGCCACCATGCCGTTCAAGCGCACGGACCTCAAGCCGCTGGTGGTGATGGCGTCCTCGGGCCTGCTGGTGGGCGTGAACCCGGCCACCGGCATCAAGACCCTGGCCAGCATGGTCGAGGTGGGCAAGACCAAGGGGTTGAACTTCAGCTCGGCCGGCAGCGGCAGCCCGGGCCACCTCGCGATCGAGGTCATCAAGGAAGCCACGCAAGCGAAGATCACGCAAGTGCCCTACCGCGGCAACATGCCGGCCGTCACGGCCGTGCTCTCGGGTGAGGTCGACGGCGGCGTGCTCGCCACGCCCGGCATGCTGCCGCACGTGCAGACCGGCAAGATCACTCCGCTGGCCGTCACCAGCCGCCAACGCTCCCGCCTGGCGCCCGAGCTGCCCACGGTGGCCGAAGCCGGCCTCAAGAGCCTGGAGCAGGAAGTGCTCTACGTCGTGATGGTGCCTGCCGCCACGCCCGACGCGGTGGCGCAGACGCTGCAGAAAGGCATCATCGAGGCGCTCAAGCGGCCCGACGTGCAGACGCGCATGCACAACCTGGACCTGTTCTTCGAAGGCCTCACCGGCGCGCAGGCGAGCCAGCGCATGGACGCGCTCTACAACCGCTACGGCCCGATCGTCAAAGCCACCGGCATGAAGGTGGAGTGAGCACGCCATGGCACCTGCACAACAACGCCCCAACATCATCTTCATCGTCTGCGACGACCTCGGCTACGCCGACCTCGGTTGTTACGGTGGGCGCGCGGCGGACTTCGGCCCGGTCTCGCCGCACATCGACCGCCTGGCCGCGGGCGGCGTGAAGTTCACACAAGGCTATGCCAACTCGCCGGTGTGCTCGCCCACGCGCTTCGCGCTCATCACCATGCGCTACCAGTACCGGCTGCGCGGCGCGATGGAAGAGCCGATCAACAGCCGCAGCAAGGGCAGCACCACGCTGGGCCTGCCGCCCGAGGTGCCCACGCTGCCGTCGCTGTTGAAGAAGGCCGGTTACCACACCGCGCTCATCGGCAAATGGCACCTGGGCTACCCGCCCACGTTCGGGCCGCGCCGCTCGGGCTACGACGAATTCTTCGGCATCATGGCCGGCGGCGTGGACTACTTCACCCACTGCTCGTCCAGCGGCGAGCACGACCTCTACATCGACGAGGACGAACACCACGAGGTGGGCTACCTCACCGACGTGCTCTCGCAGCGCGCGGTGGACCACGTGCACCAGCGCGCGGCCGACGCCAAGGCCGGCAAGCCCTTTCTGCTCAGCCTGCACTACACCGCGCCGCACTGGCCCTGGGAAACGCGCGACGACGCGCACGTGGCGTCCGATGTGGCGAAGAACCTGTTCCACCTGCATGGCGGCGACGTGCAGACCTACCGCCGCATGATCCACCACATGGACGAAGGCATTGGCCACCTCATGGCCGCGCTGCGCGAAGAAGGATTGGAAGAGAACACGCTGATCGTCTTCACCAGCGACAACGGCGGCGAGCGCTTCTCGGACAACTGGCCACTCGTGGGCGGCAAGATGGACCTCACCGAAGGCGGCATCCGCGTACCCTGGATCGCGCACTGGCCCGCGGCCATTCCCGCCGGGACGGTGAGCACCCAGCACTGCATGACCATGGACTGGTCGACCACCCTGCTCGACGCCGGCGGCGGCCAGGCCGACCCGGACTGGCCACTCGACGGCGTGAGCCTGCTCAAGGTGTTGCGCGACCCCGCTCAGCGCTTCGAACGCCCGCTGTACTGGCGCATGAACCACCGGGGCCAGCGCGCGCTGCGCGAGGGCGACTGGAAGTACCTGCAGGTGGACGGCCACGAGTACCTGTTCAACATCAGCAAGGACGAGCGCGAGCGTGCCAACCTCGCCGCGCGAGAGCCCGAACGCCTGGAGCGCATGCGCGCGCAGTGGGTGGCGTGGAACGCGAGCGTGCCGCCGATCCCGACCGATGCCACGGTAAGTCTGGGCTACGCCGCGAAGGACATGCCGCAGCGCTGATGCCCGACCAACGCCAGTACGATCGGGGCATGTCCCGTTTGCACCGACTCTTTCCCTTTCTCCGATGGCCGCGCCCCGACGCGCCCCTGCTGCGCGGCGAAGCCATGGCCGGCCTCACGGTTGGCCTGATGGTCATCCCCCAAGGCGTGGCCTACGCCGCGCTGGCCGGCATGCCGCTGGTCACCGGCATCTACGCCTCGCTGCTGCCCGCGCTGATCGCCGTGTTGTTCAGCGCCTCGCCGCGCCTGTCGGTAGGCCCCACCGCACTCACCTGCCTGCTGGTGGGCGCCTCGCTCCACGGCCTGGCCGAGCCTGGCAGCGCGCAATGGATCGCGCTGGCCGTGTGGCTCGCGCTGCTCTCGGGCCTGCTGCAGATCGGGCTGGGTTTTGCGCGCTTCGGCTGGTTGCTCAACCTCGTCAACTCGCCGGTGCTGATGGCCTTCACGCAAGCCGCGGCGGTGCTCATCATCGCGTCGCAACTGCCTTCGTTGCTCGGCCTGGGCGACTGGGACTCGCTGTTCACGCAGCCGCAAGTGCATTGGCCCGCGATGCTCTTCGGGCTGGTGAGCCTGGCGCTGCTGGTGCTGGCGCGGCGCTGGCGGCCGGGCTTTCCCACGGTGCTCACGGTGGTGGCGACGAGCGCCGCCATCAGCTACGCCGTGGGCTTCGAGGCGCGCGGCGGCGCGGTCATCGGCTCGCTGCCACAAGGTCTGCCCGCGCTCTACTGGCCCGGCTGGCCGGGTTGGGCCACGCTCGGCCAGCTGGTGGTGCCCACGCTGGTGATCACACTCGTGAGCTTTCTGGAAACCGCCTCCAGCGCCAAGGTGGACAACGGACAACGCGGCCAGCGCTGGGACCAGGACCAGGACCTGATCGGCCAGGGCCTGGCCAAACTGGCCTCGGGCCTGAGCGGCGCGTTCCCCACCAGTTCGTCGTTCTCGCGCTCGGCGCTCAACCTCTACGCGGGCGCGAAAACCGGCTGGGCGACCTTGTTCATGACGGCGGTGGTGCTGATCACCTTGCTGCTGTTCATTCCGCTGCTGCACCACGTGCCGCTGGCGGTGCTGGCCGCGATCGTGCTCGTGGCCGTGATCGGCCTGATCAAGCCGCGGTCCTTCACGCAACTGTGGAAACTCTCGCGCGTGGAAGCGGTGATCGCCGGCGTCACGTTTGCGGTCACGGTGCTGGCCGCGCCGCGCCTGTACTGGGGCGTGCTGGCCGGCGTGCTCATGGCGCTGTCGCACTTCCTCTACCTGCGCCTGCACCCGCGCATCATCGAAGTCGGCCTGCACCCCGACGGCAGTTTGCGCGACCGCCACCTGTGGCAGCTGCCACCGCTGGCGCCCGGCCTGTATGCGCTGCGCATGGACGCCGCGCTCGACTTCGCCACGGCCAACGGCTTCGAGCGCGCCGTCGCGGAGCACATCGCCGCCCACCCCGACACGCGCCACGTGATGTGGATCGTGCACCCGATCAACTGGATCGACGCCACCGGCGCGGAAGCCTTCGGCCGCGTGCGCGAGCAGTTGGACGACCAACGCATCGAGCTGCACCTGGTCGGCATCAAGCTGCCGGTGGAGCAACTGTTGCGCCGCGCCGGCCACCTCGACGAAGGCCCGCGCCTGCACCTGTACCGCACCGAAGCCGACGGTTTGCGCGCGGCCAATGCGTTGGCCGAAACGGTGCCCGCGCAGGACACCGCCCCGGCCTGAGCCGCGGGCTTACTGCAGCTCGACCGTCTGCTTCACCAGCTCCTCGCGCGTGAGGCGCGGGAAGCCTTCGGCGTACATGTAGCTGTAGCCCTCGTTCTGCCACTTGGCGATGTCGATCACGGCAGCCGGCACCACGGTGACCACGTCGTAGAACTCGTCGGGCTTGTAGCCGCGCGAACGCGCCGCGTTGCTGCACACGCGGATCGTCACGCCCGCATCCTTCAGCGCCTTGAGCTCCTCGTACATGTCGGGGTAGGCGGCGCGGTTCAGGCGCGAGAACGCGTGAAGCTCGTTGCCGTGCGCCACGATCACGATGTGCGATTTCGCGGCGTCGCCGTATTCCTTGATTGCGCGCAGGTGGTTCTTGACGTAGCCGAACGCCGCCTTGCCTTCCAGCGGCTTGGCGAAGTTGAAGTCGTACAAGGCCTTCTGGGGCGCGTAACGCGCGCCGTCGAAAGACGAAGGGTCCTGGGGGCCGGCCCATGCGGCGGTACTCAGCACGGCGGCGAGCGCCAGCGAGACAAAACGGGTGTTGATGGTGTTCTCCTCGGTTGTGGGGAAGCCGAGATTACTTTGAAAAATCCGGATATTCGCAACCGCTTCTTTTAACGCCCCAGAATCACCGGCCTGCGCCTCCTTTTCTTCCGCCAACCCTACCCACGAACCGCCCCATGGAACTGCCTCGCCACCAACTCAGCATGACGGTGCTGATGACCCCCGACACCGCCAACTTCTCCGGCAAAGTGCACGGCGGCAGCGTGCTGAAACTGCTCGACCAGGTCGCGTTCGCCTGCGCCAGCCGCTATGCCTCTTCGTACGTCGTCACGCTCAGCGTCGACCAGGTGATGTTCCGCCAACCCATCCATGTGGGCGAACTGGTCACCTTCCTCGCCGCCGTCAACCACACCGGCACCTCATCGATGGAGATCGGCATCAAGGTGATTGCCGAGAACATCCGCACGCAGGTGCAACGCCACGTCAACAGCTGCTTCTTCACCATGGTGGCCGTGGGCGACGACGGCAAAACCCAGCCCGTACCGGCACTCGAACCCAGCACCCCCGACGAACACCGCCGCCACGCCGCGGCCACGCTGCGCAAGACCATGCGCCAGGAGATGGAACAGCGCTACGCGGCGATTCGCTGAAGACGCTGGCGCGGGCGTGCGGCCAGCCGAGCCGCGCGGAGCCATCGCCACTTGTCATCCGTACGTGGCGGCAATATACTTAGATCACTAAGAATGTCGCCCGGTTGAGTCTTCACGCCTCAACCTTCGAACCACGCACGGAGTCGCCGCCATGATCACACCCGAAGAAAACGAACTGCTGTGCCGCGTTGTCGGCGACGCGCCCATGGGGCAACTCATGCGGCGCCACTGGCTGCCGGTGTGCCTGATCGAAGAGGTCGCCGAGCCGGATGGCACGCCCGTCAAGGCCCGTGTGCTGGGCGAAGACCTGGTGGTATTCCGCGACACCGACGGCGCGGTGGGCGTGCTGGACGAGAAGTGCCCGCACCGCCGCGTGTCCCTGGTCTACGGTCGCAACGAGGAAGGCGGCCTGCGCTGTCTCTACCACGGCTGGAAGATGGACGTGGCGGGCACCGTGCTCGAGATGGTGTCGGAGCCCGCTGCGAGCGGCCTGGCCGAGAAGGTGAGGCACAAGGCCTATCCCGTCCAGGAATGGGGTGGGCTCGTGTGGGCGTGGTTCGGCGCGGCGGACGAGGTGCCGGCGTTCGTGCCACCCCCATGGGCACCGACGGCGGACACGCGCGTGTCCATCGCCAAGGTGGTACTGCCCTGCAACTGGGCACAGATTCTGGAAGGCGCGATCGACTCCGCGCACAGCTCCAGCCTGCACTCGTCCGACATGGTCCCCGCGCGTGTCGGGGGCGCGCAAGCCACCGACAAGACCTGGCTGCGGCCATCCACCGACAAGGCGCCGCGCATGCAGGTGCAGCGCGGTGGCTACGGATTCCGCTACGCCGCGATCCGCCGGCCGATCCAGAACGCGGCGACGCACGAGTACGTGCGCTCGACCGTGTTTCTCGCGCCCGTCTCGGTGTTGATTCCGCCGAACAACCTCTACAACGTGGCCAACGTGAACGTGCCGATGGACGACACCCACACGGTTTTCTACTTCCTCGCATGGGGCCACCCGGCCAGCACGCCCGAGACGGAGACCTGGCGCAAGTTCCTGCGGCAAACCGTGGGTGTGGACCTCGACGCGCACTACCGACCCTTGCGCAACGAAGACAACCGTTTCTGGCAGGACCGCGAGGCGATGAAGGCCGGCAACTTCACCGGCATCACGGGCTTCCCCAACCAGGACGTGGCGATGTGGATCACCATGGGCCCGATCGCCGACCGCACCCACGACCGCCTGGGCGCCAGCGACATGGCGGTGGTGGAGTTCCGCAAACAGATGCTGGAAGCCGTGCGCGAATTCCAGCGCGGCGAACCCGCGATCGGCACGGGTGACAAGGCCATTCCCGCCTCGGTGTGCGCCTTCCAGGCCGTCATTCCCAAGACCATCGATTGGCGCGAATACGAAGCCACCTGCGTGTGGGGCGAGGACGCGAACCGCCCCGAGCTGGAACCGTCCTACTCCGTCAAAGCCTGAAAGCCCCCATGTCAAAGCTTCAACTCTCCATCGCCATGGGCGACTACGACCGCACGCGGGCCTTGCTGGATGGGCGCGTGCAGATCGACGGCGTCGACCCGGTCTACATGAACCTGTATCCCGAAGAGATGTTCTTTCGCGCGATGCGCAGCCAGGAGTTCGACATCTCCGAACTCTCGTTCTCCAGCTACGCGGTGAAGACGGCAAAAGGTGACTGCCCCTACATCGCGGTGCCGGTGTTCCTCTCGCGCGCGTTCCGGCACACCTCGATCTATGTGCGCAAGGACCGCATCCGGCGGCCCGAAGACCTCAAGGGAAAGCGCATCGGTTTGCCCGAGTACCAGCTCAGCGCCAACGTGTGGGCGCGCGCGCTGCTGCAGGACGACCATGGCGTTGCACCCGAAGACGTGACGTGGGTGCGCGGCGGCATTGAAACCGCGGGGCGGCCCGAGAAGATCGCCCTGAGCCTGCCCGCTGGCGTGAAGCTGGAGAGCGCGCCCGAGGGCGTGACCATTTCCGAACTGCTCGACCGCGGCGAGATCGACGGCTTCATGGCGCCGCGCCCGCCCAGCGCGAAGGCCCTGGCGAACCCGAACGTCGGCTGGCTGTTCGACGACCCCACGTCGGCCGCGAAAGACTACTTCCGGCGCACCGGCATTTTTCCGATCATGCACGTGGTGGGCGTGCGCAAGACCTTGGCCGAGCGGCACCCCTGGTTGCCGGGCGCGGTGTTCAAGGCGTTTTCACACGCGAAGGACGCTGCCCTCGACGCGCTCTCCGACACCTCGGCCACGAAGGTCACCTTGCCCTTTGTCGAAGAGCAGCTCAAGGCCGCGCGCGAAACGATGGGCGAGGACTACTGGTCCTACGGCGTGGCGCGCAACCGCGCGACCATCGACACCTTCCTGCGCCACCACCATGCGCAGGGCCTGTCTGGCCGCGCCTTGTCGACCGACGAGATCTTCCATCCCGCCACCTACGAAAGCTACGCTATTTGAGAGTGGGGTCTGGTTCGCTGAGGCCCGCTTCTTCGTCGGCCAGGTTCTGGATCATCTGCAACAGGCTCTTGCGCACGATGGCCACCGAGCGGTCCGGGATGCCGCGCACGCTGGCACGGTTGACATCTTCCGCCAGGGGCACCAGCACCTTTTCGAGCGCGCGCCCTTCTTTCGAGAGGAAGACGTGCACGTTCTTGCGGTTGCCCGCGAGTTGGCGCCGTTCGATCAGGCCCATGCTCTCCATCGCCTTCACCGCGGTGAAGGTGGTGGGCTCCATGACGCCCGCCAGATCGCTGAGTTCGCGCTGCGTGATCCCGTCCTGAATCCAGAGGATGCGCAGGAACGTCCAGTGACCGAAGGACACGCCGTGCGCGCTCAGCCGCACCTGCAGCGCGCGCATTTGCGCCCGCGCCACATCGCGCACGAGGTGCGCCAGTCGATCCTGCGGGACGGCCTCGCGCCAATGGCGCAGCAAGTGTTGTGTGGGGCGGGTATCAGGCATGGTGGTTGGAGGGTGGACGGTAGCCGACTTGGTGCATCGGCATGATATCCACCGCCTGGCGACCCGATTCCAGAATCGCCAGGCACACCGCCAGCGTGGCCCGTGACCACGCACCGCCATGCAGCGGCTGCGCGCCATGGCGCGCCACGTTCCACACCTCGTCGATCACCTCGGCGCGCGGCACCTGGGGGATGTCGGCTTCGACGAAACGCCTGCCGTTCGCGTCCACGACCTCGACGCCGCGCGGCGTCAGGCGCAGGTCTCCGCGCTCGCAGCTCACGAGCACCGGGCCGAAGTGCTGGCACGCATCCGGCACGCGCGGTGGCGGCGGTACAAAAAGGCGGCCACCAAAGTTGCGCTCCGCCTTCAACGCGGCCTCCTGTGCTTCGTCGGGCACCGACGCCAGGCGTGCGCGCGTCTGGTGGTGCGCGTCGGGGTCTTTCGCTTGGCCCATCTCGCCCACGCCGTCCATGAGCGCGTCGGTGTCGTACCAGCCGTAGCCGTTGTAGGTGACGCTGGCGAAGGCGCCGTTCGCGAAGTTGAGCAAAGCACTGAACGCACCCTCGGTGGGTCGGGACGGGTCCCATGCGCCCGTGCTCGCGCGCACCTGGGTCGTCAGGCCACCGGCAAGCAGGCGCACGATGTCGATCTGGTGCGCGGCCTGGCTGAACACGACGCCGCCACCGCGTGCCGTGTCCAGTTCTTCCGGGCGGCGAGGCCGGTAGAGGAAGTCGGTGTACTGCATGGCATGCACTAGGCGGACCTGGCCGAAGGCGCCCGAGTCGATCAGTTGGCGCGCGAGCAGCACCGGGGCGTTGAAGCTGTGGCTGTGCCCGATGATCAGCGGCACATTCGCGCGCTCGCAGGCTTCCATCATCCGCGTGCAATCGTCGAGCGTGATGGCCATGGGTTTTTCCACCAGAACGCCCTTGCCGTGCCGCGCCGCCAAGGCCACGTGTTCCGCGTGCATCTGGTGCGGCGTGGCGACGTAGACCCACTCCACGTCGGGGTCCGCGCACAGCGCGTCGGGCGAGCTGTGCGAGGCACCACCGAACGTCTGCACGAACTGCGACCGGGCCGAAGCCCGGGGGTCGAACGCCGCCACCAGTTGAACGCGCGGGTCGTTCAGGAACGTGGGCAGCATCAGCGTGAACGCGCGGCCCATGCCCAGCACCCCCAGACGAAGGGGCACGAGTGTGCTGGTGTCGGCTGCGCTCACAGGTCGAGCACCAGGCAAGGCGATTTCGCGCGCGACACGCACACCATGATGTGGTCGCCCTTCTCTTCGTCGAGCAACACCAGGTCTCGGTGATCGGCCTCGCCGTTCAGCAAGCGCGTCTTGCAAGAGCCACAGGTGCCGCTCTCGCAAGAACTCGCCACATGCACGCCTTCGGCCCGCAGCGTGTCGAGGATGGACTTGCCCACCGGCACCACGAAGGTCCGTCCATCCTTCTGCAGTTGCACCGAGAAGGGCCGATCGTCCGCGTGCGGCTTCGTGTCGCCGCCGAAGCTCTCGAAATGCACCGTGCGGCTCGGCCAATGACCTGTCATGTCCTTGATCGCCTCCATCAGCGGCTTGGGGCCGCAGCAGTACACATGGCGGCCCGCGACGGCGCCTGGCCTCTCCAGCACCGGCCACAGGTCAAACGCGTTGGCGATATCGCCGTGGTCGTGGTGCACGACCACGCTCGGCGCGAAATCGCTGTCGAGCAGTTCCTGCCGGAACGCGGTACCTTCCGGGTCCCGGGTCAGGTAGTAGAGCTTGAAGGGCCGGTCGCCCATCGACGACAGCTGGCGCGCCATCGCCATCATTGGCGTGATGCCGATGCCCCCGGCGATCAATACGAAGCTGCGCGCCTTGTCGTCCAGCTCGAACAGGTTCTCGGGCATGCCCACCTCGACCGTCTGCCCGACCCGCACCGTGTCCACCAGGCTGACGGAGCCCCCACGGCCGTCGCGCTCGCGCTTGACGGCAATGACGTAGCGCTGGCGCTCGTCCGGATGGTTGCTCAGCGAGTACTGGCGCGTGACCCCCAGCGGTGTCTTGATGCGGATGTGCGCACCCGCCGTGAAGGGCGGCAACTCGTTGCCGGCGGGATCGGCCAGTTCGAAGCACTGGATGTCGCGTGCGGCAGGCTCGGCACGCACCACGACGAGCTTCATCAACATGGGATCGGGTGTCATGCATCTTCCTTGTTCGTGTCCGGTGGGTGGAGGGTTTTCAACGTTGACAAGCCCCATCCGGTTTGCAAGAATGAATTATCTTAGTTGTCTAAGTAAATGACAAGATCGGTGTTGAACAGCGGCACCGCCCACTACCGGAGACCCACATGCACCGCAGAACACTCGCCACCGCCGCACTCGCCTTGTGCCTCACGCCGCTGGCGTCGTGGGCACAGCAGGCCTACCCCTCCAAGCCGGTGAAATTCATCGTGCCGTATGCCGCGGGTGGGCTGCCGGACACGGTAGCGCGCGTGGTTGCCAAACACCTGGGCGAACGGCTCGGGCAGTCGGTGGTGGTGGACAACCGTCCGGGTGGCAACGGCGTGGTGGCGTACCAGACGCTGCTGCAAAGCACGCCCGGCGACGGACACGCGTTCATCGTGTCGGACGGCTCCATGCTGTCCATCACACCCCAGGTCAACAAGGCGGCCACCTACCAGGCGGGCAAGGACATCCTGCCGGTGTCGCTGATCGCGCGCTCGCCGCTGTTCGTGGTGGCGCACCCGAAAACGGGTGTGCACACCTTCGCCGAGTTCCTGACGCTGGTGAAAAGCAAACCCGATGAATTCACCTATGGGTCCTCCGGCATCGGCAGCACACACCACCTGACGATGGAGGCGCTGAAGGTCGCGCAGAACCTCACCCTTCGCCACGTGCCCTACCGAGGGTCGGGCCAATCCACGCCGGCCCTGGTGGGCGGGCAGGTGGACTTCTCCGTCGCGGCGCTGCCCTCGGTAATGGGCTTCATCAAAAGCAACCAGGTGCGGCTGTTGGCCAGCAACGCCCCCGCGCGCTCACCCCAGGCGCCAGACATTCCCGCGATTGCGGAAACGGTGCCCGGGTTCGACTTCTCGGTGGTCGTGGGTGTGCTCGCCGCCGCGGGCACGCCGCAGGCAGCGATCGACCGCATCAGCAAGGAAATTGCCGAAGTGGTGAAAGCGCCGGAAGTGGTGAAGACCTTTGAAGGCGCGGTGATCGAGCCGGTGGGCGCGGGCCCGGAAGCGTACGGCAAGGTGATCGCTCGGGAAAACGAGTTGATGGCCAAAGCCGGAAAAGCCGCCAGCCTGAAGTCCGACTGAGCCCCGGCAGCCGTGCGGTTGGGTGTATCTTCTGAAGGTATGAACACCCGCACTGCCGAGGGCTATTCGGCCACTGACAACCCGCTCGCCTGGAGCGACGCATTCCTGCTGGGCTACGGCCCCATGGACGACACCCACCGCGAGTTCGTCGCCGTGGTCTCGGCCCTGATCAACGCCAGCGGGGAACAGGTCGCAACGTGCTTCGCTGACGTCGAAAAACACCTTCGCGACCACTTCAACGCAGAAGACCGCTGGATGGTCGAGACCGATTTTCCACCGCGCGATTGCCACATCGACGAGCACGCCGCCGTCTTGAAGTCGCTCGACGAGGTGAAACAACGCCTGACCGTGGGCGACCACGCCACGGTGCGCGATTTCGCTCTGGAACTGGCCAAGTGGTTCCCCGGCCACGCCGACTACCTCGACTCGGCCCTCTCGCACTGGATGAGCAAGCTGCGCACGGGCGGCAAGCCCATCGTGCTGCGGCGCACGCTGTCGTTCGACGGGTCGGTGATCCCTGAATCGAAGTGAGGTGATCCGCGGGTGACTCAGTCGCCGGGTGGCGTGAAGTGCGCCACCACCGCCTCGCCCCATTCCCACGGGCCGGTAAAGGTGAGCGTCACCGTGGTCCATTCGCCGTCGGTTTGCACCTGCTCATCCGCGTCCCACGCGCCACCCTCATCGAGCGGGCCGCGCGGGCCGGGGGCATGGGCTTCGGCCCACGCCATCACCGCGCGCACCTCGGCCAGCACGGCGGGCACTTGCGCGGCGCGCACGCTGGCCATGGCATCCCAGGTACCGGTGCCTTCGCCGTCGTCGCTGGGGTCGAAGAGAAGGTATTGAAGATGCATGTGCAGGCGAAGAGAGTCAATGGAAACGGCGCCCGAAGGCGCCGCGTTGATGTGGGGTTGGCTCGGCCAGAGCCCTCACCCCGGCCCTCTCCCGCCTGCGGGAGAGGGAGTCACAGCCGGGATCAGACTGCGGCTTTCACCTTCAAACGCCACGCATGCAGCAGCGGCTCGGTATAGCCACTCGGCTGTTCCATGCCCTTGAACACCAGGTCCTGCGCAGCCATGTAGGCCTTGCTGGTCTTGAAGTTGCCGGCCATCTTCTTGTAGAGCGGGTCGCCGGCGTTCTGGCCGTCGACCACGGCGGCCATGCGCTCGAAGGTCTTGGTGACTTGCGCGGCGGTCACGACACCGTGGTGCAGCCAGTTGGCGATGTGCTGGCTGGAGATGCGCAGCGTGGCGCGGTCTTCCATCAGGCCGACGTTGTGGATGTCGGGCACCTTGGAGCAGCCCACGCCCTGGTCGACCCAACGCACCACGTAGCCCAGGATGCCTTGCACGTTGTTGTCGAGCTCCTGCTGTTTCTCGGCGGCGCTCCAGTTCGGGTTGCTGCTCACGGGAATGGTCAGCAGACCGGTGAGCAGGTTGTCGCGCTCGGCGTTGGCGTCGATCTTTTCCATCTCCTTCTGCACGTCGGACACCAGCACCTGGTGGTAGTGCAGCGCGTGCAGCGTGGCGCCGGTCGGGCTGGGCACCCAGGCGGTGTTGGCGCCGGCCTTGGGGTGACCGATTTTCTGCTTCATCATCTCGGCCATCAGGTCGGGCATGGCCCACATGCCCTTGCCGATCTGCGCCTTGCCGCGCAGGCCGCAGTTCAGGCCCACGATGACGTTGTTCTTCTCGTAGCTCTGGATCCAGGCGCTGGCCTTCATGTCGCCCTTGCGCACCATCGGGCCGGCGAGCATGGCGGTGTGCATCTCGTCGCCGGTGCGGTCCAGGAAGCCGGTGTTGATGAAGGCCACGCGGCTCGCGGCAGCAGCGATGCAGGCCTTGAGGTTGACGGACGTGCGGCGCTCTTCGTCCATGATGCCGAGCTTGACCGTGCTGTCCTTCAGGCCCAGCACCTGTTCCACACGGCCGAACAGCTCGGCGGCAAACGCGACTTCACGCGGGCCGTGCATCTTGGGTTTGACGATGTAGACCGAGCCCTTGCGCGAGTTGCGGATGGCGTCTTTCTTCGTGCGCTTCAGGTCGTGCAGGGCGATGGTGGTGGTGACCATCGCGTCCATGATGCCTTCGGGAATTTCCTTGCCGTCCGCGCCCCAGAGGATGGCGGGGTTGGTCATCAGGTGGCCCACGTTGCGCACGAACATGAGCGAGCGGCCGTGCAGGCGCACACCATTCTTCTTGCCGTTGGGCGATGTGTATTCGCGGTCGGCGTTGAGGCCGCGCGTGAAGGTCTTGTCGCCCTTGGTGACGGACTCCGTCAACGTGGTCTGCAGAATGCCGAGCCAGTTGCGGTACGCCAGCACCTTGTCTTCGGCGTCCACCGCGGCCACGGAGTCTTCCAGGTCGAGGATGGTCGAGAGCGCGGCTTCCACCACGAGGTCGCTCACACCGGCCGCGTCGGTCTGACCGATGGGTGTGTTGCGGTTGACCTGGATCTCCAGGTGCAGGCCGTTGTGGGCGAGCAGCACGGCGCTGGGGTTCTTGGCCTCGCCCTGGTAGCCCGCGAACTGCGACTTGTGCTCCAGCTTGCTGGTGCCGCCATCGGCCAGCGTGACGACGAGGTCGCCGTCCTTGTTCACCTTGTAGCCGCGCGAGCCCACGTGCGAGCCCTTCTTCAACGGCGCGGTGCGGTCGAGCACGTAGCGCGCGTATTCGATGACCTTCGCGCCGCGCTTGGGGTTGTAGCCGCCCTTGGGGCCGGCCTTGCCGCAGCCGTTGTCTTCAGAGATCACGTCGGTGCCGTAGAGCGCGTCGTACAGCGAGCCCCAGCGCGCGTTGGCGGCGTTGAGCGCGTAGCGCGCGTTCAGGATCGGCACCACGAGCTGCGGGCCGGCCTGCACGGCCAGTTCGTCGTCCACGTTCTTGGTGGTGGCCTTCACGCTCTTGGGCTGTGGCACCAGGTAGCCGATGGTCTCCAGGAACTTGCGGTAGCCCGCCATGTCGCGGATCGGACCGGGGTTGGCGGCGTGCCAGGTGTCCAGCTCGGTCTGCAGGCGGTCGCGCTCGGCCAGCAGGGCGGCGTTCTTGGGCGCGAGGTCCGTGACGATGGCGTCGAAGCCTTTCCAGAAATCCGCTTCGCTCACACCGGTGCCAGGCAGCACCTGCTGGTTGATGAAATCGAACAGTTCGGTGGCGACTTGAAGGCCGTGGACAGAGGTGCGTGAGGTCATGAAAGGCTCCGTGAGGGATTACGCGCGCGCGCGTTTGTGTGAAGACGAACTGTATTCCACACTTGAGGCGACATTAAATCGATTTTTTGCGATTTATCTGTGACCTTAATGTAGGCAATGGGCGTGGCGCCTCCACCGCCGTTTCGCGGCCCCATCCCGTCGTTTCACGCCCACCAGCGGCAGCCTGTCGCATGGGCGTGGTGCGCGGGGGCCTGCCCTTGCACAGTCGGGTGCATCGCCCATCGGCACTTCTGTTCAAACCACCACCATGCTGTCCCAAATTCCACCCTGGGTTTTCGGTGTCCTGCTGTTGCTCGTCTTCCTCGGGTACCGGCAATCCCGCGACCGGCTGGTCACGCCGCTCACCATGGGGGCCATCGCGCTGGCCATGCTCGGCTTGTCGCTGGTCGGCGTGGTGAGCGCGTTCGGGCTGAAGATGGCGCCGCTGTTGTCCTGGGCCGTGGGTGTCACCGTTGTCGCGGGCTGGGGTCGTTCGGTATTGGGTCCCCGGGAAATGCAGGCGATGCCTGGTGCCATCCGGGTGCCCGGCAGTTGGGTGCCGGCGGGTCTCATGCTGGGCATCTTCATGGCCAAGTTCTTCCTCGGCTTTGCCACGGGCATCGGTTTGCCCATCGTTCGGCAACCCGGGTTCATGCTCGCCGCCAGCGGGGTGTTCGGCGCGTTCAGCGGCGCATTTGCCGCGAGAGCCCTGGTGGTCTACCGGTTTGCACGGGACAGCAGATCCGCCCGCTGATCCCGCAGGAACGCGCGGTCGATCTGGGCCGCCAGCGACTCGATGTCGGCCTTGCCCACGCCCGTGTGCGCGAAGTGCGTCTTCCAGGCCGCCACGGTCTCGCAGACGCGCTTCACCTGGGCAATCGCTTCGTCTTTCTTGAGCCCGAACTGCGCGCATTCCGAGAGCGCGTTGTCCAGCGTCGAGTCCGCTGCAGCGGTTCCGACCCGCATCTGCTGGTAACCGAGCGCCTGGCCGGAAGGGAGCACATCAAAGGCCGGGGCAAGGTCGTAGGCGCCGCTGTCGTCCATCAGCAGCACATGGTTTTTCTCGTGGTCGTCGGTGTTGTCGATCAGGATGTTGAAGACCATCCGGCGGAACAGCTCGTGCATCTGCGCCTGGTGCCGCCGGCCGGTAGTGACGCCGCGCCGGCGCAGCCACTGGGCCAACTCGGGATAGCCCGGCTTCTCGCCTGCGGCCTTGAACGCCACGTTGGCCGAGATCGCGTGCTGGCGCATGCCACCTTCGCGATCGAAGCGCCGGATGGCGACCGCATGCCCCCGGGGCAACGGGATCGGTCGCGTGGGTGCCACGCGGATGCCGGCCTTCTCGGCCAAGGTCATCGCGGCGTGCTCCACCAATGGTGTGTCGATGGACTCGCCCGGTTCGTTGAATTTCAGGATCCACGGGTGGCCGTCGATGCTCAGCAGCGACTTGGGGCGCGCGCCGCCCAGCGTGCCGCCCGGCGAGATCAGCCGCCGTTTCTGCTCGTCCACAGGCTCGCCCGCCAGCACCTGCCGCACCAGGCGGTCCATCTCGTCCACGTCGGCGAGCTGCGGGAGTGGCCCCGTGGCCCGCGCCAAGTACGCCTCGGCCGACACCGAGACACCCAAGGCTCCGAAGCGCTCGTCGCCGGCATAGAAAAGAAAGTCCAGCACCGACAAACGGGGCGGCTTGTCCAGAAAGCGAATGACACGCTCACCCCAGCGGTCCGGTCGCGCGTCGTCCACCGCGCCCACGGCCGTTTCCTTGCCGGCGGGAAAGAACTCTGTGTCCATCAACGGCAGGTCTTCGCTGAGCGGAAAGCCGGAGGCGAGCCACGACGACGCGTAGACCAACGACACGCCTTTCAGCGCGCGTGCCATGCGCAACTCGCCGACGAGGCGCGGTGCAGCGGGGTCGGCGAGCCACCAGAGGTAGAGCGTGTCGGTGGGCTCGTACGCCTGAAGATCGAACGCGATCATGCATCGCCTCCTTCATCGCGCGGGGGCGTGCCATACAGCGAAGGCCGCTTGCGCACCGAGCGCGCCCTGGCCACCCGCACCGCATCTTCCAGTGCGCCGTGGTCGTGTTCGGGTGCGGCGAATTCGGCCATGGCCTGCGACCGGCCGATCAACCAGAGCGCGGTGGCGTACACCCCCATGGAGACGCTGGGGTCCCCTTTTTCCATGCGCGTGAGCGTGGGCTCGGAAACACCCATGCGCTGGGCCCAGTCCTTCAACGACTCGCGGCGGCGCTTGCGCGCAATGGCCAGGTTCTCGCCCAGCTGGCGCAGATGCGCGAGCACGGAAGGCGGCATGGCGTCGATGGCGGCGGAGCGCTTTGGCATGCATTCATATTATCATTAACGTTGAAAATACAACATATATGTTATTTCAAGGTCACCCCACCCGCCCACTCAACTGCCGCGCCGCGGCCAGCACCTTCCCCACATGCCGCTCATCAAACCGGTGCGCGGGCATCGTGAGCGTCACCGAGGCGGCTATCGACCCGTCCGCATGAAACACGGGCGCCGAGATGCCGGCCACTTCCGCGAGGCGGTCGCCCACCGACGTCATGAACCCGTCGGCGCGGATGCGCGCGTGAACGCGCTTGTCGGCCGGCGAGGGCTTGCGGCTGTCGTCGCCCGCGCCGAAGGCCGAGAGCACGCGCCCGCCCGTGCCTTTGTGCAGCGGCAGCACATCGCCCGCGCGGATGTGGTCGCGCACCGGGTGGGGTGAGTCCACGCGGTAGAGGCACAGGCGCGTCTGGTTCGGTGCCTGGCCCTGGCGCACGTGGTAGGCCGCGCTTTCGCCGGTGGCTGCGACCAGTTGGCGCAGCACGGGCATGACGACGCGGTCCAGCGAGAACGTGGCCGCGTAGATGCCGTGCAGCCGGGCCACCTCGCCGCCCAGGGCATAACGCCCGTCGTCCAGCCGCTGCAACAAACGCGCGTGCTCCAGCGACGCGAGCAAACGCAGCGCGGTGCTCTTGTGGAGTTGCGTGCGCTCGGCCAGCTCGGCCAGCGTGAGCGCGGCGTCGTCCGCACGGAACGCGCCGAGCAGCGAGAGTGCGCGGTCCACCGCGGCGGTGCCGCCCGTGGCGGCGTTGGCGTCGGCAACAGAAGGGGTCTGGGCTTTGCGGGGCATGGGTTGACAGGCTGGGGTCGATCTGCGATTCTTTCAATAGAAAGAATATCGTTCTAACTAACGAAACGCAAGAAAAACCACTTTTCCATGCACAACGTCCCCGAAGTCCTCATCAGCGAAGTCGGCCCGCGCGACGGCCTGCAGTCCGTCAAGGCGACCATGCCCACGGCGGACAAACTGCGGTGGATCGATGCGCTCGTGGCGGCTGGCCTGCGCGAGATCGAGGTAGGCTCGTTCGTGCCGCCCAGGCTGCTGCCTCAGATGGCCGATGCGCCAGCGGTGGTGCAGCACGCGTTGCGACACGCCGGCCTCACGGTGATGGCGCTGGTGCCCAACCGGCGCGGGGCCGAGGCCGCATTGGCTGCGGGCGTGCACAAGATCACCCTGCCGGTGTCGGCCAGCGAGGCGCATTCGCTGGCCAACGTGCGCAAGACGCCGGCGCAGATGGTGGACGAACTGCGCGAGGTGCACGCGCTGCGGCGCGACGCCGTGCCCGGCGTGGCGATGGAAGTCGGTTTGTCCACCGCGTTCGGCTGCACGCTGCAGGGCCTGGTCGACGAGGACGATGTGATCCGCCTCGCCGTGGCCTGTGCGAACGTGGGCGTGGACGAGGTGGGCCTGTCCGACACCACCGGCATGGCCAACCCGGCACAGGTGCGCCGCCTGTTCACGCGGCTGCGCGCCGAGTTGGGCGCGAAAGCTGGAGCGGCCCACATGCACAACACACGCGGCCTGGGCCTGGCCAACTGCCTGGCGGCGTACGACGTGGGTGTGCGCACCTTCGACGCCTCGCTCGGTGGCCTGGGCGGTTGCCCTTACGCGCCGGGCGCCTCGGGCAACGTGGTCACCGAAGACCTGGTGTTCATGTTCGAGGCCATGGGCGTGCGCACCGGCATCGACATTCCCAAACTCATCGCCGCGCGCGAACCGCTCAAAGCAGGTCTGCCCGGCGAACCGGTGTACGGCATGACGCCCGAAGCCGGCCTGCCCAAAGGCTGGCACGCTGCCTGATCTTTCCTGTGTTCACCATGCAAGACACCACCGCCACCGCCCCCCGCCCACTGCCGTACGAAGGCATCCGCGTCGTCGAATTCACCCACATGGTCATGGGCCCCACCTGCGGCATGGTGCTGGCCGACCTGGGCGCGGAGGTCATCAAGGTCGAGCCGCCCGCGGGCGACAACACGCGCCGCCTGCTCGGTTCGGGCGCGGGCTTCTACCCCATGTTCAACCGCAACAAGAAAAGCCTGGTGCTCGATGTGCAGTCACCTGAAGGCACGGAAGCGGTGCTCAAGCTCATTGCCACGGCCGACGTGGTGAGCGAGAACTTCAAGCCCGCCACGATGAAGAAACTCGGGCTGGACTACGCGAGCCTGAAGAAGCTCAACCCGCGCCTGATCTACGTCAGCCACAAAGGTTTTCTGCCCGGCCCGTACGACCACCGAACCGCCCTGGACGAGGTGGTGCAGATGATGGGCGGCCTGGCCTACATGACCGGGCGCCCCGGCGACCCGCTGCGCGCGGGCTCGTCGGTGAACGACATCATGGGCGGCCTGTTCGGCGCGATCGGCGTCATGGCCGCGCTCAGCGCGCGCGAGAAAACCGGTGAAGGCTGCGAGGTACAGAGCTCGCTGTTCGAGAACAACGTGTTCCTCGTCGCGCAGCACATGATGCAGTTCGCCGTCACCGGCAAGGCCGCCGCGCCCATGCCGGACCGCATCTCGTCCTGGGGCATCTACGACGTGTTCCGCGTGAAGGACGACGAACAGATCTTCCTGGCGGTGGTGAGCGACACGCAATGGGCGATCTTCTGCGACGCCTTTGGCTACGAGGACCTCAAGGCCGATGCACGCCTGCAGGGCAACAACAACCGCGTGCGCAACCGCGACTGGCTCATCCCCTTGCTGCGCGAGCGCCTGGCGCTGCAGAGCGCCGCCGATCTGGGCGCGCTGTTCGAGCGCCACGGCCTGCCGTTCGCGCCCATCACCAAACCCCACGAGTTGCTGGACGACCCCCACTTGCTCGCCACGGGTGGCCTGGCGCCCATCACCTTGACCGACGGCGCCAGCGCCGGCCAGACCGCGAACACCGTGCTGCTGCCGCTGGCGATCGACGGCGAGCGCCTGGGCGTGCGTTGCAGTCCGCCCCGGCTGGGCGAGCACAGCGCCGATCTGTTGGCCGAACTGGGCTACACCGCACAAGACGCGGCCCGCCTGAGCGCCACGGTCGAAAAGGCCGCCTGAAAGTCATCAATTGAACACAAATTCGCGTTGATTATTCACACCACGTGGGGTAATCTGCCTCTCCGTGGACAAACTCAAACAACTGGAAACCTTCGTGGCAGTGGCCACGCGCGGCAGTCTCACCAACGCCGCCAAAGCCGAGGGCGTGGCCCCGGCCATCATCGGTCGCCGGCTCGACGCGCTCGAGGCCCGGCTGGGTGTCAAGCTCATGGTGCGCACCACGCGGCGCATCACCCTCACGCACGAGGGCAGCGCTTTTCTCGAAGACTGCCAGCGCCTGCTGGTCGACATCGCCAACTCGGAAGCCAGCGTGAGCGCGGGTGGCGTGAAAGCGAGTGGGCACTTACGCATCACCGCGCCGGCCGGTTTTGGCCGCCGCCACGTCGCGCCGCTGGTGCCGCGCTTTCGCGAACTGCATCCCGAGGTGACCGTGTCGCTCAACCTGAGCGACCGCGTGGTCGACGTGGCCGGTGAGGGCTACGACTGCGCCGTGCGCGTGGGCGACCTGCCCGACTCGTCGCTGGTGAGCGTGCGCCTGGCCGACAACCGCCGCCTGTGCGTGGCCACGCCGCGCTATCTGCAGTTGCATGGCCGGCCACAGACCCCCGCCGACCTTGCGCGTTTCGATTGCCTGGTGCTCTCCAGCGACGCGTCGCAAACGCGCGGCTGGGCGTTCGTGGTGCCGGCGGCAGCCGGCGGCGCCAGCGAGCCCGAGATCGTGCACATGCGCCCCAGCGGCCCGCTGGACTGCACCGACGGCCAGGTGTTGCGCGAGTGGTGCCTGGCCGGCTACGGCATTGCCTGGCGCAGCACCTGGGAGGTGGAGGCCGACATCGCGGCCGGGCGGCTGGAGAGCGTGCTCGACGACTTCGCCGCGCCGCCCAACGGCATCTTCGCGCTGTTCCCGCAGCGCAAACACCTGGCGCTGCGCGTGCGCTTGTGGATCGACTTCCTCAAGCACGAGTACGTGCGGCCGGATTTCTGGAAAACCTGAACCTCTTTTTGAAACGCGACCCACCATGACCAAGATCCTCGGCATCTCCGGCAGCCTGCGCGCGCAGTCCTACAACACCGCGCTGCTGCGCGCGGCCGTGTCCCTGGCGAGCGACGGCGCACAGATCGAGCCCGTCACCTTGCACGGCATTCCGCTCTACGACGGCGACGTGGAGCAGAGCGAAGGCACGCCGGCCGCGGTGCGCGCGCTGAAAGAAAAGATCCTCGCCAACGACGGGCTGCTGCTGGTCACGCCCGAATACAACAACGGCGTGCCCGGTGTGTTCAAGAACGCGATCGACTGGCTCTCGCGGCCCACGCCCGGCCTGCCCGACGTGTTCCGCGACCGCCCGGTGGCCGTCATCGGCGCATCGCCGGGCAACTTCGGCACCATCATGTCGCAGACCCACTGGCTGCAGGTGCTGCGCACGCTGGGCACGCGCCAGTGGCACGGCGGGCGCCTGATGGTGTCGCGCGCGGGCTCGGTGTTCGGCGCCGACGGTGCGCTGCAGGACGACAAGGTCAAGGCCCAGCTGGGCGAGTTCGTGCAGGGCTTCGCGGCCAGCATCGCGGCCGCAAAAACCGCCTGAACTCAGGCCCCGTCGGGAATGTCCGGCTCGACCAGGTGGGCCAGTTGCACCAGCGACTCCTGCCAGCCGAGGTAGCACATCTCGGCCGGGATCACGGCCGGAATGCCCTCCTGCACGACACTGAGTTCGGTGCCGCAGATCACGGCTTTCAATTGCACGTCCACCCGCATCTCGCCGGGCAGGTTGGGGTCGTCGAACTTGTCGGTGTAGCGCACGCGCTCACCCGGCACCAGCTCGAGGTACTCGCCGCCAAACGAATGCGCATGGCCGGTCGAGAAGTTCTTGAACGACATCTTGAAGGTGCCGCCAACCCTGGCCTCCAGGTGGTGCACCTGGCAGAGGAAACCATAGGGCGGCAGCCAGCGGGCGAGGGCGTCAGCATCCAGAAAAGCGCGGTACACCTTTTCCGGGGGCGCGCGCAGCACGCGGTGCAGTCGGACGGTGTTGGACGTGGTGGCAGTGGCGGACATGGCAAGACTCCTTTCGGTGGAACGATCATCGGACCGGATGGCCCGTTCATGGGTCATCCTCATTCCTACGACGCACGAGCCTAGGCGTTTTCGACCAGCGCCGGCCGAAAAACCGGCACCCGACGCAACGACAACCAACCGAACACGGCGCCGACCACCGCGCCGGCCAGCACATCCAGAAACACATGCTGACGTATCGCCATGGTGGACCAGACGATCACCACGCAATACACCACGCTCAGCACCTGCATCGCCGTGGGCGCGCGCACCTGCAGAAAGATGTAGCGCAGCCACATCAGCGAATACACCGCCGAGCCCACGTGCAAGGACGGGCAGGCGTTGCCCGAGGCGTCGATGCCTTTGAGGAACTGCAGTTCCGGGTGTTGCGCCCAGTCGATGTCCGGCACCGGCACCTGGGTCGGAAACACCCAGAACAGGGCCAGGCAAAAGAGGCACATCGCGGCCGTCCAGAGCCCGTAGCGGATCAGTTCGCGCAGGCTGGGCATCAATGCCGACGGCAACGACACGTAAAACCAGAGCGACACATAGGCCGGGAAGCCCAGCGCGGTGAACGGCACCCAGTCGTCGACCGCGAGCGTGGGCATGGGCAGCGGCTCGGTCAGGGGGTGGTGCAGGACCCAGAAGTAGCCCTTGAAGAACAGCACCATGAAGGCCGTGGTGCCGAGCGCCTTGATGTACCAGAGCGTGACGAACCGGGACAGAAGTTGGCCGTACCAGGTGCGGGCGGAAGGGGGGGTCATGCGGTTGGATGTAACGTCTGTCGGGGAAAACCCGACCGGCGGAAGCTACTGTACGACACGCGCGCCGCTGCCCTTGCCGCGCCAGGGGCCTTTGTATAATTCACCACCCTGCGAAAAGCGAGGCGGCGTGCGGCCTCCAAGGCCGCATGCAGCACAGAGAGCATTCGCTTCGGAGGAGTTCCCCCGTTTCATTTACTTGCGCAATCCATGGCTTGCGTGCAGGCCGCGCCATGCCAGTCTCACCCTTGGGCGTTTCTCATGAACTCTTCCGACATGATCCGCACGTTTCTCACCGACCGCCTGGGCGTGGAACCCGATCAGGTGCGACCTGAGTCGTTGTTGGCCGATCTCGGCGTGGATTCGTTGATGCTGGCCGAGCTGATGTTCGAGGCCGAAGACCGCATGGGGATCGACATTCCCTCCGACGTGACGCCTCCCAAAACCATCGCCGACATGCAGGCCGTGATCGACTCGCTGACGGCCCTGAAGACCACCTGAACCATGCACCGCGCCCACCGTGTCGCGATCACCGGCCTCGGGGTGATCAGCCCCTACGGCGGCGATGACACCCACTTCTTCGAACGCTTGCTGGCCGGCGAATCGGCCGTGCGCCATCTGCAGACCGACGATCCACCGCGCCCGCTGTCGATACCGGCCGGCATCTGTCCGGACTTTGATCCCGAAGCCATTCTCGGCAAGCCCCTGGCGCTGATGATGGAGCGCTTCGCCCAGCTCGGCACGGCCGCGGCTTTCCTGGCCTGGGAACAGGCGGGCCTGCCGCGCCTGGCCGCCGAGGGCGACACCTCGCGCGAGCACTGGGGCTGCATCTGGGGCACGGCACTGGGTGGTGTGGCGGCGCACGAGCGCGGCAGCCGCGAGATGTGGCTCAAGGGCCGCGAGCGCGTGTCGCCGCTGTCGGTGGTTCAAGGCATGAACAACGCGGTCAACGCGCACATCTCGATCCAGCTCGGCATGGGCGGCGTGAGCACCAGCCACACCGCCGCCTGTGCGTCGTCGGGCATCGCGATTGGCGAAGCGTTCCGGCGCGTGCGCAGCGGCGAGGCCGCGGTGATGATCACCGGCGGCTCCGACGTGTGCCAGTCCTACGGCGTGGTGCGCGCTTGGGAAGCCATGCGCGTCATGGCCCCGGGTGACGCGCAGACCGCGCCGTCGGCCTGCCGGCCGTTTTCCGCCGACCGCGCCGGCCTGGTGCTGGGCGAAGGCGGCGCGGCGCTGGTGCTCGAAGCCTGGGACCACGCGGTGGCGCGCGGCGCGCGCATCCACGGCGAACTCATCGGCTTCGGCACGAGTTGCGACCACACCCATCTCGTCCGCCCGCAACGCACGGGCCAGGTGCGCGCCCTGCGCGCGGCGCTGGCCGATGCGCAGCTCGGCCCCGACGACGTCCACTACGTCAACGCCCATGGCACCGCCACGGCCGAGGGTGATCCGGTGGAGATTGCCGCCCTGTGCGAGGTCTTTGGCGAGCACGCGCGGCAGCTGCCGGTGAGCGCCACCAAGTCCATGCACGGCCACCTGCTGGGGGCCAGCGGCGCGGTCGAAGCGGTGATCACCGCCCTGGCCCTGCGCGAGCAGGCCATTCCGCCCACCGCCCACTTGTCCGGGCGCATTGACCCGGCCTGCGAAGGCGTGGACCATGTCCTGCAAGGCCGCCGTGGCGTGCCGCTGCGGACGGCCTTGTCGAACTCCTTTGCCTTCGGTGGCAGCAACGCCGTGCTGGCGTTCCGCGCACCACCTGGTTTTTCTTCTTGAACGGATGCCATGACTTCTCCCGCTTCTCCCGCCGACATCGACGCCCTCGTTCCCGAGGTGATCGCGCTGATCATCGAAGCCCTCAACATGGAACTCGAAGCCAGCGAGGTCGACCCCGATGGCCCGCTGTACGGCGATGGCATGGGTCTGGACTCCATCGACATGCTCGAGATCTCGCTCGTGATCTCCAAGCGCTACGGCTTCCAGATGCGCTCGGACAACGAAGACAACGAAAAAATCTTCGCGTCGCCACGCGCCCTCACCGCCTACATCGCCAGCCAGCGCACGACCTGAGAAGGTCTGAGATGACGGAGTCCTCGGTGCTGCGCAACCTCGGCGTGCTGCTCCTGATGGTGGCATGGGTCGTCGCGGCGCACGTGGGCAGCAGTGGCTGGGGCAACGCCAGCTTCAACGCGGCGGTGGCGGTGCTGCCGATCGTGGCGGCGCTGGCCATGGCCTTGTGGCGCGTGCCGCAATGGATGTTGCGCGCGGGCGGTGTGCTGGCCTTGTGCGCGCTGCTGGCCTGGTTGTGGCCGCGCCTGCGCCACAACGTGCCGCTGATGTACTACCTGCAGCACCTGGGCATTCACATCGCGCTGGGGGTGTTCTTCGGCAAGTCGCTGTTCGGCCCGGGGGAAGCGGTCATTACCCGCATGGCGCGGCGCATCTTTCCGCCGCCACTGTCCGAGCGCAATGTGCGCTACACGCGCGGCGCCACGCTGGCCTGGACGTTGTTCTTCTTTGGCAATGCACTGGTCTCCACCGGGCTGTTCATCTGGGCCTCGCCCGAGGTCTGGTCGATACACGCCAACCTGCTGACCGGCCCGCTCGTGGGCCTGATGTTTCTCGCCGAATACCTGATGCGATTCTGGCTGTTGCCACCGGACGAGCGCCCGGGCATCTCGGCGGTCATCAAGGCCTATCGGCGCGAGTCGGCGCAGCGCAACGGCACGAAGGCGTCGAAGCCATGAGCACGTCCGCCCTGTTCAGCCACCACGCGCTGGACGACGTGTTCGCCTGGCGCGCGCAAGGCCCGGTCACCGTGCGCGCCTTCCTGAGCGACGCGCACGCGCTCGCGGCCGTGCTGCCCGCGGGCGACTGGCTGCTCAACATGTGCGAAGACCGCTACCACTTCGCGGTCGGTTTTGCCGCCGGTCTGCTGGCGGGCAAGGTCAGCCTGCAGCCCTCGTCGCAGTCGCCGGAGACCCTGCAACACCTGGCGCTCGACCACCCCGGCGTGGCCTGGCTCGGCGACCGCCCCGACACCGTGCCCGGCATGCCCGGCCTGGTGTTCCCCGACCTCGGTGCGCTGGAGCGCCCGGCCCAGGTCGAGATGCCGCAGGTGGACGGGCAGCGCCTGGTGGCGATCCTGTTCACCTCCGGCTCCACCGGCGCGCCGCAGCCGCACCGCAAGACCTGGGGCAAGGTGGTGCTCAACGGGCTGGCGGAATCCGAGGCACTGGGTCTGCTGAAGCAGCCGCAGGCCATCGTGGGCACGGTGCCGGCGCAACACAGCTACGGTTTCGAGTCCACCTTTCTCGTGGCGCTGCACGGTGGCTGCAGCTTCTTTGCCGGCAAACCGTTCTACCCGCAAGACATCGTCACCGCACTGCAAGCCGTGCCGCGCCCGCGCATGCTGGTGACCACGCCCTACCACCTCTCGGCGCTGCTGGCCTCGGAACTCCAGGTGCCGCCGGTGGACCTGATTCTCTCGGCCACCGCGCCGCTCAGCCCCGAGCTTGCGCGCCGCGCCGAAGCGCACTGCGGCGCGCCGGTGCATGAGATCTATGGCTCCACCGAATCGTCCGCCCTGGCCTGCCGCCGCACGCTCGACGGCGCGGCCTGGACCATCATGGGGCAGGCGCGGCTCGAACAGGAAGGCGACACCACCTACGCCAGCGGCGGCCATGTGGAAGGCCGCGTGCCGCTGGCCGACATCATCGAATGCCGGGACGACGGCCGCTTCGTGCTGCACGGCCGCCACGCCGACCTCGTCAACATCGCCGGCAAACGCACCTCGCTGGCCTACCTCAACCACCAGATCGGCGCCGTGCCCGGCGTGGTCGATGCCGCGTTCTTCCTGCCCGACGAGGCCGACGCCCACGACGGCGTGGTGCGCCTCACCGCCTTCGTGGTGGCCCCCACGCTGGACGCCCGCACGCTCATGGCCCAGTTGCGCCAGCGGCTGGACGCGGTGTTCCTGCCGCGCCCGCTGGTGCTGCTGGAAGCACTGCCGCGCAACGACACCGGCAAGCTGCCGCGCACCGCGCTGCAGGCGCTCTATGCCGACAAGGTGAAGCCGCATGGACACGGCTGAATTCACCTGGACCGTGCCGGCCGACCACCCGGCCTTTGCCGGCCACTTCCCGTCGCGCCCCATCGTGCCCGGCGTGGTGCTGCTCGACCAGGCCCTCCTGTTCGCGGTGCAGATGCGCGGTGTATCCCACGCCGCGGGCTGGCAGATCGCGCAGGCCAAGTTCTTCGTGCCGGTCGGGCCGTCGCAGGTATTGCGCTTCGCGCTCAAGACCACGCCGCGCGGCGCGATCGCTTTTGCCGTGACCTGTGAAGGCCGGGAGGTGGCTGCGGGCAACTTCGTGCCACCATCGGCCGCATGAGCAACCCGGCACCACCCGACTGGATGCGCCAGGAAGAACGCAGCCACCTCGGTGTGCTGCGCTTCATGGTCTGGGTCTCGCTGCGCCTGGGGCGCACGGTGGGCCGGGTGTTGCTGCGCTTCATCGCGCTGTACTACGTGGTGTTCTCGCCCAAGGCGCGCCGCACGGGGGCCGTCTACCTGGAACGCGCGCTCGGGCGCAAGCCCACCTGGCTCGACGCCTACCGCCACGTGATGAGTTTTTCCAGCACGGTGCACGACCGTGTCTATCTGCTCAACGACCGCTTCGACCTGTTCGACATCCAGTTCGTCGGTGACGAGCAGGTGCATGCCGCGCTCGAACGGCAACGCGGCGCCTTTCTGCTGGGCGCACACCTGGGCAGCTTCGAGGTGCTGCGCGCCATGGCGCACCAGCACGCCCACGCGCCGGTGGCGATGTTGATGTACGAGGAGAATGCGCGCAAGATCAACGCCATCCTGCACGCCATCAACCCGAAGGCGCACCAGGATGTGGTGCCGCTGGGCCGCCCCGACTCCATGCTCAAGGCGCGCGACCGGCTGGACGCCGGACACCTCGTGGGCTTGCTGGCCGACCGATCGCTTGCCAACGACAGCACGGCAGAATGCCTGTTCCTCGGTAAGCCCGCGCGTTTCCCGATCGGCCCCTGGCGCATGGCGGCGATGTTGCGCCGCCCGGTGTTCTTCATGGCCGGCCTGTACCTCGGCGGCAACCGCTACCGGCTGCACTTCGAGCTGCTGGCCGATTTCTCCACCGTCGAACGCGGCGAGCGCGACGCGGCGATCGCCCAGGCCATGCAGGTCTACGCCGACCGCCTTGGCGCGTACTGTCGCCAGGCGCCTTTCAACTGGTTCAACTTCTTCGACTTCTGGCAACGCACATGATCCGACGACTCCTCACGGGCCTCGTGCTCTGCGCTTTCACCGCCATGGCACACGCGGCGTTCGACGTTGACCAGCTCATGGCCGAGCTGGCGCGCAACCCCGGCGGCAACGCCAGGTTCGTGGAGAAGCGTTACCTCGCGCTGCTCGACAAGCCGGTGGTCGCCTCCGGCGAGATGAGCTACAGGGCGCCTGACTGGCTGGAGAAGCGCACCCTCAAGCCCCGGCCCGAAACCGTGGTGCTCAACAAGAACACGCTGAGCCTGGAGCGCGACCGCCGCACGATGACCATCCAGCTGAACCAGCGGCCCGAAGTGGCGGCGTTCGTGGACAGCATCCGCAGCACGCTCTCGGGCGACCGCGCCTCGCTGGAGCGCAACTACAAGCTCGCCTTGACCGGCAACGTCGACGCCTGGACGCTCACCCTGGTGCCCAGCGAGCCGAAGATCCTGGAACTGCTCAAGCGCATCACGGTGGGCGGCGCGCGCGAACAGGTGCTGACGATCGAATACCTGCAAGCCGATGGCGACCGCACCGAAATGATCATCACGCCGGTGAAGAACCCATGAGCCGCGGTTTCTGGCGCGCCCTGCTGATCTGGCTGGCGGCGATGGGCTGCGGCGTCGTGCTGCTCCTGAACACGCGCTTCTCGGCCGACATCTCTTTTTTCCTGCCCTCCAAACCCACGGCCGAGCAGCAGGTGATGGTCGACCAGCTGCGCGAAGGCGCGGTGTCGCGCCTGCTGATGGTGGCCATTTCGGGCGGCAGCGCCGAGCAACGCGCCGACGCGTCCCGCGCGCTGCGCGCGGCGCTGGCGAAAGACACGTCGCTGGAAACGGTGCAGAACGGCGAGGCCGAGGCCCTGGACACCGTGCGTGACTTCATGCTGAAGCACCGCTACCAGCTCAGCAGCGCGGTCACGCCCGAACGTTTCAGCGTGGAAGGCCTGCGCAACGCGGTCAACAACAGCGTGGACATGCTCAGCTCGTCGGCGGGGCTGTTGTTCAAACCCTATCTGGCGCGCGACCCCACGGGCGAGTTGATCGAACTCGTGTCCGGCCTCAACGCCGGCGTGCAACCCAACGAGCGCGAAGGCGTCTGGGCCTCGCGCGATGGCGAGCGCGCCATGCTGATCGTGCAGACCCACGCACTCGGCTCCGACACCGACGGCCAGGCCGCCGCCGTCGACCTGATCCGCGCGACCTTCGACAAGGTCGCCGCGCAGGACGGCATGAGCGGCCTGACGATGCAGATGTCCGGCCCCGGCCTGTTCGCGGTGCGCGCGCGCGCCACGATCCAGGAAGAAGTGGCGCGCCTGTCGCTCATGAGCACGGTGATCCTCGCGGTGATGCTCGGCTTCGTGTACCGCCGCGCGCGCCTGATGTTGCTCACGCTGGTGCCGGTGCTCAGCGGCACGCTCGCGGCCATCGTCACCGTGGGCCTGGTGCATGGCACGGTGTTCGGCATCACGGTGGGCTTTGGCGCGGCGCTCATTGGCGAGGCGGTGGACTACGCCATTTATTACTTCGTGCAGTCCGGGCGGCAGGGCGCGACGTCGTGGCGCGAGCAGTACTGGCCGACCATTCGCCTGGGCGTGCTCACCTCGGTGCTGGGTTTTGGCGCGCTGCTGTTCTCGGGCTTTCCGGGTCTGGCGCAGCTGGGCCTGTACGCCATCAGCGGCGTGCTCGCGGCCGCGCTGGTCACGCGTTACCTGCTGCCCGATCTCGCGGGCCCCGGCGTGCACCTGGACGACGGCGCGCGCCAGGGCCGTGTGCTGCGTCCGCTGGTGGCGCATGCCCACACCTTGCGCTGGCCCTTGCTCGCGATCGTGCTGGTCGCCGGCATCTACCTCGCGCAGCACCGCCACGAACTGTGGCAACCCGACCTCTCCGCGCTGTCCACCGTGACGCAGGAAGAAGGCGAACTCGACGCCCACCTGCGCGCCGACCTCGGCGCACCCGACGCGCGCTACATGGCCGTCATCACCGCGCCCGACCGCGAGAGCGCATTGCAAGCAGCCGAACGCGCCGGCACCCAGCTGCGCGGGCTGGTGGACCAAGGACTCATCGGCGGCTACGACACGCCCGCGCGCTTCCTGCCCAGCGAAGCCACGCAGGCCGCGCGGCGCGCCAGCCTGCCCACGCCCGACGAACTCGGGGAGCGCCTGCGCGTCGCACTGGTGGATGCGCCGCTGTCGGCCGACCGGCTGCAACCCTTCCTGGACGACGTGAAGGCCGCGCGCAATGCGCCCAACCTCACGCGCGCCGACCTGGACGGCACAGGCCTGGGCCTCGCGGTCGACGCCCTGCTGCTGCAACGCCCCACCGGCTGGAGCGTGCTGTTGCCGCTGCGCCCACCGGCCAGTTCCGAGGGCGCCGACATCCCCGTGGACGCCGTGCGCACTGCGCTGGCCGGCACCGGCGCCTTGTTCATCGACCTCAAGGGCGAGTTCGACACGCTGTACGGCGAGTACATCGACGAGGCCATCGTGCTCTCGCTCGCGGGCTTCCTCGCCATCGTCGTGGTGCTGGCCTTCGTGTTGCGCAGCCCGGCGCGGCTGCTCGGTGTGATGCTGCCGCTGGTGATGGCGGTGATGGTGGTCGTCGCGGGCCTGCACGCCGCCGGCGTTCGCCTGCACCTGTTGCACCTGGTGGGCCTGCTGCTCACCGTGGCCGTGGGTTCGAACTACACGCTGTTCTTCGACCGTCTCGCGCTCGGCGAAGCGCTGGACGACGAGACCTTGCTGTCGATCGGCGTGGCGAGTTTCACCACCGCGGTCGGCTTCGGCGTGCTGGCCTGGTCGTCGGTGCCGGTGCTGCACGCGATCGGCGTTACGGTGGGTCCGGGCGCGGTGCTCGCGCTGATCATGGCGGCGGCTTTTGCCGTGCGAAAGCGCGCCGCATGAACACCCCGCTGCGCACCGTCGGCACGCCAGGCGATGCAAAGCACCTGGTGGTGATGCTGCCGGGCATGGCCATGCGCGCCGAAGAAATGTTTGAAGCCGGGTTTGCCGATGCCGTGGCGCGCCGCGCGCTGCCCTTGGACCTGCTGGCCGTGGATGTGAGTGGCATCGGGCTGGAGTCGTCCGACACCTGGCATGCGTTGCAAGACGGCCTTCTGACGCCGGAGCGCGCGCGCCGCAAGAGCGTCTGGCTCGGCGGCATTTCGCTCGGCGGCCTGGTGGCCATGGCGCACGTGGCCGAGCGGCCCGACGTGGTCGACGGGCTGTGCCTGCTCGCGCCCTACCCGGGCAGCCGGCCCAGCGTCAACGTGATGGACCGCGCCGGTGGCCCCGACCGCTGGCAACCCAGCGAAGAAGACCTGCGCGACCCCGAGTTGCGTGTGTGGCGGTGGCTGCAACGCCCACCGCCCGAGTTGCCGGTGTTCATCGGGCACGGCCGTGAAGACCGGTTCGCCGACCGCATCCAGCGCGTGGCGGATCGTTTTCCTGCCGCCGCGCGCCACACCGTCGCGGGCGGCCACGACTGGTCGGCCTGGCTGCCCTTGTGGGAACATTTTCTGGACACCGGTTACTTCGTGGATTGACATGGTGAACACGCGCTGGAAACCCGCTCCCCTGCTGCACGCATCGGCCGTGGTGCACACCACGGCCGTGCTCGGCACGCTCGCGGTGCCCGCTGCATGGCCGTGGGCGGTGGGCGCGCTGGTGGCCAACCACGCACTGCTCGCAGGTGCGGGCCTGTGGCCGAGTTCGCACCTGCTCGGGCCCAACCTCACACGCCTGCCGCCCGACGCGGCACAGCGGCGCGAGATCGCGCTCACCATCGACGACGGCCCCGACCCAGAAGCGACCCCGCGCGTGCTCGACCTGCTCGACGCCGCAAACGTGAAAGCCAGTTTCTTCTGCATCGGCCGCATTGCCGAGCAGCACCCGGTCCTGTGCCGCGAGATCGTGCAACGCGGCCACCGCGTGGAGAACCACGGCTATGCCCACAGCAATGCGTTCTCGCTGTTCGGCCCGGGCGCGATGCGGCGCGACATCGCGCGCGCGCAGGCCACGCTGTCCGACATCACCGGCCAGGCCCCGCGTTTCTTCCGCGCCACCGCCGGCCTGCGCAACCCGTTTCTCGATCCGGTGCTGCACGGCCTGGGCCTGCAACTGGCCACCTGGACGCGCCGCGCCTACGACACCCGCACCGGCGACCCCGAGCGCGTGTACCAGCGCCTGGCCCAACACCTGGGCGCGGGCGACATCGTGTTGATGCACGACGGCCATGGCGCCCGCACCCCGGCCGGTGAGCCCGTGATCCTTGCCGTGCTGCCGCGCCTGCTGCAGACGATCGCCGAACGCCAACTCCATCCCGTCACGCTGACACCCACCCTGCCCACATGAGCCGTCCATTTGTCCGAACGCTGGTCGACGAAGCCAGCCAGACCTTCCGCCCGAGCGGCCCCTTCGCGTACCACTACGCGCGCGGCAAGCTCGGCTACGACACCATCTTTCACGAGATGTTGCGCCGGGGTCTGCTGCCCGAAGGCGGCCGTTACCTGGACCTCGGTTGCGGCCAGGGCAGCCTGTTCGCCTGGCTGCTCGCGGCGCGCCGCGTGTACGAACGGGGCCCATGGCCTGAAGGCTGGGCACCGCCACCGGTGCCGCAGCAACTGCGCGGCGTGGAACTGATGCAGAAAGATGTGGAGCGTGCCGCCCTCGCCTTCGGACCGCAGCACCCGGTGGTGCGCGTGGAACGGGGCGACATGAACGCGGTCGATTTCGGCCGACCCGACGCGATCGTGATCCTGGACGCGCTGCACTACTTCAGCCACGAGCAGCAGCGCGAGGTGCTCTCCCGCATCCGCCAGGCGCTGCCGCCCGGTGGCGTGTTCCTCACGCGCATCGGCGACGCCAGCGCGGGCCTCCCACACCGCATCTGCAACGGCGTGGACCGCCTCGTCACCTACTCGCGCGGCCACCGCCTGCCGCGCCTGTACTGCCGCAGTCTGCAGGACTGGGCGGCCGAACTGCAGCGCCTGGGTTTCGTCGTGGAAACCGAGCCCATGAGCGGTCGCAAGCCCTTTGCCAACGTGATGCTCGTCTGCCGGGTACCGCACTGAACGGCCGCGACCGGTCTGAGACAATGCGCGGTCGCGTTTTCCGAGCCCCACTTTGAAGCCTTTGTCATTAACCGCCACCACCGCCACCACCTGCCTGGGTGTGGGCCTGGCCGCCCACCGCGCGGCCTTGCACGACAACCGCAGCGGCCTGCAGCCCTGCACGTTCGAAACGGTGGACCTGCCGACCTGGGTGGGCGAGGTGCCCGGTGTGGACGACCACCCCCTGCCCGCCGCGCTGGCGCGCTACGAATGCCGCAACAACCGCCTGGCCCTGCTCGGGCTGCACGCCGACGGTTTTGAAGACCGGGTGCGCGCCGCCATCGCACGCCACGGCGCGGGGCGCGTGGGTGTCTTCATGGGCACCAGCACCTCCGGCATCCTGCAGACCGAACTCGCGTACCGCGAGCGCGACCCGGTCACCGGCGCGCTGCCCGCCGCGTTCGATTACGCGGCCACGCACAACCCGTATTCGGTGAGCGAGCTGCTGCGCGAACACCTCGGCATCACCGGCATGGCCGTCACCATTTCCACCGCGTGTTCGTCCAGCGCCAAGGTGTTCGCCGCCGCCGCGCGGCAACTGGAGCTGGGCACAATCGACGCGGCGCTGGTCGGGGGTGTCGACTCGCTGTGCCTGACCACGCTGTACGGTTTCGCCTCGCTGGAACTCACCTCGCGCGAGCCCTGCCGCCCCTGCGATGTGGACCGCGACGGCATCTCGATTGGCGAAGGCGCGGCCTATGCCTTGCTGGAGCGCGGCGACGCGGCCGAACCGGGCGCCGTGTGGTTGCTGGGCACCGGCGAGTCGAGCGACGCGTACCACATGTCCGCACCGCACCCCGAAGGCCTGGGCGCGCAACGGGCGATGCAGGCCGCGCTGCGCAGCGCCTCGCTGGACGCGGGCGCGATCGACTACATCAACCTGCACGGCACGGCCACGCCGGCCAACGACAGCGCCGAAGGCAAGGCCGTGGCCGCGCTGTTCGGCCCGCGCGTGCCCTGCTCGTCCACCAAAGGCGCGACCGGCCACACCCTGGGCGCGGCCGGCGCGGTGGAAGCGGTGCTGTGCGCGATCGCGCTGGTCGATGGCTTCGTGCCCGGCAGCCCCGGCACACGCACACTCGATCCGGCCATCCCGATCAACGTCCCGTTGCAAGGCGCGCCGGCACCCTTGCGCCACGCGCTCACCAACTCGTTTGGCTTCGGTGGCAGCAATTGCAGCCTGGTGCTGGGGGTGCGCGCATGAGCGCCGCACCGGGCCGTTCCCAAGCAAGCTCGCACCGCAGCCCGCAGGGCGAAGGTAGTCCAGTGAACGCTCCCGCCCCCTTGACCGCCTGGATCACCGGTGTGGGCTTCATTGCCCCCGGCCTGCCCGACTGGCCCAGCGCACGCGCCGTGCTGCGCGGCGAGCAGCCCTGGGTGTCCGCGCCCTCGGTGCTGCCGGCCCCGGCGATCCTGCCGCCGGCCGAGCGCCGCCGCGCCAGCCGCGTCATCAAGCTCGCGCTCGGGATTGGCCTGGAAGCCGCGGCGGGTGCCGATGTGTCGACCCTGGCCACCGTGTTCAGCGCTTCCGGCTCCGACGGCCACAACTGCCACGCGCTGTGCGAGCAACTGGCCACCGACGACCGCCACGTCTCGCCCACGCGCTTTCACAACTCGGTGCACAACGCGCCCGCGGGCTACTGGGGCATTGCCACGAAGTCGATGGCGCCCTGCCAGGTGCTCTGCGCTTTTGATGGCAGCTTCGGCGCGGGCCTGCTCGACACGCTGGCGCAGGTCGCGCTCGACCAGCAGGCCACGCTGCTGATGGCCTACGACAGCGAGTACCCCGAACCGCTGTTCGCCAAGCGCCCCGTGCCCGACTGCGCCGGCGTGGCGCTGCGCCTGGAACCGCAAGCGTCCGAACACGCACTGGCGCGCATCACCGCGTGGACCACCGAGGCGCCCGCGCCAACCTGGAACCACGCCACGCTCGAACCGCTGCGCGCGTCCATCCCGGCCCTGCGCGCCCTGCCCCTGCTCGAACAACTCGCGCAAGGCCACAGCGGCGAAGTCTGCCTGGACTACCTGCCCGGCCTGCAACTCGCGGTGCGGCTGGACGTGTTGACCTGATGGACAAGGCCTGGATCGCCGCGCGCATTCCCCACCAGGGCGACATGTGCCTGCTCGACGCGGTGGACGACTGGTCTGCCGACCACATCGTGTGCCGCGCCACCAGCCACGCCGACCCGAAGAACCCGCTGCGCGCGGCAGGGCGCCTGGGTGCCGCCAACGGCATTGAGTACGCGGCGCAGGCCATGGCGGTGCACGGCGCGCTGGTGGCCGACGCGAACACCGCGCCGCGCCAGGGTTACCTCACCAGCGTGCGCAGCGTCACCCTGCACGCCGACCGCCTCGATGATCTCGATGGCCCGCTGGGCGTGCGCGCCGAGCGCCTCTCGGGCGATGCGAACAACGTGCTCTACCGCTTCACCGTCCACCACGGCGACCGCTGCCTGCTCGAAGGCCGTGCTTCCGTTGTGCTGGACGCGCAAGCACTCTGAACAAGGAAGGAACTGCGATGAAACGAGCCCTCGTCACCGGCGGCAGCGGCGGCATCGGCGCGGCGATCTGCCAGCGCCTGGCCGCCGATGGCCACCACGTCATCGTGCACGCGCACCGCGCGCTGGACAAAGCCGAAGCCACCGCGCAAGCCATTCGCGACAGCGGCGGCAGCGCCGAAGCCGTGGCCTTTGACGTGACCGACCGCGACGCCTGCGCCACCGCGCTGGCCACGATCGTCGAAGCCGGCGCGGTGCAGATCCTGGTGAACAACGCCGGCATCCATGACGACGCGGTATTCCCCGGCATGAGCGGCGAGCAGTGGGACCGCGTGCTGGACGTGTCGCTCAACGGCTTCTACAACGTGACGCAGCCGCTCACCATGCCGATGATCCGCACGCGCTGGGGCCGCATCGTCACCATCACCTCCATCGCCGGCGTTATGGGCAACCGGGGCCAGGTGAACTACGCGGCCGCCAAGGGCGCGCTGCACGCGGCGAGCAAGTCGCTCGCGCTGGAGCTGGCCACACGCGGCGTCACCGTGAACGCGGTGGCGCCCGGCATCATCGAAACCGACATGAGCGCGGGCGCGTTCGATGCCGAGGCGATCAAGCGCCTGGTGCCGATGCAGCGCGCGGGCCGCGCCAACGAAGTGGCGGAACTGGTGGCGTTTCTGGCATCGGACAAAGCCGCTTACGTGAGCGGACAGGTGATCTCGATCAATGGGGC
Source organism: Hydrogenophaga sp. 2FB (assembly GCF_005503365.1). Lineage (GTDB taxonomy): Bacteria > Pseudomonadota > Gammaproteobacteria > Burkholderiales > Burkholderiaceae_C > Hydrogenophaga. Next base: position 52,265 of record NZ_SCML01000036.1, read on the forward strand.
GATGGCTTGAGGGTTTGAAATCGCGGGGTTGCTCCTTCCCCCAGCGGGGGAGGGAGTGCAGAGGCGCGCTGACCCGAAGACCGGTTACACGGAAGCACCCCAGCCGCGCACCAGTTCTTTCAATGTCGACGACGCCTCCGGCGTCAACGGCCAGGCCGAGGGCGGCCGGGTTGCACCGCAGTCCAGCCCCATGAACGCCAGCGCCGCCTTGACGACGGTGACGTTGGTGCCGTTGTTCTCCTGCGCGCGCAGGGTCTCGAACGGCAGGACCGATTCGATCAGCACTTGTGCACCCGCGTAGTCACCCTTGTCCAGCGCGGCGTGGATTTCCATCGAGCGCTCGGGCAGCACATTGATCAGTCCCGACGTGAACCCACGCGCGCCGGCCGCGTACAACGCAGGCGCCCAGTTCTCCGCCAGGCCGTTCACCCAGGCCAGCCCGCGGTCTCGCGTGCGGCGGATGGCTTCGGACAGCAGCAGCGGCGTGGGCGACGCCCACTTCACGCCCACCACTTCGGGGATGGCGCACAGCGCTTCGATGGCCGCCAGGCCAATGTTCTCGTTGCGCAAATACAGCACCACGGGCAGGCCGTTGCCGGCCTCGGCCACGCGTTGCACATAGGCCACCACGCCGCGCGGGGACACGAACGGGTCGGGCGGCTGGTGCACCATGAGCGCGTCGGCGCCCGCGCGGTACGAGGCCGCGGCCAGGTCGCAGGCTTCTTCGATGCCGCGCCCCACACCGCCCAGCAGCGGCACGCGCCCTGCAATGTGTTCGGCGCTTGCCGCCACCATGGCCTCGGCTTCGCTGGCGCGCAGCGCGTAGTACTCGCTGGTGTTGCCGTTGGCCACCAGCACGTGCACCCCCGCCTGGATGGCGCGGTCCACGATGGGTTTTTGCAGGTCGGGGGCAATGCGGTTCTGCGCGTCGAAGGGCGTGACGAGAATGCCCGAGATGCCATCGAGTGCGGAGCGCACCGCGGCGCGGTCAAAAGTCGGCATGAAATGTTCCTGAGTCGATGGAGAAGTAAAGGGCTTAAACGTGCTCGGTGCGGCGAACGATCGCGGTCGGATCGTTGCGCACGGCGGGGCTGAGTGCGGTGCCCAGGCCCGGCTCGGTGGGCCGCGCCAGAAAGCCCCGGTCCAGCACCGGCAGCTCGGTCACCAGGTCGCGGTAGAAGGTGGCCATGAAGGCGCGCACGACTTCCTGGAAGATGGCGTTGGGCGAGGCCAGCGCCAGGTGCAGCGATGCCCAGAGGACCACGGGCCCGGTGCAGTCGTGCGGCGCGATGGGCTTCTGGTACGCATCGGCCAGGGTCGCGATCTTGCGCGCCTCGGTGATGCCGCCGCACCACGACAGGTCGGGCATCACGATGTCCACCGCGTCGGCGGCCAACAGGTCGCGGAACGCGCCTTGCGCCGCCAGCGTCTCGCTGCCGCACACCGGAATGCCCGAGAGCCGGCGGTAGTCGGCCAGCGCGCCGGGGCTGTCCATCTTGATCGGGTCTTCGGCCCAGAACGGCCGGTACTGCCGCAGCTCGCGCGCGATCGCCAGCGCCGAGGTGAGGTTCCACATGGAGTGCAGCTCGCACATGATCTCGATGCGGTCGCCCACGGCCAGCCGGATCTTCTCGAACACTTCGAGCCCCTGGCGCATCGAGGCGCCGCTCACGTACTGGCCATCGGTCTGCGCGGCGGCGCCGTCGAAGGGCCAGATCTTCATGGCGCCGAAGCCTTCGTCCAGCAGGCTCTGCGCGAGTTCGGCCGGGTTCTCGATGAAGGCGATCTGGTCGTCGTAGCGGCCGCGCACCTGCGATTGGCCGGGCTCGATCAGGCGGCGCTGGAGGCTCTTGCTGTTGTAGTCCACGCCCGCGCAGGTGTTGTAGACCCGCATGCGTTCGTGGCAGGCGCCGCCCAGCAACTGGTAGATCGGCTGGTCGGTAACCTTGCCGAAGATGTCCCACAGCGCGATGTCGAGTGCCGATGCGGCGCGCGTTTCCACACCGCTGCCATTGAAGCCGAGGTAACCGCGAAACAGCGTCTTGTGCAGGCGCTCGATGTCCAGCGGGTTCCGGCCCAGCACCAGTGGCGCGGCCATGGTGTGCAGATAGGTTTCGACCGCCGCCGCCCCGCGGAAGGTTTCACCCAGGCCGATGAGGCCGGCGTCGGTTTCGACCTCGACCCACACGAGGTTGGGCTGGTGAGGCAGGCGGAAGGTCTGGATCGCGGTGATCTTCATGGGGTCTTCGATGCGATGAAAGAAAGAGGTCGGCTCACTCGGCGGTGATCTTCTGGGCGCGGATGAGATCGGCCCACTTGTCGTGCTCCTGGCGCATGTGCTGGCCGAAGGACGCGGCACTGCCGCCGCCGGCACTGATGCCCGCTTCCTGCAGCGTCTTGCGCACGGTCGGGTCTTGCAGCGCGCGGTTGAACGCGGCATTGAGGCGCTCGACCACGGCGGATGGCGTGCCGGCCGGCGCGCCGATGGCGTACCAGGGCTCGATGATGAAACCCTTGTAGCCCAGCTCTTCCATGGTGGGCACCTCGGGCAGGTTGGCCGAGCGGGTCTTGCCGGTGACGGCCAGCGCCTTCACGCGGTTGCTCTTGATGAAGGGCAGGATGGAGGGCTCGTTGTCGAAGAACACCTGCACCTGCCCGCCGAGCAAGTCGGTGATGGCCGGGCCCGAGCCCTTGTAAGGCACGTGCAGCAGCGGAACGCCCGAGACCTTCTTGAGCATCTCGCCGCCCAGGTGGTTGGACGCGCCGACACCGGAGGACGCATAGCTCAACTGGCCGGCGCGCGCCTTGGCCAGCAGGTCGGGCAAGGTGCTGATACCGGTCTGTGGGCCGACCGTGAGCACGTTGATGGAGTAGCCGAGCAAGGCGACCGGCGCCACGTCCTTGAACAGGTCGTAGCCGGGGTTGGCGTACAGGCTGGCGTTCACCGCGCAGTTGCCGATGCTGCAGAGAAAGATGGTGTAGCCATCGGCCGGCGCTTTCACCGCCGCCACGGTGCCGATGTTGCCCGTGGCACCCGGGCGGTTGTCCACCACGATGGACTGGCCGAGGTCTTTCGCCGCGGCATTCGCAAACAGCCGCGACACCATGTCGCCCGTGCCGCCCGGGGGCACCGGCACGATCATGCGGATGGGCTTGTTGGGAAAGTCCTGCGCGCCGGCGGGCGTGAGGCCCAACGTGGCGGCAAGGGAAAGGGCCAATGTGATCCAGCTTCTGCGCATGGTTTGTCTCCAGGTGTGTTGTCGTCTACCGCGTGGCATTCATCCAATCATACGATGATTAAATGACGGAAGTCCAGCGGGCGTACCCGGCACGCGTGGTTATGCTCGGCGGCATGGCTCCTCCGCGTCTTCGAAATTTCCATCATCAACTGGTCGATGCCGTTGGGCGCGACATCGTGAGCGGCGCCTATCCGGAAGGCGCGCAGATGCCGACCGAGCCCCAGTTGGCCGAGGCCTATGGCGCGAGCCGCATGGTCGTGCGCGAGGCCATGAAGAGCCTGGCGGCCAAGGGCATGGTGTCGATCCGTCCGCGCACGGGCACGCACGTGCTGCCGCGTGCGCAATGGCACCTGTTCGACCCAGCGGTGCTCAGTTGGCACGGCGAGGCCGACTTCGACACCAGTCTGCTCGCCGACTTGCTGGAGTTGCGCCTGGCCATCGAGCCGCTGGCGGCCCGGCTGGCCGCCGCGCGCGCCAGCGAAGCGGATGTGGCCGAATTGCACAGCGCCTACAACGCCATGGCGGGGGCGGGCCGGCGCACCGACTACATCGAGGCCGACCTGCGCTTCCACGGCGCGGTGGTGCGGGCGTGCGGCAACGTGTTCATCCAGCAACTGGAAACGGCGCTGTCAGCGGTCTGGAAGACCAGCTTCCAGGCCTCCAGCAGCGCCACCGGCGCGCCCGACAGTGCGGCCTTGAAACTGCATCAGAAGCTGCTCGTCGCGATCGAGCGGCACGACGCCGCTGGCGCCGAAAAAGCCGTGCACGGCCTGATCGCTCGGGCCACCACGCGCATCGAAGGCCGAGCGACGTAACACCTTGTGGCAGGTGGCCGCTGACACGGTGGTAAGGTCATTCGATGCATCACCCTGTGAACCCCCGACGCGTGTCGGTCCCGTGCAACGCGACGCTGCTGCTGTGCGCCCTCGCCGCGGCCACCCCTGTGCTGGCGCAACCGGCCGCGACCTCCACGCTGGAACAATGCGCCGCCATTGGCGCCGCGACGGACCGCCTGAACTGTTACGACGCGCTGACCGGGCGCGCACCGGCGCCTGCAACCCCTGTGGCACAGCAGCCGTTCGCGGGTGAAGGCGCCACGACGGCCACGTCCCCGCCTTCGCAGCTCACGCAATCCGGAGGCCATCTGCCGCCGGACAGCACGTTCGCATCGGCATCGGCTTCCTCCAGCAGCCTGACCTCGAAGTTCTGGGAACTCGACCCCGCCGACAAGCGCGGCGTGTTCAACTTCGTGGGCTACCAGCCGAGCTACGTGCTGCCACTGCATGTCACTTCGCGGATCAACCGCGCCCCGCAGTCGCCGACGCAGGCGGCTGTGGCGCAGCCGGACAACCGGCGCGAGGAAGCGAAGTTCCAGCTTTCGCTGCGCACCAAGGTGCTGCAAAACGTCGGCCTGCCCGGCGGCGACCTGTGGGCGGCCTTCACGGTGCAGGCGATGTGGCAGGTCTACACCCACGCCGACTCGCGCCCGTTTCGCAACACCGACTACCAGCCCGAGCTGGTCTATGTGGTGCCGACGGCGCAACGGTTTCGCGCGTTGCCCTTCGGTTGGCAATGGCGCTACACCCAGTTGGGCGTGGCGCACCAGTCCAACGGACAGTCCGATCCTCTGTCGCGCAGCTGGAACCGCACCTACGTCGGCGCCGGCTTCGAGCGCGGCAACTGGACCTTCAGCACAAGGATCAACCACCGCCTGAGCGAGCGCCCCGAGAACAACAACAACCCCGATCTCGTGGACTACCGGGGCCGCGCGGAATTCAACCTCGGTTGGGCGAGCGGACTGCAGACCGTTTCGCTGCACCACCGCACCAGCCTGCGCGGCGGCAACACAGGGAGCAGCCAGCTCGCATGGACCTACCCGGTGTCGCGCGATCAACCCAACGGGCTGCGCTGGTATGTGCAGCTGTTCAGCGGTTATGGCGAGACGCTGTCGGACTACAACTTCCGCCAGACCAGTGTGGGCGCGGGGGTGAGCTTCCTGCAGTTCTGAGCCGCCGACCAGGCGGCCGCACACGGCGCTAAGCCGGCTTCGCGAGCACGCCCGCGTCCTTCGCCTCCACGGCAGACATCCTGTGCCCGGCCCGCCGCAACTTCGGCTCCACGATCGGTACCGTCAGCATCGTGCTGGCCACCGCCATCAGCAGCAGCGCGGTGAAGGTGTCGTTGGTGATCAGGTGTTTGTCGAGCAGGACGTTGACGAAGATGATCATGATCAGCGCCTTGGTCTGCAACAACCAACCGATGATGGAAGCTTCGCCCGGGCCCCACTTCAGCACCCGGCCCGCCACGTGCACGCCCAGCAGCTTGCCGCCGATCGACGCCACCAGCAGCACCGCCGCGATGCCGAACACGGCCATGCCGCCCACGTCCCAATTCGTGCGCAGGCCGGTGGAGATGAAGTACACCGGCATGATCACCAGCAGCACGTTGTGGCGCAGCTGGTCGAGCTTCTTCTGATCGAACCAATCGGCGTCCATGACCACGCCCGCGAGGAACGCGCCCACCATGTAGTGCAGGCCGGCCCAGTCGGCACCGAAGGCGCAGACCGCGAGCCAGATCAGGCTGACGGCCCAGCGGTCGTTGGCGGGCAGGCGGCGCATCAGGTGGCGGAAGGCCCAGCTCAGGACCACGAAGGCCACCAGGAAAGCGCCCTGTCGGCCCACGCGCGTCCAGTCCATCAGGATCAACGCGAGCACGCCCCAGATGGCGATGTCGTCCAGGCTGGCGTAGCGCAGGATGCGCTGGCCCAGCGGGTGGCGCAGCACCTCCAGCTTTTCCATCAGCAGGATCAGGATCGGCAACGCGGTGACGGCACAGGCCATGCCCACGCCCGCGACGAATTGCCACGGCCGTGCGGCCTCGCCGATCCAGCCCGGCATGTCGAGCATGAACAGCGCCGCGGCGCTGCCCAACAGCAGGGGCGCGCCCAGCGCGAGCCCCGCCGTGATGCCGCTCTCGCGCCGGTGCTTCCACGCCTGCTTCAGATCGAGCTCGGTGCCCGCGATCATCACGAACAGCATCACGGCCCACCACGCAATGCCGTTGAGCGACTGGATCACCGCGGGGTTGAAGACGAACTGGTGGAACTCGGGGTAGGCCTTGCCGAGCACGCCCGGCCCGAGCAGGATGCCGGTGATGATCTGCACCACCACCAGCGGCGCCCAATAGTCGGTGCGCCCCAGGCGCCAGATGAGCCAGGGCACGGTGAAGATGATCGCCATGGCGATCAGGAAGATTTCGGTCGTGTTCATGTCTTGTTGTCGCTCCCTTGAAGTCGACGCCACAACAGCAGCGGCAGTCGCATGACGAAACCCGTGAACAAGCGCGTGTGCATGCCGCTCAGCAGCAGGTTGTCGCGCACGTATTTGAAATGCGAGACACCGCCTTCCTGCGGCGTGAAGTAGCGCACCGGCGCGTCGATGTTGATCGGGCGCACGCCCGCCCAGCACAGGCGCACCACGGCTTCGGGATCGAAGTCGAAGCGGCGCATGAAGCTGGTGCTCTGCATCACGCGCACCAGCGGCGCGATCGGGTAGACGCGAAAACCGTAGAGCGAATCGCCGATGCCGAAGCTCAGCGTTTCCAGGTTCGCCCAGCCGTTGGAGAGCTTGCGTCCCATCACCCGCACCCAGGGTGCCTCCGCCCCGAACACCGGCTTGCCCAGCACCATGGCGTCGGGCGCGGCCAACGAGGCGGCCATGAAGGTGGGGATCAGCGTCTCGGGGTGCTGGCCGTCGGAGTCCATGGCGAGCGCGTGCGTGAAGCCGGCCTGCGCCGCGAGCGTGATGCCGTGCAGCACCGCCGCGCCCTTGCCCTGGTTCCGCGGCAACACGATCACGCGCAGGCCCGGGTCGCGCCGGGCCTCCTCGTTGAGCCAGTCGGCCGAACCGTCGGTGCTGCCATCCACCACGACCCACACCGGTGTCCATTGCGTGCGCGCGGCGCGCACCGTGTCCAGCACCTTGCGGCCTGGGTTGTAGCTGGGAATGAGGACCAGGTGCGAGGTGCTGGATGCGGGCATGTGTCAGGCGGCGGCGGTCGAGGCGGTCGGTGTAGCGGAAGGGGCGAGCTCGGCGCGGAAATAGGCTTCCAGCTCGGCGGTGAAGGCGCGCGCATCGTGGGGCACGTCGAAGCGTTTGCCCAAACGGATGCGGCAGGTCAAGGGCAGACGGGGCTTGCGCCACAGCGGCCAACCCTTGCCCAGGTAGGGGCTGGAGAATTCGACGATCAGGGTCTGCACCGGCACACGGGCGCGGGTGGCGATCAGCGCGGTCGAACGCGACAAGGGGTTGAGCGGGTTCGCGGGGTAGCCCAGGGTGCGCGTGCCCTCGGGGAAGATCACCACCTGCGCGCCCTGCTCCAGTTCGCGGCGGCAACTGAGCACGGCGCTGAGCAGGTGGTCGTTGCGCACATACCGCGCCATGCGCGCGCCCGCGCCGAACAAGGGGTTGTCCATGATGTCGGCCTTCATGAAGCAGACCGCATTGGGCAGGCGCGAAGTGATCAGCACGGCGTCGAGCAGCGAGGGGTGGTTGGCCGCGATCACCATCGGCCCCTGGTCGCGCAGCTGGTCGATGGCGGCGAGGTCGAAACGGCACGCGCACAGCGTGCGCAAGATGCCAACGTAGAGGCCGAAGCCGCGCATGATGGCCTGGCGGCCGAGCCAGCGCCCAGCGCGGTGCGGCAGCACCGGGTGCAGCGCAATCGCCAGGGGTGTCCAGCTCAGGCACACGAGCGCCAGCGAGCTCAGGCCCACGACCATGGCGATGTGCTCGTACACGCTCCACAGCGGCGAGGTGGAGTGGGGCTGCGTGTGGTTCATGGCACTCACAGCGCGTGCACCGCCTGTGACTCGATCTCGACCAGCAGATCGGCGCGGCACACGTCGGCCTGCACGAACACCACGGCCTGATCGCCCAGCAGCGGCTGGAGCGCGCGTTGCACCGTGTCGCTGTCGCCGGCGTGGCGCACATAGACGCGGTGGCTCAGCCCACGCAGCGAGAACGGCTGCGCCGAGCGCGCGCGGCGGTTGGCTTCCCGCACCACGCTTTCCAGGTTGCGCACGGTCTCCAGGCACTGCGCCGCCACGTCGTTGTTGTGCAGGGTTTCGTGGCCGACGATGCTGGCCGTGCCGGAGATGAACAGCGCTTCCTGCCCCGGCGGGTACACCAGCGCGGCGCGCGAGAACGTGGGCGCGCGCGGACCGTACTGCGGCGGGTAGGCCCAGGCGCTCACCTGGCGCGGGTTCTCCACCGTCACCACGGGCGACGCGCCGGCCATGAAGGCCACCGAGAGCGGGCCTTCGCGCACGCCGAGCGCGCACGCCGCCGGCACCTGGCCGCCGGTTTCCTGGCGCGCCTGCACGAAGGCGTCGTAACGGCCCTGGTTGAACTGGCGGTAGCGCTCCAGGCCGTGGCTGTCTTCGTTGATGCGCGCGATGTAGTTCCAGACGCGCCAGAGGTGCGGGAGCTGCTGTTCGCGCAGCAGGCAAAAGAGGCGTTCGTACAGCACCCGGCTGGTCGCTTGCAGCGGGGGCACGCCGGGCTGTGCCGGGTCCTCGGTTTCATCCAGTTCGATGACGCCGTAAAGCACCTGTTCATTGCGGCACCACTGGATACCGTGGTCCCTGCCTTGCTGCAGCGCGCCGTCGGTGGACCAGCATTCGCGCAGCGAGGTCTCGCTGGACGACAGCAAGGGCGCCAGCAGGTGTTGCTGCGGCCAGGCGACAGCGTGGGTGCCGGGCGCGGTGCCCACGAGCACCCCACCCAGTTCTTTTCCGTTGGCGCGGCCGTCGGCCGTGCGCCAGATCTCGTATTGCAAAGTCACGTGGGATGGGCTTGTACGGCCTCGTCGGTCGGTCGGATGTTGCGGCGGCGGTTGCGCCAGGCGTTGAACGCGCGCCGCGGCTGGGTGATGTTGGCGATGAAGTACAGGGTCTTGAAGATGAACATCGAACGCCCGATCGGCGCGTTGCCATACACGTCACCCGCCAGCGTGGAGAGCAGCGCTTCCTTCACACGGAAGATGTTGCGCGGCCCCATGAAGAAGTCTCGCATGATGGGGTTGGTCACGCGGTAGATGAACCACGAGAAGGCTTTGGGGCCATGGCGGCTCTGGCGGTCAAAACGCTTGAGCGCGGCGCGCGCCTGAGAGGGGTTGCGCAAGCAGGTGTCGATGGTTTCCGCGCCGAGCTCGCCGCCGATCATGGCCAGCCAGACGCCCGAGGAAAAGACCGGATCGATGAAGGTATAGGCGTCGCCCACCATCAGGTAGTTCTCGCCATGGTTGCGCTGCGCGGAATAGGAGAAGTTGCCGGTGGCTTCCACCGGGCTCACCAGGGACGCGTCTTTCAGGCGCTCGGCCAGGCCCGCGCAACTCGCGATGTTGTCCATCAGGAACTGCTGCACGCTGCGCCCCTGGCGCGTTTTCATGTGGTACGGCCAGGTCACCATGCCCACGCTGGTGGCGCCGCCCGTGAGCGGGATGAACCAGAACCAGCCGTGGTCGAACCAGAAGATGGTGATGTTGCCCTCGGCCATGCCCTCGTTGCGCCGCGCGTTGGCAAAGTGGCCGTACACCGCCGCGCTGTTGTGGCTGGGGTTGCGCTCCTTGATCTTGAAACGGGAGGCAAGAAATGTGTCACGCCCGGAAGCGTCGACGAGAAACTTCGCGTCCCACACCACCTCGCGGCCGTCGTCGTGCCGGGCCTGCACGCGCACCGAGCGGTCGGGCAGGAATTCCACCGAGCGCGCCTGGCAGCCTTCGTGCACCTCGGCACCTTGGCGCTGGGCGTTGCGCACCAGGATTTCGTCGAACTCGGCGCGCCGCACCTGGTACGCGTACGGCATGGACTTGTCCCACGCGTCGGCGAACTCGAAAGACTGCGTGTGCGCGTGGTGCGGCGAGACAAACTCGGCGCCCGGCTTGTATTGCCCGATGGCGCGCACCTCGTCGGCCACGCCCAGGCGTTCCAGCAAGGGCAGGTTGGCCGGCAGCAGCGATTCGCCGATGTGAAAGCGCGGGTGGTGCTCCTTCTCCAGCACCACGACATGGTGGCCCTTTTGGGCCAGCAAGGGCGAAATGGTGGAACCGGCGGGGCCCGCGCCGATCACGAGCACGTCGCAGCTGCGGTGTTCGATTCCCTGTGGATTCTGGTTCATGTGGAGATCCCTTGAAGACCCTGGAGTGTGCCTGCTGCGCGGTGCCATGGATGTGGGAAAAATTGTACCGAGCGTACGCCGAAGGTTGTAACCGAATGGGGGCGTGCGGGGCCCATGGTTGGGCGATGTCGAAGGGGCATCAACAATTGTCCATGCGCAATTTTGATTCGACAAAGACAATAATCGAAGACATCCGTTACCCCCCAAAACCAGCCCTCGGAGACCCGCGCCATGACCGACGAACACACACGCATTCGCCTTGAGGCCACGAACTGGACCGTGCGCACGCTGAAGGGTTTCATCGAACAGGCCGGGCCCTTGTGGACGCGCCGTGAAGACGGTGGTTGGGCGTACGGCCTGCTGTGCGACGCCACGCACCTCAACCCCGCCGCGCGCATGCACGGCGGCGCGCTGGTGACCCTGCTGGACCACGCCATCAGCACGGTGGCCTGGGAGGCCTGCGAGCGCGCGCCCTGCGTCACCTTGCAGCTCGACACGCAGTTTCTCGGCGCGGTGCGCGAAGGCGAGTTCGCCGAGGCCCGGGCGGGTGTGTCGCACAAGACCGGCGGCCTGGTCTTCATGCGCGGTGCCGTGACCGTCGACGGCCAACCCGTGCTGATGGCACAGGCCATTCTCAAAGTCCTGCCCACCACGCGCTGAACGGCGGCACACCGCGCGCCTCTTCGGCGTTTTTTTTCGTCCATTTTTTGTTTGTCTATGTACAAATCAATGTGCCTATTGACAAACATGGTGGTTTGCTCCGAAACTGCACCCAGACCCAACCGACGAGCGAGACCCATGAAACAACTGACCGACTTCACCAGCTACGCCGACGCGCAGGCGAACTTTTCGCCCGAGCGACTCTGGGATCTTTTTGAAGGGGACCGGGCGTTCTTCAACATCGCCCACGAGTGCATCGACCGGCATGCGGCGTCGGGGCGGGACGCGGTCATCGTGGTGCACGCCGACGGCGACGACGAGGTGCTGGGCTTCGCGGATCTGGCGGCGGATTCGTCGCGCTTCGCGCACTACCTGGAACAGCGCGGCGTGCAGCCCGGCGACCGCGTGGCGATCATGCTGGACCCGTCGCGCGCCTTCTACACCGCCATGTTCGGCGTCATCAAGCGCGGTGCCATCGCGGTGCCCATGTTCACGCTGTTCGGCCCCGACGGCATCCGCCTGCGCGTCAACGATTGCCAGCCCAGGCTGTTGATCACCAACGCGCAGAAGGCCGATGTGGCGAAGTCCATCGACGGCACCGAGGCCGTGGTGGTCGACGCGGATTTCCAGCACGCCCTCCAGGCTTTCCCGGCCACCTACGAAGTGACCTCGAAGGCAGACGACCTGGCGGTGTTCCAGTACACCTCCGGCACCACGCGCGAACTGCCCGAGGCGGTGAAGCACACGCACCGCGCGCTCGTCACGCTGATGGTGGCCGCGCTCTACGGCACCGGCCTGCGCCCGGGCGACCGCTTCTTCTGCCCGTCGTCCCCGGCCTGGGGCCATGGCCTGTGGCACGGCACGCTGGCGCCGCTCGCGCTGGGCCTGACCATCGGCGCCTACAGCGGCCGCTTCAAGCCCGAGCGCCTGCTGCAGGCCTTGAGCGAACACCGCTTCACCAACATGTCGGCCGCCGCGACCCACTACCGCATGATGAAGAACTGCGGCCAGGCCGATCGGCACAGCTTCGCCTTCGAGAAGCTGTCGTTCACCGGCGAGCCGATCGACGACGACACCTCGAAATTCATCTCCAGCACCTTCGGCCTGGAGGTCTGCAGCATGTACGGCACGACCGAGATCGGCGTGGTGCTGGTCAGCTACCCCGGCGCGGCGGACTTCGCCGTCAAGCGCGGCTCGCTCGGCAAGGCCGTTCCCGGCACGCGCATCGAAGTGCACGATCCGAACGGCCAGGTGTGCGCGGTCGGTGAGACCGGGCAGCTGATGGTGATGCGCCGCGGTGAATGGATTCCCACCAAGGACCTGGGCCGCCTCGACGAAGACGGCTACTTCCACCACGGTGGCCGCGCCGACGACGTGATCATTTCCGCCGGCTGGACCATGAGCGCGGTCGAGATCGAGAACGTCGTGCTCATGCACCCCGACGTGCTGGAAGCCGCCGCGATCGGTGTGCCCGACGAGGTGCGCGGCCAGGTGGTGAAGGCCTTCGTGGTCAGCCACCGCGGTGCCGGCGAAGCCTTCGTTGAAGAAATACAGACGCTGGTGCGCAACAAGCTCAGCCAGCACGAGTACCCGCGTCACGTGGCGTTCGTCACCGAACTTCCCAAGACACCCGCCGGCAAGGTGCATCGCAAGGTCCTTCGGGAGCGCGAAGCCGCCACCGCCGTCGCGGCCCTTCATTGACCCTTTTTTCACCCACAGGAGACACATCCATGTCCGACATGTCCGATATCCCCCAGCGCAGTTTTCCGAAGATCACCGAGAGCGGGCTCGACGACCTGCGCCAGCGCCTGGGCGTCAAGATCACCCAGATGGCCGAGCCCTGGTGCTTCGAGGCCACGCGCGACAACATCCGCCACTACGCGCACGGCATCGGCGACGACAACCCGCTGTGGTGCGACCCCGACTACGCCGCGAAGACGCACTACGGCGGCATCGTCGCGCTGCCCAGCTTCCTGTTCTCCACCAGCCGCATCGTCTCGGGCTACGTGGGCGGCCTGCCGGGCGTGCACGCGATGTGGTCGGGCGCGGACTGGACCTGGCACAAGCCGGTTCGCCGCAACGACGAGATCCGCACCGAGGCCTACCTGAAGGACCTGGTCGAACACCAGACGCGCTTTGCCGGCCGCGCGGTGCAACAGATCTACCACGTCGACTTCTTCAACCAGCAGGGCGACAAGGTGGCCGAGGCCGACAGCTGGTGCTTCCGCACCGAGCGCGACCATGCGCGCGAGGTCGGCACCAAGTACCAGGACGTGCGTTCGCGCGCGCCGCGCCGCTACAGCGACGAAGAACTGGCCGAGGCCTACAAGCTCTACCGCGAAGAAGAAATTCGGGGCGCCACGCCGCGCTACTGGGAAGACGTGAAGGAAGGTGAAGACCTGCCGACCATGTTCAAGGGCCCGATGACGGTGACCGGCTTCATTGCCTATGCGCAGGGCTGGGGCGGCCTCTACATCAAGGCCAACAAGATGGCCTGGAAGCTCATCGACGCGCACCCGGGCGTCGGCATCAAGAACCGCTTCGGCATTCCCGACGTGCCCGAGCGCGTGCACTGGGAAGAGGACTTCGCGCTGGAAGTGGGCGCGCCGGGGGCGTACGACTATGGCCCGGAACGCACCTCCTGGTTGACCCACCACATGACCAACTGGATGGGAGACGCCGGCTTCCTGCACAAGGCCAGCTGCAAGATCCGCCGCCACAACCCCGAGGGCGACATGCTCTTCATCAAGGGCAAGGTCAAGCGCAAGTTCATCGAAGACGGCCAGCACATGGTCGAGATCGAACAGGAGGCGCGCAACCAGGACGACGAACTGTCCGTGCTCGGCAGCGGTGTGGTGGTGCTGCCCTCGCGCGGAAAGTAAGAAATGAAGGACTCGTCCTCCGGCAACGGCGCGCTCCAGGGTCTGAAGGTCGTGGACCTGACCCGGGTGCTGGCCGGCCCGCTCTGCACGCAGATCCTCTCGGACCAGGGTGCGGACGTGGTGAAGGTCGAACCGCCGAGTGGGGACGAGACGCGCCGGCTCGGGCCGCCTTTTGACAGCGCCGGCAGCGCGGCGTACTTCGCCGCGCTCAACCGCGGCAAGCGCTCCATCAGCCTGGACCTGTCGAAGCCGCAGGCGCAAGAGGTGCTGCACCGCCTGCTGTCCGACGCCGACGTGCTGGTGGAGAACTTCCTGCCCGGCACCATGGAACGCTGGGGCCTGGGCTACGAGCAGACCCTGGCGGCGCGGTACCCGCGCCTCATCTACTGCAGCATCACGGGCTTCGGCCGGGACGGTCCGCTGGGCGGCCTGCCGGGCTACGACGCGGTGCTGCAGGCCTTGTGCGGCCTGATGAGCGTGAACGGCGATCCGGCCAGCGGCGCCACGCGCATCGGCATTCCGGTGGTGGACCACCTCACCGGCTACGTGGCCCTGTCCGGCATCCTGATGGCCCTGCATGCCCGAACACGCGAAGGTGTGGGCCAGCGCATCGAGGCCGCGCTCTTCGACACCGCCTTGAGCCTGTTGCTGCCGCAGGCATCGAACTGGTTTTCGTCAGGCGAAGCGCCCTCGCTGCTGGGCAGCGCGCACCCCAACATCGCCCCCTACGAAAAATTCAAGGCGCGCGATGGCGAGCTCTTTCTCGGCATCGTCAACGATGGTCAGTTCCGGCGCTTTTGCGGTCTGGTCGGGCTCGACGATCTGGCGGCGGACGAGCGCTTCACGTCCAACGCGGGGCGGCTCACCCACCGCGCGGTGTTGAAGCAAGCGATCGAATCGACCACCGCCGACCTGGCCTGTGGCCCGCTCTGCGAGTCGCTCATGCGGGCCGGCGTGCCGGCCGGGGTGGTGTCGTCGGTGCCCCAGGCCATGGCGCACCCGCACGCCACGCACCGCGAGATGCTGGTGCGGCGCGGCGACTACACCGGCGTGCGTTCGCCCATGCGCCTGTCCGGCACGCCGGGCACACCGGGCAACGCGCCGCCCGCGCTGGCGCAGGACACCAGCGAGATCCTGAAGGGTCTGGGCTTCTCCAGCGAAGAGATGTTGCACCTGAGCCGCTCGGGTGCCGCGCCCACCCCCCGTTGTTCGTCATAAATTCAACCCTGGAGACAAAAACCATGAAACTGCTTTCCGCCATCCTTGGCCTGACCTGCGCCCTGTTGACGGTGCCGTCCGCGCAGGCGCAGCCCTACCCCCACAAGCCCGTGCGCATCATCGTGGCGTACGCCGCCGGACAAGGCACCGACATCGCCACGCGCTACCTCGCCGAGCAACTGTCGAAAGACCTGGGGCAGCCCATCGTGATCGACAACCGGCCCGGCGCCGGGGGCAACCTCGGCACCGACCTGGCCGCCCAGGCCGAGGCCGACGGCTACACGCTGACCATGGGCACGAACGCCACCCACGTGCTCAACCAGTACCTCTATGCGCAGCTGGCCTTCGACCCGGAGAAGAGCTTCGAGCCGATCGCGCTCGTGGGCACCTTCCCGATGGTGCTCGCGGTGAACGCCGGTTCGACGCTGAAGAGCGTCAACGACCTGCTGGCCCTGGCGCGCAAGGGTGGGCGCGAGGCCGACATCGGCCTGCCCAGCACCACCGCACGCCTGGTGGTGGAGTTGTTGAAAGACCGCAGCGGCGTGGCGCTGTTCAGCGTGCCCTACAAGGGATCGGGCAACGCCATGACCGATGTGCTGGGCGGGCAGGTGCCGGTGATCGTCGACACCCCGACGGCCTTGCGCGCTCAACTCGCCGCGGGCAAGGTGCGCGCGCTGGCGGTAACGTCGGGCAAACCCAGCGGCCTGGTGCCCGGTGTGAAGACCGTGGCCGAACAAGGCGTGGCGGGCTTCGAGGTGGTGGCCTGGAATGCGCTCTACGCGCCGCGCGGCACGCCGGCCGCGGTGATCGCGCTGTGGAACGCGGCGATCAACAAGGCGCTGACCCGACCCGAGACACGCCAGCGCCTGCTGGAGCTGGGCTTTGACCCGGCGGGCGGCACGCCGGCGAACCTGGCGGACTTTGCGAAGGCCGAGCGCGCGAAGTGGCAGCCGCTGATCAAGACGGCCGGCATCAAGCTGGACTGAAACCGGAGGGCGACTGACCTTCGGGAAGAAAGTACGTCGGTGGATCAGCAAGTCCAGCGCGCTGACCATGGCGCCCAGTGGCCATGGTCAAAGTCTTTGACTCGAATTTGCACTCTCAGTTGGCATAGGCCGCGAACGCGTTGAAGCTAGACTTCGGCAATCGGCCGAGGCTGTGTGGAAACGCCTGCGGGATCTTAGTATGCCGAACCGTCGCGCTGCGATGGGCTTGCAAACCGTAAATGCCATCCAGTAGTCGTGATTGCGGCGTTGAC
>NZ_SCML01000037.1 GCF_005503365.1 Hydrogenophaga sp. 2FB
TGAGGTGACCAACGTCGGCAACGACCGGGCACAGCTGAGCCCTATGGCGCGGGCGGCCCGCGAGTCCATGGGCGCGAAGAAGCTGCAGGCCTTTGCCGACCGTGGCTACTTCAGCGCTCCGCAGATCAAGGCCTGCGAGGACGCGGGCATCGCCGCCTTCGTGCCCAAGCCCATGACTTCCAACGCCAAGGCCGAGGGGCGCTTCGACAAGAGCGACTTCATCTACATCGTCAAGGACGACGAGTACCAGTGCCCTGCGGGCGAGCGGGCCGTCTACCGCTTCAGCACGCTGGAGAAGACTGGGCTCAATGTCCATCTCTACTGGACCAGCGCCTGCCCGGGCTGCGCGATGAAGGCGCAGTGCACGCCCAGTAGCTACCGGCGCATCCGGCGCTGGGAACATGAAGAGGTGCTCGAGCGCATGCAGCAGCGACTGGACCGCAAGCCCGATGCCATGACCTTGCGACGGCGCACCGTCGAGCATGTGTTCGGCACGTTGAAGCACTGGATGGGCTCGACGCACTTCCTGATGAAGACGCTGGCACATGTGAGCACCGAGATGAGCCTGCACGTGCTGGCTTACAACCTCAAGCGGGTGATCGCCATCTTGGGCATGACGAGAACGATGAAGGCGATGCGGCTGGCGGGGGCGTGAGCCTGTTTGCGCTGCTTGAATGGTGCGCAGCGGAATCACCGCGGGCCAAACTCGTCAACGCCGCAATCACGACTACTGGATGGCATTTACGGTTTGCAAGCCCATCGCAGCGCGACGGTTCGGCATACTAAGATCCCGCAGGCGTTTCCACACAGCCTCGGCCGATGACCGTCATGCTAGCTCAGGCGCCCCACAGCGCCCTCGCCCTCCAACGCCCGCTTCATCGTGGCCGCACCCTGCTCCATCATCGTGTCGATGAAGCCCGCCAGCCCGTGGGGCAGCACATCGGTGATCCAGACGAAGCGTGTGCGTTGGGCACCTTCGGCGAACAGCTGCGCCGATGCGTTGTGGTGCGCGAGCTGGCCACCCACGGCGGCGTAGCTCAACCGGTGCAGGTCTTCGTCCAGACCCACGAACAGCTCGCGCATGACCATGCCGTTGGCGAAGGTCACGACACGCGCGCCCTCTTCGGCGCGGCAGTCGGTGACGAAGCCCGGTGCGAGGCGCTGGTGCACGGCGTTGAAGTCGCGCAGCGCGTCCCAGACCTGGTCCAGGCTGGCTTCAACGATCACTTCCTTGTGGATGGTGGCCATGGTGCTTCTCCTGTTCAGGGGCAGACGGCTTCGACGTTGTTGCCGTCGGGGTCGATCAGAAACGCCGCGTAGTAGGTCGGGCTGTAGTCCGGGCGCGGGCCCGGGCCGCCGTTGTCGGTGGCACCCGCCTTCAGGCCGGCTTTGTAGAACGCGTCCACCGCCTGGTGGTCGGCGGCGCGAAATGCGATGTGCGTGCCCGGACCCTTGGCGCCCCGGGTCGCGTAGAGCCACAGCGCGGGCGCGTCTTTGGGGCCGAGGCCGGCATAGGTGTCGTCGTGCGAGCCCAGTACGTGGCCCAGCGGTGCGAGCGCGGCTTCGTAAAAACGGATGCTCGCGGCTAGGTCGTTGACTTTCAGTCCGATGTGGTCGTACATGGTGATGGCTTCCTGGTCGATGGATGGATGAGGCGTCCATCGTCGATCAGGGCCGTCACGCGGTCTTGGAGAATCTTGCGGTCTTGCTTCGGACCGGTTCGCGCGGCCTGCCGGAAGTCGCGTGGCGCCACGCCGGCCGCGCGGTGGAAGGTGCGCACGAAGTTGCTGAGGTCGGCAAAGCCCACCTCCAGCGCCACGTCGGTCACCGGCGTGTCGTTGTCGGCCAGCAGCCACGCGGCGTGGCGCAGCCGCGAGCGCACGAGGTACTGGTGTGGCGTGACGCCGAGCACGCGCGAGAACAGCCGCAGAAAATGGAACGGGCTCAGGGCGGCTTCGCGGGCTGCGCGGTCCAGGTCGATGTCTTCGTGCGAATGGGCCGCGATCCACATCGCGGCCTCCACGGCACGGCGGCGGTCGCGATCGGCCGCCGTGGGTGGCGCCCGTTGGCGGCCCGTCACGACATCCACGAAGCGCGACGCGAACCACAAGCCCACTTCGTCCAGGCCGGTATCGCTGCGGCCGCTGGCCACGGCCTGCGCGAGTTCGCCCAGGACCATGAGTTCGGGCAGCGGCGGCAGCCCGCCCGTGCGCCAGGTGTTCGGGTCACCCCCAACCAATTCCACGAAGCTGGGCGAGAGGTGAAACGCCAGGCATTCGTCGCCGCAGACGTGGTGGTCGTGCGTGCACATGAACTCGTCGCCCGGGTGGCCCACGAGCACCGAGCCGGCCACCAGTTCGTACGATTCGCCACGCACCCGGTAGCCGAAGGTCCCTTTGCGCACGTAGGAGACCGAGTGGCCTTCGTGCAGTTCGGTGAACGGCCGCTCGAAGGGGCCGGCGCTGCAGCGGTAGTCGACCACCCGAACAGCGCCCGAGAGCAGTTCGGTGGCGGTGATCATCCGCCGGCTCCGTCGAACAGATCCGGCTCGAGCGCGCCCTCGATCGCCAGCATGCGCAGCTTGGTGACGGCACCGCCGCCGGCGGAAAAACCGCCGGGCCGATTGCCTGCCGCCAACACGCGGTGGCAGGGCACGATGGGCGCGAACGGGTTGTGGCCCATGGCCTGCCCCACCGCGCGGGACAGGCCCACGTCACCGAGTTCGCGCGCGATCTCGCCGTAGGTGCGGGTCTGGCCCGGGGGAATGGCGCGCGCGATGGCGTAGACCTCGCGCTGGAAGGGTGTGAGCCGGGCCATGTCCAGCTCGATCTCCATCAAGTCACGCGCCATGCCTTTCAGCAAGTCCTGCACACCGGTGATGGCCGTCTGCACCGCGGCGGGTGGCTGGTCCACCTGCGGCAAAGGCGGCAGGCCTTTGAGCAACCGCGCGCGGGTGCGCGGCGCATCGGCCTCGGGCAACTGCACCGCGACCACGCCGCCCGGCCCCCAGGCAATGCCACAGGTGCCGATGGCGGTGGGAAACAGCGTGTGGCCGCCCTCGCCCATGGTCAGCCGGCGCGCAGCGCCGCCCGCAGGTTTACACCAATCTCGGGCCGTTCCAGGAACGGATCGGCCGGGTTGGTCTGGTTGACGATGCCTTCCATGCGCGCGCGCACGTTGCCCAGCGCGCGCGGGTGGCTGAAGATGTAGAACCGGTCGGCCGTGATGGCGTCGAACACCAGCTGCGCCACCTCGGTCGCCGTGACCTTGCCCGAACCCACGGCCTTGTCGGTCATGGCCTGGCCGATCAACTGGCTCTGCGTGGCGGCTTCGTCGGCCATCTCGGTCGGGCGGTTGCGGTGGCTCTGGCTGATGCCGGTGGGCACGAAATACGGGCAAAGCACGCTGGCGCTGAGCTGGTCGCTCACCAGCTTCAGGTCCTGGTAGAGCGTTTCGGTCAGGCTCACCACGGCGTGTTTGCTCACGTTGTAGACGCCCATGTTGGGCGGTGTGAGCAGGCCGGCCATGCTGGCGGTGTTGACGATATGGCCGCGCCAGTTCGGATCGGCCTTCGCGGCGGCGAGCATCATGGGCGTGAACAGGCGCACGCCATGGATCACGCCCCACACGTTCACGCCCAGCACCCATTCCCAGTCGCGCACCGAGTTCTCCCAGATCAGGCCGCCCGAGCCCACGCCGGCGTTGTTGAAGACGAAGTGCGGCGCGCCAAAGCGCTGCTGCACCGCGCTGGCCAGGGCTTCCATCTGCTCCTGGCTGGACACGTCGACCCGGCGCGACAGCACCTGCACGCCGGTGGCTTCGATCTCGGCCGTGGCCTTGTCCAGCGCGTCCTGCTGCACGTCCACCAGCACGAGGTTCATGCCGCGCTGTGCGCCGATGCGCGCGCACTCCAGGCCGAAGCCCGAGCCCGCGCCGGTGAGCACCGCCGTCTTGCCTTTGAAATCCTGAATCATCGTTGTCTCCTGTGTATGCGTGAAAGCTGCCTCAGTCGGCGCGGACCATCTCGATGTGGTCGATGCCGTCTTCGATGTAGATCGGGCCGTCGGGCACGAAGCCGTGCTGTTGGTAGAACGCCTGCAGCCGCGCTTGCGCGCCGATGCGGATGGGCTGCACGCCCCACAGGCCCTGCAAGGCCTGCACCGATTCGCGCACCAGCACATGGCCCAGGCCGCCGCCCCGCGCCGCGGGCAGCGTGACCACGCGGCCGATGCTGGCCTCGGTGAATTTCAGACCGGCCGGCACCAGGCGGGCATAGGCCAGCAGCTCGCCATCGCGCTCGCCCAGCAGGTGGAAGCATTGCGCGTCGGCGCCGTCCATGTCCTGGAACACGCAGGTCTGTTCCATCACGAACACCTCGGTGCGCAGTTGCAACAGGGCATAGAGCGTGCGGGCATGGAGGGCATCGAAAGGCAGGCAGCGCCAGTTCAGGGGATGGGAGCTCAAACGCGCACTTCCCTCAACACATAGCCGATGCGCGGGAAATGCACGTGCAGCAGGCCCGCCCGCTCGTCCGTGCGTTCCAGCGTGTAGCGCGTGCGCGTGGCGGCGCGCAGGAGGCCTTCGGTGGGCTCCTGGCCAAAGGCCTCGGCCGCCACGGTCACCCGGCTGCCGAGCTCGATGCGGTGTTCGTTCTGGAAGACGTCATCGGGCAGCGGCGCGGGCTGCGCGGCGGCGGCCACGGCGATGGCGTCGGTGGACGAGAGCTGGGAGGACGTGCCGTGGCCGATGGCCGCCATGCGGTCCATCCACTCGATCACGTGCGGCGTGGCGTCAAGAATGCCGGCCATCGTGGGGTTGATCACCCGGATGAACCACAGCGGGTGGTATGCCGCGAAATCGGCCACGCAGGGCGCGTCGCCCAGCAGATAGGGCTGTTCCTCGACCATGGTCGAGAGGCGGCGCAGATAGCTGCGCAAGGCGGCGGTGGCGTCGCCCACGCGCAGGCCGACCATGCCGCCGCGCATGGCGGCGCGGTCGGCGGCGAAGGCCTGGCCCACTTCGGGCGGCTGGCTGCCAAACAGCGCGGCCGCGCCCTTGGGGCTGAGGCAGTAGCCCATGGCGGCCCAGAACAGCGTGGTGTCGGCCCATTGCGCCAGCACGCGCGCCACACCTTTGTGGTGCTCGTGGTACAGCGGCGGTGTGGGCTGGCGGTGTTCAAGCACATCGCAGATCAGGGCGGTGTCGCAATAGATGTCGGCCCCGACCTGCAGGATGGGCGTGCGGCGGTAGCCACCGGTGAGCGCGGTCACGTCGGGCTTGGGCATGACGCTGGGGATGTGCACGCTCTGCCAAGTGAAGCCTTTGTAGCCCAGCATCAACCGGGCCTTTTCGGCGAATGGCGACATGGGGTAGTGGTGGAGGATGGGTTCTGGCATGTCGTGGGCCTTGAAAATGTTCAGCGCGGCATGGCGCGCTGGATGATGGTGTCGAAATCGGTGCCCGCGCCGAGCGAGCCGAAGCTGTAACCCCATTGGCCGGCCAGGCGCGAATCGCAGAAGGCGCTGAACACGGCCGAGGGCGCGGTTTGCGCCAGCAGCGCGGCCTGCACCGCCAGCGCCACGTCTTGCGCGAGGCGGCGCGCTTCCATCTCGGTGGCCATCTCTTCCACCCGAAGGGGCAGGCGCTCGGCCAGGTGGTCCAGCGCGGGGTGCATGCCGCGCGCGGGCGCGAGTTCGTGCGCCAGCGCGGCCGCCGTGTCGGCCTTGCGCAGCGCGCGCAGCAGGTCCAGCGCCATGATGTTGCCCGCACCTTCCCAGATCGAGTTGAGCGGCATCTCGCGGTAGATGCGCGCCATCACGCCTTCACCGCCCTCTTCCACGTAGCCATTGCCGCCCAGGCATTCCATGGCTTCCTGCGCGAAGTGGCTGCCGCGCTTGCAGATCCAGAACTTGGCCACGGGCGTGAGCAGGCGCGTCATCACCTGCTCGTGCGGGTCGTTGGCGCGGTCGAAGCTGTGCGCGAGGCGCAGCGCCAGCGCGGTGGACGCCTCGGATTCGAGCGCAAGATCGGCCAGCACGTTCTTCATCAGCGGCTGCTCGATCAGCGCCTTGCCGAAGGCCTTGCGCTGGCGCGTGTGGTTCAGCGCGATGGACAGCGCCTGGCGCATCAGGCCGCTGGTGCCGAGCGCGCAGTCGAGCCGCGTCATGGTGCCCATGGCGAGGATCTGCGGAATGCCACGGCCTTCTTCGCCAACCAGCCAGGCGCTGGCACCCACGAACTCCACTTCGGAACTGGCGTTGGCCTTGTTGCCGAGTTTGTCCTTCAGGCGCTGGATGAAGAGCTGGTTCAAGCTGCCGTCGGGCAACACGCGCGGCAGGAACAGGCAACTGAGGCCGCTGGTGGTCTGCGCGAGGATCAGGAAGGCGTCGCACATGGGCGCCGAGAAGAACCACTTGTGGCCGGTGACGCTGAAGCGCTGGCCCCAGGCGTCGCGGCCATTGGGCTCGGCGCGCGTGGTGTTCGCGCGCACGTCGGAACCGCCCTGCTTTTCCGTCATCCCCATGCCCATGGTGAGGCCGGGCTTGTCACGCCAGACCTTGAGCGCAGGGTCGTAGGCGCGGCTGGTGAGGCCGGGCGACCAGTCCTGGTAGATGGCGGCGTTGTCCTTGAGCGCGGGGGCGACCGCGTAGCTCATGGAGATCGGGCAGAGGACAGAGGGTTCGAGCTCGGTGAAGAGCATGAAGCCGGCAGCGCGTTGGAGGTGGGGGTTCGGGGCGCCCTCGCCCCAGGCCGCGCCATGCAGCCCAGCGCCCACCGCCTGCGCCATCAACGCGTGATAACCCGGGTGAAACTCCACCTGGTCGATGCGCTCACCAAACCGGTTGTGCGTCTTGAGCACCGGCGTGTGCACATTGGCCAGCCGCGCGTGGGTCTGCATCTCGCCGCTGCCCACCACCGCTCCCAGCGCCTGCAGCGGCTTGGTGTCCAACGACGGCGCGTTGAACTTCAGCGCCGCCTGCATCGCCTGGTTGCCGGTGAACAGGTTCACGTCCACCAGTGGTGCTGGCTGGTTGAACACCTCGTGCGTGGTCGCGGCGGCCATGGCGCGCTCCTCTATCGTCAGATCAACTTGACCAACTGCTTGCCGAAGTTCTTGCCTTTGAGCAGACCCAAAAAGGCTTCCGGCGCGGCAGCCAGGCCCTGCGCCACGGTTTCGCGCGGGCGCAGCTTGCCGGTACCCACCAGCGTGCCCAATTCGGTGAGTGCTTCGGGCCACACCTCCATGTGCTCGCTGACGATGAAGCCCTCGATCTTGAGCCGGTTGACCAGGATCAACGCGGGGTTGGCCAGTGGCAGCGGCTGGCCGTCGTAGCCGGCGATCATGCCGCACACGGCGATGCGGCCGAAGGTGTTCATGCGCAGCAACACGGCGTCGAGCACCATGCCACCCACGTTCTCGAAGTAGCCATCGATGCCATTCGGGCACTCCGCCTTGAGTGCCTTGGCCAGCGAGTACGCGTCCTTGTGCAGCTTGTAGTCGATGCAGGCATCGAAGCCGAGTTCTTCCACGGCGTACTTGCATTTGTCCGGGCCGCCGGCAATCCCCACCGCGCGGCAGCCGCGCGCTTTGGCCAGCGCGGCGAAGGCGCTGCCCACCGCGCCCGTGGCGGCGCTCACCACCACCGTGTCGCCGGCCTTGGGGTTGATGATCTTCACCAGGCCGTACCAGGCGGTCACGCCCGGCATGCCGACCGCGCCGAGGTAGTGCGAGAGCGGCACGTGTGTGGTGTCGACCTTGCGCAGCGCGCCGGGCTGGTTGGCATCGACCACGCTGTATTCCTGCCAGCCGCCCATGCCCACGACCTTGTCGCCCGCTTTGAATTTGGGGTGCTTCGATTCGGCCACTTCACCCACCGTGCCGCCGATCATGACCTCGCCCAGTGGCTGGGACGCGGCGTAGCTCTTGCTGTCGTTCATGCGGCCGCGCATGTACGGGTCCAGACTCAAAAAATGGTGGCGCACCAGCACCTGGCCGTCGGCCAGCGCGGGGGTCTCACTGGTGACCTGCTTGAAGTTGGACACCGTGGCTTCGCCCTCGGGGCGGTTGTCGAGAAGGATCTGGTGGTTGGTGGGCATGGCTGACTCCTAGTCGGTAGCGATTCGGTTGAGGGGCTGGGTGCTGCCCGGCCCCGTGGGCAGGCGTGGCACCAGTTTGAAGGTGCCCGTGGCATGGGCACAGAGTTTGCCGGCAGCGTCGAAGATGCTGCCTTCGGTGAACACCAGGGTGGCGGTGCGGTGCAGGATGCGCCCCTTCGCGTGCAGCGGGCCCTTGGCCGCGCGCGTGAACGAGGCCTTCATTTCGATGGTGACACCGCCGGTGTTGGGCTCCACCGAGCGCGCGGCGTGCGCCATGACCACGTCGAGCAAGGTCATGCTCGCGCCGCCATGCACCACGTCGAACGAATTCAGGTGATCGGGGCCGGGGTCGAAACCGATCTCGGCTTCGCCGCCTTCGAACTTGTGCAGCTTGAAGCCGAGGAGATCAACAAAAGGGATGCGTACAGAAAATTCCATGGGTGAACGATACAACTGAATGGGTGAAGTGTCTGGATCCAGGGCACCGCGGAACCGGCTTTGCCGGGCCGCCAGTGCCGCCCCCTTGAGGGGGTCGCGCGCAGCGCGGCGGGGGTGGTCCTTTTCTAACCACCGGTGATCACGCTGACACCCCCGTCCACCGCCAACCACTGGCCGGTGATGTGCTTGCCGGCGTCGGACGCGTAGAGCACGGTGATGCCCTTCAAGTCTTCGTCGTCGCCCAGGCGGCGCAACGGCGCGTGCGAGGCCAATTGTTCTTCGCCCATGGTCTTGAGCGTGGCCACGGTCATCTTGCTCGGGAAGAAACCCGGGCAGATCGCGTTGACGGTGATGCCGTACTTGCCCCACTCGGCCGCCAGCGCGCGGGTGAAGTTGATCACCGCGCCCTTGGAGGTGTTGTACGCAATGGTGTTCATGCCCGAGGGATTGCCGCCCAGGCCGGCGATGGACGCGGTGTTGATGATGCGGCCCGACTTGCGCGCGATCATGCTGCGCTTGGCGATGGCCTGGCTCAACAGGAAGTAGCTGCGCACGTTGAGGTTCATCACCTTGTCCCAGGCGTCCACCGGGTGGTCTTCTGCCGGTGCGCCCCAGGCGGCGCCCGCGTTGTTCACCAGGATGTCAATGTCACCGAGGCGTTGCAGGCTCTCGTCGGCCAGCCGCGCGATGTCTTCTTCCTTCGAGCAGTCGGCCGCGATCCAGCGCGCGTCGATGTTGGCGGCCTGCAGTTCGGCCACGGCACTCTCCAGGTCTTCGGCCTTGCGCGAACTCACCAGCACGCGCGCACCGGCCTCGCCCAGCGCATGCGCCATCTGCAGGCCCAGGCCGCGCGAGCCGCCGGTGATCAGGGCGGTCTTGCCCTTGAGGTCGAAGAGTTGGGGAACGGTTCGGGTCATAGGGTCTTCCTCTTTGTGATGAAAAAAAACACGCTCGGGGCATTGTGGGTGAATCAAACGGGGGTGTCTGTCACAGGCGCGGCCTGCAGGGCCTGCAGCTTGACCCAGAGGTGCGCGCGCAGGCGCGGATCCTCGGTCAGCCCCATGCCTTGGCGCAAGGCCTCGGCGGCATCTTGCCATCGGCGCTGCTGCTCCAGAAGGTGCGCGCGCGCCACCCACCACGGGGCGTGGTTGCGCACCTCGGCCTGCGGCAACGCGTCCAGCGCAGCCAGCCCGCGCGCCGCACCGTGCGCGGTGCCCAGCGCCACCGCATGGCCCACGCGGGCGCCCATCGTGGGCGCGATCTCCAGCAAACCCTGGTAGAGCTGGGCGATGCCACCCCAGGGCACGCGGCCCGTGACGGCACGTTGCGCGTGGGCCGACTGGATCGCCGCCTCGAGCTGGTAAGGCCCCAGCTGGCCGCGTGCCGCGGCGTCGCTCAGCAGCGCATTGGCGCGCGCGATCTGTGCGTGGTCCCAACGGCCCGTGTCCTGTTCGTGCAGAGGCACAAACCGCTCGCTGCCATCGGGCTCGGAGACGAAGCGCGCATGGCGGCGCGACTCGCAGAACAACATCAAGGCCCACAGCCCGCGCGCCTCGGCGTCATCGGGCAACAGGGCCACGCACAGCTCGGCCAGGTACAGCGCCTCGGTCGCCAGTTCGGCGCTGAGGGTCGCCTCCTCTCCCGATGCGCCCTGGCGCTCCCAGGCCATCCCGTAGGCGGCATACACCGCCTCCAGAATGGCGTGCGTGCGCCGCGGCAGATCGGCCGGTTCGGGTTCCTCGAAGCGGATGCCGGCTTGCGCGATCTTCTGCTTGGCGCGCACCAGCCGCTGCGCCATCGCCGCCGGCGACACCAGGAACGCGGTGGCGATGCGTTGGGCATCCAGCCCGAGCACGGCCTGCAGCATGAGCGGTGTGCGCACCGAACGCTCGATCGCGGGATGGGCGCACACCAGCATCAGCCGCAACCGGTTGTCCGGGATCGGGTGTGCCTTCAGGAACGGCTCGGGGGCCGCGTCGTCCTCGCGCGGCAACACGCTGCGCACCACCGGGTCGTCGGCCAACCTTTGCACCACGCCCTGGTGGCGCGCCGACTGCAACAGCTCGCGGTGTGCCACGGTGAGCAGCCAGCCCTCGGGCTGCGCCGGCACGCCGTCTTGCGGCCAGCGTTGCAAGGCCTTGAGAAGCGCGTCACCCAGTGCGTCCTCGGCGGCGGCCAGATCGTTCCAGCGCCAGGCCAGGTAGGCGACCAGGCGACCGTAGGTGTCCCGCGCCGTCAGCGCAGCCGCCTCGGCCGCCTGCGTGTTCATGCGTGCGGCACGTCCATGGCCGGCAGCACGGGACGCACTTCCACGCTGCCGGTGCTGGCACACGGTGCGCGCGCGGCCCATTCCAGCGCCTGGTCGAGCGAGGGCACGTCGATCACGAAATAGCCGCCCAGGTGTTCCTTGGTGTCGGGGTACGGCCCGTCCTGCACCTGGCGTTGGCCGTTGCGCACACGCACCTGCGTCGCGGTGTGCGGCGGTTGCAGGCCGTTGCCGCCCTTGGTGATCCCGGACTGGTGCAGCGCCGTGATGTAGGCGCCCCAGGCGCCGAAGTAGGCGTCGTCGGGACGGCGGTCGAAGTCGGACTGGGTTTCCTTGAAAACGATCATGTATTCCATGTGAAGCTCCTGATGGCGCCGAAAGATGGTGCGGCTCGGTGGGTGAAAGCGCAACCCTGCGCTTCCTGCTCCATGGATGCCCGAAGTGCGGCAGGATCGACACCAGCGATCACCGCCCGTCGGTCGCGGTTCAGATCTCGTAGTCCATGCACTGGCGCTGCTCCACCACCGCGCGCATGAACGGCTTGATGGCCGCGTGCGAAGGATGGCTCTGGTACGCGGCCAGCGCATCGCGATCGGTGAAGCGGCTGTTGAGCACCAGGTCGTAGGTGCACTCCATGTCGGCCTGGGCCGTGGCCACCTCGAACCGCTTGATGCCCGGCACCAGATGGGAGCACGCCTCGAGCAGGCTTTTGGCCTTGGCAATGTTCGCTTCGCGGCTGCCTTCCGCGGTGGCCTTGATCTTCCACATGACGATGTGCTGCACCATCAGAAAGCCTCCTCGGGAACGGCCGCGCAGGTCTGGTCGCGCTGGCTCACCACCTGCAGCCAGGCGCCGATCTTGGGCAACTCGTAATGGAAGAAGAAGCGCATCGCGGCCAGGCGGCCGGTGCGCGCGTTCGATGCGGGCGCGGCCTGCGCGGCCAGGGCCACGTCGAGCCAGATCCAGGCCAGCACCGTGTGGCCAAAGGCCTGCATGTACGGCACGGCGTTGGCCAAGGCATCGGTCGGCTCGCCCGTGGCCCACGCGGCCTTGGTGGCGGCACCCACTTGCGCCAGCGCCTGGCTCAGTGCGTTGGCGTGGGCGGCGAACTCGGGAATGTGGATCGCGCGCTGAAGGGTGTCGTTGATGCGCCCGGCCAGCAGGCTCAGGCCCTTGCCGCCTTCCATCAGCACCTTGCGGCCCAGCAGGTCCATGGCCTGGATGCCGTGCGTGCCTTCGTGGATCATGTTCAGGCGGTTGTCGCGCCAGTACTGCTCCACCGGAAAGTCGCGCGTGTAGCCGTAACCACCGTGGATCTGGATGGCGAGCGAGTTGGCTTCCAGGCACCACTCGCTGGGCCAGCTTTTCGCGATCGGCGTGAGCACTTCGAGCAGCAGGCGCGCGTCGTCGGCCGTGGCGGCGTCCGCCGTGTGTTGCTCGTCCACCAGGCGCGCGCAATACAGCTCCAGCGCGAGTGCGCCTTCGCAATACGCCTTCTGCGCCAGCAGCATGCGCTTGACGTCGGCGTGTTCAATGATGCGCACCGGTGCCTGCGCCGGGTCCTTGCCGGCCGGGCCCATGGGGCGGCCTTGCGGGCGGTTCTTCGCATAGTCCAGGCTGGCGTGGTAGCCCGCCATGCCCAGCATGGTGGCGGCCATGCCCACGCCGATGCGGGCCTCGTTCATCATGTGGAACATGCAATGCAGGCCTTTGCCCGGCTGTCCCACGAGGTAACCCACCGCGCCCGACTCGCCGTTCACGGGGTACAAGCCTTCGCCGAAGTTGAGCAGCGTGTTGGTGGTGCCGCGCCAGCCGCACTTGTGGTTCAGGCCGGCCAGGGCCACGTCGTTGCGCGCCCCCGTCAACGCACCCTCGGCGTTCACCATCTTCTTGGGCACGATGAACAGCGAGATGCCGCGCGTGCCCGGCACGAGCTTGCCATCCGCATCCGGAATCTTGGCCAGCACGAGGTGGACGATGTTTTCGGTCAGCTCGTGTTCGCCGGCCGAGATCCACATCTTGTTGCCCTTGAGCCGGTAGCGCGGACCGAGCGGGTCGTTCTCGAAATCGGTGCCATCGGGCACGGCGCGCGTGGACACGTCGCTCAGCGACGAGCCGGCCTGCGGCTCGGACAGACACATGGTTCCCGAGAAACGGCCACTGAATTCGTTGAGCGCAAACACCTGCTTCTGTGCTTCGGTGCCGTGCGCCATCAACAGGTTGGCATTGCCGGTGGTGAGCATGCCGCTGCCAATGCTGACCGACGCCATGGCGAAGAACGCGTTGGCGGCGGCTTCCACCGTGTAAGGCAGTTGCATGCCGCCCACCTCGTAGTCCTGCGCGGCGCCGAGCATGCCGCTGGCCGCGTAGGCCTTCTGCGCCTCGTGCGTGGCCTGCGGCAGGATCACCTTCTCGCCATCGAAATGCGGCTCCTGTGTGTCCACCACGCGGTTGAACGGCGCGTACTTTTCGCGCGCGATGCGCTCGCAGGTGTCGAGCACGGCGTCAAACGTTTCGCGGCTGTGGTCGGAAAAACGCTCGCGCGCGTTGAGGGCGGGCGCGTCGAGCCAGTCGTACAGCAGGAAATCAACCGTGGGGCGCAATGACATGGAACCCTCTTCCCAAAGAAACCAACCCGCCGAAGCGAGGAGACGCTGTCCAGTGCCGAGGCGGAACCGGCTTTGCCGGGCCGCTCTCGGCGCCCCCTGGGGGTGACGCCGAAGGCGGCGCGGAGGGCTTTTACAACACTTCGAATACTCCAGCGGCACCCATGCCGCCGCCAATGCACATGGTCACGCAGACGCGCTTGGCGCCGCGGCGCTTGCCTTCGATCAGCGCGTGCCCGGTCAGGCGTTGGCCCGACACGCCGTAGGGGTGACCGACAGCGATCGCGCCGCCGTTGACGTTCAGGCGGTCGCCCGGAATACCCAGCTTGTCGCGGCAGTAGATGACCTGCACCGCGAAGGCTTCGTTGAGTTCCCACAGGTCGATGTCACCGATCTTCAAACCCAGGCGCGCCAGCACCTTGGGGATGGCGAACACCGGGCCGATGCCCATTTCATCGGGCTCACAACCGGCCACCGCGAAGCCGAGGAAACGGCCCAGGGGCTGCAGGCCACGCTTCTCGGCCATCGTTTCGTTCATGACCACGCAGGCACCGCCGCCGTCGCTGAACTGGCTGGCGTTGCCGGCGGAGATCAGGCCGCCCGGCAGCGCCGAGCGCAGGCCGTGGATGCCGTCAAAGGTGGTGCCGGCGCGAATGCCTTCGTCGTTCTCCACCGTCACCTGCTTGGTCATCAGGCCCATGACCTTGTCGGCCACGCCGGCGGTCACGGTGATGGGGGCGATCTCGGCCTTGAACAGGCCGGCTTCCAGCGCGGCCGTGGCCTTCTGCTGACTGGCGGCGCCGTACTCGTCCATGGCATCGCGGCCGATGTTGTAGCGCTTGGCCACCTGCTCGGCGGTCTGCAGCATGTTCCAGTAGATCTCGGGCTTGTTCTTCGCGAGCCACGGGTCGGCCAGCATGTGGGTGTTCATTTCCTGCTGCACGCAGGAGATGCTTTCCACACCGCCGGCCACGTACACATCGCCTTCGTTGGCGATGATGCGCTGCGCCGCCATCGCAATGGTCTGCAGGCCCGAGGAACAGAAACGGTTGACGGTGACACCCGAGGTGGTGATGGGCAGGCCCGCGCGCAGCGCGATCTGGCGCGCGATGTTGGCGCCGGTGGCGCCTTCGGGGTTGGCGCAGCCCATGATGACGTCGTCCACTTCAGCGGCTTCGATGCCGGCGCGCTGCACGGCGTGCTGCACCGCGTGGCCGCCGAGGGTGGCGCCGTGGGTCATGTTGAAGGCGCCCTTCCAGCTCTTGGCCAGGGGCGTGCGGGCGGTGGAAACGATGACGGCGTTGGTCATGAAATGTTCTCCTTGTAGGGGTCTTGGGCGCGCTTAGCCGTTGAAGGATTTGCCTTCGGCCACGAGACGGGCCAGCAACGGTGCCGGCTCCCAGAATTTCGCGTCGTCCAGCGGGTTCTTCGCAAAACGCTTCATGCTCTGCACCACGTTGAACAGGCCCACGGTGTCGGCGTAGATCATCGGACCGCCACGGTGGATCGGGAAACCGTAGCCAAAGATGTAGACCACGTCGATGTCGCTGGCCTTGTTGGCGATGCCCTCTTCCAGGATGTGCGCGGCTTCGTTCAC
Organism: Hydrogenophaga sp. 2FB; assembly: GCF_005503365.1. Taxonomy (GTDB): domain Bacteria; phylum Pseudomonadota; class Gammaproteobacteria; order Burkholderiales; family Burkholderiaceae_C; genus Hydrogenophaga. Next base: position 15,005 of record NZ_SCML01000037.1, read on the forward strand.
CAGCGAATACACCAGGCGCTGCACGATTTCTTCATCGGAGATCTTGCGCGGCGTGATGCCGAGCGACTTGCGGTGGTCTTCGATCATCTTGACCACTTCGGCGTTCGGAATCGCATCGCGCTTGCCCGGCACGTAGTCGTACCAGCCCGCACCGGTCTTCTGCCCGTAGCGGCCCTTTTCGCACAACAGGTCGGCGGTCTTGCTGTACTTCATATCGGGCTTCTCGACATAGCGGCGCTTGCGGATCGCCCAGCCGATGTCGTTGCCGGCCAGGTCGCCCATGCGGAACGGGCCCATGGCGAAACCGAATTTCTCGATGGCCTTGTCGACCTGCTCGGGCGTGCAGCCTTCGTCGAGCAGGAAGCCGCCCTGGCGGCCGTACTGCTCGACCATGCGGTTGCCGATGAAGCCGTCGCACACGCCGGAGACCACGGCGGTTTTCTTGATCTTCTTGGCCAGGGTCATCACCGTGGCCATCACGTCCTTGGCGGTTTTCGCGCCGCGCACCACTTCCAGCAGCTTCATCACGTTGGCCGGGCTGAAGAAGTGCAGGCCCACCACGTCTTGCGGGCGTTTCGTGAAGTTGGCGATCTGGTTCACGTCCAGCGTGGAGGTGTTGGACGCCAGGATCGCGCCGGGCTTCATCACACGGTCGAGTTCCTTGAACACCTTTTCCTTCACGCCGATCTCTTCGAACACGGCTTCGATCACGAGATCGGCCGAGCCGATGTCATCGTAGCTCAGCGTGGTGCTCAGCAGCGCCATGCGCTGTTCGTACTTGTCCTGCTTGAGCTTGCCCTTCTTCACCTGGGCTTCGTAGTTCTTGCGGATGGTCGCGATGCCGCGGTCCAGCGCGTCCTGCTTCATCTCCAGGATCTTCACCGGGATGCCGGCATTGAGGAAGTTCATGGAAATGCCGCCGCCCATGGTGCCCGCGCCAATGACGGCCACGGAGGCGATCTCGCGCCTGGGCGTGTCTTCCGGCACGTCCGGAATCTTGCTCGCGGCGCGCTCGGCCGTGAACAGGTGGCGCAGCGCGCGGCACTCGGGCGTCCACATCAGGTTGATGAAGATCTCGCGCTCGAAGGCCATGCCGTCGTCGAATTTCTTCTTGGTCGCGGCTTCCACGGCGTCCACGCACTTGGCCGGCGCGGGGAAGTTCTTCGACATGCCCTTGACCATGTTGCGCGCAAACTGGAAGTACGCGTCGCCCAGCGGGTGCTTGCACGGCAGGTTGCGCACCTTCGGCAAGGCGCTGCCGTCGGCATGCTTCGCGGCCACTTCACGGGCCAGCGCCAGGGCTTCTTCGGCCAGGCTCTCGGGCGAGGCGGCCAGTTTGTCGAACAGCTTCTGGCCGGGCACTTGCGCCAGCATCTCGCTCTTGATGGCCTCACCGCTCACGATCATGTTCAGCGCGGGCTCCACGCCGAGCGCACGCGGCAGGCGCTGCGTGCCGCCCGCGCCGGGAATCAGACCCAGCTTCACCTCGGGCAACGCCACGCTGGTGCCGGGCGCGGCGATGCGGTAGTGGCAGCCCAGGGCCAGCTCCAGGCCACCGCCCATGCACACCGAGTGGATCGCGGCCACGACCGGCTTGGAGGCGTTTTCCACCACCAGGATCACCGAGAGCAGGTTCGGCTCGGCCAGCGCCTTGGGCGAGCCGAACTCGCGGATGTCCGCGCCGCCCGAAAACGCCTTGCCCGCACCCGTGAGCACGACGGCCTTGACGGCCGGGTCGGCCTCGGCCTTGGCCAGGCTGTCGGCGATGCCCTGTCGGGTCGACAGTCCCAGACCGTTGACCGGCGGGTTGTTCATGGTGATGACGGCCACATCGCCGTGGACCTTGTACTCAGCGGTCATGGAAGCTCCTATGTGTTGGTGTCAGGCAGTGAATCTCTGCGGGCGTTGACGCCCTCGTCATGAAAAGAACGACCGTTCGATTCTAGAAAGATTGTGCACCGCCGCAAGAGGCAGGTGTCACCGGCTTGTCTCGTCCGGGCCGGTCCCCAGGCCTGTTTGCAGCGCGGGTGCCCATCCTGCCACATGGAAGGGGCCGCGGAGCCCTATCATTCCCTGGCAACCACTGCAAATGCCCTCATGAATTTCAAGCGTGTGCTGGAGCTGTCGTCGGAAGTCTGGCTGTGTGCAGCGGATGGCAAGATATCGTTTGCAAACTGTGCCGCGCACGAGTTTCTGGCGCCCGCGATGCCCCAGGTCTCGCTCGTCGGCGTGGCGCTTTCCGATGTCGGTTGGGGTGGGATCGATCTGCACACCGACGCCCCCCAGCGCGTGATCACCCGCTGCCACGACGGCAAGACGCTGGAAACCGAGTTGCGTCTGGCGCGGGACGGCGCATCGGGCGAGGTGGCGATCCGGGTGGTGGCGTTGGGGCAGTCGTCCGACGCCGGGCACCTGAGCCCGGCGCAGCGCCTGGACCGCCTGTTGAAGGCGCTCGACTTCTGTCCGGACGGCATGCTGCTGATCCGTCCTTCCAACTGGACCGTTCTCGACGCCAACGACGTGGCCTGCCGCATGCTGCGGCTGCGGCGCGAGAAGCTGCTGGGCGCCCACCCGTACGGTCCCTATTGGGAGTACGCCAACCGGGAGGCGATGGAAAACGATTTCATCAAGCTGATGGGCCAGTATCCGCAGCCCATGATGGCCGAGGTGGAGGGATTCCACCGGGAGGGCTACCGCTGCCCCGTCGAGTTGACCAAACATGTGTTCCCGATGGGGGACGAATGGATCATCGCCGTCACGATGCGCGACCTGTCCGAACGCGTGATCGCGCGGCAGCAGCTCGATCTTATGCGCCTGGTCGTGAACGAGGCGGCCGACGGCGTCTACGTGATCGACCCGGAGAAGTTCGAGTACGTGGACGTCAACGAAGGCGCGGGCAAGCTCTACGGCATCAGCCGCGAGGCCCTGCTGGCGCGTGGCTTGCGGTGGGTCATGAACGAGGCGAATGCCAACGAAGAAGACCTGCGGGAGCGGTACGCCGAACTGATCCGCACCCACCCGGCCTCGTTCACCACCGAGCGGCCGCTGCGGCGGGACGACGGGACCGTCATCGTCATCGAGTCGACCCGCCGCGCGGTGCGCCTGCACGACCGCTGGGTGATCGCCAGCGTGGCGCGCGACATCTCCGGGCGCAAGGCCGCCGAGGAAGAGATCAAGCGGCGCATGGCCGAGCTCGCGCGTTCCAACGAAGATCTTGAACAGTTCGCGTACGTCACGTCACACGACCTGACGGAGCCGCTGCGCATGATGGCCAGCTACGCCCAACTGCTGAAACGGCGCTACGGGTCGCAACTGGACGAGAGCGGACGCGAGTTCATCGAGTTCATCATCGGCGGCGCGCAACGCATGCGGCTGCTGATCGACGCGCTGCTGCAGTATTCCCGTGCGGGCCGCGCGATCACACAGATCCAGTCGGTGGCGCTCGATGATGCGCTGGACGACGCCCTGGCCAATCTGGCCAAAGCCCTCAGCGACAGCCAGGCGAAGGTCATCCGGGAGTCGCTGCCATCGGTGGCGGCCGACCCGGTCGGCATGATGCAGGTGTTTCAGAACCTGGTGGGGAACGCGCTCAAGTTCCGCGGCGACACATCGCCAGAGGTGCGCATCACCACCCAGGACCTGGGGTCGCACTGGCAGATTTCCGTGGCGGACAACGGCATCGGCATTGCACCCGAGTATTTCGACCGCGTCTTCGCCGCCTTCCAGCGCCTGCATCCGCGCAACCGCTACGAAGGTGCGGGCATCGGCCTGTCCATCTGCAAGAAGATCGTGGAGCGCCACGGCGGGCACATCTGGGTGGAGGCCCTCGCCTCTTCCGGCACGGCCTTCCACTTCACCCTGCCAAAACAGCCGGCAGCGGCCACACGCTAGGGCACGCCGCGAAGCACACCATCTTTGGTGGTCATGGACACCGGTCAAGCGTCGCGGGGAGCGCCTTGCGCATCGGTGAGGAGCGACGCCCAGCCCATCTTCATCGCCGCGGCAATGGCTTCCGCACGGCTGCTCACATTGAGCGCGACCAGAATCGCCGCCACGTGGCCTTTGACGGTGCCCATGGCGAGGTTCATGTCGCGACAGATCTGCTTGTTCGATTTGCCTTCGAGCAGTTGGCGCAACACATCGATCTGGCAGCCCGACGTCGCGTGGCGTCTGAGACGCCACCACGGCGCCCGAGGGCCTGGGCGTTGCAAGCGCGGGGCGCTCGTCTTCCGACATCGCCATCATGGCTTCCAGCGGGATGTAGATGCCACCGGCCAGAATGAACCGCACGGCGCTGATCAACGCGTCCTTGCCGGCGAGCTTGGGGATGAAGCCCAGCGCGCCACGGCGGACCGCGGCCTGCACCGTTTTCAGGTCGTAGGAGGCGGATATGACCACCACTCGCGCGTCCGGACAACTCTGCTCGAACCCGTCCAGCACGCTCATGCCGGTATTCCCCGGCATGGTGAGATCGAGCAGGACGAGATCGATGTCGGTGTGGTTGCGATAGGCCTCGATGGCCTTGGCGAGGGTGTCGGCTTCGATCACGACAACGCGAGGATCGATCTCGCGCAATGCCAGTTTCAAGCCTTCACGCACCAGATGGTGATCGTCCGCGACGAGTAGTTTGAGTTTGGGGCTGCCTTGCGCGTCTTCCACTAATAGTGCTCCATAGGGGACCCGGATTCTCCGCCCCGCCAACTTCAGCTCCCTGAAACGCACGCTTGCATTTCTTCCAGGGGCCTGCGGGCCAACGCGGGCAGCCTCCAAAAGGATAGCACCCGATGCAATGTCGTGCGAGAGCGCTTATTGTTGCATGTTGAGCACAAGACAAATCCAAAAGTTCTCAAATTTCCGGTTCAGACTCTTGAGAAATGAAATGCCTCACGGCGTGTTGTCAGCGTCGTGACAGCGCCGGCGCCGCGCTGTTGGCGGTCGGCAGCGTCAGACCTCGAGCCACTCCTTGCGCGTGTAGGGGTCGGCACGAAGGCTTTCGGGCGTGCCCTGGAACACGATGCTGCCATGTCCCATCACCAGCGCGCGGTCCGAGATGGCCATGGCGATGGTCAGCTTCTGCTCGATCAGCAGCACCGACACACCGCGTTGCTTGAGCGTCTTCAGGTACTCGCCCACCAGCTCCACGATCTTGGGCGCCAGGCCTTCGGTGGGCTCGTCGATGATGATCAGGTCCGGGTCGCCCATGAGCGTGCGGCACAGCGTGAGCATCTGCTGCTCGCCACCCGAGAGCACGCCGGCTTCAGTGTGCTGGCGTTCCCTGAGGCGCGGGAACATGGTGTACATGTCCTCGAAGCCCCAGCGCGAACCTTTGCCCTTGCCCTTCTGGCCCAGCATCAGGTTCTGCTGCACGGTGAGCGTGGGGAAGATGTCGCGGTTCTCGGGCACATAGCCCAGGCCCAGGTGCGCCACCTCGTAGGCTTTCTTGCCCTGGATCTCCTGGCCTTTCCAGTGGATGCTGCCGCTGCAGTCCACCAGGCCCATGATGGCCTTGGCGGTGGTGGAGCGGCCCGAGCCGTTGCGCCCGAGCAGTGCCACGATTTCACCGGCCTGTACCTCGAAGCCCACGCCATGCAGGACGTGGCTCTTGCCGTAGTAGGCGTGAAGGTTGTCGATTTTCAACATCAGTGTCCTGCCCCCTGTGTGTCGGCCACATGCGAGCCCAAGTACGCTTCCTGCACGCGCTGGTTGGCGCGCACGGCGTCGGGCGTGTCGAAGGCGAGCACCTCGCCGTACACCACCACGGCGATGCGGTCGGCCAGGCCGAACACCACGCCCATGTCGTGCTCCACCGTGAGCAGGGTCTTGCCCACGGTCACTTCCTTGATGAGGCTGATGAAGCGCGTGGTCTCGCTCTTGCTCATGCCGGCCGTGGGTTCGTCCAGCAGGATCACGTTGGCGCCACCGGCGATGGTGATGCCGATCTCCAGCGCGCGCTGCTCGGCATAGGTGAGGTTCATCGCCAGCACGTCGCGCTTGCGGTCGAGGTGGATCATCTCCATCAACTGCTCGGCGCGCTCGTTGGCGTCGTCCAGATTGGCAAGAAACTTCAGGAAGGTGTACTTGTAGCCCAGGCTCCAGAGCACGCCGCAGCGCAGGTTCTCGAACACGCTGAGCTTGGGGAAGATGTTGGTGATCTGGAAACTGCGCGAGAGGCCAGCGCGGTTGATCTCGAACGGCTTCTTGCCGTCGATGCGCTGGCCGTTGAGCAGCACCTCACCGCTGCTGGGGGCGAAGCGCCCGCTGATGAGGTTGAACAGCGTGGACTTGCCCGCGCCGTTGGGGCCGATGATGCCCACGCGCTCGCCGGTCTTCACGGCCAGGTTCACGCCACGGATGATTTCGGTCTTGCCGAAGCTCTTGCGCAGGTCTTTGAGTTCAAGGGCATGGCTCACAGGCTCTCCCTCCGTTTGATTTCTTTTTCGATGTATTCCTGGATCTCGCCCCACTCGCGCAGGAACATGCGGCGCGTGAGCTCGAACAGGCCGAAGCCCGTCACCGCCACCAGCGCGGCACCGAACCAGCTGCTGGCGCTGTGCGCGTCCAGCGGAATGCCAAGGAAACGCAGTTCCGAACCCAGTGTGGTGTTGAGCTGCAGGTGGTAGACCATTTCGATCATGCCGCCCAGGCCCAGAAGCATCACGAGCGCCGTGCCCGCGAGCGCGATGTAGCTCACCCACAGCTCGCGCAGACGGCCGAAGGCGGCCACGCGCAGGTTCATCATGATCAGGCTGGCGATGCCGCCCGGCGCATACATCACCATGAACAGGAAGATCAGGCCCAGGTAGAGCAGCCAGGCCTTGGTGAACTCCGAGAGCAGCACGAAGGCCAGCACCATCAGGATGCCGCCAATGATCGGCCCGAAGAAGAAGGTGGCGCCGCCCAGGAAGGTGAACAACAGGTAGGCACCCGAACGCGCCGCGCCCACCACCTCGGCGGTGACGATCTCGAAGTTGAGCGCGCCCAGACCGCCGGAGATGCCGGCGAAGAAGCCCGCGATGATGAACGCGATGTAGCGCACCTTCTGCGTGTCGTAGCCGACGAACTCGACGCGCTCGGGGTTGTCGCGCACGGCGTTGAGCATGCGGCCCAGCGGCGTGCGCGTGAAGGCGAACATGAGCGCCACCGAGATGAAGGTGTAGACCGCGATCAGGTAGTACACCTGCACCTGCGGACCGTAGGTGATGCCCATGAAGGGCTTGCCCACCATGCGGTCGCCCGAGACACCGCCCTCGCCGCCGAAGAACTCGGGGATCATGAGCGAGAGCGCGAACACCAGCTCACCCAGGCCGAGCGTGATCATGGCGAAGGTGGTGCCCGACTTGCGCGTGGTCACGTAGCCGAACAACACGGCAAAGAACACGCCCGCCACACCGCCCGCGATGGGCACCAGCGACACCGGGATGGGCAGCGACCCGGCGCTCACGCTGTTGAGCGCGTGGATGGCCAGGAACGAGCCCAGGCCGGTGTAGACCGCGTGCCCGAAGCTGAGCATGCCGCCCTGCCCCAGCAGGATGTTGTAGGACAGGCAGGCGATGATGGCGATGCCCATTTGCGAGAGCACGGTCATGCCCAGCCCGCTGGTGAAGATCTTCGGCGCCACGATGAGCAGCAGCGCGAAGAGTCCCCAGGTGAGCCAGCGGCCGACATTCAGCGGCTTGAATTCGTAGTGTTGGGTCTGTTGAGTCTGTTGGGTCGTCATGGCTCAGCCCTCCCGTTTGCCGAGCAGGCCACGCGGCCGGAAGATCAGGATCAACACCAGGAACAGGTACGGCAGGATCGGCGCGATCTGCGACAGCGTGAGCTTGACGTACGAGTTGTTGCGCACCGCATCGGACAGCGGCAGGCCGATCTGTTGCGCCAGCGTGAGCAGCGAGTACTCGAAGGCCACGGCAAAGGTCTGGATCACGCCGATGAGGATGGAGGCGACGAAGGCGCCCGAGAGCGAGCCCATGCCGCCGACCACCACCACCACGAAAATCACCGAGCCCACCGTGGCGGCCATGGCCGGCTCGGTGAGGAAGGTGCTGCCACCGATGACGCCGGCCAGGCCTGCGAGGGCCGAGCCCGCGCCGAACACCAGCATGAACACGCGCGGCACGTTGTGGCCGAGCGATTCGACCGCGTCGGGGTGCGTGAGCGCGGCCTGGATCACCAGGCCGATGCGGGTGCGCGTGAGCAGCAGCCACACGGAAGCGAGCATCACCACCGCCACCAGCATCATGAAACCGCGTGTGGCGGGGAATGGCGAGCAGACCACGCGCACCGCCGCGTCGGCGGCGCTGCAGAGTTCGGGCGCCGCGTTGCCCCAGACCATGCGCAGGCCGTCGACGGAATGGTTGATGAGCGTGAACACGGGGCCCTGCAGTTGCTCGGGCGGACGGAACTCCACCGCGATGCGACCCCAGACGAGTTGCACCAGTTCAACGATGACGTAGGACAGGCCGAAGGTGACGAGCAGTTCGGGCACGTGGCCGTACTTGTGCACCTTGCGCAGGCACTGGCGTTCGAACGCCGCGCCGAGCAGGCCCACCACGATGGGCGCGATCAGCAGCGCCGGCCAGAAGCCCACGAACTGCGCCACGGTGTAGCCCACGTACGCGCCCAGCATGTAGAAGCTGGCGTGCGCGAAGTTCAGCACGCCCATCATGCTGAAGATCAGCGTGAGCCCCGAACTCAGCATGAACAGCAGGAGCCCGTAGCTCAGGCCGTTCAGCATCGAGATGATGAAAAACTCCATTCCCTCAGACCTTCCTCATCGTTGAAAGTAAAAGAGCCCGATACGGCGACCCGCTCGGGCTCTGTTTCAGGCGCTGGCGACTCAGGACGCGGGGCGCTTCATTTCACAGCTGGTGGGCGTGCTGGACACATAGTTCGGGTACTCCGCCACCGGGGCCAGCGTCATGCCGGTTTTCTCCGGGTTGTACGGGTACTTCGCATCGGCCTTCTGCCACACCGACATGTACAGCGGCTGCTGCAGCTGGTGGTCGTTCTTGCGCATGGTCACTTCGCCGTTGAAGCTCTTGACCGTGAGGCCTTCCATGGCGGCCGCCACCTTCACCGGGTCGGTGGACTTGGCCTTGGCCATGGCCGCGCCGAGCATTTCGAAGATGCGGATGGTGGAGCCGGTGTAGAAGTCGTCGTTGTACTTGGCGTTGAACTCCTTCATCCACTTGTCCATCTGCCCACCCATGTTGTAGTGGTTGTAGGCGATCTGGTAGACGCGGCCCGCGCCGTTGGTGCCCAGCGCCGTGGGCGTGCCGGTGACGCCGGCGTAGTAGGTGAAGAACTTGCCGGTGTAGCCGTTTTCGTTCGCGGCCTTGATCAGCAGCGAGAGGTCTGAACCCCAGTTGCCGGTGATCACGGTGTCGGCGCCCGAGGCCTTGATCTTGGCGATGTAGGGCGCGAAGTCGCGCGTTTGGGCCAGCGGGTGCAGGTCTTCGCCGACCACCTGGATGTCCGGCCGCTTGCGCGCCAGGGCTTCCTTGCCGAACTTCACGACCTGGTGGCCGTGCGAGTAGTTCTGGTTCAGGAAGTAGACCTTCTTGATGTCGGGCTGCTTGGCCATGAAGCTGGCCATGGCTTCCATCTTCATCGAGGTGTCGGCGTCGAAGCGGAAGTGCCAGTAGCTGCACTTGCTGTTGGTCAGGTCCGGGTCCACGGCGGAGTCGTTGAGGTACAGCACTTCCTTGCCGGGGTTGCGCGCGTTGTGCTTCTCGACCGCGTCGGCCAGGGCCAGCGCTACCGACGAGCCGTTGCCCTGGATGATGTAGCGCGCGCCCTGGTCGATCGCGGCCTTGAGCGCGTTCAGACTTTCGGCGGGGCTGAGCTTGTTGTCGATCGGGGTGACTTCGAACTTCACGCCGGCCGGGTTGCCCTTGCCGCTGAACTTCTCGGCGAAGAACTGGTAGCCCTTGATCTGGCTCACGCCCACGGGGCCAAGCAGGCCGGTCAGGGGGTCGATCCGGATCATCTTGACGGTTTCACCCGCCTGGGCGAACGCTGCGCCGGTGGCTGCCAGCAGGGCGGCTGCGGCGACGAACTTCATGGTCAGTTTCATGTCTTGTCTCCTGGTTGACGAATCGAATGTGCGCAGCGTACGTGCATCGGGTGCGGCGCAGCGTAGGGGATTGCCCGGGAAGCTATCGCGCAGGCGACAAATTCCCGCGCAAAGCTCACAGGCCGGGCAACACGTAGTCCTTGAGCTGCTCGCGCAGCGTCATCTTCTGCATCTTGCCGGTGGCCCCGAGCGGGATCGCCTCGACGAACACCACGTCGTCGGGGATCTGCCATTTGGCGATCTTGCCCTCGTAGAAGGTCAGCAGCTCCTCGCGCGTGAGCTCGGTGCCAGGCTTCTTCACCACCACCACGATGGGACGTTCGTCCCATTTGGGGTGCCTCATGCCGACACAGGCCGCCATGGCCACCGAGGGGTGCGCCATGGCGATGTTTTCCACGTCGATCGAGCTGATCCATTCGCCCCCGGACTTGATCACGTCCTTGCTGCGGTCCGTGATCTGCATGAAGCCGTCGGCGTCGATGGTGGCCACGTCGCCGGTGGGGAACCAGCCCTGGCCCTGGGCGTCGTACTGCAGCGGGTCACCGCCCTCGCCTTTGAAGTAACTCGCGATGATCCAGGGGCCGCGCACCAGCAGGTCGCCATAGGTCTTGCCGTCCCAGGGCAGCTCTTCGCCGGCTGCGTTGACGATCTTCATGTCCACGCCGAAGATGCCGCGGCCTTGCTTGAGGCGCACCTTGAGCTGCTCTTCGGGCGACAGCGCGAGCTGCGCGTTCTTCAGCGTGCAGACCGTGCCCAGCGGCGACATTTCGGTCATGCCCCAGGCGTGCAGCACTTCCACACCGTACTGGTCGTTGAAGGCGCTGATCATGGCCGGTGGGCAGGCCGATCCGCCAATGATGGTGCGCTTGAGCGTGCTGAACTTGAGCTTGTTGGCCTGCAGGTGGCCCAGCAGCATCTGCCACACGGTGGGCACGCCCGCGGCCATGCTCACCTTCTCGGCTTCGATGAGTTCGTAGACCGACTTGCCGTCCAGTGCCGGGCCGGGGAACACCAGCTTGCAGCCGATGGCCGCCGCCGCGTACGGCAGGCCCCAGGCGTTGACGTGGAACATGGGCACCACCGGCAGCACGCTGTCGCGCGCCGAGAGGCACATGGCATCCGGCAGCGCCGCGCCGAACGCGTGCAACAAGGTGGAGCGGTGCGAGTACAGCGCGGCCTTCGGGTTGCCCGTGGTACCGCTCGTGTAGCACATGCTCGAGGCCGAGTTCTCGTCGAACGTGGGCCATTCGTAGGTGGTGGGCTGCTGGCCCATCCAGGCTTCGTAGCTCTGCAGGCCGGGGATGCCGCTGTCGGCGGGCAGCTTGTCGGCGTCGCACAGCGCGATCCAGTGTTTCACCGTCGGGCACTTGGCCGCCACGGCCTTCACCAGCGGCAGGAAGGTCATGTCGAAACACACGGCCCGGTCTTCGGCGTGGTTGACGATCCACACCAGTTGCTCGGGGTGCAGGCGCGGGTTGAGCGTGTGCAGCACGCGGCCGGTGCCGCTCACGCCGAAGTACAACTCGAGGTGGCGGTAGCCGTTCCAGGCCAGCGTGGCCACGCGGTCGCCCTGCGCCAGCCCCAGGCCGTCCAGCGCATGCGCCACCTGGCGCGAACGGCTGGCGATCTGGCCCCAGGTGCTGCGGTGGAGGTCGCCCTCCACGCGCCGGGACACGATTTCACCACCGGCGTGGTGCCGCTCCGCGTGCACGATCAGCGAGGAAATCAAAAGAGGTTGGCTCTGCATCTGGCCCAGCATGGGGATCTCCTGTCGATAGGGGTTGGTTGTGGCGGCCATCGTAGCCGTTTGCCCCCTGGGGGAAACGAGGGGTTCCACCTGTAGCAGCCCCTCGCTGTCCATTCCGTGACAACGTGTCGCCAGCACCTCGCTCATGGCACCACGCTGATCTGCGCGGCGGTCAACGACGCATTGAAGTGCAACTGCGCGGGCCAGGGCTGCCAAGTGGCGCCCAGCGTGGCGTGGTTCGGGTTGCCGGTGCGGGCGAAACTGCCCAGCGCGGCCATCATGCGGGCTGACAAGGCGAGGCGGCCGGGCCGGTTGGCGGTGCTGTTGTTGGCGTTGGCAAACACGGAGGGGCCGAAGTTGCCGAACAGGAACGGCAGGTCGAACGCATGCGCGGCGCCGTACACCGTGTTCCACGGCGCGGGCTGCTGCGCCCAGTCGAACTGGTAGTACCAGACCTCGGGCTGCTGCGCCTTGAGCGTGTTGAGCACGTTGTCGCGGCTGGGCGCCATGAAAGCGGCGGCCAATTGCGCGGTGCGGGCGGTCCAGCCGGTGCCCGCGGCGTTCGACGGCAGGTAGGCGGCGTCGATGATGTCGCCCTCGGTCAGCACGCTGGGCGCGTCGGGGTTGAAGGCGGCCATCATGTTGAAGCGGTCGGCGTCGTTGATCTTGAAGCCCGGCGGGCCACCGAACAGCGTGAGGAAGGGCGCGAAGAGCTTGCCCTCCTCGCCCGTGTTGCCGGCGAGCACCGGCACCTTGTTGTAGTGGCCCGCGGCCATGGCGGCGATCGGGTCGGTGGGTAGCACGCTGCCATCGGGAATCGGCCCGGAGCCCGTGAGGCCGTTGAGCAGCAAGGTGGTCAGGAGCGTGCCACCGGCCTTGCCGCGCAGGTAGTCGGCGATCTGGGTCGACGACTGCGTGGCAATGTAGGCCTGCGCGGTCACGAGGTCGACCGCCAGGCCATCGGCGATCAGCTGCCGGGCCAGCAAGCCGTTGCCCTGCGCCAGGTAGGTGCTGGCCGGGTTCAGCGTGGCGATGGTGCCCGGCGGCAGGTTGGTGGCCAGCGAGATACCGCCCGACAGCGGCACGATCTTGTGGAACAGGCCGGCAGCCAGCGGCGAGGCCATCAGTGCCCAGGCGTTGATGGCGCCGGCGGACTGACCCATCAGCGTCACGTTGCCCTTGTCGCCACCGAAGGCGGCGGCGTTCTGCCGCACGAACGTCAGGCCCTGCACGATGTCGAGCAGCGCGAAGTTGCCCGAGTCTTCGGCGTTGTTCGTGCCGGTCTTGAGCTGCGGCAGGTTCATGAAACCCAGCACACCGAGGCGGTAGTTCAGCGTCACCACCACCGCGTTGGCGCTGCGGGCCAGGGCTGCGCCGTCGTACACCGGGTCGGCGGTGTAGCCCGAGATGTTGCTGCCGCCGTAGACGAACACGATCACTGGCAGGCCGGTGGTGTCGCTCGCGGGGCGCCAGACGTTGAGCGTGAGGCAGTCTTCGCTGCCCACGGGCGTGTTGAGTGTGGTGGCAATGGTGGCGTCGTGGCGGTTGTTCGCGCCCGGGCCGTAGATGCGGCCGTTCTGCAGGCAGGCGTTGCCGAAGGCGGTGGTCTGACGTGTGCCGGTCCAGGCGTCGGGCACCACAGGCGCCTTCCAGCGCAGCGCACCAACCGGCGGCTTGGCGTAGGGGATGCCTTTCCAGGCGTAGGTGCCGCTGGTGCTGGCCTGGTTGCTGCCCTGCACGGTGCCATAGGCAATCTGACGCACCTCGGGTTTCGGTGCCTCGGGTGGCGCGCCATCGGAGCCGCCACATGCGGCAAGCAACATGCAGGCGGCGCCGACGCCCCAACCCACCCATATCGGTGTTCTCTTGATCATGTCTTGTCTCCTTGTTTCGGGGGTAAACAACAGCTTGCGCAGTGCCTTGAAATCCCGTTGAATCCGGTCCTCGTGTGCAGCGCAAACCGTTCGGGAAATTCTAGGAACGCAGGCCCCGATCACCGCTATCGCAACATGACCAATCGACTGACTTCACGACACCAACCCCGCATGAAACGGACCAGTTCCAGCACCTGGGTCAAGGGCATCGCCGACATGTTCGGATCGCAAGGCCTGGACGTGGCGCGCCTGTTCGAGACGGCCGGCATCGACATCGCGCGGTTGCAGAAACCCGATGCCCGCTTCGACCCCGAGGAGGTCAGCCGCCTGTGGGAACTCGCGGTGGTGTGGTCGGGCAATCCGGCGCTGGGCATGGACCGTGAACTCACCAGCCGCCACGTCAACTTCGACATGGTCGGCTACATCATGCTGGCCAGCCCGACGCTCAAGGCCGGCCTCAAGAACTTCGCCCGCTACCTGGCGGTGATCTCCGACGCCGCCACCTTCGAACTCGAGCCTCAGGGCCCGCAGCAATGCTGGCTGGTGCTGGGCCACATCGGCAACATGCGGCCGGTGCCGAGGCAGCGCCAGGAATACGGCCTGCTTGCGCTGTCCACCCTGTGCCGATGGATCACGCGGCGCGACGTGCAGCCGCGCGCCGCCGAGTTCATCTTCGCGGAGCCGGTGGACACCGCGCCCTACCTGCGCGCCTTCGGTTGCCCGGTGCGCTTCAACCAGCCCGCGACCCGCCTGTTGCTGGACAGCGTGGACCTGGACACGCCCCTGCCCTCCAGCGACCCGGTGCTGCTCGACATGCACCAGCGCTTGATCGAGGCGCGCCTGGTGCGGCTGGGCAACGCCAGCACCGCGCAACGCGTGAGCGAGGAAATCATCCACCGCCTGCACCTGGGCGAACCCCGGCGCGACGACGTGGCCAGCAGCCTGGCCATGGCCGACCGCACGCTGCAGCGCCGGCTGCACGACGAGAACACCAGCTTTCAGCAACTGCTCGATGACGCGCGGCGCGACCTGGCACAGAAGTACCTGGCCGAATCGCGCTACACGCTGGGCCAGGTAGCCGACCTGCTGGGCTTTGCCGACCAGAGCAACTTCTTTCGCGCCAACAAGCGCTGGTTCGGCGTGTCGCCCGGCCAGTACCGCAGCCGGCTGCAGGACGACGCGCCGGTCAGCGTGGCGTATTGATTGACCCTGCGCCCCGCCATGTCGGGGCCAATCGGGACAATGGCGGGCATGAACCGACCCGTTGACATGGCCGCTGGCCTGGACCTTGGCCTGCCCTGGCGCAACCGCTTCGCCGCATTGGGCGATGCCTTCTACACCCTGCGATCCCCCACCCCCCTGCCCTCACCCCAATGGGTCGGCACCAGCCCGGCCGTGGCCGATCTGCTGGGCCTGGACCGTTCGTGGCTCGCCTCGCCCGCCGCGCTCGACGCCTTCACCGGCAACCTGCCCATTGCCGGCACGCAGCCACTGGCCAGCGTCTACAGCGGCCACCAGTTCGGCCACTGGGCCGGCCAGCTGGGCGACGGCCGCGCCATTCTGCTGGGCGAGGTTCACACCGCCTCGGGCCCGCAGGAAGTGCAGCTCAAGGGCTCGGGCCTCACGCCTTACTCGCGCATGGGCGATGGCCGCGCAGTGCTGCGCAGCTCCATCCGCGAATTCCTGTGTAGCGAGGCCATGCACGCGCTGGGCATTCCCACCAGCCGCGCGCTGTGCGTGACGGGTTCGCCCGCGCCGGTGCGCCGCGAAGAGATCGAAACCGCGGCGGTCGTCACGCGCGTGGCGCCCAGCTTCATCCGCTTCGGCCACTTCGAGCATTTCTCGCACAACGGCCTGCACGGCGAACTGCGCCAGTTGGCCGACTTCGTCATCGACAGCTTCTACCCCGCCTGCCGCGACGCGCCTGGCAATCCGTATGCCGCCTTGCTCGAAGCCGTGAGCGCGCGCACCGCCGAAATGGTGGCGCAATGGCAGGCCGTGGGTTTCTGCCACGGCGTGATGAACACCGACAACATGAGCATCCTGGGCCTGACCATCGACTACGGTCCGTTCCAGTTTCTCGACGCCTTCAACCCCGGCCACATCTGCAACCACTCCGACACGGGTGGGCGCTACGCCTACAACCGCCAGCCCAACGTCGCCTACTGGAACCTGTTCGCGCTGGGCCAGGCGCTGCTGCCGCTGATGGACGACCAGCAGGACGCACTGGATGCGCTGGAGCCCTACAAGGCCCTGATGCCCGCCGGGCTGCAGCGGCGCATGAACGCCAAGCTGGGCCTGGCGCGTGTGGAGGACGGCGACGCTGCGCTCACCGACACCTTGATGAAACTCATGGCCTCCGATGCGGTGGACTTCACCATCTTCTGGCGCCGGCTGAGCCACGCGGTGAGCGGCCCGCTGGACGCCGTGCGCGACCTGTTCCTGCAACGCGAAGCCTTCGATGCCTGGGCCGCGCGGTGGCGCACTCGCCTCGGTGCACAACCCGCCTTCGACGCGGAAGCCACGCAAGCGCAGATGCTGCGCACCAACCCGCAGGTGGTGCTGCGCAACCACCTCGGTGAGCTCGCGATCCAGCGCGCCAAACAGGGCGATTTCAGCGAAGTCGCCCGGTTGCAAAACGCGCTGGAGCGCCCATTTGAGGAAGTCGCCGGTGAAGAAGACCTGGCCGCTTTCCCACCCGACTGGGCCAGTCACATCGAAATCAGCTGCTCGTCATGAGAAGAACACCGAAGGAGATCGCATGAACTTCCCCATCCAGAAAACCGAAGCCGAGTGGCGCGAGGTGCTCGCCGCCAAAGGCGCCGAGCCAGGCGCCTTCGACGTCACCCGCCACGCCCACACCGAGCGCCCCTACACCGGCCAATACGAACGCGTGTGGGCCGACGGCAGCTACCACTGCATCTGCTGCGGCAACAAGCTGTTCGACGCCGACACCAAGTTCGACGCCGGCTGCGGCTGGCCCAGCTTCTCGCAGGCGGTGCCGGGTTCGATCACCGAAATCACCGACCGCACGCACGGCATGGTGCGCGTGGAGACGGTGTGCAGCCAGTGCGGCGCGCACCTGGGCCATGTGTTCGAAGACGGTCCTCAGCCCACCGGCCTGCGCTACTGCATGAATTCCGCCTCGCTCGAACACCAACCCAAATAAGCACGACATGAAAGCCCGGAACATTCTCGACACCATCGGCAACACGCCCCACATCCGCCTGCAGAGCCTGTTTGGCGATGCGAGCCAGCAGGTGTGGATCAAGTCCGAGCGCAGCAACCCGGGCGGCTCCATCAAGGACCGCATCGCCCTGGCCATGGTGGAGGATGCCGAACGCTCCGGCGCGCTCACGCCGGGCGGCACCATCGTCGAGCCCACCTCGGGCAACACCGGCATTGGCCTGGCCATGGTGGCCGCGGTCAAGGGCTACAAGCTCATCCTCGTCATGCCCGACAGCATGTCGGTCGAGCGCCGCCGCCTGATGCTGGCCTATGGCGCCACGTTCGACCTGACGCCGCGCGAAAAGGGCATGAAGGGCTCGATCGCCCGCGCCGAGGAGATCGTCGCCGCGACGCCCGGCGCGTGGATGCCGCAGCAATTCAACAACCCGGCCAACGTGGACGTGCACGCGCGCACCACCGCCGAAGAAATCGCGGCCGACTTCCCCGATGGCATCGACGCGATCATCACGGGCGTGGGCACGGGTGGCCACATCACCGGCGTGGCGCGTGTGCTCAAGAAACGATGGCCCAAGCTCCAGGTGTTCGCGGTGGAGCCGACGGCATCGCCCGTCATCTCCGGCGGCGCGCCTGCGCCCCACCCCATCCAGGGCATCGGCGCGGGCTTCATTCCCAACAACCTGGACACCAGCCTGCTCGACGGTGTGATCCAGGTCGACGCCGAACCGGCGCGCGAGATGGCGCGCCGCTGCGCGCGCGAAGAAGGCATTCTGGTCGGCATCTCGTCGGGCGCCACGCTCGCGGCCATCGCGCAGAAGCTGCCGGAGTTGCCCACCAACGCCGTGGTGCTGGGCTTCAACTACGACACCGGCGAACGCTATCTTTCCATCGAAGGTTTTCTCCCCGCATGAAACAGCTCAAAGACATCCGCCTCTCCATGCTTGACCTGGTCGCGGTGCGCCAGGGCGGCACCGTGGCCGACGCGCTGGCGGTCGCCGTGCGCACCGCGCAGCACGCCGAATCGCTCGGTTTCACGCGCTACTGGCTGGCCGAGCACCACAACATGAGCGGCATCGCCAGCTCGGCAACCGCCGTGCTGATTGGTCACATCGCGGGCGCCACCCACACCATGCGCGTGGGCTCGGGCGGCGTCATGCTGCCCAACCACGCGCCCCTGGTGGTGGCCGAGGCTTTCGGCACGCTGGCCGAGCTGTACCCGGGCCGCATCGACCTGGGCCTGGGCCGCGCGCCGGGCACCGACCCGCACACCATGCGCGCGCTGCGGCGCGACCGTGTGGAAACCGAAGCCGATTTCCCGCGCGACGTGGCCGAACTGCAGCACCTGCTGGGCCCCGCCACGCCGGGCCAACGCCTGATCGCCAACCCCGGCGCCGGCACCAACGTGCCCATCTGGCTGCTGGGCTCAAGCCTCTTCTCGGCGCAACTGGCGGCCGAGCGCGGGCTGCCCTACGCATTCGCCTCGCACTTCGCACCGCGCCTGCTGCTGCAGGCGCTGGACGTCTACCGCACCCACTTCCAGCCCTCGGCCACGCTGGCCGAGCCGTATGCCGTGGTCGGCGTTCCGCTGATTGCCGCACCGACCGATGACGAGGCCGAGTTCCTGGCGAGCAGCACCTATCAGCGCGTGCTGGGCATCCTCACCGGCAAGCGCGGCCAGTTGCCGCCACCGGTCGACGGTTTCATGCAGGGCCTGCACGCCCAGGAACGGGCCGCCATCGCCGACTTCCTGGCCATCGCCGTGATCGGTGGGCCCGACACAGTGCGCGAAGGCCTGCAATCGCTGGCGCAAGCGACGCAGGCGGACGAGTTCATTCTCGTGAGCGACGTGTTCGACCCGGCGCTGCGCTTGCGCTCGATGACGATCACGGCCGAGGCGATGGCGGCACAAGCCAGCACGCAGACCGCCTGAGCGGCGCGCGCACCGCGGGGGCTACTGCCGGATCATCTGCATGATCTGGCCCGCATCCAGCGTGGCTGCCTTCTGCCGGATCTGTGGCAGGTACTGCGTCTGCATGTGTTTGGCCGGGCCGAGCAGGTCCTGAAAGGTCTGCTTGAGCAACTCGGTGCTCATCACCCGTCCGCCCGCGTAGTAGCGCTTGGCCACCTGGCCGAGTGCGTACGTGGTGGCAAACGAGAACGCCATGCCCGTGGCCGCACCGCCGATGCGGCCCACGGTGCGCCCGGCAGCTTTGCCGAGCAAACCACCCAACAGCTTGCGGCCGAACTGCTCCAGGTATTGCGAGGTCAGGCCCACGCCCACCGCCGCGATGAATTCGCGGATGTGGCCCTGGTCCAGCTCCACGCCGTGCGCCTTGCCAATGGCGTAGACCATCTTGACCTGCATTGGAATGATGGCCATGGAAGCCCAGGACTGCGGCAGCAACTCCAGAGCACCGTTGAGCAGCGCGTAGTTCAGGATCGACTTGTCCAGATCCACACCCGCAGCCACCGAAGCCGCGACCACCGGCGCCGAAGCCGTGCCTGGCCCCCTCTCCCTCTGGGAGAGGGTTGGGGTGAGGGCACCGCCAACCACGCCTCCGGATGAAACCGGCACAGCCAACTCCGCCGCATCCACGACGGCATCGGCTTCGCGCTCAAACGCCGCCGCCTCCCCCGCATCCAGCTTCAAGCGCCCCTTCAAATCTGCCAGAAAAGCAGTCTCGGCCGGGCTTTGCCGCCCATCCGCGTCGCACACGCACACCGCCATTTCGTACGCCAGTTGGCGGTGCCCCGCATCGGTCAGTCCGGCCACGGCATCGGCCAGCGAGACGCGTTTGAGCAGCACGTCCTGGTACAGGCGCGGCAAGGCAATACCACCCGCTTCGGGGTTGAGCGACTCGGCCAGCCCGCGAATGGCCTCGCGTTCGGCATCGGCCTTGTTGCCGTCGGCAAACGCCGCCAGCAAGGCGATGGTGAGGATGGACTGTTGTTCCTGGGCATTCATTCCGGGTGGTCTCCTTGAGTTGTGACAGCGATCGGGTTCGAGATCTCCATAGTGAGTGCCTTTCGCCGTGCAAGTTCCTTGCGCCGTGGGCGGCCAAAGCCCCGCCTAAGGAAGGCGCAAGGCCAAGCCCGATAATGGCGTGATGCGTTTTCTCATCGACTTTTTCCCCATCGCACTGTTCGTGCTGGCCTACAAGCTGGCCGACATCTACACCGCCACCGGCGTGTTGATGGTGGCCACCCTGCTGCAAACCGGCCTGATCTACGCCATCGACCGCAGGCTGCAGACGCTGCACAAGGTCACGCTGGTGCTGGTGCTGGTGTTTGGCGCGCTCACGCTGTTCCTGCAGGACGAGCGCTTCATCAAGTGGAAGCCCACGGTGCTCTATGCGAGCATGGCCATCGTGCTGGCCGCGGCGTTGTGGATCTGGAAGAAGAATTTCCTGCAGATCCTGCTGGGCACGCAGCTCAACCTGCCCACCCACATCTGGGCACGGCTCACGGTCGCCTGGGTCGGCTACTTCCTGTTCATGGCCGGCATCAACGCCTACGTGGCGGCCTACTATTCCACCGAAGACTGGGTCAACTTCAAACTCTGGGGCTATGTGTTCCCGGTGATCTTCATCGTCGGCCAGGGGCTGTACATCGCGCGTTATCTCAAGGACGACGACACGGTGGAGGAGAAGAAGCCATGAGCGAAGCTGCCGTCGTGCCCACCGCCGCCGCCATCGAAGCGCGTCTGCGCGAGACGCTCACACCCACGGTGCTCGAAGTGCTGGACGAAAGCGCTGCCCAC
Source organism: Hydrogenophaga sp. 2FB (assembly GCF_005503365.1). GTDB lineage: Bacteria > Pseudomonadota > Gammaproteobacteria > Burkholderiales > Burkholderiaceae_C > Hydrogenophaga. The sequence continues at coordinate 35,647 of NZ_SCML01000037.1, forward strand.
GCCGGCCATGCGGGGGCCAACGGCCTGGGCTACGGCACCCACTTTCGCGTGCGCATCGGAGGCCCTGCGTTCGCCGGGCGCAGCCGCGTTGCACAGCACCGCCTTGTGTATGATGCGCTGCAAAAATTCACCGACGCCGGCCTGCACGCGCTGGCCATCGAGATCAAGAGCTGACAACGGTCTACCCCGTCCATCATCTCGCTACGTTCTGATACCTGTTCGCTGAAACCCTGCCCTTCGCGGCCGCTCCAATACTTTTTTCACCCCGAGGAACACCATGAAATTTCCCCTGACGGCCCTGACTGCGGCGGCCCTCATCACGGCAGCGCCCTGGGCTCTGGCCCAGAACGTGGCCATCGTCAACGGCAAGGCCGTGCCCACGGCACGGGTGGCGGTGCTGGAGCAGCAGATCGCTGCAACGGGCCGCCCGATAGACGACACCGTGCGCGCGCAGTTGAAGGAAGAAGTGGTGCTGCGCGAGATCTTCATCCAGGAAGCCGAGAAGCGCGGCGTCGCGGCCACCGAGGACTACAAGAACCAGATGGAACTGGCACGCCAGACCATCATGATCCGTTCGCTGTTCACCGAGTACCAGAAAACCAACCCGGTGACCGACGCCGACATCCAGGCCGAGTACGACAAGTTCGTCGCGGCCAACAGCGGCAAGGAATACCGCGCCCGTCACATCCTGGTGGAAAAGGAAGACCAGGCCAAGGCCATCATCGCCAGCCTGAAGAAAGGCGGCAAGTTCGAAGACATCGCCAAGAAGCAGTCCAAGGACCCAGGCTCCGGCGCCAACGGTGGCGACCTCGACTGGGCAGCGGCTGGCAGCTACGTGCCCGAGTTCTCCGAAGCCATGGTCAAGCTGAAAAAGGGCGAGCTCACGCAGACACCGGTGAAGTCCCAGTTCGGCTTCCACGTCATCCGCCTGGACGACGAGCGCACCGCGGTGATTCCCAAGCTGGAAGAACTCAAGCCGCAGATCGCGCAGCAGATGCAGCAGCAAAAGCTGGTGGAGTTCCAGAAGTCGCTGCGCGACAAGGCCAAGATCGAATAATCCCGACCCCTTCTCGACACGAAAAAGCGCGGCCAGTCCGCGCTTTTTTTATGTCCGCCGAGCTCAGAAGACCTGCACGCCCAGCCAGATCAATCCCATCATCACGGGCTGGTGCAGCAGGTAGTACAGCAGGCTCCACTGCCCCAGCGTGACCAGCCCGCGGCGCACACCCGTGGCCTGGGTATCGCTGGCACCCAGCCAGCGCGGTCGGTGCCGCAGCGCCCACTGGCCGGCGGCCATGCCCCACCACATCGCGGCCAGCCATGGCACCAGCGGCACATAGTCTTCGGTGATCGGCAGGCGGTTGATGAGGCCGAGCCAGTTGAGCGCGGTCATGTTGAGCACGTCCAGCGCGGGCCAGGCCGCCATGGCCCACGGCGGTGCAAACTTGAGCGCGATCACGAGCGCACCCAGCCACCACAACCACGGCCCCCAGCCAGCGGTGAGCCGCACGATGATGAGCATCACCGCAATGCCGTGCAGCACGCCGAAATACACAAAGCTGTTGGGAAAGACCAGCAGCGAGCTTGCGGTCACCAGCAACGCCGCGCCAGCCACCTGCAGCCAGCGCTTCCAGAAACGCGCCCAGCTCTGGCCGCGGTGCACCGCCACCGCTTGCGACAGGCCGGCGGTGAACAGGAACAGGCTGACGATGGCCACGCGCTGCCAGGTCCAGAACGGGTCCTGGTAGAAGTTCTCCCGGATCAGGCCGAAGAAATTCAGGTCGAAGCAGAAATGGAACGCGGTCATCCACAGCATGGCCGCTGCGCGCAGCAGGTCGATGCGGTCCAGGCGCGGCAGCTGTGCCATGTGTCAGGGCGTGGCAGCGCGGTGGATGCCGAGCAACATGTCCGCCAATTTGACGGGCTCGCTCACCATCGGATCGTGTCCGGTGGCGAGCTCCAGCACCTGCCAGCCCGGCTCGCTGCGCACGCGCTTGCGTGCCGGCGCGATGGTGGGCAGCGCGGGCGATGTGCAGTCGATGAAGGTGCGCGGCACGGCCGCCACGCGCGCGCCATCGAAGTCCAGCGGCTGCTGGTACAGGCGGAACGGCTGCGGCGTCTGGCGGCGGTTGACCCAGTCGCGGTCGGCGCCTTCGAGGCCGAACACCGAGGCGTCGGGCGGCGGAAAGCTCAAGCCGCCGCTGGGCTTGGAGGCGTCGATGCGCGCTTGCCGCGTTTCCTCGGACTGGTGGCTGCTCCAGCTGTCGCCCGGGTACGGCAAGGCCGCGTCCAGGTAGACCAGGTGCGACAGCATGCCGGGGTGCTCGCGCTGCAGGCGATCGGCCACGCCGGTCACCACCACGCCCGCGTAGCTGTGTCCCACCAGCACCACGCGCTTCAATTCTTCGGCTTCGATCAAGCCCATCACGTCCTGGATGTGCGTGTGCAGATCCACCGCCGGGCTCAGCAGGTGGGCGCGCTCGCCCACGCCGGTGAGCGTGACCGCGTGCGTCTCGACGCCCGCGCCGCGCAGCAAAGGCAGCACACGGCGCCAACACCATGCGCCGTGCCAGGCACCATGAACGAGTACAAACGCGGCCTTTGCGGCGTCGGGGCTTGGGGACATGGTCACTCTCCTGAACAAACATCGGGCGGTTTCTCCGCTGATTCTGCACGCTCGGGACGATCACCGGCCATACGACGACAGCGACTTTCTGACGACCACGATGAAGTCCTCGACCACCTTGGATCGTGGTTGATGCGCGGGCAGGATGAACGAGCACTCGAAAACGATCGCGGGTGCGAACGGACGGTAGACGATGCGCGGATCCGAGAAGTGCGCAGCGGTGAACGGATCGATCACCGCAAGCCCCAGTCCACCACACACGAAATTGCAGGCCGAGTAAGCCAGCGTGGTTTCCACTGGCCGGCGGTACGGCACACCGGCCGCTTGCAGCGCCGCGTCGAGCTGGATGCGCAGCGGGTTGTTCGGCCCGAGCGAAATGATGGCCTCGCCCTCCAGATCGGCCACCTTCACTTCATCCTGCCTGGCAAGCCGGTGATCGCGAGGCAATGCGCAAACCGCAGGTGTGCTGCGCAGGCGGTGAACCTCCACACCCGGATGGTCGGCGTTGATCTGGTGAACGAATCCCACATCGATCTGATTGGCCATCGCCAGCTCGATGACGCCCAAGGAGTTGCGCACATCGAGCGACACGCTGACGTCGGGCCGCGCCGCGGAAAACTGGTTCACGCAATCGCACAGCAGATTCAGCGAGAGTGTGGTCATCGAGGCTATTCGCAGCGTGCCGATGCGCGCGGTTCGCAGGTCCAGCGCCACCCGTTCGATCTGCTCGATGCCGCGGTAGAACAGATCGACCTCGCGGAACAGCCTCTGCGCCTCGGCTCCAGGGATCAGGCGGTTGCCTTCACGTTTGAACAGGCGAATGCCCAGCGACGCCTCCAGGTCCTTGATCAGTCGGCTCACGGCGGGCTGGCTCACCTGCAGGCGCTCGGCGGCCATCGTCATGCTGCCGGTGAGCATGACCTTGCGAAACGCATCCAGCTGTCTTGGTTGGAGTTCCATGGAGGGAAAAGGCAGCGTTAAACATAACATTTCATTATGCGCGTCCAACTTCTTGTGGAGTTGTATTGGGAGAAGGCCTGTTTCATCATTCCGCCATCGCCATCAACACGGGTGCTCAAGTCCCCAACCGCCATGTCCCATGAAGAAATCCTGCTCAGCGATGCGCGCCTGACATCACCGGCGGCGGCGCGTCAGCTGCAATACAGCGAAATGCCCCGGCTGCAAGGCGAGAAAAAGAAATTCAACGAGTTTCTCGCCGTGGATGTCGCCCACACCGTCATGCTCGTGGAGCAGAACATCATCAAGCCGGACGTGGGTCGGGCCATCCTGCAGCAGCTGCAGATCATCCGCGACATGGAGCCCGAAGACTTCCCGATCGATGCGCGCAAGGGAAGTTTCCTGCTGCAGATCGAGTCCCGTCTTTTCTCGACCATTGGCGAGGACATCGGCGGTCAGATGCACACGGGCCGCAGCCGCATCGACCAGGGCGCGACCGTGAGACGCCTTTACCAGCGCAATCGCATGCTCGACGTGATGGAGCGGCTCAACACCTTCCAGATCGCCGTGGCGGAGAGCGCTCGCACACATGCCCGCACCATGATGCCGGGATACACCCACATGCAGCAGGCGCAGCCCTGGGTCTTTGGCCACTATCTGCTGAGCTTCAGTTCGCGGCTGCACGACAGCTTTGAGCGCCTGACCCAGGCCTTCAACCGTGTGAACCGCAATCCCCTGGGCACCGTGGGTCTGGTGGGAACGTCGTGGAACCTGAACCGCCTGCGCACAACGCACCTGCTCGGATTCGATGGCCTGGTGGAAAACGCCAAGCTGGGCCGCGAGGCGTTTTACGCGGTCGACGCCCTCAGCGCGCTGTCGTTCGTGATGGCGGACCTGAACGATCTGGCCACCGATCTGCATGTCTGGTCGACGGCCGAATTTGGACTGGTCGAGTGCGATGACAGCTACTGCGGCACCAGCAGCATCTTCCCGCAGAAAAAGAACCCCACCGCGCTCGAAACCATCCGGCGCTCGGCCGGACCCTCCGTCGCGTGGGTGGCCACCGCGTTGGCCACGTTCCGGGGTGAAGGCACGGGCGACCAGGCCATGCGCGAAGCCCCCGTTCTGGACGATGCGCTGAACACCGTGGAAGGGATGCTGGACCTGTTCACCGGCGTGATGGAAACCCTCATCGTTCATGAAACCCGCATGGCCGACGCGCTGAGAAACAGCTGGGCCACCTCGAGCAACCTGGCGGACGTGATCGTTCGCGAACGTGGCCTTTCTTTCCGGCAGGTTCATCACATCGTGGCCCGCGTCGTGCGCAACAGCCTGGCGGCGTCGATGGCGCCGCACGAACTGACCGGCTCGATGGTCGATGAGGCCGCGCTGGAAACCGTGGGCAAGGCACTGGGTTTGTCAGACAACCTGGTGCAAGCGGCCCTGGACCCCCGCCAGTTCGTCGACACGCGCATCACCGATGGAAGCATTGGCCCGCGGCAGGTCGAGCGCCTTCTGGCACATGCCCAGGCGGAGCGAATGGCCGACCGGCGCTGGCTGGAAGAGAAGCGTGCAGCACTGCGGGCGGCGCAATCGGAACTGGATGGCGCTGTCGCGCAGATCGTCAACAAACCCCACTGACAGAGAGAGACATTCCCATGTACAAGCTCACCACCCTCCTCGCCTGCACGCTTGGCGTCTCCATGAGTGCCGTCGCGCAAACCTACCCCGCAAAGCCCATCACACTGGTCGTTCCGTTCGCGGCTGGCGGCACGGTGAACCTGATGGCCCGACTGATCGGACAGCGCCTGTCCGACGAGCTTCACCAACCGGTGGTCGTGGACAACAAGGCGGGAGCAGGAGGCACCATCGGCGCGGCGTTTGTCGCCAAGGCGCCCGCCGACGGCTATACGCTGCTGCTGTCCTCCATGGGGCAAGTGGTGCAGCCGCTGCTCTACAAGAAGCTGCCCTACGACGGTGCCAAGGCCTTCGTTTCCGTCGCGACCTTTGCCGCTGTGCCCAATGTGCTCGCGGTGTCCAACAGCACACCGGTCAAAACCGTCGCGGAACTCGTCAGCTACGCCAAGGCCCACCCGGGCAAAGTCAACATGGGCTCGGCGGGCGTGGGCTCCATGAACCACCTGTTGGGCGAAATGTTCGTCAACGGCGCCAAGGTGAATTTCACGCACGTGCCCTACAAGGGTGCCGCGCCGGCGACCACCGACCTGCAGGCGGGACAGATCGACGTGCTCTTCGCCAACCTGCCCAATGTGTTGCCATTCGCCCAGGCCGGCAAGGTGCGTCTGCTGGGCATCGCCGCCCACAAGCGCAGTCCCGAGATCCCCGATGTGCCGACATTTGCCGAAGGTGGCGTGAAGGACGTTGTGTTCGAGTCCTGGTACGGCATCATGGCGCCGGCCGCCACACCCGCACCTATCGTGAAGACTTTGCAGGACGCCGTGCTGAAGATCTCACGCGACAAGGCCTTCGGGGCGCAACTGGCAGAACAAGGAGCCCAACCCTTCCCCGGCACGTCGGCAGAGGCCGCCAAACTGATGGACACCGAATCCAGGCGCTGGGTGGAGATCTTGCGCCACACCAACATTCAGATGGACTGAACACACATGCGTCAACGGCGCGCGACCAGCTCGAACACGTCGCGCTCGCTCTCGGTGCCCGACGCACTCAGGATGCGCCGCTGCATCTTCACATAGCGCTTGGTGTCGGCCGCGTACCAGATCAGGTAGTGGATGCGCACCGGTTCGATGGCGGCCTGCGTCGGCCCACCCGTGGCGTGGCGGCTGCTCCACACCTCGACCTTGTGCGCCTGGAAACTGCCGGCCGGCACGGTCACGGTCTCCTGGCCGATCCGCTTGGCCTCCGAGTACCACTGGCCCCAGTTCGGTTCGATGTCCGGTGTGGCGAAACCGCGCATGGTCTCCATGCGGCCCATGTCGATGAAGGCCGCCAGGTAAGGGCTGAATTCGTTGCCGATGCCGGGCCAGCTCATGAACATGGGCCGTGAACCGGTCGAGCGGCGCGTGTCGTTGGCCAGGCCTTCGGCGCGCAATGCATCCGTGACCACGCCGTTGGCCACCGACTGCACCGCGATGACGATGCTGCGTTTCGGGCTGGTCGGCCATTTGCCGCTGGTGCGGTAGGTCCAGCTCTCACCCACGCGCGGCGCGCCGGTGCTGGCCTCGGCAGCCGGTCGCACGGGCTCGGGCGCGGGCCGCGCGGCTTCGGGCGAAGGCGTCGCGGCAGGCGCGGCAGGCGGGGCCACGGCGACCGGCCGCGGCGACACCGAGATCGATTTGCGCACCGTATCCACCGCGTTGCGCGCCGTGAGGGTGAAGGTGGTTTTTTCCGTAACGGCCACGGTCACGCAGTCCCGCACCAGCCGCTTCAACTCGCCCGGCTTGGGCGACAGCGTGAGGCTCTCGGCGTGGTTGACCAGGTAACACAGCCGCGCGCCGATCGGGTCGGGCTGCGCCTGGAACACGGGGATCGTGGGCTTGGGTGCGGGTGCAGGTTCGGGCGCGGGTGCAGCGGCTGGTGGTGCCTCAACCGCCGCGGCCGGCGGCGGCGGCACCCGGGCTGCCACGGCCGCCGCCGGGCGCGTGACGGTGGCGGGTGCGGCGGGCACCACAGGAGGTGTCGCCGCCGCGATCACCGTGGCCGGTGGCGAAGGGGCCACGGGTCCGGCCGCGCCACGGCCGTCGGGAGGCTTCTGCGCAGTCAACAAGGTCCCGGTGGTGGCCTGCGTCGAATCCTCCTGGTCGCGGTCGCCCCCCAGCCAGGCCCAGCCTCCCGCCACCCCGAGCAGCAGTACCGCCGCCGCGCCACCGACCAGGCGCCAGGAGCGCGTCACGGGGAGCGCCGTCTCTCTCTCGTCCTTCGGTTTGGCTTCCTGCGCGGCGGTGTCCACCAGCGGCTGTGGCATGGACTCGCGGGGCAAGGCCTGGGGCAGCATGCCTTCGAGCGCACGGATCAGCTCGGCGGTGGTGGCTTCCCATTGCTTGTGGCTGATCTCGATGGCCTGTCGGCGCGCCAGCGGCTTGAGGTCTTTGGGCAGCTCTTCGGCGCGCGGCATGAGCGCGCCGCCCACCAGCACGGGCACCACGCGAATGCCGCGTTTGAGCGCGGTGACGGTCTCCAGGCGGATGAAGTCGTGCGGGTCGTCGAGCCGACGTCGGCCCGCGGTGTCCTGGGTGGAGAGCCACTCGTCGCCGATGATGACGATGAGCACGTGGCAGGAGCTCACCGCCTCTTCGATGGCGGTGACGAAATCGGCGCCGAGCTCGATGCCCTCGACGTCCATGAACACGCGTTCGGCGCCGAAGCGGAGTGTCAGTCGGTCGTACAGGCGACCGGCGTAGCCTGCCGAGTCGTCGCGCCGGTAGCTGATGAAGATGCCTTCCATACCGCCCTCACCCCCTTCATGCCACGCCCATGGGGTGCGGGTTCGAGGCGTCCGGGGGCGCCGCAGACCGCGCGGGGTGGCCGGGCCATTCTAGGCGCGAGCCCCTGCGGATGCCATACCCGGATGGGGGAAAGCAGCGGCCCGCTCAGGCGGGCTTGGGCCCACCGCCGCGCAGGCGTTTGAAAAGGCTGATCACCAACAGCACGGTGCCGCCGGCCGCCAGGCCCGCCAGGCCGCCCGCCAGACTCGCGGTCAGAGAGCCGATCCAGCCCAGCGTGGCCGCAAATTCCTCGATGCCGTGGCCCAGTGCCGGAATGCCGTGCACCAGGATGCCCCCTCCCACCAGGAACATCGCCGCCGTGCCCAGCACCGAGAGGGTTTTCATGAGCCAGGGGGCCGTCGCGAGAATGCCGCGACCCAGCGCCTGCTTCCACGCCGACGCCTTTTGATTGAGATACAGGCCCAGGTCGTCCAGTTTGACGATGCCCGCCACCAGGCCATAGACCCCCAGGGTCATGATCAGCGAGATGCCCACCAGCACCGCCACGCGCATGCCCATGCTGGCGGCGGCCACGGTGCCGAGCGTGATGACGATGATTTCGGCGGAGAGGATGAAATCGGTGCGCACGGCGCCCTTGATCTTGTCCTTCTCCAGGGCCACCAGGTCGACGTTCTCATTGGCCAGGGCTTCGACCAGTTGTTCGCGGTGCGCCTGGTCTTCAGCCTTGTGCGGCCCGAAGGCATGCCACAGCTTTTCCGCCCCTTCGAAGCACAGGAACAGGCCGCCCAACATGAGCAGCGGCGTGATCGCCCAGGGCGCGAACGCACTGATGAGCAAGGCCGTGGGCACCAGGATCGCCTTGTTGATGAACGAGCCCTTGGCCACGGCCCACACCACAGGCAACTCGCGATCGGCCTTCACACCCGTGACCTGCTGCGCGTTGAGCGCGAGGTCATCGCCCAGCACGCCCGCCGTTTTTTTGGTGGCCAGCTTGGTCAAGACGGCGACGTCATCGGCCACGGCGGCGCTTTTTCGCGCGGCCACCTTGGTCATCAACGCGACGTCATCGAGGATGGTGGCGATGTCGTCGATCAGCGCGAGCAGACTGGTTCCGGCCATGGTGCGTGTTCTCTCGGGTTGGGAGGGTTGTTGGCCGCCACTCTAACGCCTGCCGCCGAGCGCGAAGGCCTTCACCGGCCCTTGCCGGCCTTCTCGCGCTTGCGCCAATACGTGAAGGCGTCCTCGTGCACCTCGATGTCGAGTTCCGACACGCGCATTTGCAGGCGCTCCTGCACTTCGGCCACCGCTTGGTTGTAGACCACCGGGCCGATCTCTTCGAGGAAGAAGCCCAGCAGGCCACCGGCGGCGATGTTGCCGATGCGCTCGTCCATGTTCGCGTCGAAGTAACGCTGGATCGAGGCGATCGCCTGGTCGCGCGCGTCCTTGGGAATCTCGATGGCCATGCGGTGGTCTCCTGGCTTGTGCGATCAGCCGACCCAGCGGCGCGCGTTGTGCCACAACTGCATCCACGCGCTGAAGGCGGCCGGGTCCTGGTCGGTCCAGCTCATCTGGATGTTGCGGAACACGCGCTCGGGGTGCGGCATCATGGCCGTGAAGCGGCCGTCGGCGGTGGTCACGGCCGTGAGGCCGCCCGGGCTGCCGTTCGGGTTGAACGGGTAGGCCTCGGTGGCCGCGCCGGTGTTGTCGGTGAAGCGCATCGCGGCAATGGCCTTCGACGCATCGCCCCGGTGGTGGAAGTTGGCGTAGCCCTCGCCATGCGCCACCGCGATCGGCAAGCGGCTGCCGGCCATGCCCTGCAGGAACAGGCTGGGCGATTCGAGCACCTCCACCATCGACAGGCGCGCTTCGAAGCGTTCGCTCTGGTTGGTGGTGAAGCGCGGCCAGGCCTGGGCACCGGGGATGATGTCGGCCAGCTCGGCAAACATCTGGCAGCCGTTGCACACCCCCAGGCCGAAGGTGTCGTTGCGGCCGAAGAAGGCCTTGAACTGCCCGGACAGCGTGGGGTTGAAGGTGATGCTGCGCGCCCAGCCGATGCCCGCGCCCAGCGTGTCGCCGTAGCTGAAGCCCCCGCAGGCGACCACGCCCTTGAAGTCTTCGAGCTTCGCGCGACCGGTCTGCAGGTCGGTCATGTGCACGTCGAAGGCCTCGAAACCGGCTTGCGTGAAGGCGTAGGCCATTTCCACGTGCGAGTTCACGCCTTGTTCGCGCAGGATCGCGACCTTGGGGCGGGTGAGGTTCAAGGCGGGAGCGCTGAGGCCCTCGCCCTTGCCTTGTGGAAGGAAGACATGCAGACCCGGATCGGCCGGCTGTCCTGCGGCCGCGTGCTCGGCATCGGCGCAGATCGGGTTGTCGCGCTGCTGGTTGATCTTCCAGCTCACGCTGTCCCAGACCTGCTGCAGGTCGAACAGGCTGGCCGAGAACACGGCCTTGGTGTCGCGCCAGACCTGCAGCTGGCCTTTGCCCGCGTCGATGGTGGAAGACGCAGGGCGGGTCTTGCCGACGACGTGGCTGTGCTTGCTCAGGCCGTGCTCGCGCAGGGTCTGCATCACCGCGTTGCGGTCTTCGGTGCGCACCTGCAGCAGCACGCCCAGCTCTTCGCTGAACAGCGCCTTGAGCGTGAGTTCTTCGCGCCGTGCGCTGACCTGGCTGGCCCAGTTCTTGGCGTCGCCCATTTCGCCGCGGCTGTCGCTGATGCCGTCGCCTTCGGTGACGAGCATGTCGACGTTGAGCGCCACACCCACGTGGCCGGCGAAAGCCATTTCGGCGGCAGCCGCCAGAAGGCCGCCGTCGCTGCGGTCGTGGTAGGCCAGGATCTGGCCTTGCGCGCGCAGGGCGTTGACCGCGTTGACCAGGCTCACCAGGTCCTGCGCATCGTCCAGATCGGGCGCCTCGCCACCACCCTGCCCCAGCACCTGGGCCAGCACGCTTCCGCCCATGCGGAAGCGGCCCTTGCCGAGGTCGATGAGCACGAGGGTGGTGTCGTCGAGCTGGTTGTTCAGTTGCGGCGTGAGCGTGCCGCGCACATCGGCCAGCGTGGCGAAGGCGCTCACGATCAGGCTCACCGGCGAGGTGATTTTCTTCGTCTCGCCGCCCTCTTTCCACTGCGTGCGCATGGACAGGCTGTCCTTGCCCACGGGAATGGAAATGCCCAGCGCGGGGCACAGCTCCATGCCCACGGCCTTCACGGTCTCGTACAGCGCGGCGTCTTCGCCCGGTTCGCCGCAGGCGGCCATCCAGTTGGCGGAGAGCTTCACGCGCGGCAGCTCGATGGGGGCGGCCAACAGGTTGGTGATGGCCTCGGCCACCGCCATGCGGCCCGAGGCGGCGGCGTCAAGCGCGGCCAGCGGCGTGCGCTCGCCCATGCTCATGGCTTCACCCGCAAAGCCCTTGAAATCGGCCAGGGTCACGGCGCAATCGGCCACCGGCACCTGCCAGGGGCCGACCATCTGGTCGCGGTGCGAGAGGCCGCCGACGGTGCGGTCGCCGATGGTGATGAGGAAGCGCTTGGAGGCGACGGTGGGGTTGCTCAGCACGTCGATCACGGCCTTTTGCAGGTCCACGCCGGTGAGGTCCAGTGGCGCTGGTGCGCGGGCCACGGTCTTCACGTCGCGGTGCATCTTGGGTGGTTTGCCGAGCAGCACGTTCATCGGCATGTCGACCGGGCTTTGCGCGCCCGCGTCCGCCAGAACCAGTTGGCGTTCTTCCGTCGCCACACCGATCACGGCGAAGGGGCAGCGCTCGCGCTCACAGAAGCCTTTGAACACGGCCAGCGACTCCGGCGCGATCGCCAGCACATAGCGCTCCTGGCTCTCGTTGCACCAGATTTCCTTGGGCGCGAGACCGCTTTCTTCCAGCGGCACGGCGCGCAGGTCAAAGCGCGCACCGCGACCTGCGTCGTTGGTCAATTCGGGAAACGCGTTGGACAAACCACCCGCGCCCACGTCGTGGATCGCGAGGATCGGGTTGTCCGCGCCTTGCTGCCAGCAGTGGTTGATGACCTCCTGCGCACGGCGCTCGATCTCGGGGTTGCCACGCTGCACGGAGTCGAAGTCTAGCGAGGCGGCGTTGGTGCCGGTCGCCATGGAACTGGCCGCGCTGCCGCCCATGCCGATCTTCATGCCCGGGCCGCCGAGCTGGATCAGCAGCGAACCGGCGGGGAACTCGATCTTCTTCGTCTGCTCGGCGTCGATCACGCCAACACCGCCGGCGATCATGATGGGCTTGTGGTACCCACGCTGCACACCGTCCACCGCCAGTTCGTATTCGCGGAAGTAGCCCAGCAGGTTGGGCCGGCCGAATTCGTTGTTGAAGGCCGCGCCGCCCAGGGGGCCCTCGGTCATGATCTGCAGCGGGCTGGCGATGTGCTCGGGCTTGCCGCCCGCCTGGTCGCTCAAACCACCCCAAAGCTTGCCGACGGTGAAGCCGGTGAGGCCCGCCTTGGGCTTGGAACCGCGGCCGGTGGCGCCCTCGTCGCGGATCTCGCCACCCGCGCCGGTGGAGGCGCCCGGGAACGGGGAAATCGCCGTCGGGTGGTTGTGGGTTTCCACCTTCATCAGCACGTGGTGGGTCGCCGTTTCCGCGCCGTAGGCCGGCGAGGCATCACCGCCGGCACGCGCCACGAAACGCTCGACCACGCTGCCTTCCATGATGGAGGCGTTGTCCGAGTAGGCGACCACCGTGTGCTGCGGCGCCAACTGGTGGGTGTTGCGAATCATGCCGAACAGGCTCTTGTCCTGCGCCACGCCGTCGATGGTGAACTGCGCGTTGAAGATCTTGTGGCGGCAGTGCTCGCTGTTGGCCTGCGCGAACATCATCAGTTCGACGTCGGTCGGGTTGCGCTTCAAGCCGTTGAAGGCGTTCACGAGGTAGTCGATCTCGTCGTCGGCCAGGGCCAGGCCCCAGTCGGTGTTCGCGCGCTCCAGCGCACCGCGCCCACCACCGAGCACGTCCACCTGCTCCATCGGCGTGGGGTGCAGTTCGGTGAACAGGGCTTGCGCCTGGCTGCGGTCGAGCGACACGCTTTCGGTCATGCGGTCGTGCAGCAGATCGGCCACGGCGCGCAACTGCTCTTCCGACAGGCTGCCCTTCTTGCCCAGCAGGCCGGACTTGAGGCCCACGCGGAACTCCACCAGGCGTTCCACGCGGTGCAGCGCCAGGCCGCAGTTGTGGGCGATGTCGGTCGCCTTGGACGCCCAGGGCGAGACCGTGCCCAGGCGCGGCATCACCAGCAAAGCCGGTGCGCCAGCCGCTTCCAGCTGGTCGTGGGCCGCCGTGCTGGGCTCGCCGTAGGTCAACAGTTCGCCCACGCGCTGCAGCGCGGTCGCGTCCGGCTCGCCGTCGAAGCACGCCAGGTGCACGAAGCGGGCCGAGAGGCTGGTGATCTTGTCGGAGATGCCCGCGAGACGGGGCAGGATTTGCTGGACTTTGAAGTCGCTGACGGCATTGCCGCCTTCAAAAAAGCGCAGGTGCAGGGACACTTTGAGCCTGAGGTGCGTTGACCCGAAGGGACGGGTGGGAAAACCCGCGATTTTACCCGGCGGCCATCGGCCAAGTCTGCCGATGAAAGTGTTCAAACAGGTGTCAATGCGCCACCTCGTGGGCCAGCCCCAACCGCTGGCACGCGGCCAGCAGACGTCTGTCCCGCGTCCAGACTTGCGCGCCTGCCGTGAGCCGGGCAGAGGCCAGAAGGTGAGCGTCAACCCAACCAATGCCCAGTCCATGCAGGGCATGTCGCGCGACAAAATGCAAGACCTCATCGTCGCGGGCCTGCGTCGCCTGCGGCAACGCCTGCAGGGCCTCCAGCACAGTGGTCCGTTGGCGCATGCTGCCCAGTGCCAGTTCGCCCGTCACGAGCGGATGTCCCAACACGTCGCCCTGGTTGAGCCTTTGTACGAGCCGGGCATCGCCACTGCGCAAGTGGTCGATCCACACGGAGGTGTCCACCAGGATCACGCTTTGTCTGCCCGCTCCGTCGTCCGCCGGCGCGGCACGTCCACCAGGGCGGGCTCGGTTCCGCCCAGCAACGCAAGGCGTTTGGCACTTTCGCGCTGAATCAAGGCACGCAAGGCCTCGCGAACGAGGGAGGACTTTTCGAGCTGACCGGTCAACTGTTGCGCCTGTGCCAAGAGGTCATCGTCCAATGCGAGCGTGGTGCGCATGTGGCTATCTCCAGCATGTTGAAAGGCACAAATCTTATCATCGAACGATGTCATATTGTGTGCCAATCAGCGGGGAAATCCGCGGCGTCTCGCCGCTCGTTTGGGGCCATGCGCGGAACCGGCCATGAATGTCCATGGTTGTTGGATGCCTCGGACGGGCGCGCGATAATCTGCACCCATGAGCATCACCTACAAAGACGAAGCCGGCATCGCGGGCATGCGCACCGCCTGCCGCCTGGCCTCCGAAGTGCTGGACTACCTCACGCCGCTGATCCAGCCGGGCGTCACCACGCTCGAGATCGACCGCCTCGCGGCCGAGTACATGAAGCAGCAGGGCACGGTATCGGCCACCATCGGCTACCAGCCCAGCGGCTACCCGCCCTACCCCGGCCACCTGTGCACCTCGATCAACCACGTGGTGTGCCATGGCATCCCGAACGAGAAGCCGCTCAAGAAGGGCGACATCCTCAACGTCGATGTCACGGTCATCACGCCCGAGGGCTGGTACGGCGACAACTCCCGCATGTTCCTGATCGGTGGCGAAGCCGCCTGCTCGGTGCAGGCGCGCCGCCTGACGCAAGTGACCTACGAAGCCATGTGGAAAGGCATCGTGATGGTGCGCCCCGGCATCCGCCTGGGCGACATCGGCCACGCGATCCAGACCTTCGCCGAGGGCAATGGCTTCACGGTGGTGCGCGAGTTCTGCGGCCACGGCATCGGCCAGCGCTTCCACGAAGAACCCCAGGTGCTGCACTACGGCCGCCCCGGCACGCTGGAAGAACTCAAGCCGGGCATGACCTTCACCATCGAGCCCATGATCAACGCCGGCAAGCGCGACATCAAGGAGCTGGGCGACGGCTGGACCATCGTCACACGCGACCGCTCCCTTTCCGCGCAATGGGAACACACCGTGCTGGTGACCGACACCGGCTACGAGGTGCTCACCCTGTCCGCCGGCAGCCTGCCCGCCCCCGCCTTCGTGACGCCGACGGCTGCAGCCCTTGCCTGAGGTGGTCATGGCGCACGGGGCGCAGGCCGCCGACCTCGGCGCCCTGCGGCAGCAATACCGCCACGACAAGGCTGCCCTGCTCGCCGAACTGGGCGTGCAAGGCTCGTCCACCCGTGGCGTGCACAAGGCCCTGCGGCAACTCTCCCACCTGACCGACCGGACCCTGCGCGAACTCTGGTCGCGGGCGAACCTCGGCCCCGGCATCTCCCTGGTCGCCGTGGGCGGTTTTGGCCGTGGCGAACTGTTCCCCTATTCCGATGTGGACGTGCTGGTGCTGCTGCCCGACGGCAGCTCGCCCGAGACCGACGCCGTGCTCAAGGCCGGCCTGGAAGGCTTCATCGGCGCCTGCTGGGACCTGGGCCTGGAAATCGGATCGAGCGTGCGCACCATCGCCGACTGCGTCGAGGAGGCGTCCAAGGACGTGACGGTGCAGACCTCGCTGCTCGAATGCCGGCTCGTCTGCGGCGGCAAGCAGGCCTTCACCAGCCTGGTGGGCCAGCTGGCCGAGGCCATGGACCCCAAGGCCTTCTTCGTCGCCAAGACGCTGGAGATGCGCCAGCGCCACCACAAGTTCGAGAACACGCCCTACTCGCTCGAACCGAACTGCAAGGAGTCGCCGGGCGGGCTGCGCGACCTGCAGATCATTCTGTGGGTGTCCAAGGCCGCGGGCCTGGGCCGCAGCTGGGACGAACTGGCCCGCAAGGGTCTGGCCACGCCCCTGGAAGCGCGCCAGATCAAGGCCAACGAAAGCTTGCTGACGCTGATCCGCGCGCGCCTGCACCTGCTGGCCCACCGGCGCGAAGACCGTCTGGTGTTTGACCTGCAAACCGCGGTCGCCGAGTCCTTCGGCTTCAAGGCCCAGGCGCCGGCCGAGCCCGGCCCGAACGCGCGCGGCACACGCCGCGCCAGCGAGGCGCTGATGAAGCGCTACTACTGGGCCGCCAAGGCGGTGAGCCAGCTCAACCAGATCCTGCTGCTCAATATTCAGGAACGGCTGCAAAGCGACGTGGCCGGCGTCGACCGTCTGCGTCCGCTCAACGAACGCTTCTTCGACAAGGGCGGCATGCTGGAGGTGGCGAACGACAACCTCTACGTGCAGCAGCCCCACGCCATTCTGGAGACCTTCCACCTCTACCAGACCACCGTGGGCATCAAGGGCCTGTCGGCGCGCACGCTGCGCGCGCTGTACAACGCGCGCCCGGTGATGAACGCGCGCTTCCGTGCCGATCCGGTGAACCGCGCGCGTTTCCTGCAGATCCTCCAGGAGCCCGAAGGCATCACCCACGCCATGCGGCTGATGAACCAGACGTCCGTGCTCGGACGCTACCTCTGGGTGTTCCGCCACATCGTCGGGCAGATGCAGCACGACCTGTTCCACGTCTACACGGTGGACCAGCACATCCTGATGGTGCTGCGCAACGTGCGCCGCTTCTTCATCGCCGAGCACTCGCACGAATACCCGTTCTGCTCGCAGCTCGCCGCGGGCTGGGACAAACCCTGGATCCTGTACATCGCCGCGCTGTTCCACGACATCGCCAAAGGCCGCGGCGGCGACCACTCCGACCTGGGCGCGCGTGACGTGCGCACCTTCTGCCGCCAGCACGGCATCGCGCGCGAAGACACGAAGCTGATCCAGTTCCTCGTGGCCGAGCACCTCACCATGAGCCGCATGGCGCAGAAGGAAGACCTGAGCGACCCCGACGTGATCGCCGCTTTCGCCAAGCGCGTGGGCAACGAGCGCTACCTCACCGCGCTGTACCTGCTCACCGTGGCCGACATCCGCGGTACCAGCCCCAAGGTGTGGAACGCCTGGAAGGGCAAGCTGCTGGAAGACCTGTACCGCTACACATTGCGGGCGTTGGGCGGCCGCGCACCCGACCCGGGTGCGGTGATCGAAGGCCGCAAGCGCGAGGCGCTGTCCATGCTGGCGCTGCACGCCCTGCCCCACATGGCGCACAAGGCGCTGTGGGACACGCTCGACGTGAGCTACTTCATGCGCCACCAGGCCGACGAAATCGCCTGGCACACACGCGTGCTCTCGCGCCAGATCGCACAGCAACGGCAGGCCGACGCCAAAGCGGCGGCGAAGAGCGACCCCGATGCGGGATCGCCGGTGGCGCCGGACAAATGCATCGTGCGCGCGCGCATCTCGCCCGATGTCGAGGGCCTGCAGGTGCTGGTGTACGCCAGCGACCAGAGCGACCTGTTCGCCCGCATCTGCGGCTATTTCGACAGCTCGCACTTCAGCATCCTGGACGCGCGCGTGCACACCACGCTCACCGGGCATGCGCTCGACACCTTCCAGGTCGTCGCGCCCGACATGTCCGAGCACTACCGCGAACTCATCGCGATGGTGGAAAACAACCTGGCCCGCACGATCGACGAACGCGGCCCCTTGCCCACACCCGTCAAGGGACGGCTCTCGCGCCGCGTCAAGAGCTTCCCGGTCACGCCGCGCGTGGACCTGCGGCCCGATGACAAGGCGCAGCGCTGGCTGCTGTCGGTTTCGGCGAGCGACCGCGCCGGCCTGCTGTACGGCATCTCACGGGTGCTGGCGCGCTACGAGATCGGCGTGCAGCTCGCCAAGGTGACCACGCTGGGCGAGCGGGTGGAAGACACCTTCCTCATCAGCGGCGCGCAGCTGCAGGTGAACAAGCGCCAGATCGAGCTGGAAACGGAGCTGCTGGAGACGCTGGAAGGTTGAAATTCGAAGGGGCCGTCTGGCCCCTTTGTCTTCTTCAGCGCACGACCGGTTCCGGTGGTGGCAGTTCGTGCACCGCCGGCTTGCGGCGGAACAAGCCCGCGAACCAGATCGACACATCGTCCACGATGGTGAACACCGCCGGGATCACCAGCAGGCTCAGGAAGGTCGATGTCATCAGGCCGCCGATCACCGCCACCGCCATCGGTGAACGGAAGCTGGCATCCGCCGCGCCCCAGCCGATGGCGATCG
This sequence comes from Hydrogenophaga sp. 2FB, assembly GCF_005503365.1. Taxonomy (GTDB): domain Bacteria; phylum Pseudomonadota; class Gammaproteobacteria; order Burkholderiales; family Burkholderiaceae_C; genus Hydrogenophaga. The sequence goes on from NZ_SCML01000037.1 coordinate 53,795, forward strand.
GCAACATGCCCGCGCCCATGGCGATGGTGGTCATCACGATCGGACGGGCGCGCTTGTGGCACGCGTCCAGGATCGCGTCGAGCCGGTTCAGGCCGTGTTCGCGCCGCGCTTCGATGGCGTACTCCACCAGCAGGATCGAGTTCTTCGTCGCCACGCCCATCAGCATGATCAGCCCGATCAGCGAGGGCATGGAGAAGCTCTTGTTGGCCAGCAGCAGCGCCACGAACGCACCGCCCAGGGACAAGGGCAGCGCCGCCAGGATGGTGACCGGGTGCAGGAAGGCCTTGAACAGCAGCACCAGCACGATGTAGATGCACAGCACCCCGGTCAACATGGCCAGGCCGAAGCTGGCGAAGAGTTCGCCCTGCACTTCCGCGTCACCGATCTCCAGCACCGAGACGCCTGGCGGCAGGTTGCGCAGGCTGGGCAGCTTCTCGACCGCCATCTTCATGTCGCCCAGCGGGATGCCGGCCAACTCGACCTCGAAGTTGATGTTGCGCGCGCGGTCGTAGCGGTCGATCACGGCCGGGCCACCGCCGAACTCGAGCGTGGCCACCTGCCCCAGCATCACCGGGCCCCGGCTGCCGGGCACGGCGAGCCGGTTGAGCACGTCCAGGTCGTGCCGCGCGCCGACGTCGAGCTTGACCACGATCGGGATCTGCCGTTCGGGCAGGTTCATCTTGGGCAGGGCGTTGTCGTAGTCGCCCACCGTGGCCACACGCAAGGTCTCGGCAATCGCCGCGCTCGTCACGCCGAGTTCGGCGGCGCGCGCCAGATCCGGTGTGACGATGATTTCCGTGCGCACCAGCGCTGCGGTGGACTGGATGCTGCCCACGCCGCGGATGGTGCGCAGGTCGCGCTCGATGGCGCGCGCCGCGGTGCTCAGCGCGTGCGCATCGGCGCCGGTGAGCGTGAGGATGTATTTCTCGCCCGATCCGCCCAGCCCCACTTTGCTGCGCACGCCTGGCAGGTTGGACATGGCCTCGCGGATCTGATTTTCGATGCCCTGCTTGCGCGGGCGCTCACCGCGCGGGTCGAGCTGGATGGTCAGCGCCGCCTTGCGCGACTCGGCCGCGCCCTGCGGCGCGAACGGGTCGGAGCCGGCCGTGCCCGAACCGATGGTGGTGTAGACCGAGCGCACGTGCGGCACGGCGACCACCAACAGGCGCGCGCGCTCGGCGGTGGCGATGGTCTGCTCCAGCGTGGCGCCGGGCGAGAGTTCCAGGAACACCTGGGTCTGCGAGTTGTCGTCGGGCGGAATGAAACCCTGTGGCAGCAGCGGGATCAACATCAGCGAGCCCACGAAGAACAGGCCCGCACCGACGCTGGTGAGCCAGCGGTGGCGGATGCACCAGCGCGCCCAGCCCTGATAGCGGTTGAGCCAGGCCGGCTCTTCGTGGTTGTTCGACCAGCGCCAGAAGCCACGTGTGACGGGGTTGGAGTCGGCCCAGCGCGGGATGTCCTTCTTGATGAAGGGCTTGAGGATGTAGGCCGCCATCATGGGCGTGAGCGCGCGCGCCACCACCAGCGAGGCGAACACCGCCAGCGCTGCCGTCCAGCCGAACTGCTTGAAGAACTTGCCCGGAATGCCGGCCATGAAGGCCGTGGGCAGGAACACCGCGATCAGCGTGAACGTGGTGGCGATCACGGCCAGCCCGATCTCGTCGGCCGCTTCCATCGAGGCCTGGTACGGCGACTTGCCCATGCGCATGTGGCGCACGATGTTCTCGACCTCCACGATCGCATCGTCCACCAGGATGCCGATCACCAGCGAGAGCGCCAGCAGCGTCACCACGTTGATGGTGAAGCCCATGTAGTACATACCGATGAAGGCCGGGATGGCCGACAGCGGCAGCGCCACGGCGGAGACGAAGGTGGCGCGGATGTCGCGCAGGAACAGCCAGACCACCAGCACGGCGAGCAAGGCGCCTTCGAAGAGCAGCGTCATGGAGGCGTCGAACTCCTCCTGCACCGGCGTCACGAAGTCGAACGACTCGGTGATGTGCAGGTCGGGCCGCGCGGTCTGCAATTGCTTGAGCCGCGCGCGCACGCCATCGCCCACCTCGATCTCGCTCGCACCCCGGCTGCGCGCCACTTCGAAGCCCACCACCGGCTTGCCGTCCAGGAAGGCGGCCGCGGTCGGCTCGGCAACGGTGTCGCGCACCTCGGCGATCTGCTCCAGGCGCACGTAGCGGCCATCGGAGAGCGCGATCTCCATCTTCGACAGCGCCTCGGCCGAGGCCAGTTGCGACAGCGTGCGCAGCGGCTGCTGGCTGCCACCCAGGTCGACGCGGCCACCCGCGCTTTCGATCTGCACCCGCGCCAGTTGGCGCGACACATCGGTGGCCGTGGTGCCCAGGGCCTGCAGCTTCAGCGGGTCCAGCAGCACCTGCACCTCGCGGTCCACGCCGCCCACGCGGCTGACCGCGCCCACACCGGTGACGGACAGCAGTTGCTTGGACACGTCGTTGTCGACAAACCAGGACAGCGCCTCGGCGTCCATCTTGTCGGACGACACAGTGTAGGCCAGCACCGCGCCACCGGCCAGCTCGACCTTGTTGACGATCGGGTCCCGCAGGTCGGAGGGCAGTTCGCTGCGCACCTTGGCCACGGCGGAGCGCACGTCGTCCAGCGCCTCCTGCGTGTTCTTCTCGATGCGGAATTCCACCGTCAGCGAGACCGTGCCGTCCTGCACCTTGGTGTAGATGTGCTTCAGGCCTTGCAGCGAAGCCAGGCTGTTCTCGATGATGCGCGCGACGTCGTTCTCGAGCTGGTTGGGCGAGGCACCCGGCAGGGCCGCCACCACGGTGATGGTGGGCAGGTCCAGGTCGGGGAAGTTCTGCACCTTCATCTGCTTGAAGGAGAACAGGCCGGCCAGCGTGAGCATGACGAACAGCATCGCCGCCGGAATCGGGTTCTTGATGGACCAGGCGGAAACGTTCATGGCGCGGCCCTCACTGGACGACCTTGACCAGGTCGCCGTCGTTGAGGAAGCCCGCGCCCTGCACGCCCACGGACTCCTCGGGCTTCAGGCCTTCGAGCACCTCGACGCGGTCTTCCACCCGGCGGCCGGTGCGCACCTTGCGCTGGCTGACCTTGGCCTGGTCATCGACCACGAACACGTAGTTGCTGCCGTCGCGCACCACGATGGCCTGCGCGGGCACGGTGAGCGCTTCGCTCTGCCCAAGGTCGAAGCTGCCCCGCGCGAAGGTGCCGGCCTTGAGCTCGGCGTGGCGCGGCAGGTCGACGAAGACCAGGATGTTGCGCGTCTGTGGGTCGGCGCCGGGCGCGATCGCGCGCACCTGGCCGTTGATCTCCAGGCCGGTGGCGGCCGTCACCTGCACCTTCTGGCCGATGCGGATGCGCCCCACTTCGTTGGGCGTGACCTCGCCACGCCATTCCATGCGGCTCTGGCGCACCATGCGGAACAGCTCCTGCCCGGCGCCCACCACCGCGCCCACGGTGGCGCCGCGCGCGGAGATCACGCCGTCGTCGGGCGCCAGCACGCGGGTGTTGCCCAGTCGCACCTCGGTCGCGCTGAGCACGGCCTTGGCGGCCTCGAACTGCGCCTTGGCCACCCGCTCTTGCGTGAGGTACTGCGCCACTTGCGATCTGGACAAAGCGCCCGTGTCCTGGATCGAGCGCGCGCGGTCGGCGTCGGCCTTGGCGTTCTCGAAGCTGGCTTCGGCCTGCGCCAGGCTGGCCTGGCTCTGCAGGCTGTCGGCCTTGGTGGTTTCGCTGGCGAACACGGCCAGCACCTGGCCCTTGCGCACCACGTCGCCCACGTTCACGTTCACCGACGCGAGCCGCAGGCCATTCACCTCGGCGCCCACGCTGGCTTCCTGCCAGGCGGTGATGTTGCCGTTGGCCTGCAGGCGGATGGGCAGGTTACTGCGCACGGGTTTGGCCACGGTGACGGTGAGCGATGGCCGGGGCGCGGCGTCTTCCTGGGCCGCGCCATCGGGCTGCGCGCTGGCCGGCTGCTTGATGAAGAAGACCAGAGCCCCCACCAGAACCAGAGCGAGAAAGAGGACCAGCCAGAGCCAGCGTTTGCGCGATTGCGTAGGAGCGGCGTTCATGATGGGTTCTTGATGAGAGCGTCGGGGTTGTTCACGGGGTCGAAGCCGCCGCCGAGCGCGACGTAGAGCTGGACCCAGGCGTTGACGCGTTCCTGCTGCAGCGCCACGGCACTGCTGTCGGCCGCGAGCTTGAGGCGGCGTGCCTCTTCCAGTTCGTTCAGGCTGGCCAGGCCCACGCGGTAGCGCGCCTCGGTGGCCTGGAACGACTGGCCATAGCCGGCCACGGCGATGTCGGTGGACGCCACGCGTTCGCGCAGGCCCGACAGGGTGACCAGGGCTTGCTCCACGTCGGCCACCGCCTGCCGCACCGTGCCCGCGTAGGCGAGCGCCGCGGCTTCGTAGCGCGCCTGCGCGCTGTCGGTGTTGGCGCGCAGCGCATCGCGCCCGAGCAGCGGCATGCTCAGCGTGAGCGGCCCGACCGACCAGGAGTTGGCCGTGACCTGCATGCCGCCGCCGGAGAACCGGTTGCGCAACACGCTGCCGGAAAGCGACAGACTGGGCAGCAAGGCGGCCTTGGCCACGCCCACGTCTTCACTGGCGGCGACGAGTTCGCGCTGAGTCCGGTACACATCGGGCCGCTGGCGGATCACCTCGGCCGGCACCGCGTTCACCGACAGCATGCGGTCCATGCGCTCGGACCGCAGCAAGGCCTGCAGATCGGGCGCGCCCGCGAGCCGTTGGCGCACCTCGGGCTCGGGGGTGTTGGTGAGCGCGGTGAGCGATTTCACCTGGCGTTCGCAAGCCTCTTCCTGCTGCCGGTAGCGCGCCGCGCCCTCGGCGCCGCTGGCCCGCGCCAGGGCGGCCACGGCAGGCGCGGTAAGGCCGGCGCGCTCGGAGATGGCGTTGTTCTCCGCCGTCACGGCGCGCGAATCGCGGTCGCGCGCCGCCACGGCGAGTTGCTCGCGGCACAGGCGCTGTCCGAAATACAGCTGCGCCAGCTCCGACGCCACCAGCACGCGCGCCTCGTGCCAACGGGCGCCGGCCGCGTCCTGCTGCGCCTCGGCGCTGCCGCGGCGTGCCCCGGTTTCGCCCCACAGGCCGATGGCCCAGGACGCTTGCAGGCCGGCGCTCAGCATCGTGCCCAGGGGCATGGTCGTGTCGGTGATGCCACGGGAGGCGTTCGCGACCGCATTGAGTTGTGGGCTGGTCTGCGCCTCGACACCCAGACGCGCCGCGCGGGCGGCGAACACCTGCGCGCGGGCCGAGGCCACGGACGGGCTCACGGTCTGCGCCCGGGCGATCCACTCGGTCAACACGGGGTCGTCGAACGCGCCCCACCAGGCGGTGAGCTGTTCGGTACTGCCCTGGTGCGGCAGCGGCGGTGCGTACCAGGTGGCGGGCAGTTCCACCGGCACGTCGGCAGGTGGTTTGGTCACGCTGCACGCGCTCAAAACGGCCGTGCTGACCATCACGGCAAGCATTCGCTTCATCAAATGGAGTCCCTGTTCGGTTGTTATTCCGGGGATCGACTCTAGACGATTTCAGCGGCCAAACATTTCAATACGTTTCAACAGAGAGGCGGTTTGTAACGCCTGTTTTGAGGTCCTCTGAGACGGTTGGGCGGGGCCGCCCACGTCTGGTACCCGCCTTCAAGCGGCTCTTCAGCTTCCGCGTACCGTCCCGTTGGCGATGTTTTGACGGAGGATCTCCAGCGTCTCGTGAAAGGCACCGCGCAGCGGGGTGCGTGGCAGCGCGCCGATCACGGCTTCCAATGCGCTCGCGTCGTAGTCCTCGGGCAGCGGCAACACTGGCCCACCAAAACTGATGGACCCGCGCGCACCGGGCTCGACGGCCTCGATGGCCTCAACGACCTCGTGCATTTGTGCTGTGGTGCCACAGATATTGAACACCTCCGCGCCGCTGTATTCCGCACGCGCGCTGGCAATGAAGATGGCCGCCAGGTCGTCGGCATAGTGAAAGTGGCTGCGACCGCCATAGGGAATATGGAACGACTTGCCCCGCGCCACGGCCAGGACCGCTTCGGTCGGCGCCGAGGTGAGACCGTAGTCGCGCCCCACGCCGAACACGGTCGCGGGCCGCAGGCCGATGCTGGAAACCCCGCGGTCCTGGAAATACACGCGAGCCATGGCCTCCTCGGCTTGTTTGAACACGCCGTACAGCGTCGTCGGGCGCCCGACCGCATGGTGGCCGATGGCGGTGCCGTCGGAAGCATCCGATCTGTCATACACCGCGATCGACGAGGCATGCACGATGCGCTGGATTTGCTGACCGCGCTGCGCTGCAGCCTCAAACAGGTTCACACCGCCCAGCACGTTGACGCGGGCCCCAAGCGGGGGCGCCGACTTGAACTGCGGGTGCAATATGGCGGCGAGATGAATGACGTGGGTGACGCCATGCGCATCCAGCGTGTTTTGCAGCAGGTCGAAGTTGGTGATGTCACCCTGGACGACCTCCACGCGCGACAGTTCGGTGTCGTTCATCAGCAAGCGCAGACGCCGCATGTCGCTGGCAGCGTCCAACGCGACGACAGGCACGTTCTCGCGCACGAGCCGACGCACCACCCACGCGCCGATGCAGCCCAGCGCACCGGTCACCAGAAAGCGCTCAGTGCTGCTCATCTGATGACCCCGTTCGAAAGGAAATCTGGTTTGATCGCTTGAATTTCATGTCGAAATTCTTGCGCGGTTCAAACACGTCAATCGTGACTTCCGGGGACACGCGATTGTCTATTCGGGACGCGGCAGCGCCCGCCTCCCAACACCCGTCGGGCCATCAGGTCATGCGTGCCGTGGCGGCCACCTTCTTCGCGCGGCCCGGCCTGCCGAGCCGCGCTCGGCGCCAGGCGCCGGCGCTGCAGCCGAACTCGGCGTGGAACCAGTGGGCGAATGCGCTGCCGGATGAAAAGCCCAGCAGTTGCGCCATCTCCTCCACGGGGACATCCCTGTCGACAAGCCGCTGCTGGGCGAACTCCCTCCGGGCCTGACACAGTATTCTGGAAAACGTCTCGCCTTCGACAAGCAGCCAGCGATGCACGGTGCGCCGACTGACCTTCAGGTGCTGGGCAACCTGATCCACCGTGCAGCGCCCTGCCGGCATCAGCACGCTGACAAGCTGGCGGACCACTTCGACGTTGGTGCGGCGCGCCTGGCCCAACGCGTGATCCAGATACTCGCGTGCAAAACGCGCCATGTCAGGGTCCGTGCGGGGCAATTCCCGGTGCAGGTCGTGCGCGTCGCACACCATGCCGTTGAACGCTGCGTCGAACTCGACCCGCGTGCCAAACATGTCGTGATGTGCGCGCGTGTCGCCTGGCGCGCGGTGCGCGAAACAGACCCGCCTCGGCCGCCACTGGGCGCCCATCAGTTCACGCAGTGTCTGGTACATCATGCCCACGGTCATTTCCATGGCCTGGCGTGCGGGCGCGGGGTTTGCCAGTAAGAACGCCGAGCGAATGAAGACCAGCTGATCGATGTGCTCGACCTTGGTTGCCAATGCCGCATTCACGATGTGCATGTAGCGGCCCAGGGTTTCCAATGCCTGCAGTCCGGTCGGCTCCTCGCGCAAGGCGAGGCTCATCGGGCCCAGGTTGGAAAGGCGGCGTTGGCGGGCCAGGCGCAGCCCGACGTCTTCCACACCGGCAGCCGCGGCGCTGGACTCGAGCAGCTTGCAGACCCCGTCGAGGCTGATCGGTGTCGACAAGTCGTTCAGACAACGGCTGGGCAGCCCTGCGCGGCGCATGAGCAGTGCAGCGTCGAGCCCCAACGTGCTGGCCACTTCCGGAAAGCCCTGGAGGCAGCCGCTTCGAATCGTCTGTGGAACCCCGCGCATGGCCTGTACGTCCTTATTCAGCAATTTGATGTCACGGATTATCAACTTGCGGTCCCTGATCCACATTGAGAATTTCCCGTGCACGGCGTCTTTCCACCCGATCCGACGCAGCTCAAAAACCAAGGAGAACACGATGAAAACATGGCGAGCAATCCCAGGCACCCGGCGCAGCATGATGCAGATACTGGCCGCGGGACTCATGGGCCTGGCCCTGCAGCCCGCACTGGCCTGGACCGACAAACCCGTGAGGATCCTGGTTCCCGCGCCTGCGGGCGGCACCATGGACGTGTTGGCGCGCGTGCTGGCCGCTGAGCTGGCTGCGGGCATCGGCCAGCCGGTGGTCGTCGACAACAAACCCGGCGCGGGCGGATCGATTGCCGTGAACACCTTGTTGGCTGCGCCCGCGGATGGTCAGACCATCATGGTCAGCGCCAACAACGTGTTGACCGAGATTCCGCTGGTCATGAAAACGGCATTCGACCCACTCAAGGACGTGAGGGCCGTTGGCATGTTCGCGCGCGCAGATCTCGTGCTGGTCAGCGCTCCCAACTTTCCAGCGCCAGACCTGAAGGCGCTCATCGCCTACGTCAAGGCGAATCCCGGCAAGGTCGATTTCGCCTCCTACAGCACGGGGACTGTGTCGCAATACGCCGGCATGATCCTGAACCGCAGGGCAGGCCTGGATATGCAACATGTGCCTTTTGCGGGCTCCCCACCGGCATTGGCGCAATTGATGGGTGGCCAGATTCCCCTCATGTTCGACGGCGTGGTGAGTTCGCTGCCCTACATCCATGCGGGAAAGATCAAGCCGTATGCCGTGGCCAGCAAGAAGCGTTCAGTGCACCTTCCGCAAGTACCGACCTTCGGGGAGCGTGGCTATCCCGAGCTGGATTTCAGCAACTGGTTCAGCGTGCTGGTCTCGGCGAAGATGTCACCGGCCCTCTTGGATCGCATCTCCTCGGCGGTGTTGAAAGCCGGGGCCGCGCCCAAGGTGCACGCCCGGTTGCTCGAACTGGGTTTCGAGCCAGCCGAGGCGCTTTCCCCGGCGCAGTTGGAGGAATCGTTGCGACTGGATTTCGAGCGCAACGCGGCCATCGTCAAGGCCTTCGACATCCGGCTGAACTGATCCACTGGGCTCACCAAGGCGTTTCAACGATGCCTTGGTGTTCGCCGGTTTTCAGTCGTCCTGGGTCGCATCCAGCCCCGGAAACAACACCTCGGTGAAGCCAAAGCGGCTGAAGTCGCGCACGCGCATCGGGTACAGCGTGCCCCAGAGGTGATCGCATTCGTGTTGCACCACCCGGGCATGAAAGCCTTCGGCCTCGCGGTCTATCGGCCGGCCTTGCGCGTCAAAGCCCTGGTAACGGATGCGCCGCCAACGCGGCACCACGCCGCGCAGGCCCGGCACCGACAGACAGCCTTCCCAGTCATCCTCTTCTTCATCCCCCAGCGGTGTGATGGTCGGGTTGATCAATACCGTGCGGGGCACCGGCGGCGCGTCGGGATAGCGTGGGTTGGGCTGGCCGCTGCCGAACAGCACGACCTGCAGATCCACCCCGATCTGCGGCGCGGCCAGGCCAGCGCCGTTGGCCGCGGCCATGGTGTCTTGCAGGTCCAGGACGAGTTGGTTCAGTTGTTCCGTGTTGAACACGGTGACGGGCTGCGCGTGTCGCAACAAGCGCGTATCGCCCATCTTCAAAATGGTTTGAACGGTCATATTGGTTCGACTCTGGAAGATCCATCGGAGATTGGAGGCGAGTTGATTCGTGCAATAAGTCGCGGCGGATTGTGAATTTCAAGAAATGCAGATATTTTGCGACGAAAGTCGCACCCAACAATCGTTCGACTTAAGAATCAATCATGAAAGTTTTAATTTCAACAAAGCAATACAACATTCCCTTCGCCATTGGACCCCATGCCGCGCAGACCAAGGGCATCAGAGCATTAAAACACCGGGTTTCCATTGCCTGAACAAGCTCCTAGACTGCATTCGGCCGTCGGTCATTTCCGAATTGACGTGTGCAATCGGGATTGTTCCAAATTGGAACACAAGCGCAATTGAAGTTGTTCAATTGCCTGCCGATGACTTGTTGGCCACCCCCCGATTTTGGGGCATCTGCGGCGTTCATTTTTTCTTTCAGGAGGATATCCATGCACAGGACTACCCATCGTTTCCAAGGCCCGGCACGCGCCGGTTTAACCCTATTGGCAACTGCCATGGTGGCGCTGGCCGGTTGCTCCGGTTCGGGTTCGCTGGCCAGCGATTCCGGTGGAGGCAGCGTGGCGACGGGCGGGGGTGGTTCCGGCAGTGG
>NZ_SCML01000038.1 GCF_005503365.1 Hydrogenophaga sp. 2FB
AGCACCGTCGTGATCGCCGCCGTCAGCGTCGTCTTGCCATGGTCAACGTGACCAATCGTGCCCACGTTCACGTGCGGCTTGGTCCGCTCAAATTTCTCTTTTGCCATTTTTCAGCTCCAAAAACAAATTGCCGAAACACCAGAACAAATACAAATAACTGGTGCCCATGGCGGGAATCGGACCCGCGACCTCTCCCTTACCAAGGGAGTGCTCTACCACTGAGCCACATGGGCCAAGGCATCCGGCAAGCCGAACACCCCTGGAATCTCACTAACTACCAGCCCGAAACGGGCCCACAACCGACGCAACATGGAGCGGGAGACGGGAATCGAACCCGCGTCATCAGCTTGGAAGGCTGGGGTTCTACCATTGAACTACTCCCGCCCGAACAAGCCGGCGCCACACGGCACCGAATCACAAGAGCGCGACTTCCCATTCACTAACACGTCACATCGATCGCTGGTGGAGGAGGCTGGATTCGAACCAGCGTACGCGTAAGCGGGCAGATTTACAGTCTGCTGCCTTTAACCACTCGGCCACCCCTCCATAGCGCAGCCCGCGATTATGCCATGAATTTATGGCGGGAGACCTCCAAGCCTTCGACCGCGTCACCACGCCACGGGCGGCAGGCGCTGCCCGGACAGCCAGGCATTGGCTTGCCCGAAATGGCCACACCCGACGAAAGGCACCGGGCCGCGCCGGGCCGACAGCGGCGAGGGATGGTTGGCGCTCAGCACAAGGTGGCGCCCGGCATCGATCAGGGGCGCCTTCTTCTGCGCGTGAGCACCCCAGAGCAGAAATACCTTGGGGCCGCCGGTCTCGCCGCAGTGGCGGATGACCGCATCCGTCAAGGTTTCCCAGCCTCGGCCCGCATGGCTGGCGGGCTGGCCGTCCTCCACCGTCAGGCCGGTGTTGAGCAGCAGTACCCCTTGGCGGGCCCAGCGCACCAGAGAGCCGTCGGCGGGCGCCGGTGCGGCCAAGTCGCGCTGCAGCTCCTGCAGCATGTTGCGCAGGCTGGGCGGCACCTTGACGCCCGGCGCGACGGAAAATGCAAGGCCTTCCGCCTGGCCGGGGCCGTGATACGGGTCTTGCCCCAGGATGACCACGCGAACCGCCTCGGGTGGGGTGAGATCGAGGGCCCGCAGCGGCTGGGGCGGGTAGATCACCGCGCCGTGGGCCAACCGATCTTCCAGAAAGCGCTGCAAGCCTTGGCCCTGGGGTGACGCCCAGAAACCGGAGACCAGCCCAGCCCAACCGGGCTGAACAGGCCAGTCGGACGGATTGGCCGAAGTCAGGCGGGGGGCCGCCGCAGGCCCATCCCAGTCGAAGCCGGTCTGCATCGCAACCTCAGGCAAACAACTCGGCCAGCGCCAGACCCGGTTCGGGCGCGCGCATGAACGCTTCGCCGACGAGGAAAGCGTTGACGCCCGCGGCGCGCATGGTTTGCACGTCGGCCCGGCCCAGAATGCCGGATTCGGTGATCAGAAGACGGTCCGCGGGCACGTCGGGCAGCATGTCCAGTGTGGTCTGCAGGCTCACCTCGAAGGTGCGCAGGTTGCGGTTGTTGATGCCCACCAGCCGGGTCTTGAGCTTGAGCGCGCGATCCAGTTCGGCGCGGTCGTGCACCTCCACCAGCACCGCCATGTTCAGACCCAGCGCAATGGCTTCGAGTTCGGCCATGCGGGCGTCGTCCAGGCAGGCCGCAATGAGCAGGATCGCGTCGGCGCCCATCGCGCGGGCTTCATAGACCTGGTACGGGTCGACCATGAAGTCCTTGCGCAACACCGGCAGATCGCAACTGGCGCGCGCCTGCTTGAGGAAGTCGGGGCTGCCCTGGAAGAACTGGCGGTCGGTCAGCACCGACAGGCAGGCGGCGCTGACCTTGCCATCGCCTTCGGCATAACTTTGCGCAATATCGGCCGGGATGAAGTCTTCGCGCAGCACACCTTTGCTGGGGCTGGCTTTCTTCACTTCGGCGATCACGGCGGCGCGGCCGGCGGCGATCTTGCTGCGCAGCGCGCCCTCGAAATCGCGCGTGAGCACGCGGCTTTCGGCGTCGAAGCGGATCGCATCGAGCGGCTTCTTGCGCTGCGCGGCGGCGATTTCCTCGTGTTTGACGGTGACGATTTTCTGCAGGATGTCGCTCATGGTGGTGTCCGGGTCAGGCCACGAAGGCCTTGAGTTGTTCGAGCTTGGCCAATGCCGCGCCAGAGGCCAGTGTGCGTCGGGCCAGCGCAATGCCGGCGTTCATGTCGGCCGCCACGTTGGCGGCATAAAGCGCCACGCCGGCGTTGAGCGCCACGATCTCGCTGGCGGCCTTGAGGGCCGGCTCGTCACGGCCTTCGAGCACGCCCATGAGCATCTGGCGCGAAGCTTCGGGCGTTTCCACCCGCAGCGCGCGGCTGCTGGCCATGGTCATGCCGAAGTCTTCGGGGTGGATTTCGTATTCGGTGATTTCGCCATTCTTGAGTTCGCCCACCAGGGTGGCGGCGCCGAGCGAGACCTCGTCCATGCCGTCGCGGCCGTAGACCACGACCGCGTGTTCGGCGCCCAGGCGCTGCAGCGCGCGCACCTGGATGCCGACGAGATCGGGGTGGAACACGCCCATCAGGATGTTGGGCGCGGACGCGGGATTGGTCAGCGGACCGAGGATGTTGAAGATGGTCTTGATGCCGAGTTCGCGTCGCACCGGCGCCACGTTCTTCATGGCGGGGTGGTGGTTGGGCGCGAACATGAAGCCCACGCCGACCTGCTCGATGCAGCGCGCGATGGCTTCGGGCGGCAGGTTGATGTTGACGCCCAGGCTTTCCAGCACGTCGGCGCTGCCGCTTTTGCTCGACACGCTGCGCCCGCCGTGCTTGCTTACACGCGCGCCGGCTGCGGCCGCGACGAACATGGAGCAGGTGGAAATGTTGAAGGTGTGCGAGCCGTCGCCGCCGGTGCCCACGATGTCGACCAGGTGGGTCTTGTTGGCCACATTCACCTTGGTGGAGAACTCGCGCATCACCTGCGCGGCGGCGGTGATCTCGCCGATGGTTTCCTTCTTCACGCGCAGGCCCGTGATGAGGGCGGCCATCATCACGGGCGACATCTCGCCGCTCATGATCATGCGCATGAGGTGCAGCATTTCGTCGTGGAAGATTTCGCGGTGCTCGATGGTGCGTTGCAGGGCTTCCTGCGGGGTGATCTTGTGTGCGGTGGTGGGCGACATAGGAGGCTCCGTACGTTCTTTTTACTGGGCGGGATGGTCGGTGAAGGCCAGCTTCAGGCCGAAGCCGATGAAGAGCAGGCCGGCGGCGCGGTCGAGCCAGTGCATGGCCTGGCGCACCCGTTGCACGCGGCGCGCGGCCCAGGCCGCCACCCATGCGTAACCCAGCGTCACGGGCAGGGCATTGACGCTGAACAGAACACCCAGGGCCAGGAAGGCCAGGGTCTTGTGACTCGTATCCGGCGCGATGAACTGCGGCAGGAACGCCAGAAAGAACAGCGCGACCTTGGGGTTGAGCACGTTGGTGAGGAAACCGCGGCGGAACACGCGGCCCATGTCGGGCTCGGCCGGCGCGGCGTCGGGCGACCAGCCCGGCGTGGACGCGCGCAGCAACCGCACGCCCATCCACAACAGGTAGGCGGCGCCAATGACCTTGACAACTGTGAATGCCATGGCCGAGGTCGCCAGCAAAGCGCCCAGACCGATGGTGGCCACCGCGACATGCACGAAGCACCCGGCGAAGATGCCGAGCGCGGCCACCATGCCGACCCGCGCGCCGCCGCGCAGCGAATGGTTCACGATGTAGAGCACGTCAGGCCCCGGCGTGAGGTTGAGCAGCCAGCCGGCCACGATGAAGAGCAGGAGTTGCGGCAGATCCGGCATGGCGTGCTCCTCTTGCGTTCAATACACGGCCGATCCGGCCGGGCGCGCAGCGGCGGCGTTGCCGCCCGCTTGCGCAAAGAAGTTGCGGGTGCTGGCGATTGCGCGGTCGATGCCCGCCCCATCCACGTCCAGGTGCGTCACGAAGCGCAGGCCGATCAGGCCGGTGCCCAGCACGCCGTCGTTCGCCAGGTGGGCGAGAAGGTCGGGCCCGCGGCCGTTCGCCACGTCGACGAACACGATGTTGGTCTGCGCCGAGCGCACGCTCAGGCCTTCGATGCCGGCGAGGCCTTGCGCCAGGCGCTGCGCAAGCGCGTGGTCGTCGGCCAGGCGGCGCACGTGGTGGTCCAGCGCGTGGTGCGCCGCGGCGGCCAGCAAACCGGCCTGCCGCAGACCGCCACCGAGCATCTTGCGCCAGCGCAAGGCGCGACGGATCAGCTCGTTCGAACCGCACAGCGCCGAGCCCACCGGTGCGCCCAGGCCTTTGCTGAAGCAAACCGAGACGCTGTCGAAGCGGTCGACGATGCCGCGCACGGCAACGTACGGGTCGCCGCCCGCGGCCACCGCCGCGTTGAACACGCGTGCGCCGTCCAGGTGCACCGCCAAACCCTGCTCGCGCGCCAGTGCGGTGGCCTGGTCGAGGTACTCGGTCGGCATCGGGTGGCCGTTCCAGGTGTTCTCCAGGCACAGCAGGCGCGTGCGGGCGAAATGGGGGTCATCGGGTTTGATGGCAGAGGCTATGTCGGCCAGCTGCATCTGCCCGCTGGCGTTTTGCGCCAAGGGCTGCGGCTGGATGCTGCCCAGCACCGCCGCGCCGCCGCCTTCGTAGCGGTAGGTGTGCGCGTTCTGGCCCACGATGTATTCGTCACCCCGCTCGCAGTGCGACAGCATCGCGCAGAGGTTGCTCTGCGTGCCGCTGGGCATGAACAGCGCGGCCTCCTTGCCGGTGATGGCGGCGATGCGCTCCTGCAGCGCTTGCACCGACGGGTCATCGCCGAAAACATCGTCGCCCAAGGGCGCGGCCATCATGGCCTCGCGCATGGCGGCCGTCGGTTGCGTCACGGTATCGCTTCTGAGGTCAACAGTGTTCATACGGCCTGTTCCAGAAAGTTCTTGAGCATGGCGTGGCCGTGCTCGGTGAGGATGCTCTCGGGGTGGAATTGCACGCCCTCGATGGCCAGCGTCTTGTGCTTCGCGCCCATGATCTCGCCATCCGGCGTCCAGGCCGTGATCTCCAGGCAATCGGGGCAGCTCGCGCGCTCGATCGCCAGCGAGTGGTAGCGGTTCACGGTGAACTGCTCGGGCAGGTTGGCGAACACGCCCTGGCGCGTGGTGGTGATCTGCGAGGTCTTGCCGTGCATGAGTTCCTGCGCGCGGATGATCTTGCCGCCGAACGCCGCACCGATGCTCTGGTGCCCCAGGCACACGCCCAGGATGGGCAGCTTGCCGGCGAAGTGCTGGATCGCCGCCACCGAAATGCCGGCCTCGGCGGGCGAGCACGGGCCGGGCGAGATCACCAGGCGGTCGAGCTGGCCGGCGTCCAGGCGGGCCTGAATGTCGGCCACGGTGATCTCGTCGTTGCGGAACACGCTGACTTCGGCGCCCAACTCGCCGAAGTACTGCACGATGTTGTAGGTGAAGGAGTCGTAGTTGTCGACCATCAGCAACTGCACGGGTTTCATTCCAGGCCCTCCTCGACCAGTTCGGCGGCACGCAAGAGCGCGCGCGCCTTGTGCTCGGTTTCTCTCCATTCCATCTCGGGGACCGAGTCCGCCACCACGCCGGCCGCGGCCTGCACGTAGAGCGTGTCGTCCTTGATGATGCCGGTGCGGATGGCGATCGCCACGTCCATGTCGCCGGCGTAGCTCAGGTAACCGCAGGCGCCGCCGTAGATGCCGCGCTTGGTGGGTTCGAGCTGGTCGATCATTTCCATGGCGTGCACCTTGGGCGCGCCGGTAAGCGTGCCGGCCGGGAACGTGGCCTTGAGCACGTCCATGTTGGTCATGTTGTCGTTGAGCACGCCTTCGACGTTGCTCACGATGTGCATCACGTGGCTGTAGCGCTCCACCGCAAACGCCTCGGTGACTTTCACCGTGCCGATCTTCGCGATGCGGCCGATGTCGTTGCGCGCGAGGTCGATCAACATGACGTGTTCGGCGCGTTCCTTGGGGTCGTTCACCAGCTCGATTTCGGTGGTTTTGTCGAGCTCGGGCGTGGCGCCGCGCGGGCGCGTGCCGGCCAACGGGCGAATGATCACCTTCTGGCCCTCGGTGGTGTTCTCCTGCCGCACCAGAATTTCGGGCGACGCCCCCACGACGTGGAAATCGCCGAAGTGGTAGTAATACATGTAGGGCGAGGGGTTGAGCGAGCGCAGCGCGCGGTACAGGCTCAGCGGCGATTCGGTGTAGCGCTTCTTGATGCGCTGGCCGACCTGCACCTGCATGAAGTCACCACCGGCGATCAATTCCTTCGCGCGTTCGACCGCCTTGAGGTAATCGGCCTTGGCGAAGTCGCGCTCGGCCGGATGGCTCTGGCTGGGCTTGACGACCGGTGCGCTCACCGAATACTTCAGCGCTTCGCGCAGGTCGCGCAAGCGCTTCTTGGCGTTGGCGTAGGCCTCGGGCTGGGCCGGGTCGGCGTAGACGATCAGGTAGAGCTTGCCGGAGAGGTTGTCGATCACCGCCAACTCTTCGCATTGCAGCAGCAGGATGTCGGGGCAGCCCATCGCGTCGGGCGGGCAGGTGGCTTCGAGTTTCTTCTCGATGTGGCGCACCGCGTCGTAGCCGAAGTAACCGGCCAGACCGCCGCAGAAGCGCGGCAGCCCCGGGCGCAGCGCGACCTTGAAGCGCTTCTGGTACGCGGCAATGAAGTCCAGCGGGTTGCCATGGTCGGTCTCGATGACCACACCTTCGCGCACCACCTCGGTTTTCGCCTCGGCGCCAAAACCCGTGGCGCGCAGCAGTGTGCGGGCGGGCAGGCCGATGAAGCTGTAGCGCCCGAAGCGCTCGCCGCCCACCACGGATTCGAGCAGGAAGCTGTGCTTGCCGTCGCCGCGTCCGTGCGCGAGCTTGAGGTAGAGCGAGAGCGGGGTTTCGAGGTCCGCGAAGGCTTCGGCCATCAGCGGGATGCGGTTGTAGCCCTGCTGGGCCAGGCTCTTGAATTCCAGTTCGGTGATCATGTTCGTCGTTCTTTCCATCGGCCACGCCTGCGGTCATCGACGCTTGGGGCGCGGTTTGCGGGGACTGGTCATCCGGTCAGGCGGGCTGCCGGGCTTGGGTGGGGGACAGTGGCGGCGGCTGGTGGGTCAACGCGCGCGGACTGTGCAAACCCCGGGGAAGGTGCACGTTTACGCTGGCTTACGCCAGGGCCAGGCTCCCCGGCCATTGCGGCTCGGAAGAAAACCTGTGAAGGGTGTGCGTGGGTTGAACATGGAAGGCGCAGTGTAGCAAAGCGCCGTGTCCGTGGCCTGCGTCACGCGCCCAAGCTTTGGTTTTACGGCCAAACCCTGATGCCTGCGGGGCCGTCCAGACAGGACAATCCCCACGAAAAGAACGGTCGTTCTTTTTTTACCCACCCCGCAGTCCCGAAGGCACCGATGAAAACACCGTTCCTCCCCGCCCTTGCCCTGAGCGCCGCACTGCTGGGCGCTTCGCTCGCACAGGCGGCCACCGTCGACCTGGCCGGCGTGAAGCTCGAAGACCGCGCCACCGTGGCGGGCAGCCCGCTGGTGCTCAATGGCGCCGGCATCCGCTACAAGGCCGTGTTCAAGGTCTACGCCGCCGGCCTGTATCTCGCGGCGAAGGCGGGCACGCCGGACGCCGTGCTGGCCACCCAGGGCCCCAAACGCATCAGCATCACCATGCTGCGCGACATCGACTCGGCCGAACTGGGCAAGCTGTTCTCGCGCGGCATGGAAGACAACATGGACCGCAGCGCCTTCTCCAAACTCATCCCGGGCGTGCTGCGCATGAGCCAGGTGTTCAGCGCCCACAAGAAGCTGCAGGCTGGCGACAACTTCCTGGTGGACTGGGTGCCCGGCACCGGCGCCGTGCTCACCATCAAGGGCAAGGTCGAGGGCGAGCCGTTCAAGGAGCCCGAGTTCTACGACGCGCTGCTGCGCATCTGGCTGGGCCCCAAGCCGGCCGACCACCTGCTCAAGGACGCCCTGCTCGGCCTGTCAAAGTAATTGCAGTTCGGCCAGCGAGTCGATCAGCCGGTCGTGCGGCGCCTGGTCGATCGGGTCGCCGTGGTTGTAGCCGTAAGTGACGAGCACGACGGGGCAGCCGGCCGCGCGGGCGGCCATGCCGTCGTTCTGCGAATCGCCCACCATCAGGGTTTGGGCCGGCGCGGTGCCCAGGGCTTCGCAGGTCTTGAGCAGCGGCAGCGGATCGGGCTTGTTGCGCTCGAAGCTGTCGCCCCCAAACACGTGGCTGAAAAACCCGCTCAATCCCTTGGCCTGCAGCAGCGGGCGCGCGAAGCTCAGCGGCTTGTTGGTCAGGCAGGCCAGCGGCAGGCCGCGCGCGCGCAGTGCCGTGAGGCCCTCGATCACACCGGGGTAAACCGCGCTGTGCTGGCCGTTGATGGCGAGGTAGTGCGCCTGATAGCGCGTCCAGGCGTCGGCTTGCACGCCGACCGCTTCGTCGCCGCTGAGCCCCCCGTGCAGCAGCGCTGAACGGATGAGATGCGCCGAGCCCTTGCCCACCATGCGCTCGATGTCGACCCGCGTCACGGTGGGGCGACCGAGGTCCTCGAGGGTCTGGTTGAGCGCGACGTCGAAGTCACCCAGGGTGTCGACCATGGTGCCGTCCAGATCGATGATGGCGGCCTGAACGGCGTGAAGGTGCGGCGCGAACGCTGTCGGTTGGATCATGGTTTGGTAGAAATGGCGCCGGCTTTGTGCGCGGCCAGCAATGCCTCGCGAAATGTCTCGGCGATCCGCAGGAGCTCGGGCGAGCGGCGGCGGATGCAGGCAAATGTACAGCGGTAAAAGAGCCGCTCGGGCGATACCGCCCGCATCCGCCCGCCCTCCACGAACGGCTGCGCGTAGTGGTCGGGCAGGAAGCCCACGAACATGCCGGACAGGACCAGGGTGGCCACCGCCTCCTGATCGCTGGCGGTGGCGGCCCGCTCCAGGCCACGACCCTGCGCGAGCGACATGTTGGGCGAGTGGTAGCCCAACGCCGCCAGGTGCTGGCGCCTGAGTTCCGCCCACCCGTGCCGTTTCGAGGCCTCGCCGAACCACGGATGCCCGGAACCGGCATACAGGTGCATGTTCTCTTCAAAGAGACGGTCGTAGCTCAGGCTGTCCGAGCGCCGATGTTCGGGAATCACCCCCAGGTGGTACTGACCGTCGATGACACCGCGCTCGATCATGGCGATCGTGCCCACGTGCAGGTGCAGATGCACCTGCGGCGCCTGCCGCCGGAACAGCGCGATCGCATCGGACAGCCGGGCCTGCGGGTTGCTGGCGGTTTTTTCGAACACGGCCACATGCAGGTCACCACCCAAACTGCGGTGGATGTTGTGCAGGTTGCCTCGAAAGGCATCGGTGGCGGCGAGCAACTGCTCGGTGGCGGCGTACACCAGCTCCCCCTCGGGCGTCAGCGAGAAACCCGCCCGGCCACGCCGGCACAACACGAGGTTGAGGCGGGTCTCCAGGTCTTTCACGTGGCGGCTGATCGTCGACATGGCCAGGTTGAGTTCCAGCTCGGCCGAGGCCATGCCGCGGCAATCCACCACGGCCTTGAACACCCGCAGCAGGCGCAGGTCCACGTCGCCAAGCTGGCCAATGGGTGTGGGGTTGTTTGCTTGCATGAATCGTCAACTTTACTGGGAAACGTTGTCATTCTCTCAATCCGAACATCTCCCCAGAATGCGCCGATCCGACCCACTTCAAGAAGCACTTCCATGGACATGCCGGTCAACCACCCCACCCCCAACGCCACGCGCACCGACGCCGATTGGCTCGCGGCGCACTGGATGCCCTACACGGGCAACCGCGACTTCAAGGCCAAGCCGCGCCTGATCGCTTCCGCGCAAGGCGCCTACTACGTCACACAGGACGGGCGCCGGATCTTCGATGGCCTGTCGGGCCTGTGGTGCACCGGGCTCGGCCATGCCCGCCAGGAGATCGTCGAGGCGGTGAGCCGCCAGGTGGCCACGCTGGACTATTCGCCAGCGTTCCAGTTCGGCCATGCCCTGTCGTTCGAGCTCGCCAACAAGATCGTCGAACGCATGCCTGCGGGGCTGAACCGGGTGTTCTTCACGGGCTCGGGCTCGGAGGCGGCGGATACCTCGCTGAAGATGGCGCGCGCCTACTGGCGCGCCAAAGGACAGGCCGGCAAGACGCGTCTGATCGGCCGCCTCAAGGGCTACCACGGCGTGAACTTTGGCGGCATCTCGGTGGGCGGCATCGCGGCCAACCGCAAGCTGTTTGGCCAGGGCGTGGAAGCCGACCATCTGAACCACACGCAGCCCGCGCTGGGCAGCTTTCACAAAGGCATGCCGCCCGTGGGCGCCGCCTTGGCCGACGAGCTGCTCGACCTGATTGCGCTGCACGACGCATCCAACATCGCGGCTGTCATCGTCGAACCGTTTTCGGGGTCGGCGGGTGTGGTGGTGCCGCCGGTGGGCTATCTGCAGCGCCTGCGCGAGATCTGCACCGCCCACAACATCCTGCTGATCTTCGACGAGGTCATCACCGGCTTTGGCCGGACCGGCGCGTGGACCGGCGCGCAAGCCTTTGGCGTGACCCCGGACATATTGAACATAGCCAAACAGGTGACCAACGGTGTGCAGCCGCTGGGCGGTGTGGTCGCGCGCCAGGACATCTACGACACCTTCATGGACGCGGGCGGCCCGGACTACATGCTCGAGTTCCCCCATGGCTACACCTACTCCGCGCACCCGGTCGCCTGCGCTGCCGGCATCGCCTCGCTGGATCTGCTGGCCCGCGACCACGCCATGCAACGCGTCACCGAACTGGCGCCGGTCTTCGAACGCGCCGTTCACGGCCTGCAGGGCTGCAAGCATGTGGCGGACATCCGCAACTTCGGCCTGGCCGCCGGCATCACGATCGACGCGCTGCCGGGCGAGCCCGCCAAACGCCCTTACGACATCGCCATGGCGATGTACGACAAGGGCTTCTATGTGCGCTATGGCGGCGACACCATCCAGCTCGCCCCACCGTTCATCAGCACGGAAGCGGAGCTGGGCCGCTTGATGGACGCCTTGGGCGAGACCCTCAACGCCACCGCTTGATGTCGCATGCCGCCCACGGATGGGGCGGCTGCAGGCCCTTCAGCCCTGGCCGAAGAACGGGGCGTTACTTCAACGCCACGCGCATCTGGTCGATCACCGACTTGTAGTCCGGCTTGCCAAAGATCGCGCTGCCCGCGACGAAGGTGTCGGCACCCGCATCCGCCACGCGGCGGATGTTGTCGGCCTTGATGCCGCCATCCACCTCCAGGCGGATGTCCTTGCCGCTGGCCTCGATGCGTTTGCGCGCGTCTTCGATCTTGCGCAGTGCGGACTCGATGAAGCTCTGGCCGCCGAAGCCGGGGTTGACGCTCATGATGAGGATCAGGTCGATGTCGTCGATCAGCCAGTCCAGCACGTCCAGCGTCGCGCCGGGGTTGAAGGTGAGGCCAGCCTTGGCGCCCTTGGCCTTGATCGCCTGCACGCTGCGGTGTACGTGGGTGCTCGCGTCGGGGTGAAAGCTCACCAGGTCGGCGCCGGCGTCGATGAAGGCGCCGGCCAGCGCGTCCACCGGCTGGATCATCAGGTGCACGTCGATCGGCACCGGCGTGCCATCGGGTTTCTTCGCGTGCGGCTTGAGCGCCTGGCAGATCATCGGCCCGAAAGTCAGGTTGGGCACGTAGTGGTTGTCCATCACGTCGAAATGGATCCAGTCGGCGCCAGCGGCGATGACGTTCTTCACTTCGTCGCCGAGCCGGGCGAAGTCGGCGGAGAGGATGGAAGGGGCGATGCGGTAGGTGGTGGTGGACATGGTCTGGCTGCGCTGGCGTGGGGAATGAAGACCCGCATTCTCGCAGGGCCGTTGCCCTGACGCAGCCGCGCGGTAACATGCCGCCCATGCCGAAATACCTGTTCACCTGCGAGGTCGAACCCCAATACCTGAGCGAGCAGTCTTCGCCCGATGAAGACCTGTACGCCTTCGCCTTCGCCTACACCATCACCATCACCAACGCGGGCGAGGTCACGGCGCAGCTGATTTCGCGCCACTGGATCATCGACGACGCCAACGGCCACACCGAAGAGGTCAAGGGCCTGGGCGTGGTCGGCCACCAGCCGCTGCTGCGGCCCGGCGAATCGTTCCAGTACACCAGTGGCACGCGCCTGGCCACGCCCACGGGCAGCATGCGCGGCAGCTACTTCTGCGTGGCCGAAGATGGCGAGCGCTTTGAATCCACCGTGCCCGAATTCCACTTGCTCGCACCCGGCTCGGGCGACGCGCCCGCGCGCGTCCTGCACTGACCTCCACCGCTTCCTCACGCGGCCAAACACCCCACGACCGCATGCCCATCGCCACCCCGCTCGACACCCTGGACCCGGACGCCTCGCTGGCGCTGCGCCACCTCTGGCTGATCAACGCGCTGCGCTGGGTGCGCGGCGACGAAAGCGATGTGCAGGCCAGCGTGGCGCGCGTGCGTGCCTTCGTCGACGCGGTACAGGCCACGCCCGAAGCGCAGGCGCGCTGGCGCCGCTGGTGGCGCCAGTTCATCGGCACGGTGGACATCACGCCGCTGCTGGCCGACCACGGCTTTGCGCCGCGCACCGCTTTTCTCAGCGAGTTCGGCAACCGCCTGCGCAAGAAGGTGTTGCCCGGCACGCCCGAGACCACCGACATGGCCGAGCTGTTCGACCTGCTGCTGTCTTCGCGCTTCGACGTGCGCTGGCTCAAGGCGCTGGACAGCGAGACGCTCAAGCGTCTGCACAGCGGCCTGATCGAACCTGAGCCCGACGCCGCGGTGCAGGACGATCCCTCCAGCTTCTGGGAAGACGCGCTGATGGACGCGCTGGTCTACTGCGCCAGCCAGATCTGCGCCACCGGCTTTGCCTCCGAGATCCGGGGCCGCATGTCGCCCGAGGCCAAGGCGGGGCGCGCCTTCCACCAGTTGCCGGCCGACTTCGAAGGCCTGCGCCGCGCGGTCGACGCGCACGGCGCGCGCAGCCCGCAGGCCCTGGCCGCCGCCGACGCGCTGCGCGCCATCCTCGACACCTGCCGCCACGCCGCGTACACCGTGTACTCGCACCTGGAAGAGCACGGCGTCTCGGTGGGCATCGTGTTCCGGCTGCGCCAGTTGCGCGAGCGCGTGGTGCGCATGAAGCAACTGCTGGACTGCCTGCAGTCCGAGCAGCCCGAGCGCGCCACCGCCGCGCTGCTGGCCGACCTGGCGCAGGTGGGCATCGACAACCGCAGCATCCGCGCCCTCGTCGCCAGCAGCTCGCAGCTGACGGCGGCCAAGGTGGCCGAGCGCAGCGCGGAAAGCGGCGAGCACTACATCACCCGCAACGCGGTCGAGTACCGCGGCATGCTACGCAAGGCGGCGGGCGGCGGCGCCATCGTCGGCCTGACCGTGTGGGTCAAGTTCCTGATGGTGGGCCTGGGCCTCACGGCGTTCTGGGGCGGCTTCGCCAATGGCGTGAACTACGCCACCTCGTTCGTGGTCATCATGCTGTTGCACCTCACGCTGGCCACCAAGCAACCGGCGGTGACGGCGCCGGCCATGGTGGCCAAGCTGCGCGACATCAAACAACCCGGCGCGGTGCGCAGCTTCGTCGACGAAGTGGCCAACCTGTTCCGCTCGCAGGTCGCGTCCATCGTGGGCAACATCGGCATGGTGATTCCCGTGGTGGCGCTGATCAGCCTGCTGATGGTGTGGACCACCGGCCACGCCATGGTCGATGAACACAAGGCGCACGAGGTGCTCAAGAGCATCAGCCTGCTCGGGCCTCTGCTGCTCTATGCGGCCTTCACCGGCGTGCTGCTGTTCGCCTCCAGCATCATCGCGGGCTGGGTGGAGAACTGGTACGTGTTCCACAACCTGGACTCGGCCATGCAGCACAACCCGCGTTTCACGGCTGTGCTCGGGCGCGAGCGCGCCGCGCGCTGGGCCGCCTTCATGCGGCGCAACATCTCGGGCCTGGCGGCCAACATTTCGCTCGGCTTCATGCTCGGCCTGGTGCCAGCCTTCATGACCTTCTTCGGCATCGGGCTGGACGTTCGCCACGTCACGCTCTCGGCGGGCCAGGTTGCGGCAGCCGCGATGGCGCTGGGCTGGGGCGCCTTCACCGAGCCCGCGCTCTGGTGGGCCGTGGCGGGCGTGCTGTTCATCGGGCCGATCAACCTGGGTGTGAGCTTCTACCTCGCGTTCCGCCTCGCGCTGCGCGCACAGAACATCAGCGAGGTGAACCGCCAGCTGATCCGCGCGGCGATCCAGCGCCGCATCCGCGCCGCGCCGCTGAGCTTCCTGCTGCCGCCGCGCCGTCCAGCGGTCGACCCCGACGAACCGGCCGCACCGCAGGCCCATGGGTGAGTTCGACCTGATCCGGCGGCACTTCCAGCGCGCGCCGTCGAACGACACGGGCGCGGTGGTGCTGGGCATCGGCGACGACTGCGCGCTGCTGCAACCCAGCCCCGGCCACCAGCTCGCGATCTCCAGCGACATGCTGGTGGCGGGCCGGCACTTCTTTGCCGACGTGGATCCCGAGGCGCTGGGCCACAAGGCGCTGGCCGTGAACCTGAGCGACCTGGCCGCGATGGGCGCCCGCCCGCTGGGCTTCACACTCGCGCTGGCCTTGCCCCACGCGGACGACGACTGGCTCGCCGCCTTCGCGCGCGGCCTGTTCGCGCTGGCCGACGCGCACGCCTGCCCGCTGGTGGGCGGCGACACCACGCGTGGCCCGCTCAACATCTGCATCACCGTGTTCGGTGAAGTTCAACCCGGCCAGGCACTGCGCCGCGACGCGGCGCGCGTGGGCGACGACCTGTATGTGAGTGGCCGCACCGGTGAAGCGCGGCTGGCGTTGGAACACCTGCGGGGCAGCGACTGGGCCGCAGCAGCCCATGGCGCGGACCTGCGCGCGCGGCTGGAACGCCCCACGCCACGCAACGCGCTCGGTGCCTTGCTGGCCGCGGCCGGCGCGCGCGCGGCGATCGACCTGAGCGATGGCCTGACCGGCGACCTGGGCCACATCCTGCGGGCCAGCGGTGTGGGCGCCGAGATGGATGTGGACGCGCTGCCGGTGGCGCCTGCGCTGCAGGCCTTGCCCGAAGCGCAGCGCCTCGAATGCCTGCTCGCTGGTGGCGACGACTACGAGCTGCTGTTCACGGCGCCGCCCGCATCGCGCGCGGCCATCGCGGCCGCTGCCGCGTCAAGCCAGACGCCGGTCACGCGCATCGGGTGCATCGTGGCGGACACGGGCCTGCGACTGCTCGACGTGAATGGCCAGCCGGTGACGTTCGACGCGCGCAGCTTCGACCACTTCGCCTGAAAGACCCTCAGCGCCGCCCGCTCAACGGCAGAAGCCGGGGTCGCTGTCCCACATGAAGCGTGCCATGGCATCGAACAGCAGCCGGTTCTGGTGGCCCTGCCGCGCCGACCGGTCGAACTGATCGGCCGCATGCACCGCGATGGCGTGGTCGGGTTGCCGCAAGGCCACGCCGCTGCCCTGCGCGGCCACCTGCACTTCGCAGGCGCGCTGCAACAGGTAGTGGTCGGCAAACGCATCCTCGATCGACGCACCGCACACCAGCAGGCCGTGGTTGCGCAGGATCATGATGTTCCGGTCGCCCAGATCGGCCGCCAGGCGCGCGGACTCGTCGTGTTCCAGGGTGATGCCCTCGAAGTCGTGGTACGCGATGCGGTCGGTGTAGAACACCGACGTGAAGCTCAAGGACAGCAGCCCATCGCGCTGGCACGACACCACCTGCCCGGCGGTGGTGTGGGAATGCATGACGCACGCCACGTCGGCCCGCGCGCGGTGCACCGCACTGTGCACCACAAAACCGGCCGGGTTGATCGGGTAAGCGTCGGGGTCGAGCGAACGCCCTTCGAGGTCGATCTTCACCAGGTTGCTCGCGGTCACCTCCCGGTACATCAAGCCAAAGGGGTTGATCAGGAAATGCTCGGTGCCCGGCACGCGCAGCGTGATGTGGTTGTAGATCAGCTCGTGCCAGCCGAGATGCCAGAACATCCGGTAGGCCGCGGCCAGCTCGCACCGCGCTCGCCACTCTTCTGGCGCATAACGCGCGGGCCGCCGCTGCTCGAATTCGTGCGCCAGGGACGTGTCGCGCATGCCTCAGCTCTCCGGCGTGAACGCGACCGCCTTCACCAGCCGGCCCCAGAAGTCTGCTTCGGTCTTGAGCATGCCCGCCAGCTGCTGCGGCGTGGTGGGCAAGGGTTCCATGAACGCGGTAGCGAGGCTGCTGACCACGTCCGGCGCGGCCAGCGCGGACCCAATGGCCGCTTGCAGGCGTTGCACCAGCTCCGCCGGTGTCCTGGCCGGCAGGTAGAAACCGAACCAGCCGACGTAACTGAGATCGCCGAAGCCCTGTTCGGCGAGCGTGGGCGTGTCGGGCGTGAAGCGGCCCCGGCGAGGACCGCTGGTGGCGAGCAGGCGGCACTTGCCGGCCTGCACATTGGGCATGAACTCGCCGGTGGGACCGACCACGGCGGCGATCTGGCCGCCCACCATGTCCAGGATGGCGGGCTGCGAACCCCGGAAGGCCACATGGCGCAAGTCGGCCTGCCCGGCTTTGCCCAGCGCCGAACCGATGAGGTGCGCGGCCGAGCCCGCGCCCGCCGAGCCGAAGTTCGCCTGCGTCCCGTTGGCCTTGCACCAGGCCAGGAAGTCCGGCACCGTGCGCACGCTGGCGGGCACCAGGGCGCCCACCGCGAGCGCGTAGTCGAAAGCGGCCGCGCCCGACACCGGCATCACGTCATGGACCGGGTCGTAGGGCAGCTTCTTAAAGGTGTGGGGATGCAGGCCCAGCGGCGACGCCGGGGTGAGCAACACGGTGGCGCCATCGGGCGCGGCGTTCTTCACGGCCTGCACCGCGATCTGCCCGCCGGCGCCGGTGCGGTTCTCGACGATCGCCACACGCGCGAAACCCGGCTGCAGCTTGTCGGCCACGCGCCGTCCCACCAGGTCGATCGTGCCGCCGGGTGCGAAGCCGATGAGGATCTTCGTGGTCTCCAGCTGTGGTTGGGCGCGGGCATGGGGCGCGAGGCCCGTCATCAGAAGGCCCGCGGCAGAGGCATGGCAGAAATCGCGGCGCGTGAGGTTCATGGTGGATTCCTTGTTGTCGTGGTGGATGAACGTGGGATCAGAGGTCGAGCACCAGCCGCGGCGAGCGGGCCCGGGACACACAGATGAGCATGCTGCGCAGGCCTTCGCGCTGGGCCTCTGAATAGACGTAGTCGCGGTGGTCGATCTCGCCTTCACAGACCCCGGTCTCGCAGGTCCCGCACACGCCGTCTCGGCAGGAAAACGGCACGTCGTGGCCATGGCGCTCCAGCACCTCCAGGATGCTGAGCTCCGGCGGCACCTGCAGGCTCTGGCCGCTGCGGCGCAGGTCGATCCAGAAGCCGTCCGCGCTGGCCGGTGCCTCGCCCGCCACCGGCGCGGAGAACCACTCGAAGTGGCGCGCTGCTGCCGGCACCGGCGAGGCGCTGTCGCGCACCGCCTCCATCAAAGGCGCGGGCCCGCAGCAATACACCTCGGCATCGGCCGGCGCGTCGGCCATCAGCCGCGCCACCGGCAAGGGGCACGCGGCTTCGTCGTCGCAGTGCAGGTGCACGCGCTCGCGGTGGGGCACCAGGTCTTCGTAGAACGCCAGGCGCGAGCGGTTGCGCGCCGCGTAGACCAGCTGCCACGGCTTGTCCATCGCATGGCACCAGCGGATCATCGAGAGGATGGGCGTGATGCCGATGCCGCCCGCGATGAACAGGTAGCGCGTGGCATCGGGCCGCAGCGCAAAGTGGTTGACCGGCGCGGCGCTGTGCAACAGCATGCCGGGCCGCAACTCGGCATGCACACACTCGGAGCCGCCGCGCCCGCCACGGACCCGGCCCACGCCCAGCACATAGCGGTCCCGCTCCCGCCAGTCGTTGAGCAGCGAGTACTGCCGCACCGCGCCATTGGGCAGCGTCAGCGCGAGGTGCGCCCCGGGCTCGAAAGCGGGCAGCGACTGCCCACGGGCGTCCACCAGTTCCAGGCGCATCACGTCATGGGCCTCGGCGGACATGTCCGCGATGCGCAACTGCAATGCGCCGTTCATGCAGAGACCGGCTTGAGCATCGCCACGGGCGCCCCGGCCGATTCGCCCGCGCGCTCGGCCGCCACCAGTTTGTCGAAGGTCCAGCGGAAGTGCGACAGCGCGGTGTCGGCCGCCACCGCGAGCATGCGGAACGACGGGTCGGCGTCGAGCACTTTCTGCTGGGCTTCGATCAGGTGCTTGTCCTCCATGAAGCCTTCGATGAGGCTCTGGTGCAGCGAGCGCGACACGTTGTGGTCGCTGCCCTCGAAGTTGTTGAGGTAGGTCCAGAAGAAGTGCGTGCTCCGGCGCGTCTCGGGCGTCATGAACTGGCAGTTGCGGTATTCGCGGCTGCCCTCGCGGCTGCCGGTCTCCGAGCCACTCCCCGCGGGCGAGAACATGGACTCCAGGAAAAAGATGCCGGGGATGTGCATGTGGCCGATGTTGCGGCGGTCGACGTGGCGGTCCTTCTCGTCCAGTGGCAGCACCTTGCGGTGGAACGGCGGCGCCGCCGCGTCCATGTGCCAGCGCTCGACGCGAAAGCCGCGCGGCAGGCGCTCCACGGCCACGGGCTTGGTCACGTAGGCGTACTCCTCCGAGCCGCCCAGCGTTTTGGTGTGCACGAACGCGAGGTGCGCGAAATCGCTCAGGTTGTCCACGATGAGCAACCAGTTGGCGTCGTAGTGCATGTAGTCGGGAACGCCCTTCCACTGTGGGTCGCGCAGGTAGGGAAAGTCGATGATGTCGTCGGTGTCGGCCAGCGCGGGATCGCCCATCCAGATCCAGACCAGGCCATCGCGCTCGGTCACCGGATAGCTGCGCACACCGAGTTTGGGCGGGATCACCTCCTGGCCGGGGATCTGCACACATTTGCCGGTGGCATCGAACTTGAGTCCGTGGTACATGCAGCGCACGCAATCGCCTTCGCGCCGGCCCAGGTGCAGCGGCACACCGCGGTGGCAGCAGCGGTCCTGCAAGGCCACCACCTTGCCGCTCTCCGACTTGTAGAGCAGCACCGCCTCTTCCAGCAGGGTGCGCGGCAGCATGCGGCCATCGATCAGTTCGTGTGTCCAGGCGGCCACGTACCAGCAGTTTTTCAAGAACATGGGGTTTCCCTTTTCGACGTGTGTGCGTCATGCGGTTGTCGATGGGAGAATCCTAGGTTTTCAGCGCGGGCAGATATACAGGCTGTGCTGGTTACTGTGTTCCGGATCCTGAACAATGCATTGGGAAGACTTCGACGCCTTCTGCCTGGTCGTGGACCACGGAGGGTTCACCGCCGCAGCCCGCGCCACCGACCGGCCGAAGTCAAGCCTCAGTGCGTCCGTCACGCGGCTGGAGGCGCAGGTCGGCGCGCGGCTGCTGGAGCGCACCACGCGCCAGCTGCGCCTCACCGACGATGGCGAGGCGCTCTACCGGGAAGTCTCCAAACCGCTGTCGCAGTTGCGCGAGTTCGCCGCCGAGGCCATCACCAAGAGCGCGCAGGTGCAAGGCACGCTGCGCATCGCGGCGCCGTACGAGTTCGGTGCGCACCACCTTGCCAGCGTGGCCAGCGCGGTGATGAAGACCTACCCGCAGCTCAACATCCATCTTGATGTGGAGCACGCCCGCGTGGCGCTGTTCGAGCGGCACTACGACATCGTGTTCTCGGCGATCGAGCACAGCTTCGCCCCGTCCACCGTGGTCGTGAAGCGGGTGTACACGCTGGAGCGGGGCATCTTCGCCGCGCCGGAGCTGGTCCGTCAGCACGCGCCGCTCACGGCGCCGCGCGACCTGCATGCCCTGCCGCTGCTGGCCGGCAATGAAGAGGCGCACTGGGGCTTTCGCGCCGCCGATGGCAGCGCCATGGAGATCGACGTGCGCACGCCCCGCCTGCGCAGCGGCAACGCCAGCGCACGGCTCGCATCGGCCAAGGCCGGCCTTGGCGTGGCGCGCATCACCGCGACCTTCTGCGCGCAGGCCATCGCCCAGGGCGAGCTGGTGCGGCTGCTGCCCGAATGGCACTGCGAGCCCCTGCGCATCTACGCCCTGTTGCCCGGCAAGCGCCTGGTGCCCTCCAAAGTGCGGATATTTCTGGACGCGCTGGAAGCCGAGTCGCGCTCGCACGCGGACTGAGGCCTACGCCATCAGCAGCGCCGCGCTGATCTCGCGCACCCGGCGCTGGTCCAGCCGCGTCGCGTCCACCCACACGAAACGCCCGGCTGGCGCGCGCGCCACATCGGCCTCGGCCACGGCGCGCTCCGTCGTGCCGTCGAACAACAGCACCACGCGCTGCAACCGGGGCGCGGCGGCGAGCACGCCGAGTTCGTGTCGGCAGCCGCGGTTCTTCTCGCGAAAACCGCGCAGGTCCATCAGCACCACATCGGCCTGGCGCACCAGCGCGGCCAGCGCCTGCTGCCAGGTGCTGTCGAAGCAATAACACTCGTTGACGCGGTAGCGGCCATCGGGGTCTGGCTCCAGGTCGAACTCGCGCAGGCGCGCCCACATCTGTTCCTCGTTGGCCATGAAGCGCTGCACGAGGCGGCCGTCGAGGAAGGTGAACAGGTCGTCGGGGTCGAGCGTGCGGCTGAGCAGGTCGGTGCCTGCGATGAGCACGGTGTTGCCCGAGAGCCGCCAGCGCTCGACGACGCGGTCGAACAAGGCCTGCACGCCCGCGTCCTGCTGGAACACGCGCAGCACCAACAAGGTCGGCGGTGTGCCCACGGGCCGAAGCCAGCCGCGCAAGGCCCAACCCGCCAAGGGAATCCACAGCCAGGGAATGAATTGCGTCAACGCGATCCAGCCACTGCCTTGCAATGCGGGCAGTGCCGAGGCCGCGAGCACCACGAACCAATAGGCGGCGAGCAGGTACCAGAGATCGGAGAAGCGCTTGGCGCGGTACGCCGCGGCCAGCGAACGCGCGATGGTCCAGGCCGGCCAGGCCAGCAGCACCCAGGGTGCCAGCACCAGCAACAGAATTGCAGGATAGGCGCCCACCGTGCTCACGAACCCGATCAACCAGCGTGGCGGATCCAACGAGCCCGCCACCATGATCTGCAAGGTGGTGACCGACGCCCCGGCCAGCAGCAGAAAGATCGGCAGCAGGTACGGCGCCACCGCGCGGATGCGGCCGCTCGCGCCGATCAACAGCGTGACCGTGACCGGGATCAGCACCAGCCCGCCGAGCCAGAGCAGCGCATCGTCCAGCGGCTGCGGCGAGACCGAGCGCCAGGTGACCAACGCGAGCATCGCCAGCAAATACACACCGATCGCGCCCAGCGTGCGCAGCCACGACCAGCGCCGCAGCAAGCCCCAGGTGAGCGCCATCGGCCACGCATAGACCGCGCCCAGCGTGAGCGCGCGGCCCGGGCTGAGCAGGGACGGATCGCCATACACGAAGAGCAGCGCGAGCACCGATTGGGTGAGGCCGATCAACAGGCTCAGCACACCGAGCAACACGAAGTAGCGCCACGCGGCTCGCTGGTTGGCGGCGAAGTCGAGTTGGGCCAGGGGCAACTGCGGCTGCGCCGCGTGCGCCGCGCGCGCCGAGGCGATCGGCGCGTGCAGGGCGTCGGGCGGGGGCGCGCGCCGCATCAGCGCCAGCATGCGCCGCCGGTACAGCCCCGACACCACCCACGACGCCGCGGCGGTGAGCACCACGCCGAGCATCAAGGCCGTGAGGATCGCGCCGGTGTTCATGGTCATCCCGCTCCCCAGCCGGATGCCTGCCCGGCGCGGCCCAGTATCGCGCCGCACCTGCCCGGCAACAAGCCCCGGCCGGCCGATAATCCCCGCATGCCCGACACCGCCACCGACGCGCCGCCCCTGCCCCATCCGACCTGGCGCTTCCTGCTGGCCCACCCGGCCCACTTCATCGCGCTGGGCGCGGGCGCGGGCCTGAGCCGCATCGCCCCGGGCACCGCCGGCACGCTGTGGGCCTGGGTCGCTTTCCTGTTGCTGCAGCCGGTGCTCTCGCCGTGGGCGTGGGCGGCGTTGATCCTCGTGTCCACCCTGGTGGGCTGGTGGGCCTGCACCGTCACCGCGCAGCACATGCGCATCGCCGATTCGGGCCACATCGTGTGGGACGAGGTGGTGGCGTTCTGGCTCTTGCTCTGGCTGGTCTCGCCCACGGACTTCTGGGGCCAGCTCGCCGCGTTCCTGATCTTTCGCGCGTTCGACATGGTGAAGATCGGGCCCATGGCCTGGGCCGACAAAACCTTCAAGGGCTTCGGCCCGCGCGGCGGTTTTGGCATCCTGCTCGACGACTTCGCCGCCGCGTTCTGCACACTCGTCGTCATCGCGCTCTGGAGACTGTGACCATGCAAGACACTGCTGCCGCCCTCGTGGATCAACTCGCGTCATCTCTCAAGGCCCGCGGTCTGATGATGGCGACGGCGGAGAGCTGCACCGGCGGTCTCATCGCCGGCGCTTGCACCGATGTCTCGGGCTCCAGCGACTGGTTCGAGCGCGGCTTCGTCACCTACTCCAACGCCGCCAAGCACGAGCTGATCGGTGTGCCCATGGCACTGATCGAACAGCACGGCGCGGTGAGCGAACCGGTGGCGCGCGCCATGGCCGCCGGCGCGCTCGCGCACTCGGCCGCGCAACTCGCCGTGGCCGTGACCGGTGTGGCCGGGCCCACCGGCGGCAGCGCGGAAAAACCGGTGGGCACGGTCTGGTTCGGCTGGGCCACGCCCGAGGGTGTGTTCACCGAACACCAGCGCTTCGACGGCGACCGCGCCGCCGTGCGCCAGGCCACCGTGCGCCACGCGCTGGCGGGTCTGCTGCAGCGCCTGCCCCCCAACACCTGACCGATCGATCCATGGAACCGTTCAAGAACCTCATCAACCGCGACACCGTCGCCCGCACCGGCCAGCACCTGCGCCGCGCCTGGCCGCGCTTCGACCACAAGCGTTTTGCAGCGCAGGCCGCGACCGGACTCGAAGACCTGGAGTTCAAGGCCCGCGCGATGCAACTCGCCGACGCGCTGGAAGCCACGCTGCCCGCCGACTTCAACGCGGCCTGCGAGGTGCTGGAAACCAGCCTCGCGCCCGCGCTCGCGATCGATGCGCAGGGCGAGCCGATGAAACTCGGTGAGGCAGCCGACACGGGCGTGGCGGGCTGGGCGCTGTGGGCAGTGGGCGAGTTCGTCGCGCGCCGGGGTGTGCTGGACGCGGCGGCGGCGCAGCGCGGCCTGGCCTGCCTGCACGCGATCACACAGCGCTTCACGGCCGAGTTCGCGATCCGCCCGATCATCCAGAAGCACCCCGCGCTGTCGTTCGACACATTGAGCCAGTGGTTGAACGACCCGAGCGCGCACGTGCGCCGACTGGTGAGCGAAGGCAGCCGCCCTCGCCTGCCCTGGGGCCTGCGGCTGCAGTCGCTGGTGGTGGACCCCACGCCCACGCTGCCGCTGCTGCGCGCGCTGCAGGACGACAGCAGCAGCTACGTGCGCCGCAGCGTGGCCAACCACCTGAACGACATCGCCAAGGACCACCCCGACCTGGTGGCGGGCTGGGTGCGCGATCACCTGATCGACGCGCCCGATGCGCGCAGCGCGTTGCTGCGCCACGCCAGTCGCGGCCTCATCAAACAGGGCCACGCACCGACGATGGCGGCCTGGGGTCTGGCCAGCGGGCTCAAGGGCGACGCCTCGCTCACGCTGTCGGCCCCGCGCGCATCGGTGGGTGGTGACATGGGCCTGCGCGTGCGGCTGCGCTCCACCGCGCGACAGCCGCAACTGCTGGTGGTGGACTACGCGGTGCACCACGTGCGCGCCAACGGCAGCGCGTCGCCCAAGGTGTTCAAGGGCTGGAAGCTCACGCTGGCGCCGGGCGAGGAACGCATGCTGGAGAAGCGCCACAGCCTCAAGCCCGTGACCACGCGCACACTCTACCCGGGCACGCACGTGATCGACTTGCGGGTCAATGGCGTGGCGCTGGCCGAGGCGGCGTTCGAGCTCAGAGCTTGAGGATGTGTGCCTCCAGCCCGCGCCGCGGCGCGGGCTGGATGGCCGGGGCGTAGCCCAACCGGGCCCACATCTGCACCGTGAAACGCGGCGCGGGCGCGCCCAGCAGCTGGTGGATATCGGTGTAGGGCACGGTCTGCTCGGGGTACTCCTGCAGCGCCTGCGACAGCGGCTGCATCGAGAGCCCCACGGCGGTGGCGGCGAGCTGGGCGCGCACGTAGGCGCGGCCCGCGTTGACCTGGGTGAAGCGGTCATTGCCCTCGGTCACCAGCCAGAAGAAGGCGGGTGTGCTGTCGATCTTGCGGTTGAAGTCCTGGATCTGCGAGGTGGTCGCGAAGTCGTCGGGGCCGGGCGCGACACCGCGGTCGAACAGGCCCACGGCGTCGAGCGCGCGCACCAGCGGGTCGCTGAGCGAGAGGCCGTCGCGGTGCCGCGCGATCTCCTTCGGGCCCACGCGCAACACCTGGAGCGACTCCATCACCGTGCGCGGCGTCACCAGCTCGATGCGCCAGGCCGCTTGGGCGATGCGGCGGTGCTGCGCCAGCGCCTCGGTCTGCGCCGCGCCGACGAAACCGACACGCACCGGGTGCGGCCGAACGCTGGCGGTGATCCCCTGCAGGGCGGCGGCGGCGGGCTCGCGCGCGCCGTAGGCCTCGCGGTTCGTGCGGCGGCGAAAGATCTGCGCGAACAGAGGGTCGGGCTGCACCGACGCATCCGGCGCCAGGCGGATGCGCGCGGTCGGCCGCGCGTCGACCGTGGTCGGGTCGAAGGGACCCTGCGGAAACAGTTCGATCTGCGCACGCAGGCCCTTCTGCCGCGCGGCCAGGTCGAGCAGTTCGATGAAAGTGCCCTGGCTCATCATCATCTGGCGCGCGTACGGGTCGGTCTGTGGCAACAGGCGGCTGCGGTCGATGAACAAGCGAATCTCGCCGGGCACACCCAGGTCCACCAGCCAGGACTGCAGGTTGTGCGAGTGCGGCGCGAGCAGCGCGTGTCCGACCAGCCAGCGGCGCACGTCGGCCTGCTCGCCCGGCCCTTGCCAGGCGGCGATGGCCTCGGGCGGCAGCGCGCTGCTGCAGGCGCCCAGGGTGCTGGCGGTGGCAGCGGCGATGGCGCCACCGCCCGCGAGGCGGATGAACAGTCGGCGGTCCATGGTGATCTCCTGGTAGGTCTGGCGGTGTCAGGCCCGCGCGGTCAGCGGATTCGCGGCGTCCACCGGCGACAGCAGCGACAGGCCCCGCAGCGTGTGCTGCAGCGCCAACGGCCAGGGCGTGTGCGGCTCGCCGCCGATCCGCTCGCGCAGGCGGCGGTTGTCCAGCCGGTGCGGCTGGTTCCAGAGGTAGCGCAAGGCGGCCAGCGCACCCAGGGTCGGCATGACCGTGCCGAGCGCGCGGATCGGCAGCCAGGGCATGCCACCCACGCGCAGCGCCTCGTTCTCGCGCAGCCAACCCTGTTCACGGGCCAGTGGCTGCAGGGCGTTCACCCAGTCGTGGCCCGTGAGCGTGTGCCCACTGAAATGCAGCGACTCGAACGCCGGCAGGGCATGGCGCACGCGCGCCACCGCGACGAAGGTCTGCGCCAGGTCGGGCAGGTAGGCCCAGGGCGTGGCCACGTCCATCGGGCCGGGAAACACCAGCTTGCCGCGCTGGATGCCGGTGAGCATCGCGCGGTCCAGCCAGGTGCCCTGGCCCTGTCCATAGAAGTTGCCGGCGCGCACGATCACCGCGCGCAAGTCGCCGCGCTGCGTGGCGGCCGCCAGCCCCGCTTCCATGTCGGTGCGGATGCGGCCCATCGCCGTGGTCGGGCGGTGTGGCGCGCCTTCGAGCAGCACGGCCGGCATGTGCTGGCCGAAGTTGTAGACGTTGCCCGGCAGCATCAGCGTGGCGCCCAGCGCCTGCGCCACCGCCATGCCGCTGTGCAGCAGGGGCCCGGCCTCGCGCTCCCAGGCCGGGCGCGTGTACCGGTTGGGGTTGAGCGCGTGCACCACCACCGTGGCGCCACCGGCCTGCCGCACCTGCGCCACCAGCGCGGCGGTGGCCTGCGGCGTGTCCACCGCTTGCGCCAGCCATTGCACCTCGCCAGCCACCGTGGGCGCCCGCGCACCGGGTCGCGTCTGCGCCAGCACACGCCAGCCGTCGCGCGCAAAGGCCTGCACCGCGGCCAGGCCGAAGCGGCCGCGTCCGCCGAGCACCAGCACCGTGCCGGCAGACGATGGAGGAGAGGTGTGTGCGTGCATGAGGAACTCCGTGGGACACCGACCACCGGCGCCATGTCGTGCATTGTGGAAAGCTGTAGCCCCATTCACAATTGCCTGAAACCGAACACCAGCCATGCACAAATGAATACCGGCGATTTCAACTGGACGCTGATCCGATCGTTCCTCGCGGCGCTCGACCGCGGCAGCCTGATGGCCGCGGCGCGGGCGCTGGCCACGACGCAGCCGACCGTGGGCCGCCACATCGGCGAACTCGAAGCGCAACTCGGTGTGGTGCTGTTCGAGCGCACCGGCCGCGGCCTGGTGCCCACGCCGCACGCCCACCGGCTGGCCGAAGCGGCGCGTGCGATGGCCAGCGCGGCCGACCAGCTCGCACGCCAGGCCTCGGGTGCGCAAAAGGGCCTGCGCGGCTCGGTGCGCATCAGCGCGAGCCAGCCCGTCACCTGCGTGCTGCTGCCGCCCGTGCTGCTGCAGATGCGCCGGGCGCATCCGGACATCCAGGTGGAACTGGTGTCGAGCAACGCGGTGAGCAACCTGCTGCAGCGCGAGGCCGACATCGCGCTGCGCATGGTGCGCCCCGACCAGGCCACGCTGCTGTGCAAGAAGGTCGGCCAGGTCGCCCTGGGCACCTACGCGCACCGCGACTACCTGCGCCGCCGCGGCGCGCCACGCGTGCCCGAAGACCTGCTCGCGCACGACCTGGTGGGCAACGACCGCAACACCGACATCCTGCGCGGCTTCGCGGCCATGGGTTACCCGCTGCAGCGCGAGGCCTTTGCCGTGCGCACCGACGACCTCAACGCCTACCAGGCCGCGGTGGACGCTGGGTTGGGCGTGGGTTTTCTGGCGCGTTATGTGGCGCGGCGAAACCCCGATCTGGTGCCGCTGCTGCCGATGCTTTCCATTCCACCGCTGCCGATGTGGCTCGCGGTGCACCGCGAGATCCGCAGCAACCCGCGCATCCGCCAGGTGTGGGACTTCCTCGCCCAGGCCCTGCCCCCGGCGCTGGCCTGAGCGCGCACCCTACACTGCGTCCCACCCGCCACCCCTTGAAAGGCCGCCCTTCATGCTCACGGTCCACCACCTGAACAACTCGCGCTCGCAGCGCGTGCTCTGGCTGCTCGAAGAACTCGGCGTGCCATACGCCATCGAGCGCTACGACCGCGACCCGAAGACCATGCTGGCGCCGCCGTCGCTGGTCAAGGTGCACCCCTTGGGCAAGTCGCCCGTGGTCACCGATGGCAAGGCCACGCTGGCCGAGTCGGGTGCGATCCTGGAGTACCTGGTCGAGCAGTATGGCGAGGGCAAGTTCGCGCCGGAGCGCGGCACGCCGTCGTTCCTGCGCTACCGCTACTGGCTGCACTACGCCGAAGGCTCGCTGGCCACGCCGCTGTTGTTGCAACTGGTGTTCGACCAGATCGAGCGCAAGAGCCCGCTGCTGGTGCGGCCGATTGCGCTGGGCATCTCGGCCAAGATCAAGGGTTTGCTGGTCACGCCCAACCTGAAGCGGCACTTCGATTACCTCGAGGCCGAGCTGACGGAGCATGGACCGTGGTTCGCGGGGCGTTCGTTCAGCGCGGCCGACGTGCAGATGAGCTTTGGCATCGAGGCGGCGGCTGCGCGCGGCTTGCTGAAGAACCGGCCCAAGCTCGCGGACTGGTTGCGCCGCATTCACGAGCGGCCCGCGTACCAGCGTGCGCTGGAACAGGGTGGGCCGTTTGTTTTGGGGACGTTTTGAAGGCGCTGGTTTAAAAGAAGCGGATTGGCGGGTGGCCCCCACCCCAGCCCTCCCCCAGGAGGGGAGGGAGAGGAAGCACATCACGCCAGCTTGAACGGCAACTCCCGCAGCGGCTTGCCGGTCAAGCGCGCAATCGCATTCGCAAACGCCGGCGCCAGCGGCGGCACACCCGGCTCCCCCACGCCCGTGGGCGCATCCGCACTGGGCACGATGTGCACCGCGATCACCGGCATGTCGGTGATGCGCGGCACCACGAAGTCGCCGAAGTTGCTTTGCTCGACCACACCGTCCTTCAACGTGATCGCCGCGCCCGGCAGGCACATGGACAGGCCCATCAGCGCCGCGCCCTGCACCTGCGCTTCCACGCTCTTGGGGTTCACCGCGAGGTTGCAGTGCACGCCCGCCGTCACCTGGTGCAGCTTGGGCGTGCCATTGTCGACCGATGCTTCCACCACATACGCCACCACCGAGTCGAACGATTCGTGCACCGCCACGCCCCAGGCGCGTCCGGCCGGCAGCGTCTTCTTGCCGTAGCCGCTCTTGTCCACCGCGAGCTGCAGCGCGGCGCGGTGCCGCACGGCCTTGCTGTCCATCAGCTTCATGCGGTAGGCCACCGGGTCCTGCTTCGTGGTGCGCGCGATCTCGTCAACCAATGTCTCCATCGCGTATGCGGTGTGGGTGGACCCCACGCTGCGCCACCACAGCACCGGCACGTTGAGCTTGGGGTGGTGGGCCGAGAGGCGCATCGGCACGTCGTACGGCTTGCCCATGCCTTCCACCGCGGTCTCGTCCACGCCGTTCTTCACCATCATCGGCTCGAAGAAGGTGCCGGCCATGATGGACTGGCCGACGATGACGTGGTCCCACGCCAGCACCTTGCCTTGCGCATCAAAGCCGATCTCGGCGCGGTGCACGTGCATCGGACGGTAGTAGCCGCCGCGCACGTCGTCTTCGCGGCTCCACACGGTGCGCACCGGTGCGCTCAGGCCCGCGGTCTGCGCGGCTTTCGCGATCGTGCAGGCCTCGGTCACGAAGTCGCTGGTGAGCAGGCCGCGGCGGCCGAAGCCACCACCGGCCATCTGCACGTGCATGGCCACCTGTTCGGGCTTGATGCCCAGGGTGCGCGCGGCAGCGGCGGCGTCCAGGCCCGGCATCTGCGTGCCGGTCCACACCGTGGCCTTGGCCTGCGCGCCGGTGCCTTCGAGCTGCACCGTGCAGTTCAGCGGCTCCATCGGCGCGTGCGCCAGGTACGGGAACACGAACTCGGCGCTGATCTTGTGCGGCGCGTTCGCCAGCGGCGACATGTCGGCGTCGTGCTTGATGTTGCCGGTCTTCGCGGCCAATGCACGGTAGCTGGCGAGTTGTTTCTCGCTGTCCACCTTCTCGCGGCCGCTGTCGTTCCACTGCACCTTCAAGGCATCGCGCCCCTGCTTCGCGGCCCAGTAGCCGGTGGCCACCACGGCCACGCCTTCACCGCCGTCGTGCGTCGGCACGCGCAGCACGGCTTTCACACCGAGCACGGCGCGCGCGGCCGCGTCGTCCACCGACGCGACCTTGCTGCCGAAGACCGGTGGGTGCGCGAGCACGGCCGTGAGCATGCCGGGCAGGCGCACGTCCATGCCGAAGGCTTGTTGGCCGCTGGACTTCGCTTTCGCATCGAGTCGCGTCGTGGGTTGACCGATGAGCTTGAAGCGCGACGGGTCCTTGAGCGTCACCTGCGCGGGCACCGGCTGCTGCATCGCGGCATCCGCGAGCGCACCGTAGGTGAGCTTCCTGCCGCCCGGGCCGATCACCGCGCCGCGCTCGGTGGCCAGCGAGGTCACCGGCACCTTCCACTGCTGCGCCGCCGCCGCGAGCAACATCGCGCGGGTGCGTGCGCCGAGTTCGCGGTATTGCGTGTACGAGTGCTTGATCGCGGTGGAGCCGCCGGTGATCTGCATGCCGAAGGCCGGATCGTTGTAGGCCGGGTCGGCGTTGCCGTGCACCGCCTGCACGCGGCTCCAGTCGGCATCGAGCTCTTCGGCCAGCACCATGGCCAGGCCGGTGTGCGTGCCCTGGCCGAACTCCAGGCGGTTGACGGTGACCGTGATGGTGCCGTCGCGCGCGATCTTCACGAATGCCGCCGGTTGCTGGTCGGGCTTGAGGCCGGTGGCGGCGGGCTTGGCATCTTGCTGCGCGTTGGCCATGAGCGGGTAGGCGCCGAGCGCGAAACCCGAGGCGGTCGCGAGCTTGAGGAAGCTGCGGCGCGCAAGGCCGGCATCCGCATCGCTTTCGGTGAAGCGGTGCGCCAACGCGGGGGGCAACAGGGACTGGATCTGGTCGCTGGAGAGATGGGTAGGCAGGTGCATGGTGGTTTCTCCTTCAGGCCAGCGAGCGGGCCGCGTCCTTGATGGCGATGCGCACACGCGCGTAGGTGCCGCAGCGGCAGATGTTGCCGGCCATGGCGCTGTCGATGTCCGCATCGGTGGGCTTCCTGTTGGCCTTGAGCAGCGCGGTGGCGCTCATGATCTGGCCGCTCTGGCAGTAGCC
Organism: Hydrogenophaga sp. 2FB; assembly: GCF_005503365.1. Lineage (GTDB taxonomy): Bacteria > Pseudomonadota > Gammaproteobacteria > Burkholderiales > Burkholderiaceae_C > Hydrogenophaga. The sequence continues at coordinate 30,579 of NZ_SCML01000038.1, forward strand.
GCACTGCGCCACGTCGGCCTTCACCCAGGCCTGGTGCACGGCCTTGCCGACGCGGTCGGTCTGCACCGCCTCGATGGTGGTGATCTTCTGCCCCACGGCCGCCGAGATCGGCGTGACGCAGGAGCGGATCGCCGCGCCGTTCAGGTGCACGGTGCAGGCGCCACACAGGGCCGCGCCACAACCGAACTTGGTGCCGGTCATGCCCAGCGTGTCGCGCAGGGCCCAGAGGATGGGGGTGGATTCGTCGGCATCGACGCGAGTGTCCTTGCCATTGATGTTGAGCGTGGTGGGCATCGTGGTTTTCTCCGGTCGTGGTGGGGGTGGGGAAATCGGGCGTTATGAATGAATGTTCATTCGCTTATTGAAGGCAATTCGGGCATGGGATGGCATGGGCTTCAGGCCTTGATGCCATCCCAGCACATGCCGAAGGCCTGCGCCAACGCAGTCTCGGTGTCGGTCAGATCGCCGCTGCGCAAGAGGTTGGCGGTATCGCGCACGGAACCAAAAAAGCTCGCGGCCAGTAGCATGGTGGGCACGTCCTTGACGATCTGCTGCGCACGCGCGTCGTCGAAAAAGCCCAGGCAACCGCTGGCAAAGCGGGCCGAGAACTGGCGCGAGGCTTCGCTGAACCAGGGCGAGTTGTAGTACTGGTCCATGAACACCGCTTCGGGGTAGTGCGCCAGCCGGTGGCGCAGCAGCCGCGTCCAGTTCTGCTCGATGCGGCGGCGAAACGGCACCGAGGGATCGATGCCGGTGTCGATCAACGCGGCCAGCGCGCCCTTGACCTGCTCGTACAGCGCATTGAGCAGCTCTTCCTTGGAGCGGTGGTAGACGTACAGCGTGCCGGTGGCGATGCCGGCCTCGCGCGCAATGCCGGCCATGGTGAGCCCGCTCAGGCCGACGCGCTCCACCAGGGCCAGCGTCGCGCTGGCGATGGCCTGTTGCTTGTCGTCGTCTTTGGGTTTCATGCGAGCGCAATCTTAAGCGAATGAATATTCACCCGTCAACCGCGCCCGTCGGGCGTCACGCGCCGTGGCACTTCTTGTATTTCTTGCCGCTCCCGCAGGGGCAAGGATCGTTGCGGCCGGGCGTGGCTTCCTTGCGCACCGGCTCCACGCGCGGCCCCAGGCTCTTGCCGATCTGGTGCAGGTCGTACACGGCCCAGATCGCGGCGCCGAAGGCGTTGAGGCGGTCGTCGCTCACGCTGGGCGGGCCGTCTTCCACGTGCATGTTCACCGTGGGGGTGTCGGTGTCGTCTTCGGTCAGCGCCACGACGCTGTCCAGCGATTCGTCGATCCAGGTGGCGGTGTCCTTGTCGCGCGGCGGCTCCCACTCCTCGCCCCAGTTCTCCACCACGAACATGAAGCCCAGCGCCCACACCTGCGCGTAGGCGGGCAGTTCCTGGTCCTTGAAATCGGCGCGCTCGGCATCGGGCAGCGCGGCCACGGCGCCACGCACGTCCATCAGCTCGGGGTGGTAGCTGCGCTCGTCTTCCAGCGTGTCCACGGGCGCGGCGAGCGAGGCCGCCACCTCGTCCTGGCGGCGCGACCACAGGTCCATGAAGCGCTCGTACTGCGCGGTGTTGCTGAAGTGCGTGCCGTCGTCCTGCGGCGCGGTCGGCAGCGGGCCGGTGCCCAGCAGCACCGGCAGCCACTCGGCGGGTTCGATCGGGCGGCGCGTGCACAAGAGCGCGGCCATCGCGCCTTCGCAGAACTCCCACTGCGGCACTTCTTCGCCGCGCGTGCGCAGGTCGTCGAGGATCGCGTCCAGCGCGTCGTAGTCGTCGTGGTCCAGCGCGGTGGTGGCTGGGTCGGGGGTGGTGTCGGGGGACGTCATGTCAGCAAGGCCGGAGTTTTATGATGCCCCGCAGTGTATTCCCCACCGCACCCACGAAGGCCCGCATGCTCGATCGACTCAACGCTCTCTACCCCGTGCGCTACACAGCGCTGGCCTTGTGTGTGTTGATCGGATTGCTGAGCCTGTTCACGCTGGTGGCCTTCGGCATCGGCGGACTCGCGTTTCTGGTGTTCGGCGCGCTGTCGCTAGTGGGCGTGTGGGACCTGCGGCAGACCAAGAGTTCGGTGCTGCGCAACTACCCGGTGATCGGCCACCTGCGCTTCATGCTGGAAAAAATCCGGCCCGAGATGCGGCAATACTTTCTGGAGAGCGACACCGACGCCACGCCGTTCTCGCGCAGCCAGCGCAGCCTGGTCTACGCGCGCGCCAAGGGCGAGACCGACAAGCGGCCGTTCGGCTCGCAACTCGACATGAACGCCGATGGCCACGAGTGGCTCAACCACTCGCTGCAACCCAGCACCCTGGCCACGCACGACTTTCGCGTGCTGATCGGCGGTGACGCCTGCACGCAGCCGTACGACGCCAGCGTGTTCAACATCTCGGCCATGAGCTTTGGTGCGCTCTCGGCCAACGCGATCCAGGCGCTCAACGCGGGCGCGAAGCGTGGCCGTTTCGCGCACGACACCGGCGAAGGGTCGATCTCATCGTGGCACCGTCTGAATGGTGGCGACCTGATCTGGGAGATTGGCTCGGGCTACTTCGGTTGCCGCGACGAGACCGGCCGCTTCAGCCCCGAGCGCTTTCGCGCCAGCGCGATCGATCCGCAGGTGAAGATGATCGAGATCAAGCTCAGCCAGGGCGCCAAGCCAGGCCATGGCGGCGTGCTGCCCGGCCCCAAGGTGACACCCGAAATTGCGGCGGCGCGTGGCGTTCCCGTGAACGTGGATTGCATCTCGCCCTCGTCGCACAGCGCGTTCTCCACACCGATCGAGATGATGCATTTCATCACCCGGCTGCGCGAACTCTCGAACGGCAAACCCGTGGGCTTCAAGCTCTGCATCGGCCACCCGTGGGAGTGGTTCGCCATTGTCAAGGCGATGCTGGAGACCGGCGTGCGGCCCGACTTCATCGTGGTCGACGGCGCCGAGGGCGGCACCGGCGCGGCGCCGCTGGAATTCACCGACCACGTGGGCGCGCCGCTGCAGGAAGGCCTGCGCCTGGTGCACAACACGCTGGTGGGCGTGAACCTGCGCGAGCACATCAAGATCGGCTGCGCCGGCAAGATCGTGAGCGCCTTCGACATCGTGCGCGCCATGGCGATCGGCGCCGACTGGTGCAACAGTGCGCGCGGTTTCATGTTCGCGCTGGGCTGCATCCAGGCACAGAGCTGCCACACCGGCCACTGCCCCACCGGCGTGACCACGCAAGACCCGGTGCGGCAGCAGGCGCTGGTGGTGCCCGACAAGGCCGATCGCGTGCACCACTTCCACCAGAGCACGCTGATGGCGCTGCAGGAACTGGTGCAGGCCGCTGGCCTTCAACACCCGCGCGAGATCACCTCGCACCACCTGGTGCGCCGCGTGAGCGAAAACGAAGTGCGCCTGCTGGCCACCCTGCTGCCGCTCACGCCACCGGGCGCGCTGCTCACCGACCTGGCGGCGCAGCATGCGGTGTTCACGACGTACTGGGAACGGGCCAGCGCGGGCCGGTTCGGGCTGGCCTGAAGGCCGCACCTCCGGGCGCGCGACCTCAGTGGTCGCGTCCGTTGTACTCGTGAACCTTGACCGTGCTCAGGTCCAGACCTTCGATGCAGCGCAGGTTCACGGCCGCCATGGCATTGCCTTTGGGATCGACACCTTCGCCATAGGGATGGATGCCGCAGGTGGGGCAGAAGCGGTGTTGGATGACGTGCTTGTTGAAGGTGTAGGTGGCGGCCGCGTCCTCGGGGGTCTTGAGCTTGAGCCGGTCGCGGGGCACGAACCAGAGCAAGGAGCCTTTGCGCGAGCAGATCGAGCAGTTGCAGGACATGCCGCTGTCGATCTCGCCCTCGACTTCAAACGCCACCTGGCCGCAGTGGCAACTGCCGGAATACCGTGTGCTGGGCATGGAACGCTCCCGTGATGTGGACAAAAGGTCTTTGTACCAAAGGCCGCTGCGTCTGTGCGCGGCACTTACCTCAGGTTTCGATCTTCGCGCCTTTTTCCCGCAGCAGTTCGCGCAACACGGAGCGGTGGCAGTGCGACTCGTCCGCACAGTAACAACCGACCGAAAAATCCGCCTGGAGAGAGAGCGTGGCGAGCAATTCGATGGACCGGGCGTGCTCGGGCTCGGCCATTTCGGCGCGGTACTTGCGCTGGAACGCGGCCCACTGCGCGGGCGTCTCGGCGGCCTGCCCAAGCTTCATCGTCTCCACGCTCGGCGCGAGATTGGGATACCACACGTCGTACCAGTTGCCCGAGGCGAATTCCGTCTTGGGCACACCGCGCGGCGGTCGTCGCACCGTGCCGATGCGCGTGCCCTCACCCGCCGCCCGCTCGCTGCCCAACCGCACCACCCGCATCACCATGGCCGTCTCCTCATGTTGTCGAGACCCTACTGTCGCAGATCACGCCCCTGGGTGAACATCAACCCGTAGGGGCCGGGCCACTCCACACGCGGGCGATGGTCACGCCGATGCGCTCCATGCGCCGTGCCATGCACAGCACCGCATCGTCCTTGCTGAGCAAGGTGGCGCGGTGCGCGGCGGCGAGGTCGATGAACTTCTGGTCGTCGGCATCCTTGCAGGTGAAGGCGGCCTTCGGTGCCTCGGGCACCAGGCGGGTGCAGCGGTCGAAGGCGTCGAGCACGGCTTGCGCGGGCTTGGCGTGGGCCGTTAGGCGGCGCGCGATCTGCGGGTAGGCCAGCACGCGCACGAGTTCTTCGCGCATCGCCGCGGTGGCCAGCCATTCGCCGGGCGCGCGTTCGAGCGCCTCGCGCAGCGCTGCGGTGGCCGGGTCCTGGAAGACGAACAGGTCGAGCGCGATGTTGGTGTCGAGCACCAACGCCGCCGAGGTCTCCAGGCCAGCCTGCACGCTCACGCCTCGGTGTCGGGACGCGGCCTGCGCGGCGTCAGATCAAAACGGAACAGGCGGCATTCGATCGGACCATTCCACAGCGGCACGCGGCGCGATTCCTTGAAGCGCATCTTGCCGGGCAGCTTGAGGTCGGGCGTGAGCAGCCAGGCGCTCCAGCCCGCGTAGTGGGTTTTCCAATGCGCGGCGAGCTGGTTGAAAAAATCGCTGCCGTCGCCACCGTCGGCCATCTGCGCGCTCTCGCGGCCTTGGCCCGGGGTGGGTGGTGGTGTGGCGCCCACGGTGAAGGTGCGCGGCGCGCGGGGCGCCATGCGCTGGGCGCGCGCGCTCGCGTTCTCACCGGCCACGCCCGCGGCCGCGATGCGCTCGCCGTACGGCGGGTTGAGCAGCAACACACCTGGGCGCTGCGTGGGCGGCGTGCGTTGCAATGCATCGCCGCCGCGCAGTTCGATGGCATGGGCCACGCCCGCGCGCTCGGCGTTGCGTTGCGCGAAGTCGACCATGCGGAACGACACGTCGCTGCCGAAGACGATGGGCGCATGGCCGGCCGGCCATTCGCGCTGCTGTTTCACGGCGTCGGCCTTGATGGCGTCCCACACGTGGGGCTGGAACGGCAGCAGTTTCTCGAACGCAAAGCGGCGCAACTGGCCGGGCGCGATGTTCAGCGCGATCTGCGCGGCTTCGATCACCACCGTGCCGCTGCCGCAGCAGGGGTCGTAGAGCGGCGCGATCTCGTCGAGCGGTTTTTCGATGCCCGCCTCCCAGCCGGTGGCCGCGATCATGGCGGCCGCCAGGGTTTCCTTCAGCGGCGCATCGCCCTTGTCCTCGCGCCAGCCGCGCTTGAACAGCGGCTCGCCCGAGGTGTCGATGTACAGGCTCACGGTCTCGGTGGTGAGGTGCACATAGATGCGCACGTCGGGCCAGGTGGTGTTCACGCTGGGCCGCTCGCCGCGCTTGGCGCGGAAGCGGTCGCAGATGGCGTCCTTCACCTTCAGCGCGGCAAAGTTCAGCGACGTGAGCGGGCTGTGCTGCGCGGTGATCTCGACCTTGATGGTCTCTTTGGGCGTGAACCAGATTTCCCAGGCCACGTCGGACGCGGCGTTGTAGAGGTCCTGCTCGTTGCGGTAACCGCCGTGCCAGAGCTGCACCAGCACGCGCTGCGTGAGGCGGCTGTGCAGGTTCAGGCGCATGGCGTCGCGCCACGAGGCGTTGAGCGCGACACCGCCGCGCGCCTTGTAGGGCGGCTCCGCTTCGCCGGTGATGCGCTGCACCTCGGCGGCGAGCATGTCCTCCACGCCGGCGGCGCAGGGCAGAAAAACTTGTAGTTGGTTCATGTGATGTTTTGCCGCCGGGCCGCCCCAAGGCGCAACAGCCCCCTCAGGGGGCAGCGACCCGTGCAGCGGGGGAGCGTGGGGGTCATAGCGCTTTTCTGAGATTGGCGGGCGCGATGCGCAGCGCCTCGCGGTACTTCGCGACAGTGCGGCGCGCGCACTCGATGCCCTGCTCGCGCAGCAGGTCCGAGAGTTGGTTGTCCGACAGCGGCTTGGCCGGCTCTTCGGCGGCGATGAACTGCTTGAGCAGCGCGCGCACCGCGGTGCTGGAGGCGTTGCCGCCGGTTTCGGTGCCGAGCGAGGAGCCGAAGAAGTACTTGAGTTCGTAGGTGCCGAACGGCGTGGCCATGTACTTCGCCGTGGTCACGCGGCTGATGGTGGATTCGTGCAGCCCCAACTCGTCGGCGATCTCGCGCAGCACCAGCGGGCGCATGGCCAGTTCGCCGTGCATGAAGAAGTTGCGCTGGCGCTCGACGATGGCGCTGGACACGCGCAGGATGGTGTCGAAGCGCTGCTGGATATTCTTGATGAACCAGCGCGCTTCCTGCAGGCGCTGCTGCATCGCGGCGTGTCCCGCCTCGCCACCACCGTCGCGCCCGCCGCGGTTCTGCCGCATTGCGTTCGCATACACGTCGTGCACGCGCAGGCGTGGCATCACCTCGGGGTTGAGGATGACCTTGAAGCCGCGGCCGGCGTGCGTGACGATCACGTCGGGCACGACCACGTTGCGCTCCACGTCGATGAAGCGGCGGCCCGGCTTGGGTTCGAGGCGCGCGATGAGGGCCAGCGCGGCGCGCGCGGTCTCGTCGTCGATGGCGCAGAGGTTGCACAGGCGCTTCACGTCGCGCTTGGCCATGAGCTCCAGCGGCTGGGCGCAAATGGCCAGCGCCGCGCGTGCTTGCGGGCTGTTGCGCAGTTCGAGAATCTGCAGCCGCAGGCATTCGCCCAGGTCGCGCGCGCCCACGCCCGCGGGGTCCATGTGTTGCAGCAGTTGCAGCGCCACCGACAGGCGCTGCTCCAGCGCTTCGCGCTCTTCCAGGCCGTCCTGCGGGTGATCGCCACCGGCGAGTTGCGGCACACCGGACAGGTGCAACCACGCGTTGGCCAGGTCGCTCAGGCTGTCTTCCAGGTAACCGTCTTCGTTGAGCGATTCGATCAGGAAGTACAGCGCGGCACGGTCTTCGTCGGACAGGCGCAGGCAGCGCGCCTGCTCGTGCAGGTGGTCCTGCAGGCTGACCGGCGCGCGCGCGAGGTCGGCCGCGGTGGCGGTGTCGTCACCGTCGCCGGAGCCGCTGTTGCGCGCGGGCGCGTCGCCACCCCACTCGCTGTCGTCGGGCGCCATCTCCACCGTGCCGTCGCCCTCCCAGCTCTCTTCCACCGGGGTGGCGCCGTCGAGCTTGCCTTCCAGGCCGTCGCCATCGCCCGCATCGGTGCTGCTGGCGCTGGAACCGAGGGACTCGGTGGGCGACAGCGGCGCGCCGGGCGGTTCGGGCAATGAGGCATCGGCGATCTGTTCGCCCGCGCTCACCGGCACATCGGTCTGCTCCAGGCCGAAGGTTTCGCGCTCGGCCGCTTCTTCGGAGCGTTCGAGAAACGGGTTTTCGTCGAGCATCTGCTCGACTTCCTGCGCCATCTCCAGCGTGGAGAGTTGCAGCAGGCGAATCGACTGCTGCAACTGCGGCGTGAGCGCCAGGTGCTGCGAAACCCGCAGGGACAGTCCTTGTTTCATGACCGCTCGATCACATGCGGAAGTGTTCGCCGAGGTACACGCGGCGCACGTCGGCGTTTTCCACGATCTCCGCAGGCGTGCCACTCGTGAGCACGTGGCCGTCGTTGATGATGTACGCGCGGTCGCAGATGCCCAGCGTCTCGCGCACGTTGTGGTCGGTGATGAGCACACCGATGCCGCGCGATTTGAGGAAGCCGATGATGCGCTGGATCTCGATCACGGCGATCGGGTCGATGCCGGCGAAGGGTTCGTCGAGCAGGATGAAGCGCGGGTCGGTGGCCAGTGCGCGCGCGATCTCGACGCGGCGGCGCTCGCCACCCGAGAGCGCGGGCGCGGGCGAATCGCGCAGGTGGTCGACGTGCAGGTCCTGCAGCAAGGCGTCGAGCCGGTTTTCGATCACCTTCGAACTCAGGGGCTTGTCCTTCTCGTCGACCTGCAACTCGAGCACGGCGCGCACGTTTTCGGCCACGCTGAGCTTGCGAAAGATCGAGGCCTCCTGCGGGAGGTAACCCAGGCCGAGCCGCGCGCGACGGTGGATCGGCAGGCTTTCGATGGACTGCCCGTCCAGCAGGATCTGCCCGGCGTCCGAGCGCAACAGGCCCACGAGCATGTAGAACGACGTGGTCTTGCCGGCGCCGTTGGGGCCGAGCAGTCCCACCACCTCGCCCTTGAAGACGGCGAGGGACACGTCCTTGACCACCTTGCGGCTGCCATAGGCTTTCTGCAGGCCGCGCGCCTCGAGTCGGCTGACGGCAGGGCTGGCGGAACGGCCGTTGGGGCCGGCTGCCGAGGGCATGGTGGTCACTGGCGACCCTCTTCGATCTGGGGCGTGGGCTTGAGCGTGGCCGGCGGCGCGGGCACGGGGGCCGGGCTTGGCGCGGGCGCGCCTTCCTTGGGCACGGGCGTGAGCATGGCGCGCACGCGGCCCGTGGGGTTGAAGGCGGTGCGGTTGGCCACGCCGCCGTCCACGGTGAACACGTCGGTGGTGTTGTTGTAGACGATCACGTTGCCCGACGTTTCGTCGTTGAGCTGCGTGCCCTTGAAACGCTTGAGCACCGCGTTGCCGGTGAATTTGACGGTGTCTGCCTTGCTGTCGTAGTCGATGCGCTGGCCCGTGCCTTCGATGAACTCGTCCACGCCGTCGCGCTTTTGCCGGAAGAAGCCCGGGGTGCCGTGGACGACGCCAAACTGGTTGCCCTGCGGGTCCTGCCGCACCTCGACCTGGTTGCCGCGGATGATGATGGTGCCTTTGGTGATGACCACGTTGCCGGTGAACACGCTGGTCTGGCGCGCGTCGTCGTAGCGCAGCGCGTCGGCTTCGGCGTTAAGCGGCAGGTTGCGGTCGGCCTTTTCCGCCAGGGCGGGAGCGGCGCTCCACACCGCGGCGTTCAGAACGGCGACCCAGGCAGCGGTGCGGAGGAAGGTGGTGGTGGCAGGCATGGAATTTGAGGGCACGAAACTTGCATTCATTGTAGCGGTGCCCCGCTGCCCGAACAGACCGTTGCCGCAGTTTCCCGGCGCTTTGAGCGAACGGCGCCGCCCATGAGCGACAAGGCCCGCGCGCAGCGGGCCCCGACACCGCGGCAGCCGGCCTCTCAACCCTTGCGCAGCCCGGCGATCAGCGCATTGGCCACCACCAGGGTGTGCGGCCCCTGGCCCTTGATGTGATAGCGCCCGGCCACACCCAGCGCGGGTGTGCCTTCCACCTCATAAGCGTCCTGCAGCTCGACGGCCCTGGCGGCCTTTTCGCCCGTGGGCTTGGCGTTGAAGACCTCGGTGAAGCGCACGCGGTCCACGCCTTGCTTGGCCACCCAGTCGATGATGGCCGACGGCGCCACCAGCGGCTGGCGCTCCCCATGGAACGCCTGGAACACCTTGGCGTGCAGCTTGTCGACCAGGCCCATGGCTTCCAGCGAGAAATACAGGCGCTGCATCGGCACGAACTCCGGGCTGAACGCCACCGGCATGCGCCGCACGACCACGTGCGCGGGCTTCTGCTGGATCCATTGTTCAAAGGCGGGTTCGAAGTTGGCGCAGTGGACGCAGGAGTAGGCAAAGAACTCGAGCACCTCCACCTGGCCGGCCGCGCTCTCCACGGGCACCGGCTTGGCGAGCTTGACGTAGTCCACACCCTCCCTGGGGCCCACGCGCTGCGCAAGGGCGGGCGAGACAGCGAGGCCACTGGCGGCGGTGCCGGCAAACGCCAGCATGGACCGGGAAAAATCGCGACGTTGCATGAATTCAGACTCCTGAGGTTGGCCCGGTTGGGGCAGACAGCAGCCGCAAAAGTTCCCGAAGCGAGATCACGCCACGCCCGCAAAGCACCCGCCGAGAGACACCAAGGGTCCGGCTCCGCCGGCCCCTTGGTGTTGCCCCCCTGAGGGGGTGGCGCCGAAGGCGACGCGGGGGTTACCTTTGAACGCGAACCAGGGCGGCTTCCACGCCGTTGTTCTGCAACTGCTCCTGCGTCATGTCGGCCAGGGCTTTCTGGTTGAACGGGCCGACGCGCACGCGGAACACGGTGCGCCCGCTCTGTTCGCGCTCGGACACCTGCGCATCGATGCCCAGCATGGCCAGGCGCGCGCGTTGGGACTCGGCGTCTGCCGGCGTGCGGAACGCGCCGGCCTGCACGAAGTAGGTGAAGGGGTCGGCGCCGGGCGCGGCGGCGGCCGGCGCAGTTGTTGTCGCGGCCGCCGCAGGCGCCGCGGCGGGCTTCGGCTGGCCCAGGCGCGACTGCGCCAGGTCACCCAGCGGATCGGCGCTGGTGGCAGGGCGGCCAGCGGGGGCGGTAGCGGCGGGCGGCGTTGCAGCCTGGCCGTCGGCAGCCGGTGGCACGATGATCGCGCCCGGCGCCTCGGGCGCGGCAGGCACGACCACGGCCGGGGCGGTGGGCGCGGCGGCGCCGCCGAGCGAGCGGTTCGGGTTCCAGCCCTTGTTGCGCTCGGCCTCCAGGGCGTCCTGGTCGGCATTGCGCGAAACGTTGCGGTCCACGAAAGGAATCGGCACGCGCGTCACGTACACAGCGACCGCCAGCGCAACCCCCAACCCCACGAGCAGGCCGATCACCAGACCGATGAGCGTGCCCCCGGAGGTGCTTCGGGTCTTGGACGTTTTCTTTTTCATCGTTGGTTTCACCATCACATCTTCTGCGGGGCACTGACGCCCAACACAGCCAGACCATTGTGCAATACCTGCGCCGTGGCCTTGACCAGGGCGAGGCGCGCCTTTTTGACCGCTTCATCATCCACCAGGATGCGCTCGGCGTCGTAGTAACTGTGGTAACTGGCCGCAAGCTCGCGCAAGTAGAAGGTGACGTCGTGCGGCGCGAAGTCGCGCGCGGCGTCGCTCAGCATGGCGGGGTACTTGGCCAGCAACAGCATCAGGGCTTGCGCGGGCGCGCTGTCGAGCGCGGAGAGGTCGGCGTCGGCCAGCGAGGCCACGTCGCCTCCCCACGCGGCCAGCACCGAGCAGATGCGCGCGTGCGCGTACTGCACGTAGTACACCGGGTTGTCGTTGTTCTTCTGCACGGCAAGGTCGACGTCGAAGGTGTATTCGGTGTCGGGCTTGCGGCTGAGCAGGAAGAAGCGCACAGCATCCTTGCTGGTCCATTCGATCAGGTCGCGCAGCGTGACGTAGCTGCCGGCGCGCTTGCTGATCTTCACCTCTTCGCCGCCGCGCACCACGCGCACCATGGTGTGCAGCACGTAGTCGGGGTAGCCCTGGGGGATGCCGACGCCGGCCGCTTGCAAACCGGCGCGCACGCGCGCGATGGTGCCGTGGTGGTCGGTGCCCTGGATGTTGATGACCTTGGTGAAGCCGCGCTCCCACTTGGCGATGTGGTACGCCACGTCGGGCACGAAGTAGGTGAACGAGCCGTCGGACTTGCGCATCACGCGGTCCTTGTCGTCGCCGTAGTCGGTGGACTTGAGCCAGAGCGCGCCGTCCTGTTCGTAGGTCTTGCCGGCGTCGACCAGCTTTTGCACCGTGGCCGCCACGCGCCCGCTGGTGTACAGGCTGGACTCGAGGTAGTAGTGGTCGAACTTGACGGCGAAGGCCTGCAGGTCCAGGTCCTGCTCGTGGCGCAGGTAAGCCACGGCGAACTGGCGCATGCCGTCGACATCGTTCACATCGCCGCTGGCGGTGAATGCGCGGTCGTCGGCCGTCACGGTCTTCTTCGCCAGGAAGTCGTTGGCGATGTCCTGGATGTAGTCGCCGTTGTAGGCAGCCTCCGGCCACTGCGGATCACCCGGCTTGAAACCTTGCGCGCGCAAGTGCGTGGAGGTGCCCAGCGTGCCGATCTGCACGCCCGCGTCGTTGTAATAGAACTCGCGGTGCACGCTCCAGCCCTGGGTGCTGTAGAGATTGCAGATCGCGTCGCCCAGCGCGGCCTGGCGGCCGTGGCCCACATGCAGCGGGCCGGTGGGGTTGGCCGAGACGAACTCGACCATCAGGCGCTGCCCGTTGGACGGCTGCACGCCGAACGCGTCACCGCCTTGCAACACCTCGCGCACGATCTGCTGCTTGGCTTCGGGCTTGAGGCGGATGTTCAGGAAGCCGGGGCCGGCCAGGTCGATCTCGGACACCCAGCGCTGGTACACCGGCTGGGCCAGCAGCGCCGCGCGCAGGTTTTCACCGAGCTGGCGCGGGTTGAGCTTGAGCGGCTTGGCCAGCTGCATGGCCGCGGTGCTGGCGAAATCGCCATGGGCCGCCACCTTGGGCGACTCGAACGCGGCCTTGGCGCCCGCGCCGGGGGAAAGGGTTTCGAGCGCGGCGGCCAGGCCGTCGAGCAGTTCCTGTTTGATCTTGAGCATAGGGACGGGATTTTAGGTGGCGACCGCGTCGGCGGGCCGCAGCCGCTCGCGCGCCGCCGCCTTCACCGCGGCGGTCAGCCTCTGCGCCGAGGGCGACTCGTGCGCCCAGTGCTGCCAGTAGAGCGCCACGTCGACCGTGGCGCCGGGCAGGATCTCCTGCAGTTCCGGGCGCTTTTGCAGGTGCTGCTCGGGCACCATGCCCCAGCCCAGGCCGAGTTCGATCGCGGTTTCGAACGCCTCCACCGCGGGCGCGAAGTGGCGCGGGTAGTGCGGCTGGCGCAGGCCGAAGTGCTGTTCCAGAAAGGCGTCCTGCAGCGCGTCCTTGCGGTTGAAGATGATGGCCGGCTGCGCCAGCAGCTTGTGCGGCGAGACCGCGCCGCGCGGCGTGCGGCAGCGCTGCACCACGGCGGGCGAGGCCACGCAGCGGTAGCGCATGACGCCCAGCGGCTCGGCCACGCAACCGCGCATGGCCGTGGACAAGGCCGTCACGCAGCCCATCACGTCGCCGCTTTTCAGCGCGTCGTGGGTGTGGTCTTGGTCGTCGATCATGATGTCGAGCAGCAGGCGGTGCCGCTGCACCAGCGCGGCCACGCCGGGCAGGAACCAGCCGGCCACCGAGTCGGCGTTGATCGCCACCGACAGGCTTTGCCAGCGCACGCCGTCCTTCGCCGCGCCGCCGCCCTGCAGGCCGCCGAGCAAGTCGGCCTCCATCAGCCGCACCTGTTTCACATGCCCCAGCAGCGCCTGCCCGGCCGGTGTGACGCGCACCTGCTTGCCGCGCACCAGCAGGCGCTGGCCCAGCGTGTCTTCGAGCGACTTGATGCGCAGCGACACCGCCGCGAGCGTGAGCGACAGCGCCTGTGCGGCCGGGCCGAAGCCGCCGTGTTCGACCACGGCGGCCAGGGCTTCGAGTTGGCGGGCGTCCAGCATGATTTGCTCAAGTTATTTTCAACCGAACTGAGTTTAAGTTAACTGGATTTAAATCATGCGGTTTTGCGCGCACACTGCCGGCCATTCACCCGCATTCGATCGACCCCCATGACCCTCGCCTTCCCCACCTTCACCGCCGGCATGGTGCTGAGCATGTCGCTGATCATGGCCATCGGCCCTCAGAACGCACATGTACTGCGCATGGGCCTGCAGCGCCAGCACCTGTGGCTCACCGTGCTCACCTGCGCGCTGGCCGACGTGGTGCTGATCGGCCTGGGCGTGCTCGGTCTGGCGCAGCTCGGCGGCCTGTCCGACAAGCTGCTCGGAGCGCTGGTGGGCGCGGGCGCCCTGTTCCTCGCAGTGTATGGCTGGAAGGCGTTCCAGCGTTTTCTGCGCCCGCAAGCGCTGATGCTCGATGCCGAAGGGCGTGTGTCGGCGGAGCCGGTCTCGCCCCGCAAGGCGGTGTTGTCGGCGCTGGCCTTCTCGTTCCTGAACCCACACGCCTGGCTCGACACCGCCGTGCTGATCGGCACCGCCTCGCTGGCGTACGGCCAGGGCAGCACCGTCTTCGGCCTGGGCGCGGCCACGGGTTCGCTGGTGTGGTTCGTCTCGCTCGGCGCTGCCGCCTTCTGGCTCGGCCGCCGGCTCAACTCTTTGCACGTCTGGCGCGTGCTGGATGGCCTGGTTGCGTTGATGATGTGGGGCACGGCAGCCTGGTTGTTGACCAGCCTGTTCTGAACCTCGGAGGTTTCGCCATGCCAACGCCCCTGCGCGCCGCCGACGCGCCCGTGACCCTGTTCGGGCCCGACTTCCCGTTTGCGTTCGACGACTGGATCGCCCACCCCGCGGGCCTGGGCGAACTGCCGCCCGAACGGCTGGGGCAGGAAGTGGCCATCGTCGGCGCCGGCATGGCCGGCATGGTGGCGGCCTACGAGCTGATGAAGCTGGGCCTGAAGCCGGTTGTTTACGAGGCCTCGCGCATGGGCGGGCGCTTGCGTTCGCAAACCTTCGAAGGTGGCCAAGGCGTGGTGGCCGAACTCGGCGGCATGCGCTTTCCGGCGTCGAGCACCGCGTTCTTCCACTACGTGAACCGGCTCGGCCTCCCGTCGCAGCCCTTCCCCAACCCGCTCACGCCCGCCGCCGGCTGCACGGTGATCGACCTCGAAGGCCAGACGCACTGGGCCCGCACGCTGGCCGACCTGCCACCGCTGTACGCCGAGGTGGCCGAGGCCTGGGCGCAGGCGCTCGAAGAAGGGGCGGGATTCACCGGCTTGCAGCAGGCGCTGCGCGAGCGCGACGCGGTCAAGCTCAAGGCCCTGTGGGACCGGATCGTGCCGCTGTGGGACGACCGCACCTTCTACGACTTCGTCGCCACCTCGAAGGCGTTTTCCCGGCTCTCGTTCCAGCACCGCGAGGTGTTCGGCCAGGTCGGCTTTGGCACAGGAGGATGGGACTCCGATTTTCCCAACTCGATGCTCGAAATCCTGCGCGTGGTGCTCACCGGTTGCGACGAGAACCAGCTGCTCATCGTGGGCGGAGTGCAGCAGGTGCCGCTGGGTCTGTGGCAACACGCGCCCGCCGCGCACGAGCTGCGCCACTGGCCCGCGGGCACCACGCTGGCCAGCCTGCACAACGGCGCACCACGCGCGGGCGTCACCGCTATTTCGCGCGCGGCGAACGACGCGCTCGCCGTCACCGACACCTGGGGCAACACGCACAGCTACGCCGCCGTGCTCGTCACCTGCCAGAGCTGGTTGCTCACGACGCAGATCGCGGTGGAAGAGTCGCTGTTTTCGCAAAAGCACTGGATGGCGCTGGACCGCACGCGCTACATGCAGTCGTCCAAAACCTTCGTGATGGTGGACCGTCCGTTCTGGAACGACCTGCGCGCCAACGGCTGGCCGCAGATGGGCATGACGCTCACCGACCGGCTCACGCGCGGTACCTACCTGTTCGACAACGGCCCCGACCAGCCCGGCGTGATCTGCCTGAGCTATGCCTGGATGAGCGACGCGCTCAAGATGCTGCCACACACCACGCAACGGCGCGTGCAGCTTGCCTTGCAGGCGCTGCAGAAGATCTACCCCGACGTGGACATCGCCAGCCACATCATCGGCGACCCGATCAGCATCTCGTGGGAAGCCGACCCGCACTTCCTCGGCGCGTTCAAGGGCGCCCTGCCCGGCCACTACCGCTACAACCACCGCATGTACAGCCACTTCATGCAGGACGGCTTCCAGGCCTCCGAGCGCGGCATCTTCATCGCCGGCGACGATGTGTCGTTCACGCCGGCGTGGGTGGAGGGCGCGGTGCAGACCTCGCTCAATGCCGTGTGGGGCATCGTGCGGCATCTGGGTGGCCAGACGCTGGCGGCCAACCCCGGACCGGGAGAGATGTTTGCCGAGCTGGGGCCGGTCGCTTTGCCGGACTGACCATGAACACCCTCACGCTGGCGCTCTGGCAGTGCTCCTACCCGGCCAACACCTTCGACGCCCTGGCGCAGCTCGACGCCACCGCCGCGCAAGCACGCGCGCAAGCTGCAGAGCTGCTGGTGTGCCCCGAGATGTCGCTCACCGGTTACCAGATCGGCGCGCAGCGCGCGGCCGATCTGGCAGAGCCGGCCGATGGCCCGTTGTCACAGGCCGTGGCCGCGATTGCGCAACGCCACGGCATCGCCATCGTGTATGGCTACCCCGAACACAACACCGAGGGCAAGCCGTACAACGCCGCGCAGTTCATCGCCGCGGATGGCCAGCGCCTTGCGAACTACCGCAAGACACACCTCTTCGGCGACATCGACCGCGCGCAATTCAGCCCCGGCCCGCAAGCGCCTGCCGTGTTCGAGTGGAACGGCTGGCATCTCGGCCTGCTGATCTGCTACGACATCGAATTTCCGGAGCCCGCGCGCATGCTCGCGCTGCAGGGCGCGGACGCGGTGCTGGTGCCGACGGCCAACATGATCGAATTCGACGAAGTGCAGCGCGTGCTGTTGCCCGCGCGGGCGCTGGAGAACCGCGTGTTCGTCGCGTACGCCAACGCCTGCGGCATGGAAGGCGGCACGACCTACGGCGGCTTGAGCCTGGTGTGCGGACCGAAGGGCGTGCTGCTCGAACACGCGGTGCGCGATGCGGCGCTGGTCATCGCGACGCTCTCAGGTGACGACTTGCGGCAAGCCCACGCCGGCTCGCAGTTGGCGGAGCGGCGCGGCGACCTCTACGGCTTACTGGGCCGGTAGCCGGCACTCCATGGTTCGGGCCATGAGGGACGAGCCTTCGCGCAAGGGCTCGGGTTCACCGACCTCAACGAATCCGTGCGTCGCGTAGAGGCGGGTGGCCGGCGAATCGCCCACCGTCACGCCCAGCCGAACACGGCGTGCGCCCACACGTCTCGCCCAATCGAGTGCGGCCTTCAAGAGGACGCCGCCCGCGCCGCGGCCTCTTGCTTCGGGCGCGACCCACATCTGAAAAAGATGCGCCGTCTCTCGGTCCTGCGCATCGAGCTTGCACCAGGCCAGACCACAGATCCGATCCCCTTCCAGGGCGAAAAGCGGCGCGTCACGGTCGGACAACGCAGCGTCTGACAGGCGCGATGCCCACAAGGCGTCGGGCCTGCCGCGTTCAAGCGCGTAGGTGCTTCCGAATGCATCGGGTGCCTCTTGCAGTGCGCGAAGACGCAGGTCGCGGTACGCGCGCCAGTCGGACGGTTCGATCCTGCGGACTGTGATCATGGATGGCGATAGCATGTCGGATCAGTATGCACCGCAGGCCCCCACACACAGGAGATCGACGATGGCCAGGCACCACATTTTCGAGATCGCGTTTGCGAAGGTGTATCCGATGTACGTTCAAAAGGCGGAACGCAAGGGTCGCACGAAAGAAGAGGTCGACCAGATCATTCGCTGGCTGACGGGTTATGACCAGGCGGGACTCGATCGGCAGATCGAACAGGGCACGGATTTTCAAACCTTCTTTGCCCAGGCCCCGGCCATCCACCCCCACAGTGCGCTCATCAAGGGCGTGGTCTGCGGCATTCGCGTGGAAGAGATCGACGACCCGTTGATGCAAAAGATTCGCCACCTGGACAAGCTGATCGATGAGCTCGCCAAAGGCAAGGCCATGGACAAAATTCTGCGGTAACGTCGTCTTCTCGAACTTCCTTCAACTCCCCTCAAAGGCACAGCAGCACATGGCTTCAGACAATTCCCCCCGCGTCGCCCTGGTCACTGGCGCCGGCAGCGGCATCGGCCGCGCGGTTGCCCTCGCCTTGCTGCAAAACGGCTACCGCGTCGTGCTCGCCGGCCGCCGTGCCGAGCCCTTGAACGAGATGGCCGAAGCGGCGAAGGCCGCCGGCCAGCAGGCGCTGGCGGTGCCCACCGACGTGCGCGACGAGAACAGCGTCGACGCCCTCTTCGCGCAGACCGAGCAACACTTCGGCCGCCTCGATGTGCTGTTCAACAACGCTGGCGTGAACGCCCCCGCCGTGCCCATGGACGAGCTGCCGGTGGAGCGCTGGAAGGACGTGATCGACACCAACGTCACCGGCGTGTTCCTGTGCGCGCGCGCGGCCTTCGGTTTGATGCGCCGACAGAACCCGCAGGGTGGCCGCATCATCAACAACGGCTCGATCTCGGCGCACACGCCCCGCCCGTTCAGCAGCCCCTACACCGCCAGCAAACACGCGGTGCTGGGCTTGACCAAGACCATCTCGCTCGACGGTCGCGAGTTCAATATCGTCGCCAGCCAGATCGACATCGGCAACGCCCTGACCGAACTCTCCTCGCGCATGACCAAGGGCGTGCGCCAGGCCAACGGCACGGTGGCCACCGAGCCCATGATGGACGTGCAGCACGTGGCCGAGGCGGTGCTCTACATGGCGGGGCTGCCGCTCTCGACCAACGTGCTGAACATGACGGTGATGGCGAGCCAGATGCCCTTCGTCGGGCGCGGCTGAGCCGGCGCTAAGCCTCGGGCTTCGCGGCGCGGTAGAGCGAGCGCACCAGATCGGTCTGGGTGATGATGCCGGCCAGGCGCCGGTCCGCATCGATGACCGGAATGTGGTGGTGGCCACCTTCCGAAAACAGCGGCACGAGCTCCGCCAGCTGTTTCTCTTCGCTGGCCACGCGCACCGTGCGCGTCATGATCTGCCCCACCACCTCGGGCTTGGCCGCCGCGTGCAGGGTGCCGCCGCGCCGCATCAGCGCGCGCAAGCGGCTGCCGATGCCTTCGTGCTGGTCCAGGTCGGCATGGCGCATGAAGTCGGCCACGGTCACGATGCCCACCACGTGCCGCGACTTGTCCACCACAGGCAACGCCTTGATCTTCTTCTGCCGCATCAACAGCCAGGCTTCGCGCAGCGGTGTGCCGGGGCGCACGGTCACGGGCTCGCGCGTCATGATGTCCTTGCAGCGCAGGCTGCCGAAGTTGCGCTGGTAGGCTGCCGATTCGGCGTAGTGCAGCAGCTCTTCCAGGTCATCGCGGCTGACGTCGAGCACCTGGTTGTAGTGCGCCAGCGCGGCGTCCAGATCGGCCTCGGTGAAGCGCGCCGATGCGCCGGCTTGCGGCGTGCTCGGCGCGTGCCGGCCCTGCGCGTGCGGATAGCGCCGCCCGGTGAGGCTGTTGTAGAGCACGCCGGCCAGCACCAGCAGCACCGAGTTCACCAGCATGGGGAACAGGGCGAAATGAAAACTCGCCGCGCCGAGTGCGGCGAACAGCGCGGTGGCGCCACCGGGCGGGTGCAGGCAACGCAGCGAGAACATGAGCGCGATGGCCAGTGCCACGGCGGCCGAACCCGCCCACGCGGGGTCGCCGATCCACATGGCGCAGAGCGTGCCCACCAGCGCCGACAGCGTGTTGCCGCCGATGACCGACCAGGGCTGTGCCAGCGGGCTCGCGGGCACCGCGAACACCAGCACGGCACTGGCGCCCAGGGGCGCGACCAGCCACGGCCCGGCCGCCAGCGGCCCGGCCCACCAGCGGCTGAGCAAGGCCGTGACCAGGACGCCAAAACCCGCGCCCATGAAGGCGCGCCAGCGCTCGCCCGCGTTGACGTTCACCGGCGCGGGCCAGAAGCTGGCCAGGAATTGCGCGACCTTGGGTGTGCGCGCCAACGGTTGGTCGTTCATGGGCTCGATGAGGGGTTCAGTGGGTGCGAACCGTCGTTTCCATCAGGCACCGGGTGACACGCGGCGGCGCCTCGCCCAGGTGGAAGGTCAGCTTGCGGTCGCGCAGCGCGGCGTCGCCGGCGGTGAGGCGGTCGAAGCGGCGCAGGTGTTCGGTCCAGGATTCGTCGACATACATCTCGACGAAGCGCCCCGGCGCGCTGATGTCGTGCAGCAACTCCCACGACAGCGCGCCATGGCGCATGCGGCTTCGCCGGCCTTCGCTGAGCATGAGGTCCCGGAATTCGTCCGCGCGCGCCGGGTCGACGATGTACTCGATCATCACGGTGACGTGGCCGTGCGCAGGCGGTGTGTCGATCGCCGGCACTCGAAAGAGGCGGTTGGGCGTGATGTCGTCGTGCACGCCCACGTCGGGCATGAAGCGGTGGGCCAGGAGCATGGCGATCATGCCGCTGACCGAGGCGATGCCCAGGGTGATGGGCACGTTGGTCCAGGTGGCGATCTGCCCCCAGATGGCGGCGCCGAGCGCGCTGGCGCCCATGATGGACATCTGGTAGATCGACATGCCGCGCGCGCGCACCCAGTCGGGCAAGCCCATCTGGATCGACACGCTCAAGGTATTGGCGGTGGTGATCCAGGCCGCGCCGCCAAAAAAGAGCGCCGGCACCGCCACCCAGATGTGGTCGGTGAAGGCCAGGGCGGCCATGGATACGGCCTGCAGGCCCGCGCCGCGCAGCACGAGCGCGTCGCGCACATAGCGGTGGCGCAGCCGGGGCAGAAAGAAGGTGGCCGTGATCGCGCCCGCGCCCATGGAGGCCAGCAGCAGCGTGAAGGTGCCCGCGCCGCCGCCTTGCATGTTGCGCGCCACCAGCGCCAGCAGCGCCAGCATGGCGGTGGAGTGGAAGAAGAAGATCGAGATGCGCAGCAGCACGCCCTTGAGCAGGTAGGACTGCGTGACGTACTGCCAGCCCACGCGCATGGCGGTGCCCAGGGGTTCGCGACCCAGGGGGTTGGGTTTGTGTTCGCGCTTCCAGCGGCTGACGATGACGGCCGCGGCCAGCGAGATCACCGCGTTGAGCACGAACACCCAGGCGCTGCCGGCGCTGGCGATGAGCGCGCCGGCCACCAGCGGGCCGATGATGCGCGAGGCGTTCATGGACACGCCGTTGAGCGCCAGCGCGGCCGGCAACTGTGCGCGGGGCACCAGCTCGGGCACGATGGCGGAGAACACCGGCCAGCGCAGGGCCAGGCCCACGCCGTTGGCGAAGATCAGGGCCAGCAGCACCGGCGGCGTGACCGCGCCCATGAAGATGACCGCGCTCAGCACCAGGGCCACCAGGGCCACCCACAACTGGGTGAAGAGGAAGTAGCGCTTGCGGTCCAGGCTGTCGGCCAACGCGCCGCTGGGCAGGCCGAGCAGGAACACCGGCAGGGTGGAGGCGGTCTGCACCAGCGCGACCCAGATCGGCTTGGTGGTCAGCGAGGTCATCATCCAGGCCGCCGCCACGTCGTTCATCCACATGCAGATGTTGGCCATGAGCCAGGTGGTCCACAACATGCGGAACACCGGCAGGCGCAGCGGGGCAATGGGCGAGAGGCTGTCGTCTGGGGTGGGCATGGGAGAACTGTAACGGCTCCCCGTTCCCCGACGCCCGGACTCGGGCACCGGCGTCAGTCCGCGCCGAGCCCGATCGGATTCGGTTGCCGCTTCTCCACCGCGTGGCGCAGCAACGCGGCGGTGCGGAACACGCCGTGCGCGAACTTGCCGTACGGCAGCGTGGCGAACAGCGCCATCACCGCGCCCAGGTGCAGGCACAGCAGCACTGCCAAGGCGGGCGTGCCGCGCCCCAGCCACAGCGCCAGGCCGCTGGCGCTGGTGAGGAACAGCAGGGCGATGAAACCCAGGTCCATCGGCTTCTGTGCCGGATCGCCGTGCGCCGGGTCGCGGCGGCGGTTCAGGCGCCACAGGCCGGCGGTGCCGATGAGCAGGCTCAGGCCACCCACCACGCCCAGCAGCTTGGGCAAACTCGGCAGTTCGTAGGGCGCGACCCAGCCGAACGCGTAGTGGTAGACCGTGGCCACACTGGTGGCCGCGAAGCACAGCATGAAACCGTAGAAGGTGAAGTGGTGGTAGCGGCGGCGCGAGAGGGTGTAGGCGTCGTCCTCGTTGTGGCAGCCGTCGCCGTGCCCGCCGTCGAGGTATTTGAGGCGCAGCACGTTGCCCGTCGCCTCGGTGGTGGCGGGCAGGCTCAGCGGCGCGCCGCTGGTGGCGGGCGTCACCTCGCGCCAGAAGCGCGTCACGCCCATGCCGAGCGCGAACACCACAAACAGGAACACAGGCGCGAACAGGCTCACCAGCAGGTTGTGCGGGAACAGGTTGTAGAAGTTGCCGCCCAGGTTGGTGGGCCAGAGCGTGCCGTTGAGCGCCACGGCCAGCAGCAGGAACAGCGCCAGGCCGGCCGCGAGCGCCACGCTCAGCGTGAGGCCGTTGCGCTGGTAGAGCTTGCCCAGCGCGGGTGGCCAGGCGTAGTCGGCATAGGTCTGCCCGCGCACCTCGGCCATGGCCTTGGGCACGTTGATGGCGAACTCGTGCGGCGGCGCGTACTGGCAGGCGTGCAGGCAGGCGCCGCAGTTGTGGCACAGGTTGGCGAGGAAGTGGATGTCGGCCTTGCCGAATTCGAGCCGGCGCGTCATGGCCGGGAACACACCGCAGAAGCCTTCGCAATAGCGGCAGGCATTGCAGATCTGCATCTGGCGCGCCACTTCGGTTTCCGGTGCGGTGAGCACGACTTCGCCCTGGGCAAGGGCGCGGGCATCCCGCGTGAGGAGCTCAAGCGACTGCATGTTGCACCCCTTCTTTCAGTGCGGCCTTCGCCGCCTGCGTGCCGGCGATGCGGCCGAAGGCCGTGCCGATGGACATGCCCACCCCGGCGGTGTAGCCCTTGCCGAGCACGTTGCCGGCCATCATTTCGCCGGCCACGAACAAGTTCTCGCTGGGCTGGTCGTTGAAGCGCACGGCGGCGGTGTCGTCGGTGTGCAGGCCGAGGTAGGTGAAGGTGATGCCGGGGCGCACCGCGTAGGCGTAGAACGGCGCGGTGTCGATCGGCCGTGCCCAGTGGGTCTTGGCGGGTGCCACGTCTTCGGTGTGGCAATCGTCGAGCGCGGTGTGGTCGAAGGTGCCGACACGGCAGGCGGCGTTGTAGTGATTGAGGGTCTGCATGAAGGTGTCCACGTCCAGGCCGAGCTGGCGCGCGAGGTCGGACAAGGTGTCGGCTTTCACGCCCGGGAACACGGGCGGCATGAAGCGGCCGATGGCCTTGCTGTCGATGATGGAATAGGCGATCTGTTTCGGTTGCTGGGCCACCAGGCGGCCCCAGATGGCGTAGCGCTTGGGCCAGAAGTCTTCGCCTTCGTCGTAGAAGCGGCGCGCTTCGCTGTTGACCACCACGCCCAGCGACACACAGTCGATGCGGGTGCAGATGCCGCCGTCGTACAGCGGCGCGCGCGCGTCGATGGCGACCATGTGCGCCTGCGTCGGGTCGCCAATGCAATCGGCCCTGTGGTCTTCGAGCATGTGCTTGAGCAGCACACCCTTGTTGAACGCGGTGCCGCGGATCAGGAAGTTGTCGGCCGGCCATTCGCCGCGCTCGTTCTGGCCCCAGGCTTCGCGCAGCCATTCGCGGTTCGATTCGAAACCGCCGGCGGCGAGCACGCAGGCCTTGGCGGTGATGCGCTCACCGGCGCGCGTGATCGCGGCCACGAAGCGACCGTCTTCGATCTCCAGGCGGTCGACCGGCATTTCATAGCGCACGCGCACGCCGAGTTTTTCGGCGCTGCGGTAGTAGGCATTCACCAGCGCCTTGCCGCCGCCCATGAAGAAGGCGTTGGTGCGCGCCACGTGCAGCGCGCCGGAGAGCGGCGGCTGGAAGTGCACACCGTGCTGGCGCATCCAGTCGCGGCAGGTGGAAGACGCGCGGATGGTCAGACGCGCCAGGTGTTCGTTGGTCAGCCCGCCGGTGACCTTGAGCAAGTCCTGCCAGAACTCTTCTTCGGGGTAGGCCTCGACCAGCACGTCCTGCGGCGCGTCGTGCATGCAGCGCAGGTTGCGCGTGTGGCCGGAGTTGCCACCGCGCCATTCGCGCGGCGCGGCCTCCAGCAACAACACGCTGGCGCCGGCCTCTCGTGCCATCAGCGCCGCGCACAGGGCGGCATTGCCGCCGCCAATCACCAGAACATCGGGTTCCAAAAAACGCTCCTTGCGCCACGGCGTGGGACCGCAGCTTTGGGCGTCACTGTAGAAAAAACCGCGCCGCCGGTGCACCCCGGCGTGGGCATGAGGTCATCACGATTCGTGATGACCTATCGCGCGTGTGCCGGGCCAGCGCTTCTGCGCCAGCAGTGCCTGGACGGTGTCGCGCACGACGATGCGCGTGGCCAGCGCGGCGGGCGAGAGCTCGTCGTCTGACAGGCTGCACAGCAGATTGGCCCGGCCCACCTGGGGATCGTCGATGTGCACCAGCTCGAAGCGCTGCGCGGCGTCGGGGAAGCGGCCCACCGCCGCGTGCGGCTGCAGGGTCACGCCCAGGCCGGCGTCCACCGCGGCCATGAGCATGGACAGCGAATCCACCTCCAGCACCACGCGCGGCACGAGTTTGGCGCGGGCGAAGGCAGCGTCGAGCGCGCTGCGCAGGCCGTGCGAACCGGTGGGCAGGATCAGCGGTTCGTCGCCCAGCTCGGCCAGGGTCATGGCCGCCGGGCGCGCCGGACCCGAGCCGCGTGGGGCGATGAGGAACAGGTCTTCCGAGAACAGCGGTTGCACCTGCCACAGGCGGCTGCCCGAGGCGTCGGGGTTGGACTGGCCGTCGAACAGCACCGCCAGGTCAAGCTCGCGCGCGTTGAGCAGGCTGGCGAGGTGGCCCGACATGCTCTCCACCATGTGCAGGCGCACGTCCGGGTAGCGCTCGCGCATGGCCTGCATGAGCGGCAGGCCGAGCATGGCCGAGGTAGTGGGCGCTAACCCCACACTCACCGTGCCCGAGAGGCGGGCTTGCTGTGCGGCGCGCACCGCCTGGGCGGCGTGGCGCAACGTGAGCTGGGCTTCGCGGAAGAAAGCCGCCCCGGCTTCGGTGGGTACGACGCCGCGCGGCGTGCGCTGCAACAGGCGGGTGCTGAGCTCGCTTTCCAGGCGGCTGATCTGCTGGCTCAGGGCCGACTGCACCATGTCCAGGTCGAGCGCGGCGCGCCCCATGGAGCCCAGTTCCACGACGCGGACGAAGGTGCGCAGTTGTCGCAATTCCACAGTGCCTTTTCTCCGGTGTTTCCCATCACAGTCCGTGATGCCCCGGATGATCGCACGTCATACCTGAACCGGAGATCTGCTGGTCCAGCTCAGCCGCTCTCGCGGGGGCCCGATGAATGCCGTTGTCCTTGATCGTGCTGAGCTCAAGGCACAGCGTGTCATAGCGGGCCTGTCGTTTCACTTCAGCGCGCCCTGACCCGCTCCCCCGCGACCTTTCGCACCAGTTGCCACGCCACCTCCGCCACGGGCGACAGCGTGCGGTTGGCGCGTCGCACCAGGGCAATGCTGCGGTCGATGCGCGGCAGCAGCGGGCGCATGACGAGATCCTGAAGACCTGCCGGCGGCAGCGCCAGCAGGGGCACCACCGAGATGCCCAGACCGGCTTCGACCATGCGGAAGATCGTGGTGACGTGGCCCACCTCTTGCGCCACAGAAGCCTGCACGCCATGCAGCCTCAGCGCATCGTCGATCAGCCGGCGGCTGCCCGAGGCGTGGTCCAGCAGCACCAGCGGCTCGGCGTTGAGATCGCTCCACTTCGCACTGCGGCGCCGCGCCAGACGGTGCGCCGGTGGGCAGACCAGGCAGAACGGCTCGGACAGGATGTCTTCGACATGCAGACCGTCGCGCGGCGCGGGGTCGATCAGCACACCGAAGTCCACCTCGCCCGACAACACGCCGGCCAGCGCATCGTGCTGGATGCGGTCCAGCAACAGCAGTTCCAGCCCGGGGTGTTCGTCCCGGCAGCGCGCAATGCATTCGGGCAACAGGTTCGCCGACAGCGTCGGGCTGCTGGCCACGCGCACCCGGCCGTGGCGCTGCGTGGCCTGGCCGCGCGCGTCCAGCAGCACGGCATCCAGATCGTCCAGCACGCGCCCCAGTTCGACCGCCAGACCGCGGCCCACGTCGGTCAGCACCACCTCGCGCGTGGTGCGGTCCAGCAGCTTCAGATCGAGCTGCTGTTCCAGCTCGGTCACGCAGCGGCTCACGGCCGGTTGCGACAGACCGATCTGTTCGCCCGCCCGCGTGAAGCTGCCCTGCGCGGCGACCGCCTGGAATACGCGCAATTGGCGCAAGCTCACATTCATATCAAGTTCGCATCAATGGATCAGACAAATTCATTTTACGCAGGACCTGGTGTGCGGTTCAATGGCAGTCCTCCGATGCCTTCGCGCCCCGCGCACAACCCTGCCATGGCCCGCTCCCGACTGTTACCCGACAACTTCACGCTCTACCTCGTGGCCACCGTCACGCTGGCCAGCCTGTTCCCGGCCCAAGGGCTGGCGGCCGACATCCTGAGCGTGGCCACAAAGGTGGTGGTGAGCCTGCTGTTCTTCCTGCACGGCGCGAAGCTGTCGCGCGCGGCGATCTGGTCGGGCATCGCGCATTGGCGGCTGCAGTTGCTGGTGGTGATCAGCACCTTCGCGCTGTTCCCCTTGATCGGCTGGGCGCTGGCGCCAGTGCTGCGGCCACTGGTCACGGCCGATCTCTACATGGGCGTGCTCTACCTGTGCGCGCTGCCGGCCACGGTGCAATCGGCGATCGCGTTCACCTCGATGGCGCGCGGCAACATGCCCGCCTCGGTCTGCAGCGCCTCGGCCTCCACCCTGCTGGGCGTGGTGCTCACGCCGCTGGTGCTGGGTCTGCTGCTCACCCAAAGCACCGCACTGGGCGACCCGGTGCAGGCCATGGGCCGCATCAGCGTGCAGCTGCTGCTGCCCTTCATCGTCGGGCATTTGATGCGACCCTGGATCTCGGGCTTTCTGCAGCGCCGTGCGTCCATCATGAAAGTGGTGGACCAGGGTTCGATCCTGATGGTGGTGTACGCCGCGTTCAGCCACGCGGTGATCGCCGGCCTGTGGACGCAGCTACCGGTGGTGGCGTTGTTGGGCCTGCTGGCGGTGTGCGCCGTGATCCTGGCGCTGGTGCTCGCGGTCACGGTCTGGGGCAGCCGCGCGTTGGGGTTCTCCAAGGAAGACGAGATCGCCATCGTCTTCGCCGGCTCGACCAAGAGCCTGATCGCCGGTGTACCCATGGCCAACGTGCTGTTCAGCGCCTCAGTGGCCGGCGCGATTGTGCTGCCGCTGATGGTGTTCCACCAGATGCAGCTGATGGTGTGCGCGGTGATGGCGCAGCGTTATGCGCGGCGACCGCAGGGCGAGGCGGAGGCGGCCCTGGAAGGCGCGT
The DNA here is from genome assembly GCF_005503365.1 of Hydrogenophaga sp. 2FB. Lineage (GTDB taxonomy): Bacteria > Pseudomonadota > Gammaproteobacteria > Burkholderiales > Burkholderiaceae_C > Hydrogenophaga. The sequence goes on from NZ_SCML01000038.1 coordinate 57,849, forward strand.
CGCCCGCGCTCAGGCGTTGAGCCCCAGCATCTTCAAAGCTTGTTGCTTTCGGTGATCGCATTGACATGCTTCATGACCGTCACCATGCTGGGTTTCGGCTTGGCCAGTTCCGCGAAAATCTGGTCTCGGCTGGTCAATGCCGTCTCCATGTTGTGCACCTGTTTCTGCGCCGCGTACTCGATCGTGTTGAGCAGCTTCTTCGCGCTCATCGGCTTGGCGGTCAGGTCCGGCGCATTCTGGTAGCGCGTGTCGGCAAAGCCGCTCTGTTGTGTGCCGAGCTTCCAGAAAGTGCCGTGCTCTCCGATACCTTTGCCTTGCAATGCCGTCAACTTGTCACTGTAGATTTGCGCGGTGATTTTCATGGCGTAAGTCCCTTCGATGACGAGAAGCCGGGTTGTTCTGGTGGCAGGCGGCGCAATCCTGGGCACCCGCTATGCGTTGCACAGCAGCGCTGAGCGCCCCGTGAGGTGAACGGGGCGGGGTATTCCCCATACAGACCCTGAGTAACAGGGCGAGGCCTGCGGTTCCCTCAGGTGGACGGTCAAAAAAAACCGCCCACCCCCGAAGCCGGGGCGTGGGCGGTTGAGACGGTGTCGAACCGTGGACCTGTTTGCTGCGCCTTGGCGTTGCCGTCGCGGACCACGCCCGCCTGCCACTCAGGCGGTGAGATCGGCGACGTGGTCCAGCGCATAGCGGCGCAGGTTGCGCGGGGCCTGGCCGGTGAGTTGCTGCACGTGGTCGGTGACGGCCGCGGTCCAGCCCTCGCGCACCGGGTGGAAGATGGACGCGAGGAAGCTCGCGTAGTCGTTCGGCACACCGGCACCGGTCAGCATGGCGATGAAGCTGTCGTCATCGGTGGCCTGGTACACGATGGGTTTGCCGGTCACCTCGCTCAGCAACGCGGCCGCGTCGGCATAGCCCACGGCCTCGGGGCCGGTGAGGTTGAAGGCTTTGCCGTCGAAGCGCTCGGTGGTGAGCGCAGCGGCGGCGCTGGCCGCGATGTCGCGCGCGTCGATGAAGCTGGTCTTGCCTTGCGCGGCGGGCACGGCGATCACGCCATGGTCCACGCCCGCCTTCCAGTAGGTGTGGAAGTTGTCGGCGAACCAGTTGGGCCGCAGGATCACGAAAGGCACGCCGGCGCGCTCGATCGCGAGTTCGATCTGGCGGTACGGAATCGAGTCGTCCGCGTCCACGCCGAACACGCTCTGGAACACGATCTTGATCTTGCGCGCGATCAAGGCATCCACCACGGGCATGAGCAAGGCCCGCGCCTGTACGTTGCCGGCGGGCAGCATCACATAGGCGCGGTCCACGCCCTCGAACGCGGCGGCGTGCGTGGCGGGGTTGGCGATGTCGAACACAACGCCTTCGGCCCCGTCGACCGCCGCACCCGAGCGGCTCGCGGCCTTCACCGCTTCGCCCCGCGCGCGCAGAGCCTTCAACAGCGGACGGCCCACATTGCCGCCCGCACCCAACACGAGAATCTTTCCGGACATCTTGAACTCCTGGTTAGTATCAAATGGAAACCAGGTATAGTTTTTCACTGCTTCTCCGGTTTGCATAGAGCGCACTTTCGCGACACCAGGTTTCCCGCAGGAAACCGACCCAGGAACCCCGCACGATGAAAACGCCTGCCCACCCCTACGACGTCTACGAAGCCCTCTGCCCCACGCGCCTGGTGCTGGAATGCCTGGCGGACAAATGGGCGCTGCTGATCCTCGATCGGCTTGGTTCCGGGCCGGTGCGCTTCAACAACCTCAAGCGCGACATCCGGCATGTGACGCAGAAGGTGCTGACGCAGACGCTGCGCAAGCTCGAGCGTGACGGTCTCGTGTCGCGCCAGGTGTTCGCCACCACGCCGGTGACGGTGGAATACGCGCTGACACCGCTGGGCGGCACGCTCACCAAGCCGGTGTCTGCCTTGGCGCATTGGGCCGAGCGCCACATGGACGCGGTGCTCGCCGCGCAGGCCGCCTACGACGCGACGGCGCAGCAGGCCGCGGCGCCGGTGCCTGGGCTGCACCTTGCGCGCGATCGCAAGGCGGCACGGGTCGGCGCGCGCGCCGCCTGAACGCGGGTGCGCGGCCTTTGACCACGCTGGGCCAGATGGTTTATCCGCTCGACAGCGGCACAGGCGATGTCTCCGCGTGTGCCACCACGGTGTGCAGCAGGCGCTCCAGCAGGGCGTCTCGCGTGGCGCGGTGCGCGGCTTCGTTCCACAGGTTGCGCTGCTCCAGCGCATCGTCCTCCAGGTCATAGAGTTCGCACAACGCGGCGTCGGTGCAGTACGTCACCCGCCACTTCGACAGCACCAGGGTGCGCAGCCGGAAGGGCGCTGGCCGGCCAAACAGCAGCCGAGCGGACTCGCTCTCCACCAGCACGCCCCGGTCGGTTTCGCGCTGCCCCGACAAGAGCGGCAACACGCTCTCGCCCTGGAGCCCGCTGTAGCGTTCGCAGCCCGTGTGCTCAAGAATGCTGCTGGCGACGTCCAGTGAGCTGCACACCTGGTGCACATCGGCCAGCGGTGTCGGGTTCGATGGGTCTGACCAGATGAAGGGCACGCGCGTCAAACCGTTGAAGTGCATCGGACCTTTGAGGAAGACGCCGTGGTCGCCCATCAGATCGCCATGGTCGCTGGTGAACACCACCGTGGTGGTGTCCGCCAGACCATTTTCCCGCAGACTCTCCAGCACCCGGGCGATGGCAGCGTCCATGTTGCTGACCATGCCGTAGGTGAGCGCAATCGCCTCACGCGCCTCACGCTCGGAGGGCGCGAACGGATGGTGGTTGCTGGCCAGCTTGGCCCCGTGCGCACTGACCTGTCGGACGTACTGCAACGCCGGGTGTGGGTTGTCGCCGTGGAACGATGCGGGCAGAGGAATGTCATCCACGCCGTACATGTCCCAGTACTTCCCCGGTGGCGTGAAGGGGTGGTGCGGGTCGGGGAACGAGCACACCAGGAAGAAAGGTTTCTGGTCATCGACTGGCGCGCTCGCCTGCGCTGCCAGCCAGGCGCTGGTTCGCTCGGCGATGTAGGCGCAGGAATGCAGTTCTTCGGGCAGGCGCGTGCGCCATGCATCGCGAACGGTGTAGCGCTCGTCCGGCCAGGCATGCGCCGGGCCACACCACCGGGCCGCCGCGGGGTCTTTCGCACGGAGCCATGCGGCGTAGTCGCCTCCGACCTGATCGCCGTGGTACAGCGTGAGCTCGGTGTGCGAGAACCCGTAGTAGGGCCCGGTGATGGGGCGGCCGCCCGCCGTGTTTTCCCAGGTCTCGATCTCTTCGAGCCGGTAGGCCTCTGGCCAACCGGGAAAACCGCGGGCTTCCTTGCGCGGTGTTTGCTGCGCTTCGGCAAACATGCCATAGGGCTGGAAGTGGGCCTTCCCGATCAGGGCGGTGTTGTACCCATTCGTGGCCAACGCCTCTGCCAGCGTGCGCTCGGCGCAGGAAAGGGGAATGCCATTGCGCCGCACGCCGTGCACCGACGGCAGACGCCCCGTGAAGAGCGTCGCCCGGTTGGGCATGCAGAGCGGACTCGCGGTGTGGAAGCGCTGGAACCGGGTGCCTGCCGCGGCGATCGAGTCGATGGCCGGCGTGCGCACGATGCCATTGCCGTAACAACCCAGGTGGTCCGCCCGCAGCTGATCGGCCAGGACCAGCAGGACATGGGGTCGGGCGTTGCGATGGACCGTCATTCCGCCGTGATGCCCGCGGCCTTGATCAGGCGAGCATACTTGTCGCGGTCTGCTTCGATGCGCCGAGCGAACACCGCCGTGGCCTGGCCCCCGGCCTGGTAGTCGTTGGCGCGCATGAAAGCTTTCACGTCGTCCAGCTGCATGACCTTCGCGATGTCGCCCTGGACCTTCGAGACCACCTTGTCCGCCAGGTCTGGGGCGGCGAACAGCCCCACCCAGGTTTCGGCTTCGTAGCCCTTCAACCCGGCGGCTTCTTCCAGCGTGGGCACATCGGGCATCACGGTCGATCGGTGCAGCGAGGTGACGGCCACCGCCTTCAGGCGTCCCTCCTCCAGTTGCGCACGCATCGGTGGCAGGCCAATGCTGATCACATCGATCTCGCCGCTCATCAACGCCAGCAGGGCCGGCGCATTGCCCCGATAAGGCACGTAGGTGATGCTCGCCTTGGCCTGTGCCTTCAAAAGCTCCATGCTGAGCCGCTGGCCCGATCCCGCGCTGGCCGATCCATAGTTCAGCACGCCCGGCGCCTTGTGCGCCGCGGCGAGCACCTCCTTGACCGAGGTGAATTTCTCGGGCCGCACCACCACATAGAAGCCGGTGTAGAACAGGTCGGTGACGGGCTTCAGATCCTTGCGGGCGTCGTAGCCCAGCTTCGGCATGAGGGCGGCATTGGTCGCCGCGAGCCCCATGTCGCCGACCAGAAAGCTG
>NZ_SCML01000039.1 GCF_005503365.1 Hydrogenophaga sp. 2FB
CTGGGCCACACCCGCCGAATTCGCCCGTCATTGCAGGCAATTGCCTGCAATGACGATCTCAGAGGAGCCGGAAATCCCTACTTCCGCGCGGTACTGAATCGGGTACAGGGTCATCATCGCAACGACTCCGGCAGCCCACGGACGCGCGCGTGAACTGAGCACGTGACCCCGGCAAGAAGAAACACTAGCAAACCCCCGCGTTATCACCCAAGAAACTGCGGCGTCCTCTTCTCAACAAACGCCGACACCGCTTCCCGGTGATCAACCGTCTGGTGCGACATCACCTGGAACGCCGCCGACAACTCCAGCAAGGTATCCAGCCGCGTGTGCAATGCCTCTCGCAGCAAGCGCTTGGCCAGTCGCACAGCATGCGGCGGGTTGGCCGCGATGGCATCGGCGAGTTCGCGCGCCGTGGGCAGCAGTTGATCGTGAGGGACGACGCGTGAGACCAGGTTCCACTCGGCCGCCTGTGTGGCGCTGATCATCTGACCCGTGAGCGTGAGTTCGGTCGCGCGCGACAGGCCGATGAGGCGCGGCAGCAGCCAGGCGCCGCCGTCGCCCGGGATGATGCCGAGCTTGACGAAGCTCTCGGCGAATTTGGCGTGCTCGGACGCGACGCGGATGTCGCACATGCAGGCGAGGTCCAGGCCGGCACCGATGGCCGCGCCGTTGACTGCCGCGATCACCGGCACCTCGAGGTTGAACAGTGCCAGCGTGAGCTTCTGGATGCCCAGGCGGTATTCGCGGCGCAGTTCCATGCCCGGCATCTCGGCATAGCGCCCCATGTCCTTGACGTTGCCTCCCGACGAAAACACCGAGCCCGCGCCCGTGAGGATGACGGCGCGCACCGAGTGGTCGGCGTGGATGCGGTCGATCGCCGCCAGGAACTCCGGCACGGCACTGTTGCCCGTGAGGGGGTTGCGCCGCTCGGGGTCGTTCATCGTCAGGGTGACGATGTGGCCTTCCTGTTCGTAGTTCAGAAATGCGTTCACAGAATGTTCTCTATCATGAAATCGAGCACCGTTTGTTGCGGCTGCGCCAGCACGGCCTCGCCGACCACGCGGTTCCAGTACAGCTCCGAGCCGTCGGCCATGCGCCATTCGTGCAGGCGCCGGGTGTAGAGCTGGAGGTCGAATTCTTCGGTGACACCGATGGCGCCGTGCAAAGCGTGCGCGGTGGAGGCGACGAGCGCCACGGATGCGCTGGTGCGGGCCTTGGCCGTTGCCGTGGGCAAGCGGGGTGGCACCTGGGCGCCGGCGGGAAAGGCGAGCTCGGCGGCCATGCCGGCGCAGGCCACGTGTTCGGCCATCACGCTGAGCTGGTGTTGCACGGCCTGGAACTTGCCGATGGCCTTGCCGAACTGCGCGCGGTCGTTGCAGTAGCCCAGCGCCATGCCGAACACGCGTTCCATGGCGCCCGCCATGGCCGCGGCGTGGATCGCGGCGCTGAACACGGCGACCTGCTCGCCCCGATCACCCACGGGTGCGGTCACCGCATCAGCCGGCCAGAACAGGGCCGCGCTCAGGCCGCCGCGCACACCGGTGGCGGTGCGTGTGGCGCGTGCGGCGTCCAGCAGCAAGCACAGGCCGTCGACGTTGACCAGCACCCAGTCGGCGGTCAAGCCAAAGGCCACGCTTGCGGCGCTGACGCCGCCATCCGCGGCACGGCGGCCGTGGCCGGCGAGCGTGACCATGCCCGTGGGCAACGCCACGCCGTCACCCAACAGCGCGCGGGCCGCGATGCTTTGCGCCGCGGGCACCGGCAGGGCGTGGCGGCCGAAGGCGACGAAGATGGGGAAGACCGCGTCGAGCGCGAGGCCCGCGCCGTCCGCCGCTTCCGAGGCCATGAGCTCCAGAAAGCCCGCGTCGGCCAGGGCGCTCCAGAGCGCGGTGGCCGGCGCGCCGTTCTCGATGGCGCGGACGGCCGCGGGCGTGCACTGGTCCGTGAGGATGTTGTCGATGGCTTCTGTGAACATGGGTGCTCCTGTTCGCCGCGCTTCAGCGCAGCCCCAGACCGCGGGCGATCATGCCGCGGAGGATTTCGCGCGTGCCGCCGCGCAGAGAGAAGGTGGGTGAGATCTGGCTCAGGTAGGCGACGGTGCGGAGCAGGTCCGGGTCCACCGGGCGGGTGGGGTCTGCGGCGATGGCGGCTTCGATGGCGGCGGGAATCGCTTGCTCGAACTCGGTGCCGATGTCCTTGACCAACGCGGCCTCGACCACCGGGCTTTCACCGCGCGCGAGCTTGGCCGTGACGGCCACCGAGAGGCTGCGCAGCGTGGCCAGTTGGGTCACGAAGCTGCCCACCAGTGCGGCGTCGCCGCTGGCGGCACCGGTCGCTCGCAGGGTCGCGATCCACGTGTCGAGCAGCACCACGCTGGAGTACAGGCGCTCGGGGCCGCTGCGCTCGAAGGCAAGCTCGGCATTGACCTGGGCCCAGCCACTGCCTTCTTCGCCCACCAGGGTGTCCTGGGCCAGCAGCACGTCGTCGAACGTGACTTCCGAGAAGTGGGCATCGCCCGCCAGGTCGACGATGGGGCGCACCGTGATACCGGGCAGCGACAGATCCACGATGAACTGCGACAGGCCTTGCTGTCGGTCTTCGGGCGTGCCGGAGGTGCGCACGAGCGCGATCATGTAGTGGGACCGGTGCGCGTTGGTGGTCCAGATTTTTCGGCCGGACAGGCGCCAGCCGCCCTCGCAAGGGGTTGCGCGGCTGCGCACGCTGGCGAGGTCGGAGCCCGCGTTGGGTTCGCTCATGCCGATGCAGAAAAAGGCCTGCCCGGCGCAGATGCGTGGCAGGTAAAAGTCTTTCTGCGCGGGGGTGCCGAACTTGTTGATGAGCGGGCCGCTTTGCCGGTCCGCGATCCAGTGGGCCGCCACGGGCGCACCGGCGGCCAGCAGTTCTTCCACCAGCACAAAACGCTGGAAGGCATCAAGCCCGGCACCGCCATAGGCCGCGGGCAGGGTGATGCCGACCCAACCGCGCGCCGCCAGTTGCTGGCTGAACGCGGCGCTGAAACCCATCCAGCTGCGTGCCCGCACGGCCGGCGCGGCGGGTGCCAGGTGTTGCGCCAGAAACTCGCGCACGTTGGCGCGAAAAGCCTCGGCTTGTGCAGGCAACCGGGCGAGGCGGAAGGCATCCAGCAAGTGGCTCATCGTCCATCTCCGTGGGCGGGAATCTCGCCCGATGTGAGCGCGTTGGCTGCCGCCTGGCGCACCAGTGCGGGAATGTGGTCGCCGAGTTCATCGGCGTCCCAGCGGCCCGGTTTGTCAATGCGCGGCCCGGCGCGCCAGCCCTCGGCCACGGTGATGCGACCCCCCAGCACGCCGAACACGCGGCCGGTGACATCGGCCGATGCTTCGCTGCCCAGCCAGGCCACCAGCGGCGCCACGTTGGCCGGGTCCAGCGGGTCAAAGCCCGTCGGTGCGCCGGCCGTGTACTTGGCGCCGTGCACCGCGAAGATGTCGGCGGTGAGGCGGCTCATGGCGGTGGGGTAGATCGCGTTGACGGTGACGCCGTAGCGCTCCAGTTCGCGCGCAGCGATCACGGTCATGGCGGCGATGCCGGCCTTGGCCGCGCCGTAGTTGGTCTGGCCGGGGTTGCAGTACAGGCCGGAGGACGAACTGGTGTTGATCAGCCGCCCGCTGCGCTGGCGCCCGGCCTTGGATTCGTTGCGCCAGTAGGCGGCCGCGTGGTGCGCGGGCGCGAAGGTGCCGCGCAGGTGCACGCGGATCACGGCATCGAGGTCTTCGGCGGTCATGTTGACGAGCGTGCGGTCGCGCAGGATGCCGGCGTTGTTGACCAGCACGTCCAGGCCGCCGAAGGTGTCGATGGCCATGTCGACCATGCGTTTCGCGCCATCCCAGTCGGCCACGTCGTCGGTGTTGACCACGGCTTCGCCGCCCATGGCGCGGATCTGCGCCACCACGTCTTGCGCGGGACCGGTGGCGGCGCCAGAGCCGTCGCCTTGGCCACCCAGGTCGTTGACCACGACCCGGGCGCCCTGGCGAGCGAATTCGAGTGCGTACTCGCGGCCGATGCCGCGGCCAGCGCCGGTGATGACGACCACGCGGTCCTTGCAAAGCCGATTCATTCTTTGTTCCTCGTTTACTTCTGCGAAAGGTCGACCAGCTTCGAAAGAGCGCGGTAGCGCGCGGTTTCCGAAGCGATCATCTCGCCCATTTCCTTGCTGCCGACGGTATAGACCTCGGCGCCTGCCGTCTCGGTGACGTAGGTCTTGAATTCGGGCTGCTCCATGGCCTTGAGCAGCGCAGTCTCCAGCGTCTTCACGGCCGGCTCGGGCGTCTTGGCAGCAACGCCTAGGCCGATCCACACATACAGGTCGTAGTTCGGCTGACCGCTCTCGCGCACCGTGGGCACGTTGGCAAGCTTGGGGTGGCGCTCCTTGCTGGTCACGGCCAGTGGCCTGACCTTGCCGGCCGCGATCAGCGGCAGCGCGCCGCCGATGTCGAGCAGCGCCAGCTCCACCTGGCCGCCCATCAGGTCGGTCTGCACCTGGCCGGGTGACTTGTAGGTGATGTAGTTGAACTCGACGCCTGCGCCTTGCTGCAACATCAGCGCGCCGATGCGGTAGTGGTTGCTGTAGCTGGCCATGCTCACGCTCTTGGGACTTTTCTGGGCCGCCGCCATCGCTTCGGCATAGGTCTTGTAGGGCGACGTGGCGCCGGTCACCAGCACCGCGGCGCTGCGCAGCATGGTGGCCAGCGGGCGCAGGTCTTTCTGCGCGTCGTAGGGAAGGCGCTCGTTGATCAGCGGATTGATCACCATCGACGAGGGCGAGAGCATGAGCACGCTGTAGCCGTCGGCCGGCGAGGCCAGCAGGCTCTGCACCGCCAGCACGGCGTCGCCGCCCGGCTTGTTTTCGATGAAGGTGGACTGGCCGCCGAGTTCCGACACGACGAGCCTGGCCACCAGGCGCGTGATCGTGTCCGAGCCACTGCCGGGACCCAGCGGCACGATGAACCGCACCGGGCGGCTGGACGGACTCTGTGCCATGGCAGACGGCAGCGCAGCGGCCGTCAACAACACCGACAGTGCCAGGCCGAAAAGGCGCCGAGGCAGGTTCGTTTCAAAAGTCATGCGTGTCTCCTGGGTGGGTGGGGGTGAACGGTCTGATCAATGTGGGGTGAGGCTGGCCAGCCGCGCGGCTTGCGCGTCGGCGTCGCCGAAGAGGTGGTCCAGCACGTGGATGTGGCGCAGGCAATGGCCCACGGCGTACTCCTCGGTCATGCCGATGCCGCCGTGCAACTGGATCGCGGTCTGGCACAAGGCCCGCGCGTAACGCCCGATGGCGAGCTTGGCGCGGGGCAGGTCGGTGGCGGACTCGGGGGAGGCCGTGTCGTCCACCGCGACCGCTGCGGCGACCGCCATGCTGCGTGCCATCTCCAGGCCCACGGCCATCTCCGCAATGCGGTGGCGCAGCGCCTGGTACTCGCCAATCACGCGGCCGAATTGCTGGCGTGTGTTCACGTAGGCGGTGGTCAAGGCGAAGGCGGTTTCCATCGTGCCCACCATGTCGGCGCACACGGCCGCCGTGCCGGTCGCGAGGGTGGCGCGCACGGCGGCCAGCGCGCGCGCGCCGTCGGCCGGATCGCCCAGCGGCACCGCGATGGCGCCTGCCAGACGCAGCTCACCCGCGGGCGTGTCGTCCACCAACCGGAAGGGCCGCAGCTGGGTGCCGCTGGCGCCTGCGTCCACCAGGAACAAGGCCAGACCGTGGGGCTCGTCGTGCAGGCCACCCAGACGGGCGCTGACAATGAAGTGGTCGGCCGCACTGGCGTGCAACACCAGAGATTTGCTGCCGTCCAGCACCCACTGGTCGCCGGTGCGCCGCGCGCGGGTCTCGATCCCGCAGAGGGGGACATGCCTGGACGCGGCTTCGTCGTGGGCCCAGGCCAGGCGCCGCTCACCGCTGGCCACGGCGGGCAGCAGGGCGTCCATCTGCAGCTCGCTGGCCACCTGGCTAACGGCGGTGGCGCCCAGCACCGTCGAGGCCAGATACGGCTCCAGCAGCAGCGCGCGCCCGAAGGCCTGCATGACGGGAAGCCGGTCCACCGCGCCGCCGCCCAGGCCACCGTGCGCCTCGGGAATGCCCAATGCAGTGACACCAAATTCACCGAGGTCGCGCCAGCGGTCGGGGCTCCAACCGGCGTCGCTGGCGGCGATGGCGCGGCGCTTCTCGAAGCTGTACTGCACATCGAGCATGCGCGTCAGGCTCTGCGACAGCTGTTCTTGTTCCGGGGTCAGGTCGAAGTTCATGGCTTATCCCAGAAGCGTTTTGGCCAGGATGTCCTTCTGCACCTCGCTGGACCCGCCGAAGATGGTGGTCGCGCGGTGAAAGAAGTAGCGGCTGGCCGTCGCCGCGTAGGGGTGCAAGGACGCGTCGCCCTCGGCCGGGCGCCGCTCCAGTCCGCCGAGCCCGGACAGGCGGGCCAGCAGCGCACTCAGCTCCTGGATCAACTCGGAGCCCTTGAGCTTGAGCACCGAGGCAAAGCCGGGCGTGCCGCGCGCGATGTCGGGGTTGAGCAGGAAGCGCCAGTTGGTCAATTCCAGCGCGCGGATTTCAGCGCCGAGGGCTGCCAGCTCCATCTGCAACTTCGGGTCGTCCAGCAAGCGGGCGGCGCCGTTGTAGATGTTGGCCGCGAGTTCGCGCGCGTAGTCCAGGCGCTCCCAGCACAGGCCCACGTTGGCGATGGTGGCGCGCTCGCTGCTCAGCAGGAACTTGGCGCAGTCCCAGCCACGGCCTTCTTCGCCGACCAACTGAGTCACCGGAACACGCACCTGGTCGAAGAACACCTCGTTGAGGTGGTGCTGCGCGTCGATGGATACGATGGGCCGGATCGACACGCCGGGGCTCTTCATGTCGATCAACAGGAAGGAAATGCCGTCCTGCTTGCGCGCCGACTGTTCGGTGCGCACCAGCGCAAAAATCCAGTCGGCGTGGTGGGCGGACGTGGTCCAGATCTTCTGGCCGTCGACGACATAGTGGTCGCCGTCGCGCACCGCACGGGTGCGCAGCGAGGCCAGGTCCGAGCCGGCGTTGGGCTCCGAGAAACCCTGGCAGAACCACAGGTCCAGGTTGGCGAGCTTGGGCAGGAAGAAACGCTTCTGTTCCTCCGTGCCATAGCGCAGCAGCACCGGGCCCAGCATGGCGATGTTGAAGCCCAGGGGCATGGGCGCTGCGGCGCGGGCCATTTCGTCCAGCAGGATCAGGCGTTCCTCGATCCCCAGGCCGGCACCGCTGTATTCGGTGGGCCAGTGGGGCGCGACCCAGCCGCGCTCGTTGAGGATGCGGTGCCAGGCCACGGTGTCCTCCTTGCGCGGCGGGTGGCCACGGCGCAGGCGGTTGCGGATGTCTTCGGGCAGGCGGTCCCGGATGAAGGCGCGCACCTCTTCACGGAACGCGGCCTGGGAAGGGGTGGGCTTGAGGTCCATCTCAGTGCTTGCCGTACAGCGTGACCACACAGGCGCCGCCCAGCCCGAGGTTGTGGGCCAGGGCGAGCCGCGCGCCTTCGACCTGGCGCTGCTCGGCGCTGCCGCGCAACTGGTGCGTGAGTTCGTAGCACTGCGCCAGGCCCGTGGCGCCCAGCGGATGGCCCTTGGACAGCAGGCCTCCCGAGGGGTTGATCACGACCTGGCCGCCATAGGTGTTGTCGCCGTCCGCGACGAATTTCTCGGCGCCGCCTTCGGGGCAGAACCCCAGCGACTCATAGCTGATCACCTCGTTCTGGGCGAAGCAGTCGTGCAGTTCGCAGACGTCGATGTCCCCGGGGCCGATGCCGGCTTTCTCGTACACCACGCCCACCGCCGCCTGGGTCATGTGGGTACCCACCCAGCTCAGCATGGAGGGTGGATCGAACGAAGCCTTGGGGTCGGTGGTCAGCGCCTGCGCCAGGATCTGCACGTCGGTGCGCAGGCCGTGCTTCTTCGCAAAACGCTCGGACACCAGCAGCGCGGCGGCGCCACCGCAAGTGGGTGGGCAGGCCATCAGGCGGGTCATCACGCCGGGCCACAGCTCGGTGTCGGCCATCACGTCCTCGGTCGTCAGCACCTTGCGGAACAGCGCCAGGGGGTTGTTGGCCGCGTGCCGGCTGGCCTTGGCGCGCACTGCGGCAAAGGTTTCCATGCGGGTGCCGTAGCGCTGCATGTGCTCGCGCCCGGCGCCCGCGAAAGTGCGAACCGCCTGCGGCATGTCAGCCATGTCCTCGGTGAGGCCGCGCAGCACGGGCATGAAGCGCTCGCGCGTCACAGGGCGGTCGCTCCAGTGCGACTTGAGCGCGCCCGATTGCATCTGCTCGAACCCCAGCGCCAGCACGCAATCCGCGGAGCCCGATTCGATGGCCTTGCGTGCGAGGTAGAGCGCGGTGGAGCCGGTGGAGCAGTTGTTGTTGACGTTGACGACCGGGATGCCCGTCATGCCGACTTCGTAGAGGGCGGTCTGGCCGCACGTGGAGTCGCCGTAGACATAGCCGACGTAGGCCTCCTGCACCAGGTCGTAGGCAATGCCGGCATCGGCCAGCGCGCGGCGGGCGGCTTCGGCGCCCATCTCGGTGTAGCTTGGGCTGGCACCGGGTTTGGCGAAGGGAATCATGCCGACGCCGGCGACCAGAACGGTTTCACTCATGGGGTTTTCTCCTGGGGGAATTCGGGGGGTTACAACTGGCGCGCGATCAGCTCGCGCTGGACCTCGCTGGTGCCGCCGAATACGCGCGCGATGCGGTAGTCGGTGAAGGCGCGGGCGATGGGGTACTCCAGCATGTAGCCGTAGCCGCCGTGCAGCTGCACCATGTCGTCGATGCACTTCCACAGCGTCTCGGTGGCGAAGAGCTTGGCGATGGCCGCCTCCTGCACGGTGATGCGGCGCTGCATGTGCTGGGCGATGTAGTGATCGACCAGGGTGCGCACGGCCACGGCCTGGGCCTTGATGTCGGCCAGTTTGAACTTGGTGTTCTGGAAATCCCAGACCACCTGGCCAAAGGCCTTGCGCTCCTTGACGTACTCGACGGTTTGTTCCAGCAGGCGTTCGAGCTTGGCGGCCGAGTACGCCGCGATGATCAGGCGTTCCTGCGCCAGTTCCTGCATCAGGTAGGCGAAGCCCTTGTTGGGCTCGCCGAGCAGGTTGTTGGCGGGCACACGCACGTTGTCGAAAAACATCTCGGTGGTGTCGGCGGCGGGCTGGCCCACCTTGTCCAGCTTGCGTCCGCGGCGGAAGCCTTCGCGGTCGGTCTCGACCATGATCAGGCTCACGCCTTTGGCCCCTGCTGCCGGGTCCGTCTTGCACGCCACCAGCGCCATGTCGCAGTTCAGGCCGTTGCTGATGAAGGTCTTGCTGCCATTGATGACGTACTCGTCCCCATCGAGCACGGCAGTCGTGCGGACCGCCTTCAGGTCGGAGCCGGTGCCTGGCTCGGTCATCGCGATCGCCATGATGGTCTCGCCGCTGCACATCCTGGGCAACCAGCGTTGCTTCTGTTCTTCGGTGCCGAAGCGCACGACATAGGGCGCGGTGATGTCCGAGTGCACCGAGAGGCTGAAGCCGGACACGCCGGAGCGGTGCAGCTCCTCGGCCAGGACGGCGGAGTGGCCAAAGTCGCCACCACCACCGCCATAGGCTTCGGGGACGGTGACGCACAGCAGTCCCTCGCGCCCGGCCTTCAGCCAGGTTTCGCGGTCGGTGCGCCCGGCCTTGTCCCATTCGGCCTGGCGGGGCAGGCATTCGCGTTCGAAGAAGCGGCGCGCGGTGTCGCGCAGCATCTCGTGGTCTTCGCGGTAGACGGTGCGGTGGATGTTCAACTCAATCTCCTGTCGATGTGGGCCCGCAAGGCGCTCCGCGCAGCGGAGCCAGGGCTTTCGATCGATTGTGAGAATTGAGGTGGGGATTGACTCCACCCACGTTGGGGGGCGGCGGCTGGAGGGGCTTTCGGCCGAGAGGTTCTACCGATGGGCGTCGGCGCTCAACGCGTCAGCGTCGCAGATGACCAGACCTTCGCGCTCGATGCGGATCAGACCGTGACGCTCCATGTCTTTCAGGTGCGAGTTCACGTGTTGGCGAGAGCACCGCACGAGCTTCGCGAGTTGCCCCTGTGTCAAGTCCAGACCGATTCGAACCCGACCGCGGTGCGGGTGGGTCGGCACGCCGTGCGCCTGGCCCAGTGACAGCAGGTGCTTGACCAGCCGCGTGCGCACCGTCTGCTGATGGATATCGTCTCGCTCCAGCAGCAGGTGGCGAAGTTGTTGCGCTTGCAAGCGCAGCACGGCCAGGCACAGGTCCGCATTGGCGGCCAGGATCTGTTGGAGTTGTGGCGACTTGACCTGCAGGACGGCGCTGTTCCCTACCGAAAAGACATCGTGCACGGCACGTTCCCCGTCAAACAGGGCAGGATCGCAAAACCAGGTGCCCGGGCGCAAATAGGTCAACGTGGTTTGATGGCCGGATGCGCTGGTGGAGCTGATGCGAAGCGCGCCACTGGCGCACGCAAACCAGGCATCCCCCGGCGCACCTTGCGCGGCGATCAGCTCGCCGTCCGCATGGCGTTTGACCACGGCGTGGCGCAGTAGATCGTGCCGGGACGCCGCCGACAGGTGGCAGAACCAGCGATCGCCATTGACGGCGGCACGCTCTTCGGCGGACAGGTTCACAACGGGCATGTGCGCAGGCCGGCGCGTGCGGCACGCCGGGGGAACGCCGCGGGAGTCGGTTCAAGGCGCGTGTCCATGGGGTCGAAAGCCGGTCGTCAGAGGGCTTGCACGAACTCGGGCACGGCGGTGAACAGATCGGCCTCCAGGCCGTAGTCGGCGACCGAGAAGATCGGCGCCTCCGGGTCCTTGTTGATCGCCACGATCACCTTGGAATCCTTCATGCCGGCCAGGTGCTGAATGGCGCCCGAGATGCCACAGGCGATATAGAGTTGCGGTGCCACGATCTTGCCGGTTTGCCCCACCTGAAGGTCGTTCGCGGCGTAGCCGGCGTCCACCGCCGCGCGGCTCGCGCCCATCGCCGCGCAGAGCTTGTCGGCGAGCGGCGTGAGCACTTCCTGGAACTTGTCCGCGCTGCCCAGCGCACGGCCACCCGAGACGATGATCTTGGCGGCGGTCAGCTCGGGACGGTCGCTCTTGGTGACTTCGCGGCCCACGAAACGGCTCTTGCCGCTGTCGGCCACAACGGCCACCGATTCGATCGGTGCATTGCCACCAGTGGCTGCCGCGGCATCGAAGCCGGTTGTTCGAACGGTGATCACCTTGATGGCATCGCCGCTTTGCAGCGTGGCGATGGCGTTGCCCGCGTAGATCGGGCGCTCGAAGGTGTCGGGGCTCACCACCGCGGTGATGTCGCTGATCTGCGCCACATCGAGCTTGGCCGCCACGCGCGGCGCCACGTTCTTGCCGCTGGCGGTCGCGGGGAAGAGGATGTGGCTGTGGCCGCTGGCGATCGACACGATCTGCGCGGCCACGTTTTCGGCGAGTCCTTCGGCCAGGCTCAAACCATCGGCCGCGATGACCTTGCCCACACCGGCGATCTGGCTGGCCGCCTGGGCCACGTCGGCGGCGTTGTGTCCGGCCACCAGCACGTGGACAGGGGTGCCGATGGCCAATGCGGCCGTCACCGTGTTCAGGGTCGCCGCCTTCAGCGATCGGTTGTCGTGTTCTGCAATGACGAGGATGGTCATGTCTGTATGTCCTTTGCGATGGGCCTCAAATGACCTTGGCTTCGTTCCTGAGCTTGTCCACCAGCGTGGCCATGTCGGGCACCTTGATGCCGGCACCGCGCTGGGGCGGCTCGGTGACCTTCAGGGTCTTCAGGCGCGGAGCCACGTCCACGCCCAGCGCATCGGGCTTGATGGTGTCGATGGGCTTCTTTTTGGCTTTCATGATGTTGGGCAGCGTCACGTAGCGCGGCTCGTTCAGGCGCAGGTCCGCCGTGATGACGGCCGGCAGGCTCAGGCAAACGGTCTCCAGACCGCTGTCGACTTCGCGCACCACGGTGACGTGGCCGTCCTCAAGCTCCACCTTGCCCGCGAAGGCGCCCTGGGGAAGATCGGCCAGCGCCGCCAGCATCTGGCCGGTCTGGTTGGCGTCGTCGTCGATGGCCTGCTTGCCCAGGATGATCAGTTGCGGCTGCTCCCTGTCCACCAACGCCTTGAGCAGCTTGGCCACGGCCAGGGGCTGCAGCTCGGCGTCGGTTTCCACCAGGATGCCGCGGTCCGCGCCGAGGGCCATGGCGGTGCGCAGCGTTTCCTGGCACTGGGCCACGCCGCACGACACGGCAATGACTTCCGAGGCCTTTCCCTTCTCCTTGAGCCGAACCGCTTCCTCGACCGCGATTTCGTCGAAGGGGTTCATGCTCATCTTGACGTTCGCCAGGTCGATGCCCGAGCCGTCGTTCTTCACGCGAACCTTGATGTCCTTGTCGACCACCCGTTTGACGGGAACCAGAATCTTCACGCTGTCTCTCCTTGATGGGGCATGGCTTGCAAGTAGGCCAGCGTTGCACCGGATTGGCCCCACCCGGTTTGGGGGGGAGGTCAACGGCTGGATGCGTGCGGCACAATGAGTTTCCCTTCTGCAGCTGAGATCAAGAGGATCGTTCGATATGACAGGCCCGTCCCTCCAGACCACGCGGCGAAGTCGGTCACCGACGCCCAGGACCGCTCTGGATCCGCGAACGGTTCCGCCTCCGATGCCGCGTGGCGTTGTCAAACGCAAGGCCTTGATTGCACAGCTGCACGAAGCGCGCCATCGACGCTGCTTCGTGCTGCAGGGGCCGGCAGGGTGCGGAAAGAGCACGGCCTTGGTGGCCTGGGCGCGAACACTGGAGCCAATGGGTTTTGACATCGCATGGCTGACCCTGTCGACACAGGACAACGAGCTCACGCATCTGTTCGACGGATTGCTGGCCACGCTTTCTCAAGTCAATGCCGCCATCGTGACGGAGGCGGCCCAGCTGGCCGGACGCGGACAGCAACCGGATGCGCTGGAGTCTCTGGCGGTCACGCTGGTGCGTGCCATCGCCTCGCATCGACGCGAGTTGCTGCTGGTCATTGACGATCTTCACCACCTGAACGATGCGCGTGCCATCGAGGTGCTCCAGTGGATACTGGATTACGCCCCACCCAATCTGCACCTGGCGCTGGCCTCGCGCGGTGCCGTGCCGCTGTCCCTGGCGCGATCGCGCGCGCAAGCGATGGCGCTCGAGCTCGACCTGCGAGACCTTCGCCTCTCGGAGGAAGAATCGCTGGAGCTTTTGCAGACGCTGGTCGTTGACATTCCGACCAGGAACGCGCGGGCACTGCATGAGCTTGCCGACGGATGGGTCCTTGGCCTGCAGCTGTTGGCCGCCGAATGGAATGCCCGCAGCGCGCGTGGGGGTGAGCCGCCGTCGGTAGAAGCGTTCCAGCGTGTACACGTGGCGGATGCCGATGCCTTCACCGTCTTCTTCGAGCGGGAAGTGCTGGGCCGGCTGACGCACGCCGAGCTCGAGTTTCTCACCAGCGCCTCGATCTGCGAGCGCTTCACCGCATCGCTGAGCGCAAGTCTGGCGGGCCGTCCCGAGGCCGTCGGCGAGGCGATAGCCCTGCTGGTCTCCCTCAAGCACAACAACCTGTTCATCAACTGCCGCGAGGCGCCTGGACAGGAGAGTTCGTATGCGCTGAACCCCTTGTTGCGCCAGACACTGCAGAACCGTTTGCTGCGGCGTGGTCAAGCCGACCAGAAGCGGGTGCATGCGCTGGCCTGGCAGTGGTTCCGCGACCACGATCAGTTCGAGGATGCGGTGCGCCACGCCGTGATGGCGGGAGAGCCCGCCGCGGCTGCCGACCTGGTCGAGCGTGCCGCCTACCGCCTGCGCGGGCAGGGGAACATGCGAATGCTGGTGCGGATGATGGGCCAGTTGCCCGAGGATCAGGTCAATGCCCGCCTCGGATTGCGACTGTGGAAGATTCGTCTGCAGATTTTCACGCGTGACCTGGAGGGGGCTGCCAGCAGCCTCCAGCAACTGGAGCATGAGTATCCGGGGCGCCAGAATCCGGAGCACTTTGCGACCGTGCTGGTGAAAGCGTCGCTTGCGGTGCAACGCGATCAGGTGCACGAGTTCCTTTCCGTGCTGCCGCAACTTCTGGAAGGGCCTGCTCGGTCGGATGCCGTTTCCATGGGGGCGCGCAACAACCTGCTGACCTGGCTCTACCTTCAGCAAGGCGACTATGCGCGCGCGCGGCAGGTGCAGATGGATGCCACGCCACTGGTGCTGGACGGCATGCCTCTGCTGGGCGGTGCCGTCGGGAGCTTGCAGGGGCGTTGCCTGGTGGGGCTGACGTATGCGCTTGAAGGCCAGATGACGCAGGCCGAGCGTGTCTACCGCGACGTGATGTACGAGGCCGAGCGTGGCGGTGGACCCAGCCATGGACCGGGACTTCTCGCCGCGGCGCTGCTCGCGGAAGTGCTCTACGAGATCGATGACAGGCAAGGCGTTCTGGCGTTGCTGGAGAGCCGGGTCGACATCCTCGAGCGCATCTCCATTCCCGATGCCGTGCTGCGGGTGATGACCGTGATGTCACGCGCGCACTGGCTGGCCGGGCAGCGCCTGGAGGCCTTTTCTTACCTCGAGCGTCTGGAGGAGTATGCGACCCGGCAGGGTCTGAAAAGGCTGCTCGCGCACAGCATTGGCGAACAGGTCCGTCGCCATCTGCAGCGTGAGGAGTTCGACCTCGCGCGCAACGGTATCCAGCGGCTGGAGGCCATGCAGACCATGGCACTGGAGCCCGTCAGCGGGCGCTCGAGCGTGATCGGCATGTTGGGTGCCTTTTCGCGGCTGGCCTGGTCCATGGCGAAGGGGGATCTCGATCACGCGGCCGAGCAGATCGAGATGCTGTCACCGGTCTGCGAAGGACGCAAGGAGAGGCGCACAAAGGTGATCCTCTTGATGCGCAAGGCCGTGGTCCAGTGGCGCATGGGTGATGCAGCGGCCGAGCGCACGCTACAGGAGGCGCTTCACCTGGGCCATCGGTTGGGGCTGCTCCGCGCGTTGCTCGACGCGGATGCTGCGGTTCCAAAGATGCTGGAGCAGCTGATGCAGGAGCCTGGCGATCCTGTGCTCGGTTTTTATCTTTCCCGTCTGAGGGCCGCCAGCAGGGAGCCTCTTCCTGCGGGGCCCGTTGCAGCACCGAAGGCGCGCGAGGCAGCGGACTCCGCGGCGAATTTCGTCGAGATGCTGAGCGAGCGGGAGATCGATGTGGTGCGCTGTCTCGCGCAAGCGCTGCCCAACAAGAAGATTGCGCGCAGTCTGGGCGTGACGCCCGAGACCGTGAAGTGGCACTTCAAGAATATCTTCAGCAAGCTGCACGTCAGCAGCCGTGATGAGGCGTTGGCCCGTCTGCGCGACCTCGGATGGAGCGAGACCGACGACACCGCGCGCGGCGGCCCGCTCTGAACCTGGGCGGCCTCGAGCGCCGCTCAATCTGACGCTTCAATCGCGTTTTAGCCCCCCGGTCAGGGGGGTGTGTCACCGACACCCGGGACTTAAGGTTACGCCCATGCATCGACCGTGTGGTCAAGGCGTTCAAACCAGGAGATCCCGTGCAAGTCACTCGCGATGTCTTCCGAGAAGACCATGAAACTTTCCGCGCGACCGTGCGCCGATTTCTCGAGCGCGAATGCGTTCCGCGCCAGGCCGAATGGGATGAGCAAGGGCGCGTGGACCGCGAGACCTGGCTCAAGGCGGGCCGCGAAGGTCTGCTTTGCCTGACCTTGCCCACCGAGTACGGTGGCGGTGGTGGCGACTTCGGCCATGTGGCCGTGATGAGCGAAGAGATCGTGAGCGCCGGTGTCAGCGGCCCGGGCTTCGGGGTGCATTCCGAGATCATCGCGCCCTACATCCTGCGCGTGGGCAACGAAGAACAGAAGCGCCGTTGGCTGCCGGGCGCGGCGAGTGGCGAGAGCATTCTCGCGATCGCCATGAGCGAGCCCGGCACGGGGAGCGACCTCAAGGCGGTGCGCACCACGGCGCGGCGCGAAGGTGACGAGTACGTCATCAACGGCAGCAAGACCTTCATCAGCAACGGCCTGAATGCCGATCTGATCATCCTTGTGTGCAAGACCGATCCCGAGGCCGGTGCCAAGGGCATCAGCCTCATCGTGGTCGAGGCCACGCGCCCAGGCTTCCGCCGTGGCCGCAAGCTGGCCAAGATGGGCATGGCCGCTCAGGACACGGCGGAGCTGTTCTTCGACGACGTTCGCGTGCCCGTGGCCAATCGGTTGGGCGAGGAGGGCAAGGGCTTCACCTACCTCATGGGGGAGCTGCCACAGGAGCGCCTGTGCATCGCGGTGTCGGCGGCGGCGCGCCTTGAGGCTTGCCTGGAGCGCACCCTGAGCTACGTGAAGGACCGCAAGGCCTTCAACCAGACCGTGTGGGATTTCCAGAACACCAGGTTCAAGCTGGCGGACATCAAGGCCCAGGCCGTTGCCGTGCGCCTGATGGTGGATCACTACATCAAGGAACACGCGCGGCGTCGGCTGACGCTGGAGGAAGCGGCCATCGCCAAGCTCTTCTCCACCGAGACGCTGAGCAAGGCGCTGGACGAGATGGTGCAACTGCATGGCGGCTACGGCTACATGCTGGAGTACCCCGTGGCGCGGGCCTTTGTCGACTCGCGTGTCTCGCGCATCTACGGCGGCACCAGCGAAGTCATGCGCGATCTGATCGCACGCAAGCTCTGAGCGCCCATCCCATCACAAACCGAAGGAGACGATCCATGAAGCGAGAAGTCCTGGTGGCCGGTGTCGGCATGATCCAGTTCACCAAGCCGGGCAGCAGCGCCCGCTATGACGAGATGGGCGCGCAGGCCGTGCGACAAGCGCTCAGCGATGCGGGTTTGCAGTACAGCGATGTGCAGCAAGCCTATGCGGGCTACGTGTACGGCGATTCCACCTGCGGCCAGAAGGCGCTCTACCACGTGGGCATGAGCGGCATCCCTGTGCTCAACGTCAACAACAATTGCGCGACCGGTTCGTCGGCCCTGTTCCTGGCCCGCCAGGCCGTGCAAAGCGGCGCGGTGGACTGCGCGCTGGCGGTGGGATTCGAGGAAATGGGGCCGGGTGCGCTCAAGAGCGTGTGGACCGATCGGCCGCGTTCCACCGAGCGCGCTGCGAAGATCACCAACGAGCTGATCGGGCACAACGATCTGCCGGGGGCGATCCGCCAGTTCGGCGGCGCCGGCGAGGCACACATGCGCAAGTACGGCACGCGGCTGGAGACCTTTGCCAAGATCCGCGCGAAGGCCAGTCGCCACGCGGCCAACAACCCCCTGGCGGTGTTCAGGAAGGTGCTCAGCACCGAGGAGGTTCTTGCGGCGCCCATGCTGTGGGATGGCGTGCTCACGCGCCTCATGGCCTGCCCGCCCACCTGCGGTGGTGCGGCGGCCATCGTGGTGTCCGAGGAATTCGCGCGCAAGCGCGGCCTGCGCAGGGATGTGCGGATCGCGGCCCAGGCCATGACGACCGATGCGCCGAGCAGCTTCGACAGCCGCGACATGATCCGGCTGGTGGGTTTCGACATGACGCGTTCCGCGGCGCAGGCCGTGTACGAGCAGGCCGGCATCGGCCCCGAAGACGTGGACGTGATCGAGCTGCACGACTGCTTTGCACAGAACGAATTGCTGAGCTATGAGGGCCTGGGTTTGTGTGCCGAGGGCGAGGGCGAGAAGCTGGTGGAGGCTGGTGACAACACCTATGGTGGCCGCTGGGTGGTCAACCCGTCGGGTGGACTGCTGTCCAAAGGGCATCCGTTGGGTGCGACCGGACTGGCGCAGTGCTACGAACTCACCCATCAACTGCGCGGAACGGCGGACACACGCCAGGTGAACGGCGCCCGGGTGGCGCTGCAGCACAACATTGGCCTGGGTGGCGCGGCAGTCGTGACCCTCTATCAAAAAACCGCCTGAAAACCAGGGAGCCGAATGATGCTTGACAAGACCCGCATCGGAATGACCTTGCCGCTCTTCTCGCGCACCGCGGAGGCGGGGCAGCTGCGCTTCTTCGCCAAGGCCACGGGCGAGACCAACGCCATCTACTTCGACGAAGCGACGGCGCGCGCGGCCGGCCACCCCGGACTGCCGCTGCCCCCGACGTTTCTGCTCTCGCTCGAGATCACGCGTCCCTCGTCCGAGTGGCGCCGCGAGATCGGCATGGATCCGGCGCGCGTGCTGCACGGCGAGCAAAGTTTCACCTACCACCGCACCGCCTATGCGGGCGACGAGCTGTGCTTTGAAAGCCGGATCGCCGACATCTACGACAAGAAGGACGGCGCACTTGATTTCCTGGTGCGCGAAACGCGCGTGACGAACCAGCGTGGCGAGCACGTGGCCGATCTGCGCAGCGTGACCGTGCAACGCAACCGCTGAGAGAACATCCATGCCCACACTCGACTACGACACGCTGCAGGTCGGCGACACGCTGCCGCCCCTGGCCCTGCCGCCCATCAACCGCACCACGCTCGCCCTCTTTGCCGGTGCCTCCGGGGACCACAACCCGATCCATATCGACATCGACTATGCGCGCAAGGCCGGCATGGCCGACGTGTTCGCGCACGGCATGTTGTCGATGGCCTACCTGGGTCGCCTGCTGACCCAATGGGCGGACCAGCGCCACTTGCGGCACTTCGGCGTGCGCTTCGTGGGCATCACGCACCTGGGGCATGTGATCACCTGCACGGGCCGCGTGGTGGAGAAGTTCGAAGCCGATGGCGAGCGGCGCGTGCGGCTCGAGATCCAGACCGCCAACCAGTACGGCGATGCCAAGGTGCTGGGCGATGCGGTGATCGCGTTCTGAGTTCAAACGGAGAAGAGACATGAATCTTCCTCACCAGAACCCGCGGCACGGACTCTCCCGCGCAGTGCTGGCGCTCGCCATGGTCTGCATCACCCCGACGACCGCCTTTGCTCTGGACGTGGCCGATGCCAAGGCCCGTGTGGATGCCCAACTGGACCGCATGTACCCCGCGCTCGATGTGCTCTACAAGGCCTTGCATGCGAAGCCCGAGCTGGCGTTCCAGGAGACCGAGCCCGCGAGCCGGCTGGCCCGGGAGATGCGCGCATCGGGCTTCGAGGTCACCGAAAAAGTGGGCCGAACCGGTGTGGTGGCGATCCTGCGCAACGGTCCCGGTCCGACGGTGATGGTGCGGACCGACATGGATGCCCTGCCCATGGAGGAGAAGACCGGCTTGCCTTATGCCAGCCGACACAAGACCGTGGGCGCGGACGGCAAGGAAACTTTCGTGGCCCACAGCTGCGGCCACGACGTCCACATGGCGGCCTGGGTCGGCACCGCCAGGGCGCTGGCCAGCATGAAGGACCGCTGGCGCGGGACCTTGATGTTCATCGGCCAGCCTGCGGAAGAAGGGAGCGGGGGCGCCAAGGCGATGCTGGCCGATCAGCTGTTCGCGCGGTTCGGCAAGCCGGACCATGGCTTCGCGCTGCACGTGGGTCCGGGTCCGGCCGGCCTGGTCAGTTACCGGGCAGGCGCCAACACCTCCACGTCGGACGCCCTGGAAGTCCGGTTCAATGGTCGTGGCGCGCACGGCTCCAGGCCTTCGGCCTCGATCGATCCGGTGGTGATGGCGTCGCGCTTCGTGATGGACGTGCAAACCGTCATCAGCCGCGAGAAGGACGCCGCGGAGTTCGGTGTCGTGACCATCGGCTCCATCCAGGGTGGCACGGTGGGCAACATCATTCCCGACAGCGTGACCCTGCGCGGCACGATCCGCTCGTACACCGACGCGGTGCGCAAGAAGCTGCACGCCGGCATTCAGCGCACCGCGAAAGCCGTGGCCGAGATGGCTGGCGCACCCGCACCCGACGTGACGATCGGCAGCGGCGCGTCGTCGGTGATCAACGACGAGTCGTTGACGGCGCGCACCGGTGAGGTCTTCAAGGCCGCCTTTGGCGCGAAGGCCCGGCAATTGCCCGAGCCGTCTTCGGGCAGCGAGGACTATTCCGAGTTCGTCATGGCCGGCGTTCCGTCGGTCTATTTCTGGATCGGCAGCACCGATCCGCGCGTGATCGAAGAAGCGAGGGCCGGCGGCAAGCCGGTGCCGAGCAACCACTCGCCGCTGTTTGCGCCGCTGCCGGAGACCTCCATCCGAACCGCCGTGGGCGCCATGAGCCTGGCCGTTCTCAACGCCATGCAATGACGCTGCGGTTCCCGCAACGCAACCCGATCCACCCCTGACTCTCGGCAATTGAAAGGACAAATCCCATGGGAAAACTCGACGGCAAGGTGGCCTTGGTCACCGGTTCCGGCCGCGGCATCGGCCGGGCCATTGCGCTGAAACTGGCGAGCGAAGGCGCGCGACTGGTCGTCAATGACCTGGACGCGGAGCCGGCGCAGGACACGGTGCAGACCATTCGCGATGCGGGTGGCGATGCGGTTGCCTGCGTGGGCAGCGTCACCGCGCCCGACTTCGCCGAGCGCTACATCAAGACCGCGATGGACACCTACAAGGGCATCGACATCATCGTGAACAACGCCGGCTACACCTGGGACGACGTGATCCAGCGCATGACCGACGAGCAGTGGCACGCGATCCTCGACTGCCACATGACCGCGCCGTTCCGCATCCTGCGCGCCGCCCATCCGCACATCAAAGCCCAGGCACAGGCCGATGCGGCGGCGGGCAAGGAGGTGTTTCGCAAGGTCGTGAACATTTCCTCGACCTCGGCGCTCCAAGGCAACGCGGGCCAGATGAACTACTCCTCGGCCAAAGCCGGCGTGGGGGGCATGACGCGCGCGCTCAGCCGCGAATGGGGTCGCTTCAAGGTCAACGTGAACTGCGTGGCGTTCGGACTGATCCTCACGCGCATGACGGAAGCGGCCGCCGACGAGGGGTCGACGATCAACATCGAAGGGCGCGACATCCGCGTCGGCATCAACCCCGAGCGCATGAAGACGGCTGCCCAGCGCATCCCGCTGGGGCGCGCGGGCACGACCGAAGAGGCGGCCGGGGCGGTGTACCTGTTCTGCTCGCCCGAGTCGAACTACATCACCGGCCAGACCGTGACCGTCGCCGGCAGCCCGTAACCCGGCCCTTGAACCACCCCACGCGCAGGCACCCCATGGTGAAGTCGGCCGACAGAGTTTTCGAAATCCTCGAACTTTTCGAGCGCGAGCGGCGTTCGATGAGGGTGGCGGAGATCGCGCAACAACTCAACCTCCCGCAGTCCAGCGTCTCCATGCTGCTCAAGACGCTGGTGGAGCGCGGCTATATGGACTTCGACCCGCAAGGGCGGGGCTTCTGTCCTTCGGTGCGGGTGGCCTTCATGGGCGAGTGGATCGCTCAAGCCCCGGGCCAGAGCCGTTCGCTGCAGGACGCGCTGCACGAGCTGGCCGCGCGCACGGGCGAGAAGGTGCTGCTCGGGCGCCAGAGTGGCCTGTTCGTGCAGTACGTCTCCACGGTCGAACCCGTGGGCGTGCGGCAGCTGCGCGTTCCCCCGGGGACCTTGCGGCCCCTGCACCGCTGCGCCATCGGGATCGTGCTGCTGAGCCAGTTGGAGGACGAGCAGATCCGCCAACTGCTGCACCGCTACAACGCGCTGTGCGCGAAAACGGGGGGCGCGCGCGCCGACATCGAGCGGGCCCTGCGCAGCGCGGAGTCCGCGCGGCGCCAGGGCTACTACGAGTCGGCCGAGCTCGCGACGCCGGGCGCGGGGGCCATCGCGACCTTGCTGCCCACCTGTGTGCGCGGGCAGCGGTTGGCTTTGGGTGTGGCCGCGCCGACGGCGCGTCTTCACCAGCACCGCAGCGGCTTCCTGCCGGCCGTGCTGGCCGCGGCGCGCCTGTGCTGAGCCCTTTCATCTTCGATTCATTCCCTGCGACACATACCATGAACGACACAGAGAACAGCAGCGGCTTCGACTGGGGCGGCGCGGACCCCGGTCGGCCCACGGCGGCACTGGCCGAATGGGTCGCGGCCGCGCCGCGGATGCCGATCCGCGCCAGCGCGCTGGCCTGGGCCAAGCACACCCTGCTGGACTGGACGGCCGTGGCCCTGGCCGGGTCGAGTGACCCCTTGGTACAGATGCTGGTGGACGAGTACGCGTCCGATGGCCAAGGGCCGTGCCAGTTGACGGGACGCTCTTCGAGCGCGCGTGCGCTGGATGCCGCCCTCATCAACGGATGCGCCGGACACGCGCTCGATTTCGACGACGTGTCTTCGCGCATGGCCGGACACCCCACGGTGCCCGTGGCACCGGCGGCGCTGGCCTTGGCCCAGGCGCGCGGCGCCAGCGGCGCCGATCTGCTGCGCGCATTGATCGTGGGCCACGAGGTCGAGGCGCGCATCGGTGAACTGCTGGGCAAGAGCCACTATGCACAGGGCTTTCACACCACCGGCACCATCGGCGCCCTGGGGGCCGCGGCGGCCTGCAGCATGCTACTGGGGCTGGATGCGGCCACGGTGCGGCACGCGCTGGGCCTGGCGGCCACGCAAGCGGCGGGGCTCAAGTGCATGTTCGGCACCATGGCCAAACCCCTGCACGCGGGCAAGGCAGCGATGAACGGCCTGATGGCCGCGCAGCTGGCGGCGCGTGGCTTCACCGCGCACCCGAGCGCGGTCGAATGCGCCCAGGGATTCGCTCGCACGCAGGCCCCGCGACTGAACCTGCGCTGCGACGCCATCGACACGGACAACGGCTTTGCGATCGAGAGCACCCTGTTCAAGTACCACGCCGCGTGTTACCTCACCCATGGCGTGATCGAGGCCACGCGCCGCGCCCGGCAGCGCCACGGGCTGGCGCTCGATGGCATGGCCGAGATGGCGCTGATGGTGTCCGAGGGGCACCGGGGCGTCTGCGACATCGCCGAACCCGAGACCGGCCTGCACCTGAAGTTTGCCATCCAGCACCTGGCCGCGCTGGCCCTGGACGGCGCCGACACCGCATCGCTGGCGCTCTACAGCGACCGCACGGCCTGCGATCAGCGGCATGTGGAGGCGCGCCGGCGCGTCGTGCTGCACACCTCGGCCGATCGCCGCCGGCACCACGCCACCGTGCGGATCCGCATGCGCGATGGCCGCGAGTTCCACGAGGACGCGGACGTCGGCGCGCCGGCCTGCGACCTGCGCACGCAATGGGAACGCCTGGAAGCCAAGGTCCATGCGATTGCCACGCCCGTCATCGGCGCGCAGCGCGTGCGCCAACTCGTCGCGGCCATCGATGCGCTGGACCGCGCCCCCTCATTGCAACCCTATCTGGAAGCCACCGCATGAAAACTGCACAAGAAACCGTCGAGCGATTGCACCGCGAGGCCACGCTCTGGCCGCGCTCGAACCGCTACGAGGACTTCGAACCGGGCCAACGCTTCGTCCACCACTGGGGACGCACGGTGACGGAGGCGGACAACGCGCTCTTCAGCACGCTCACGCTGCACTACAACCCGCACTACACCAACGCGGACTTCGCGGCCGCGCATGGGCACCCGCACACGCTGGTCAACCCCCTGCTGGTGTTCAACACGGTGTTCGGCCTGAGCGTGGAGGACCTGTCGGAAGGCGGAGGGCCGTTCCTCGGCGTGGACGACCTGAAGTACCTGGAGCCGGTGTACCCGGGTGACACGCTGTACGCGCGCTCGGAGGTCACGGGTTGCCGGTTGGCCAGCAACCGACCCGGCTACGGCATCGTGACCTGGCACACCCAGGGCACCAACCAACGTGGGGAGACGGTCGTCACCTACACGCGTTCCAACCTGATCAAACAAAGGGGATGAATATGTCGCAAGACGGAATGGGCTACATGACGCCGGAGCGTCAGATGATTCGCGACGCCGCGCGCGAATTCACCATGAAGGAAGTGCTGCCGCTGGCCAACGAACTCGATGGACCCGATGGCGAGATACCGATGTCGCTGCGCGACAAGATGGTGGAGATGGGTTACTTCGGCATCACCATCCCCACCGAATACGGTGGCATGGGCATGGGCGTTTTCGAGTACTGCCTGGTGGCCGAGCAACTGGCGCGCGGCTGGATGTCGGTGGCGTCGATCATGGCGCGCGCGCAGGGCGGCTGGATCAAGAGCTGCATGCCCCACGAGCTGCGCGCCAAGTACCTGCCGCGCGTGGTGCGCGGGGAGTTCCTCAACGGCACGGCCCTGTCCGAGCCCGACACGGGATCGGACCTGGCGTCGATCTCCTGCCGCGCGGTGCGCGACGGGGACGACTGGCTGCTCACCGGCAACAAGTACTGGTGCACCTTCGCGGACGGCGCCGACTACCTGCTGATCTTCGCGCGCACCGCGCCGCCGCCGAGCGCGGAGCGGCGCGGCGACGGCATCTCCTGCTTCCTGGTGGAGAAGGAGCGCGGCAGCTTTCCGCGCGGGATGACGGGTTCTCCGATTCCGAAGATCGGCTACTTCGGCTGGAAGACCTTCGAGCTCGCGCTGGACGGCGTACGGGTGCCCAAGGAAGCCTTGTTGGGCGAGGAGGGCAAGGCGTTCCCGATGATGGGGCGCGGACTGGAGACCGCGCGCGCCCACACCGCCGCACGCGCCATCGGGCTGGCGCAGGGTGCGCTGGAGGATGCGATTGCCTACGCGGGCGAGCGCCGGCAGTTCGGCATGCCCATCGCGGAGTACCAGGCGATCCGTTTCAAGATCGCCACCATGGCCACCGAAGTCGAGGCCGCGCGGCAGCTGATGTACTACGTGTGCAACGAGATCGACCTGGGCCGCCGCTGCGACAAGGAGGCTTCCATGGCCAAGTACTTCGCCTCGGAGATGGCCGAACGCGTGACCTCGGAGGCCATGCAGATCTTCGGCGGTGCGGGCTACACCAAGCTGTTCCCGGTCGAGCGCTACTGGCGCGACGCACGGTTGACCAAGATCTTCGAGGGCACCTCGGAGATCCAGCAGCGCATCATCGCCACCAACTTGCTGGGCAAGTCGGAAGTGGAGTCCATGATCGCCGAGCGGGCCTTCGAGAAGCAGGCCAGGAAGAAGGTGGGGGTGAGCGCATGAAGGCCCACGAACTCACCAGCGCCAACAACTACTTCGAAGACTTCGAGGTCGGGCAGCTCATGCGCCACGCCCGTGGCAAGACCGTGACCGAGATGGACAACGTGCTGATCACCAACATGGTGATGAACACGGCCGACGGCCATTTCAACGAGCACGGCATACGCCAGTCCGGCGGGCTGTTCAGCCAGCGGGTGGTGTTCGGCGGGGTCAACCTCTCGATGGTGATCGGGCTGGCCGCGCAGGACACGGCCGAGCAATGCCTGCGCGAGCTCGCCCTCGACAAGATCCGGCTCACCTCGCCGGTCTTTCATGGCGACACGCTCTACGCCTTCACCGAGGTGCTGGCGAAACAGGATGCCGACCGGGACGATGCCGGGGTGGTGACCTTTCGCCACTATGGTGTGAACCAGGACGACAAGCTGTGCGTGGAGGCCGAACGCACGGTGCTGCTCAAACGCAAGAGCGCGTGGGCGCAGCGATGAGTACGGCGGCGCCTTCGCCCGGGGCCCTGGAGGGTCTGGTCGTGCTGGACCTGACCCGCATGCTGGCGGGTCCTTACGCGACCATGATGCTGGCGGACCAGGGCGCGCGGGTCATCAAGATCGAGCCGCCGGGCGGAGACCAGACGCGGCGCAACGGCCCCCACCTGGAGGGCGCGCTGGCAATGGACCAGGGTGGCTTCGGCGCCTACTTCGCTTCGGTGAACCGCAACAAGCAGTCGCTCGTGCTCGATCTCAAGCACCCCGAGGGCAAGGCCGCGCTGCTGCGGCTGGTGCGCGAGGCGGACGTGCTGGTCGAGAACTACCGGGCCGGGGTCATGGACAAGCTCGGCTTGGGCTACCAGACTTTGGCCGAGGTGAATCCGCGCCTGGTGTATGGCGCGCTTCGCGGCTTCGGCGACCCCGCGGGCGGTGCCAGCCCCTACACCCATTGGCCCGCCTACGATCCCGTGGCCCAGGCCATGGGCGGGATCATGGGCATCACCGGGCCCACGCCAGGAGGCGCGCCGACCAAGATCGGTCCGGGCGTCGGCGACATCCTGCCGGCGATGTTCATGGCCTACGGCCTCGTGGCGGCGTGCCTGCGCGCCCAGCGGACCGGCCGCGGCCAGATGGTGGACGTGGCGATGGTCGACAGCGTGCTCGCGGTGTGCGAGCGCATCGTCTACCAGCACAGCGTGACCGGCGAGTGCCCCGCGCCCGAGGGCAATGGCCATCCCCTGCTGTGCCCGTTCGGGCTCTTTCCCGCGCGGGACGGCCACGTGAGCCTGGGGGTGCCCAACGACCGCTTCTGGGTGCCTTTCGTTCAGTTGATGGGGCGCCCTGAACTTGCGCAGGACAAACGCTACGCCACCAACGAGGCGCGCATGGCGCATCGCGGGGAGGTTGAGGCGCTGGTCGGCGAATGGACCGCGCGCCACACCAAGCAGGAACTGGCGGACTTGCTGGGCGGGCGCATTCCGTTCGGCCCGGTGCTCGGGGCGGCGGACATTTTTGCCGATGCGCACTTTCGCGCGCGGGGCATGCTGGTGGACACCGAGCAGCCCGGCGCCTCGCGGCCACTCACGTTGGCCGGCACGCCCGTGCGCATGACGGACACACCCGGTGGCGTGCGCACGCGCGCCCCGCTGACAGGCGAGCACAGCGCGCAGGTGCTGGACTCGCTCGGCTTCACCGCGACCGAGGTCGCTGCGCTGCAGGCGTGTGGCGCCGTGCATTGATTTTTGAAACCCCTCGAATCAGGAGATATTCCCCATGCAAACACAGGAAAAACCCAAGCGGCTGCGCCGCTGCCAGCTGTCGGTCCCCGGATCGAGCCCGAAGATGATGGCCAAGGCCGCGGGCCTGGGCGTGGACTTTGTCTTTCTGGACCTGGAGGACGCCGTCGCGCCATCGGAGAAACGGCCCGCGCGCGCCAAGATCGTGGAGGCGCTCAACACGCTTGACTGGGGGCGCACCACGCGCTGCGTGCGCATCAACGACCTGACGACAGAGTACGCCTACGAGGACATCATCGAAGTGGTGGAAGGCGCGCGCGAGAACCTCGACGTGATCATGCTGCCCAAGGCCATGAGCGCGTCCGACGTGCAGTTCGTGGACAAGCTGCTGTCCATGATGGAAAAGAAGCTGGGCCTGCGCAAGCGCATCGGCATCGACGTGTTGGTCGAAGAGGTCGAGGCCATGATGCGGGTCGAGGAGATTGCCGCTTCAACGCCTCGGCTGGAATGCCTGATCTTCGGCATGGGCGACTACTCGGCCAGCCAGGGCGTGTCCATCCGCGACATCGGTGGACCTACTGGGTATCCCGGCGATGTCTGGCACTACCAGCGGCACAAGATGACCATCGCCTGTCGCGCCAACCGCATCGATGCGGTCGACGGGCCTTATGGCAATTTCAACAACCCCGAAGGTTATGCGGAGGAGTGTCGGCGCGCCATGATCCTGGGAATGGTCGGCAAATGGGCCATTCATCCTTCCCAGGTGGAGATCGCGCAGCAACGCTTCTCGCCCTTGTCGGCCGAGGTCGAGCAAGCGCGCAACATGGTCAAGGCGTATGACGAAGCGCTGGCCCAGGGGTTGGGCGCCGTGCAGTACGAAGGCAAGATGATCGACATCGCCTCGGTGCGTGTCGTGCGCAACCTGCTCGCGCGGGCCGATCTGATCGGCATGTAAGGGCGGTAAACAACCGATGCGCAGCATGTCGCGCCGCAGTCGCGCGACTCAGGAGACAAGATGAAGACACCGTTCCCATCGCCGCCAGCACGCGGCGACATCTCTCGGCGACACGTGCTCGGCGCCACGCTGGGTGCCATGGGGTCCTGCTTGTGGAGTGGACCTTCCGCCGCACAAGGCTGGCCCACGCGGCCGATCCGGATCGTGGCGGCGCAGGCGCCAGGATCGTCCAACGACACGACAGCGCGTGCGCTGGCCGAGTACCTCGGCGCTCGATTGGGTGGGTCCGTGGTGGTGGAGAACCGCCCGGGCGGCATCGGCATGATTGCCGCCGACCATGTTGCACGCGCGGCGCCGGACGGCCACACGCTTCTTTTCGCGCTGCACAGCCAATTGGCACAGGCGCCGGTGCTGCTCAAGAAAGTGCCTCTGGACCCCGCCAGGGATCTGGTGCCGATCGCCGGGTTCGGTACGGGTGTGGCACCGATGGTGGTGAAGAAGGACCTGCCGGTGCGCAACCTGCGCGAACTGATCGCGCTTGCGCGACAGCGACCGGTGAGTGTGGGCAACTTCAGCATCGGATCGGCCTGGCAGTTGATGATGAAGCAATTGCAAAAACAAACGGGCGGGCAGTTCGACATCATCACCTACAAGGGCACGGGGCCGATGATCATGGACTTGCTGGCGGGCAACATCGACGTGGGTGCCGGCTCGCTGGCCGGGCTGAGCCCGGGCATTCAGCGCGGCGCGCTGCGCCCGATACTCGTCATCACCGGCGAGCGGGCCGAGGCGTTGCTGCCGGGGGTGCCGACCTGGGCCGACGAGGGCATCACGGGCAAGGCTTTCGGCAGTCTGCGCGAGTGCAACATGCTGCTCGGACCCGTGGGGCTGAACGAAGGCATCGCCGCTCGCCTGGCCATGCTCGCGCGGGAGAGCGCGACGCAGTCCGAGAGCATGAAACGGGTTCTGGCCCAGTTGGGCGCTGACCGTCCGCCATGGGTGGGCGCCGACCTCAGGGCTTTCATCCAGGACGTCTGGCCCGCCTACCAGTCGATGACGCGCGAACAGGGATTGACCGCGGAGTAGCCGCGCGACGGCGCAACACCTCCCTTGTGGAGAAAGGAACCCGATGAGCATCAAGAGACGCGCCTGCATTGCGGGCGCTTACGAACACCCCCTCCGGCTGGCGCCGGACAAGACGGTGGCCCAGCTGCATGCGGAGTGCGCCAAGGGCGCGCTCGAGGACGCGGGCCTCACGCTGCAGGATGTGGATGGCTACTTCTGCGCGGGCGACGCGCCGGGGCTGGGCGCCGTCAACATGGTGGACTACCTGGGACTGCAAGCGCGCCACGTGGACTCGACGGAGACGGGCGGATCGTCCTACCTGGTGCATGTTTCCCACGCCGCACAGGCGATTGCGGCCGGGAAGTGCAATGTCGCGTTGATCACCCTGGCGGGACGGCCACGCAGCGAGGGCTCCAGTGGACTGGTTCCACGGGCCTCCAGCGCCGCCACACCCGACGTGCCCTACGAGCTGCCCTACGGCCCGCTCACACTCAACATGTACGCGATGGTGGCGGCGCGCCATATGCACGAGTTCGGCACCACCAGCGAGCAACTGGCGTGGATCAAGGTGGCGGCGGCGGCGCACGCGCAGCACAACCCCCATGCCATGTTGCGCGCACCCGTGACGGTTGAGGACGTCATGAACTCTCCGCTGCTGTCGGACCCCCTGCGCCGCCATGACTGTTGCGTGGTGAGCGACGGCGGTGGCGCGCTGCTCGTGGTGCGCCCCGAGATCGCGCGCTCGCTCAAGCGGCCGGTGGTGCAGGTGCTGGGCGCGGGCGAAGCGGTCAAGGGGCAGCGCAACGGCCAGGTGGACCTGAGCTACTCCGGTGCGGTGGTTTCCGGCCCACTGGCTTTCGAGGAGGCTGGCGTCAAGCCGTCCGACATCCAGTACGCGTCGATCTACGACAGCTTCACCATCACCGTGCTGATGCAGCTGGAGGATCTGGGCTTCTGCAAGAAGGGCGAGGGCGGTCGCTTTGTCGCCGATGGCAACCTGATCTCTGGCGTCGGCAAGCTGCCTTTCAACACCGATGGCGGCGGCCTGTGCAACAACCACCCGGCCAACCGGGGCGGCATCACCAAGGTGATCGAGGCCGTGCGGCAGTTGCGCGGCGAGGCGCACCCGAAGGTCCAGGTTCCCAACTGCACGCTGGCGCTGGCGCAAGGAACCGGTGGGCAACTGGGTTCCCGCCACGGCAGCGCGACCCTGATTCTTGAACGAGAGGCCTGAACCATGACCACCATTTTCCAGGACCGTCCCTTGAAGGCCCCGATGGTTGACGCCGCCACCGAAGCCTTCTGGCGCGGCGCGGCCGAGGGCCGATTGCTCATCAAGCAGTGCACGGCTTGTGGCAAGCCCCACTGGTACCCGCGCTCCCTGTGTCCCTACTGCATGTCCGAGCGCCTCGAGTGGCGACCGAGTGCGGGCCTCGGCACGATCTACAGCGTCAGCGTCACGCGCCGCGCGGGGCCAACGCCCTACGCCATTGCCTACGTGCGCCTGGATGAAGAGGTGACGCTGCTGACCAACATCGTCGATTGCGACCTGGACAGCCTGCGCATCGGCGACCGCGTCAAGCTGTGCTTCAAGCCGGCCGAGGACGGCCAGCCGATCCCGATGTTCACGCCGGACTGACGCGTCCGTCGCAGGTGACGCAACAACGCCCCTCGCCGGAAACGGCGAGGGGCGTTGTTGTTGAGGGAGGATGGAACGGGGCCGTCCGCCTGGCGGCACGGCCCGATGACGCTCAGTCCAGCTTGACCTTGGCGCGCTGGATGATCGCGGCCCAGCGTGGCCGGTCGCGTTCCAGCATCGCCGCCATCTCCTCCGGGGTGCTGCCCATGGGGCGCGAGCCGTTCTCGGCGAAGTAGCTCAGCAACTCGGGGCTGTGGATCTGGGCGGC
This sequence comes from Hydrogenophaga sp. 2FB, assembly GCF_005503365.1. GTDB lineage: Bacteria > Pseudomonadota > Gammaproteobacteria > Burkholderiales > Burkholderiaceae_C > Hydrogenophaga. The sequence continues at coordinate 30,655 of NZ_SCML01000039.1, forward strand.
GATGGCCTGTGAGAGCTGCTTGATGATGGGGGCCGGCGTGCCGGCGGCCACGAAGATCGCCGCGAAGCCGTTGGCCTCGAAGCCGGGGTAGCCCTGCTCGCCCAGCGTGCGCAGCTTCGGCAGCGCGGGGTAGGGGTTGGTGCCGGCGTTGGCCAGGTAACGCAGCTTCTCGTTCTTCAGCTGGCCCTTCGCGGTGGAGCCGTCGACGAAGGCGGCATCGATCTGACCGCCAGCGAGGTCGGCCATCGCCGGCGCCGCGCCCTTGTAGGGCACATGGAGAACGTCGATGCCGGTGCTCATCTTGAGCCACTCGATGTTGAGGTGCGAGGTGGTGCCGTTGCCATAGGAGGCGATGGACAACTGGCCCGGCTTGCTCTTGGCCAGCGCGACGAATTCGGCCACGGTGTTCACACCCAGCTTCGAGGAGGCAATGAAGACGTCCGCGCCCTGTCCCAGGATCGAGACCGGCGCGAGGTCGCGCGCGAAGTCCACCGGCAGCGACGACATCAGCAGCGGCAGCTGGAGGGTGGACGTGAAACCCAGGTACAGCGTGTGACCGTCCCGCGGTGAGGACAGAACCGACTGGGCCGCGATGATGCCCGAACCACCAGGGCGGTTGTCGACCACGATGGACTGACCCAGCGCGGTGCCGAGGCCGACGGACAACTTGCGCGCCAGGAGATCGGTCGCACCGCCGGGAGGGGCTGGAACGATCAGGCGCAGGGGCTTGCTGGGGAACGTTGCCTGCGCGTGCGTGAACAACGGCGCCAGGGATGCCGCAGCGGAAAGCGCGGACAGCAACAGCGCGCGGCGGTGGATGGTGGGCATGGCTTGTCTCTCCTGGTTGAATCAGTTGGGTTGTGTCTGAAACGGTGTGCCGCCGAGCTCCTGCTCCTGGAGCTCGCGCCACGCGATCTTTCCGGTGGCCGATTTGGGCAGGCGGGGCACGATGTCGATCAGCCGGGGGGCCTTGTAGCTGGCCATGTGCTCCCGGCACCAGCCCAGGAGCTGCTCAGGGGTGTCTGTGCTGCCGGGCTTGAGTGCGACCACGGCCTTGACGGTTTCGCCGCGGTGGTCGCTGCGGGCAGCGATCACGCAGGCTTCAAGAATCGCGGGATGGCCGTTGAGCACGCTTTCGATCTCTGCGGGCCACACCTTGTAGCCCGAGGCATTGATCATTCGCTTGAGGCGGTCGCGCATGAACAGGTAGCCGTCTTCGTCCGCGCTGGCCAGATCGCCCGTGCGAAAAAAGCGCTTGCCATCGATGACCACGAAGGCCTCCGCGTTCGCCGCGGCGTTGTTCCAGTAGCCCAGCATCACCTGCGCGCCGTGGACGACGATCTCGCCCACTTCGCCCGCGGCCACGGGTGACAAGGTCTCAGGGTCCACCAGCCGGGCATCCACGCCGAAGGTGGGCACGCCCAGGCAGTTCCGCTTGGGGCGGTGCAGTGGATTGACACACAGGAAGGAGGCCGATTCGGTCATGCCGTAGCCTTCGATGTACTCAAGGCCGTAGCGGGTCTTGAGCATGTCGACGATGGCCTGCGGCGTGGCGGCGCCGCCTCCGGTGGCCAGGGTCACGCTGCTCAGGTCCAGTTCATCCGCGCCTGGCTGAGCGAAGAAGTCCACCAGCATCGTGGGCAGAGCACCCCACAGCGTGACGCGGTGGCGCTGGATCAGGGTGGCGGCGGTTTCACGGTCCCAGCGCGGCATCATGACCACGGTGCCGCCCGCGTAGATCACCGCGTTGATGCCCTGCAGGCCCAGCAAGTGGAACAGGGGAGCGGCCGAGAGGATCGTGGTTTCGGCGTTCGTGCGGCGCCACAGCGCGGACCCCACGGACGAGGTCATGACCGTGCGGTGGGTGTGCACGCAAGCCTTGGGCGCGCCAGTGGTGCCCGAGGTGTAGGGCAGCATGCAGAGATCGTCGGGGCCTGCCAGCGCCGCCGCGGGAACGCGGTTCTGCGCCCGCGCGGTGTCCCAGCGCTCGCAGCCCTGCGGCAGCTGCCCCGGGTCGGCGCGCTGGCGCACCCACTCCGGCACCTTCAGGCCGGCGTCGTCATCGCCCAAGGCATCCCCATAGGCATGCACGAGCACATGCCTCAGCGCGGTCTTTCCGAGCAACGGGGCGATCTGGGGCAGCAGCTCCTGGGCGGCGAAGGCCGCCACGGCGCCGCTGTCGCTCAGGATGTGCTCGACCTCGTCCGTGAGCAGCATCGCATTGATGGGCACGAAAACCGCATCGGCGCGCAGGATGGCCAGGTAGGCGATGACGAACTGCGGACAGTTCTGGCTGAACACGGCCACACGATCGCCGCGCCGAACACCGCCAACCTGTTGCAAATGACCGGCCATGGCGTCCACATCGGCCAGCAGTTGTGCGTAGGACAGTGCTCGGCCGAAGAACTGGATGGCTGTCTTGTCGGGAAAGCGCCGGGCGGAGACCTCCAGGTTGTAGGCCACGGTGGTGGCGGGAATATGGACCTGGCGCGGCAAGCCCTGGCGCGCGTGCTTCGGGTCCAGCGTCAACGCGCCAACAGGCCTCTCGATCACGCCCTCGGGCGTGGGGTAGGGGTGGGGAATGGTCATGGTTGTCTCCGATGTATTTGTTCTGGTCATGCCCCGTTGGTTCAGAAGCTCACGTCGCCCTCGAGCAGCCGCCGCGCGATGGTCCGGCGCTGGATCTCGGAGGTGCCATCCGGAATGCGCAGCGTGCGCGCCCAGCGGTAGGCGGTTTCCAGCCGCAGTTCGTTGGTCAGTCCCATGCCACCGTGGATCTGCATGCAGCGATCGATGACGCGCCCCACCATCTCGGTGGCCGAGGCCTTGACCATCGACACTTCCTTGACGGGCGAGCGTCCCTGGTCCACCAACCAGGCGCAATGCTGGATCATCGACTTGGCCGCATAGATGTCCATCGCGCACTCGGCGAGCATGATCTGCACGGCCTGGTGCTCGGCAATGGGACGGCCGAAGGTCTTGCGGACCTTGGCGTAGGCCAGCGCCTGATCCAGCCCCCAGCGTGCGATGCCGACGCAGGAGGCCGCCATGCCGAGCCGTCCGGCATTCACACCATCGAGCGCGACCGAGAGCCCCTGGTCGACGGGGCCCAGGCGGTGGCTGTCGGGCACGCGCACCTGGTCGAGCGTGACGATGCCGATCTCCGCGCCCTGGTGACCCATGATCGGAATGAGGCTGGGCACCGAGAAACCCGGTGTGCTGGTGGGCACGAAGAAGCCGGTGATGCCCCCGCGGTGGGTGCGCAGCTTCTCCTCGTCCGTGACGGCGAAGACCATCGCGTAGTCCGCATACGGGGCGTTCGTGATCCATTGCTTGGTGCCGCTGATCACCCAGTGATCACCGTCGCGCGTGGCGCGTGTGCGCGTGCCGAAAACATCCGAGCCAGCGTCGGGCTCGCTCAGGCAGAAGCACATCGTCTTCTCGCCGCTGGCGAGGCTGTCGCGGTAGATCTCCAGCACGTCCTGGCGCAGGTGCCGAAGCACCGGCGAGAGGCCGTTCGTGAACGAGGAGGGCAGCACCACGGTGTGTACCAGATGCCGCTTCGGCCCGGTATGCGCATTGAGTTGCTCTTGCACGTAGACGGCCGCCTGTGCGCCCATGCCGCCACCGCCGAGCGATTCGGCGGCCAGTGCGGTGTAGAAGCCGAGCTCGGCCGATCGCATGCGGACCTGTTTGCGCAGCGCCAGCACCGCATCGGTGTAGCGGCCGTTGGCGTCGTACAGGTTGCGCTCATGGTCCAGCAGTGCGCGGTGTTCGTGTTCGAGTGGCGCGACCTCGCGGTCGATGAAGCGGATCAGCGAATCCGAGAAGCTGACCCATTCGCCGGGGACGGTGAAATCCATGGCCCGGCCTCCTTAGATGGGGTCCCACGCGAAGACCGCGCGCGAGCCCTCGAGTGGGACGAAGGAAGGCGCGAACGCCGGCTTCATGTGCTCTTCCAGCGCTTGAGGCGTCCAGCCCTCGCCGCGGTGCAGGGAACGCACCGGGCGCGGTTGGCTCATCAGGAAGACCTCGTTGCGGCGCACCGCGAAGATCTGGCCGCTGATGCCGGCCGCGCGGTCGCTGGACAGGAAGACGGCCATGGGGGCGACGGTCTCGGGTGTCATGGTCTTGGCCTTGGCCAGGCGTGCGGCCTGGTCCGGTGTCTCCGGGATCGAGCCGACCATGCGGCTCCAGGCGAAGGGCGCGATGCAGTTGGAACGGATGTTGTGGCGCGCCATGTCCATCGCAATGGAGCGGGAGAGGCCCGCAATACCCAGCTTTGCTGCGGCGTAGTTGGCCTGTCCCACGCTGCCGATCAGCCCCGAGGTGGACGTCATGTGCACAAAGCTGCCGCTTTGCTGTTGGCGGAAGTGGGCGACTGCCGCGTGGCTCACGTTGAAACTGCCGAACAGATGCACGCGCAGCACCGCCTCGAAGTCCTCGTGCGACAGCTGGTGGAATATGTGGTCGCGCAGGATGCCCGCATTGTTGACAACGCAGTCGATCCGCCCGAAGGAATCGATGGCGGCTTCGACGATGCGGTCGGCGCCCGCACGCTCGGCGACACTGTCGCGGCTGACCACGGCGGCGCCGCCTTCGGCGCGGATCGTGTCGACGAGTTCCTGTGCGGGGTCCTCCGCGGACGCCTGGCCGTCCACCATGGCGCCCACATCGTTGACCACGACGCTGGCACCGTGACGGGCCATCAGAAGCGCAATCTCCCGGCCTATCCCACGGCCCGCGCCGGTCACCACGGCAACTTTGCCGGCCAATACCCGTTCTTCATCCTTCACATTCGTTCTCCTAAAGTAGTGAGACAGGATCACCGCGCAAGAGCGATGAACCACCACCGCAAGTACAGCAAAGCATGCCCGGGGTCGCACCCCCCGGATCTGGGGGGAGGACGGGTCCGCTGTGCTTATGTGGCGCTGCTGGCGATGAGCCGCTGGGCGTTGCGGGTTTGCACGGTGGCGTGCGCCGCGAGAAGGCGCTGCGCCTGCGTCAGGTGCAGACGCTCCACCATGCCGCCATCCAGGTTGATGGCGCCGGCATGGGCGTGCTCCGCCAGGTCGAAGGCCGCGACGATGCGCTGGGCACGCTCCACGGCCACGACCGAGGGCGAGAAGACGCGGTTGGCGACCGGAACCTGGCTGGGGTGGATCAAGGTCTTGCCATCGAACGCCATCCTGGCGGACTGCACGGCCTCGGCTTCGAAGCCGTGAAGATCGGAGAAGTCGTTCCAGACACCGTCAAGCACTCCCAGGCCGCCCTGCTTGGCGGCCAGCACGATGTTCATCAGCCAGGGCACAAGGTACTTGCGCTGCTCATCCCCGGACACGCCGGTCTCTTTCATGATGTCGTTGGTGCCGACGACCAGGCATCGCAGCCGCAGTGCGGTCTCGCGTCCTGCCGCGACGATGTCTCGCAGGTTGAGCAGACCGCCCCCGGTCTCGATCATGGCCCAGAGCTCCGTGTCGGCCGGTACGCCCTGGGTGCGGGCCAGCGCGGCGAAGTCGTGGAGATCCTCGGGCCGCGATACCTTGGGCAGCAACACCGCGTCCGGTCGGCACCGGGCGACGGTGTCCAGGTCGTGGGGCAGGTCCTCGCTGGCGCTTTCGTTGACGCGGATTACCGTCTGGTGGAGTCCGAAGCGGGCCTGGCCGAAGGCGTCCTGCAGCGCTGCGCGTGCCGGTGTCCGCATGCCGGGCGCGACCGCGTCTTCGAGGTCGAAGATCAGCACATCCGCATCAATGCCCCGCACCTTGTCCAGGGCGCGCCGGTTGCTGGCGGGAACATAAAGGGCGGAGCGTCGGGGGAAATCGGAGGGAAAGCTCATGGGGTTTTTTCGTCGAGCGGCGCGGTTTCGATCACGGCGTCGAGCGCAAAACCACCCTTTCCGGACTCGAGCACCACGAAGGGGTTGATGTCGATCTCGCTGACCCAGGCGCGGTTGCGGAACGCGAAGACCGAGAGCGTCGAGAGCACCCGGGCCAGCGTCTCGACGTCGGCGGGCGCTTCGCCGCGGGCACCGGCCAGGATCCCGGCGCCACGGATCTCCTTGATCATCGAACGGGCTTCGGCCATGCCGAAAGGGGCCATGCGCAGCGCCACGTCCTTCAAGACCTCGACGTACACCCCCCCCAGGCCGAAGAGCACCATGGGTCCGAACACCGGGTCGCGGTAGGCGCCGCAGATGGTCTCGATGCCGCGCTCGGCCATCGGCGCGACGAGAATGCCACGCAACACGGCGTCGGGTCGGGCCTGTCGCACACGCTCGAGCATGGCGGTGGCGGCTTCGCTGGCCCGAGCCGGCGAGTCGACGTTCAGCACCACGCCCTTCACCTCGGTCTTGTGCTGGATGTGCGGAGAGACGATCTTGAGCACCACCGGCCTCCCCAGGTCCGCGACCGCCGCGTGGACCGCATCGGCCGAAACCGCCAGCACCTCAGGGAGCACCGGAATGCCGGCAGCGGCGAGCACACGTTTCGCGGCGTGCTCATCGGAGACATCCGGATGCGGCACATCTGGAGCGCCCGACGTCTCGCTGGCCATCTCGGCTTCACGCGCGGGGTGCTCAAGCCGGACATCCGCGAACGATTGTTCGAGGCGGGACAATGCCCCAAGCGCCCGTATGGCACGGTTGGGATCTTCGTACACCAGAAAGCCCCTGCGCTCGAACTCGCGAACGGTTTCCGCGGGCGCCAGGAAGGACAGAACGAACAGCACGTTGGGGTAGCGGTCCTGGATGCCTTCGAATGTCTGCAAGAGCCAATCCGCGGCGGTTTTTGCCGCTGGCGCGCTCGTGAAGAAGCAGAGCAATGCGCCGAACTGCCCCTCGGACAGCACGACCTCCAGACATTGCCCCAGCAGGCTGCGCTCATTGGTCAGTTGCGCCGTGAGATCGATGGGATTGGATGCGCCGGCAAACGGAATGAAACCCCGTATCCGTTCCTGGGCCGCGGTGGCCAACAAGGGCACGTCGATGCCCGCGGCTTCCGCCGCGTCGGCCATCTGCACGCCGACGCCACCCGAGACCGTGAGAATGCCCAGCTGGTTGTTGGTGAAACGGGCCCGGGCCAGACAGGCGTAGGCCACGTCCAGCATCTCGTCAATGCTGTCCGCGCGATGAACACCGAACTGCTTCATCACCGCGTCGTAAACGGCGTCTTCCCCTGCGAGCGCACCGGTGTGCGATGCGGCGGCCCGTGCGCCGCTTTGGGATCGGCCGACCTTGAGGACGATGACGGGTTTCCCGCGGGCACGCGCCTCTTTCAGGGCCGCGACGAAACCAGGCCCGTTGCGCACCGCCTCCGCATAGACGGCGATCACCCGAACCTGTGGCGAGCAGGCGAGCCAATGGAGGCATTCGGAGAGTTCCAGGTCCACCTCGTTGCCGGTGGTGATCCAGTAGCCGATGCCGATGTTCCGCTGGCGGCACAGATAGGCCAGATGCCCGCCGCAGGCACCGCTTTGGCTCACGATGGCCAGCGGTCCGGGGCTCATCAGGCCCGAGGAAAAAGCTTGTGTGAAGGTGCCGTAGAAACCGATGTGCGCATTGAAGGCGCCCAGGCAGTTGGGACCCAGCACACGCATGCCGTAGCGCTTCGAAATGCCTGCGACGGTGGACTGCAGCGCTTGACCGGCTTCGCCGGCCTCGCCGAAGCCGGCCGAGAAGACGATGGCGGTTTTCACGCCGTGAATGCCGCAGTCCTCAAGCGCCTGCACCGCGAGGTTCGCCGGCAGGGCAATGATGGCAAGGTCGATGGACCCCGGTACCTCGCGCACATGGGGGTAAGAGGGAAATCCCTGCACCGATTCGCGGTTCGGGTTGACGGCGTAGACCTGGCCCGCGAATTCCGATTGGCGCAGGTATTTCAACGGTCGACCGCCGATGCGCGACGGGTCCTCGGAGGCTCCGATCACGACAATGGAGCGGGGCTCGAGCAGTGCCGCGATGCTGGACAAATGGGATGTCTGCTGCGGCGAATGCGCCATCTCGGTGTCCTTGCGCATTCAGTCCACCTTGGCACCAGAGGACTTGACGACGGGCGCCCAGCGTTTCAGATCGTCCGCGATGCGCGCCGCGAACGGCGCGGGGCCGGCATAGGCAATGGTGTTTCCGCGCGCGTCGAAGAAGGCCACGCTGTCGGGTTGGGCCATTACTTTTTCCAGGCTCTTGCTGAGCCGATCCACGACCTGGGGTGGCGTTCCAGCGGGCGCCACGATGCCCACCCAACCCACCACGGCATAGCCGGGCACGGTTTCCGCCACCGTCGGTATCTCGGGTGCCATTCGATCGCGCGTCTTGCCGGTGGTGGCGAGAGCCCGGAGCTTGCCTGCCCGGATGTGGGCCATCGAGTTGGGCAGTACATCGAACATGAAAGGCACGGTGCCGGCCAACACATCGATCAGGGCGGGCGCGCTGCCTTTGTAGGGCACGTGGGTGAACTTCGCCCCGGTCATGGTGGCCAGCATTTCCGTGGAAAGGTGGTTCGATGTGCCGTTGCCGGCGGAGCCATAGTTGATGGCGCCCGGGTTGCGCTTCGCTGCGCTGATGAGATCCTGCAGGTTCTTGTAAGGCGCCTGCGCATTGACCACAAGGACGTTCGAGTATTCGGTCAACTGCGCAACAGGGCTGAAGTCCTTGACCGGGTCGTAGCCGGCATGGGCGTAAATCAGCGGCGTGAGGGTGTGCGTGCCCGTGTGGGCGAGGCCGATCGTGTAGCCATCCTTGGGCGCGCGCGCAACCCGTTGCATGCCGATGGAGCCTCCCGCGCCGGCGACATTGACGACCACGACGGGTTGGCCCAGCTCGGCGCCCAGCCGCTGTGCCAGGAACCTGCTGACGTCGTCGGTAGGGCCTCCAGCAGGAAAGGGCGTGATGAGTTCAACAGGTCGGGTGGGCCATGGCTGCGCTTGCGCCATGGCGGCGTGCGCGAGGACCGTGAGCAGCAGCGCGGCTGTGGCGTGAATCCCGCGGATCGTGGATAGCTTTCGCATGGGTTTCCTCTGTGGGTTGCAATGCCGACCAGCAGGGCGTGGGCCACCTGTTGGGACCGGAGTGAACGACACATTGTGTGGAGCGCCAGCAAAAAAGGGATCACGGATGTGATCGATGATCGTTCTGGAAAAACGGGCTGGCTCCAGAAGAGCCAGCCCGTTTGCTTTGTACGTTCGGTTGCGCGACTGTTGCGCGGGCTTTTCTTCTACTGCGCCACGAAGCCCGACTCTTTGATGATCGGCCCCCAGGTGTCCGTGGTGTGCTTCACCCGCGATGCCAGGTCCTTGTCATCGCCATAGGTGGATTCAAGCCCCAGGCCGATCAGTGCCTGGCGGAACGGTGCGGCGTTGGTGACGGCGCGAACCACCTCGCGGTACTGTGCAAGCACGTCCGCCGATGTGCCGGCGGGTGCGAAGAGGCCCATGAAGGTGCGCTCTTCAAGTCCTGGCAATCCACCCTCGGTGAATGTCGGGATCTCGGGGAACTGCGCCAGACGCTGTTGCCCCGAGATGGCAATGATCCGCATCGCACCCGACTTGTGGTGTGGAATGAACTCGCTCACGCCCGTCAACCCGACAAGAATCTGCCCTCCCAGCAAATCGGCCACGAGTGGCGCACCGCCGCGGTACGGGACCGAGTTGGCGCTGAGCCCGAACGTCTTGCCGATCCGGCCGACCGTGAAATCGGGTTGGCTGGCGGGCGCGGGCACGCCCACATTGAAGGCGCCCTTTTGCTGTCGCGCCCAGGCCACCAGTTCCTGGAGATTGTTCGCCTTGATGCTGGGGTGAACGGCCAGTGCGATGGGCAGCGTGGTGACCGTGGCGACCGGCACCAGATCCTTCGCAACGACATAACCAGGGTTCTTGACTGTCATCGGAATGATGGACACCGCATGCTCGTTGGAGAGCATCAGGGTGCGGCCGTCGTTCGGCGCCAGCGCCAAGGTCTGCATCGCGATCTGCCCGCCCGCGCCGGGACGGTTTTCCACCACCACCGAGCGGTTGAGGAGAGGCTGCATTCCCGCGGCCAGATTGCGCGCCACGGAGTCCACGTTGCCCCCCGGCGGAAAGCCCACCAGTATCCTGACCGGTGCTCCCGAGGTCTGCGCCATCGCGGTTCCGGCGAGGACCATGGAGCCCAATACGGCCAGCCCTGCAACGAGGGATTGGCGCTTCCAGTTTTTCGTCGTCATGATCAATCTCCTGTGTTCAATCGGTGGGGAATCCGTCCGCAAGCCCTCTGTCCCAGACCAGGATGAGCTTGCCGATGTGTTGCGATGACTCCATGCGGCTGTGCGCATGGGCCACGTCGTCCATGGTGTGAACCGAATCGATCACGGGCGCTGGCAGGCGCCCGGACTCGAACAGCGGCCACACCTGGCTCAGCAGTTCCGCGGCCATCTGCGCTTTGCTCTCGTCGCTGCGGGACCGCAGCAACGAGCCGGTCAAGACGGCCCGCTTGCGCATCAGGTCGAACAACCGGATGGAGGCCTCGGGCCCACCCTGAAAGGCAATCTGGAGGATGCGTCCGTCCATGGCCAGGCAGTCCAGGTTGCGCGCGACGTACGTGCCGCCCACCATGTCGAGCACCACGTCCACGCCTTTGTTGCCCGTCAGGGCCAGCACGCGTTCGACGAAATCGACGCGCGTGTAGTTGATGCCCTCGGCGCCCCAGCGTTCGACGGCCTCGCGCTTCTTCTCATTGCCCACCGTGGCCATCACCCGATGGCCGAAGGCGCGCGCCAGTGCGATGGTGAAAGCACCGATGCCACTGGAACCACCGTGGACCAGCACGCTTTCACCGGCGGACAGCCGCCCCGCCTGGAACAGGTTGCTCCACACCGTCATGGCCGCCTCGGGAAGCGCGGCGGCCTGCACATGGTTCAGCCCATGCGGAAGCGGCAGGCAATGCGCAGCGGGCACGCAAACCTGTTCCGCATAGCCCCCACCGGGCGTCAAGGCGCACACGGGCGCACCGGGCATGGGCGACACCACCCCTTCGCCCACCGCGTCGACGACACCACTGACCTCCAGCCCGAGAACCGTCGACGCCTGCGGTGGCGCCGGGTACGTTCCCTGGCGTTGCGCCACGTCGGCGCGGTTGACGCCGACGGCATGAACCTGGATCCGGACCTCACCGGGTTGGGGCTGCGGCACGGGAGCCTGCGCGCACCTGAGCACATCGGGTGGCCCGAAACGATCGAACTGGATCTGTCTCATGGACTCAGGCGCTGACGGCACGGGACGCGGCATCGACCTGGATGCCATGGAAGCCGTAGGTATCGGTGTCGCGGTCGCGTTCAAACTGGTTGAGCCACAGCCGCATGAGCCAACGCTTTTGTTCGGGCGAATCCCAATCGGTAAACCCGGTTCTGGAGTGGAGCGTCACATGGTTGTTCAGCCACTGGATGTCACCGGGCTGGAAGGACATCGGGAGGAGCAACTCCTGAGATTGCGCGTAGGTGTCCACCAGTTCCAGCAGGCGCCGGTGCGCATCGGTCAGCGCAGGCGCGCCGTCGTAACGCTGTGCGGACTCGATGAAGTTGCGCAGGTACATGATGGAGAGCTTCCCGCCCGTCCACCCCGCGATCGATGTCACCCAATAGGGCTCGCCCGTGACCGCATTGCGCTCGCCCCGGTGGTCGAACCACAGCGGCTGGTACAGCAATTCGATCAGGTCCGGGTGGTCGCGCAGCAGCCGGTTGTAGATGCTGGTGGAGCTGACGACCAGACTGGCCCCGCCCTCCCGCGCGGTTCGTACGCACATGAGTCCGACGATGTCGGCGCCGTCCACGTGGAAGGGCGCGGCATGGTTGGTGTGATAGAAGCGCGAGTTGGCGTTGGTCTGGGGGTCCGTGCTGGTCGTGTCGGTCACGTGCCCGAAAAGTTCGCCGCGCGCATTCTGTACGACAGGCTGGCCCAGGTGGCGGCCCAGGCCCCAGTAGGCCAGGCTGCGTTCTTCGATCGTCCACTCGTGAACCGGCAGGCCGCTCCACAACTCGAAGCCGCGCCCGTCCTCCAGCTCCACCGCCAGACGGCGGATGCGGGCCTTCAGTGTGCGCAGAGGGAAATGCGCGGCCGTGATCTGCTCCAGGGGCAAGCCCGTGGCGGCAGCCACCTGCACGGCACTGCGTATTTCATCGATTTCCTCGGGGGTGAGCGTGTAGCGCCAACGTGTGTCGCGCTCCATCTGATCGCGCGTCCATGCACTGGGTCCCTCGAAGGGCGCCCGCAAAATATCGGCCATGTCGAAACTCCTCTGTGAAAAAATCAGTCGCCCGTGGTCCCGGCCATCGCCAGCACGCGGCCTCGGTTGAACAGTCCATCGGGGTCCAATGCGGCCTTGATCCGGCGCATGGTGTCCATCTCTGCGCGCGGCAAAGCATCCGCGAGCGCTGTCCGCTTGGACAAGCCAATGCCGTGTTCGGCGGAGATCGAACCCTGGGTGTTGGCAACAGCGCCGTACACCAGCCGTTCCACCGGCTCGACGAGTTCGTTCGCACAAGCCACCAGCAAGTGCAGATTGCCGTCGCCGAGGTGGCCGTAGGTCATCTTCCGCAAGCCCGGCTGGATGTCATGAAGGCCCGCTTCGATGACGTCCAGCACCTGCGCCAGGCGACTCGTGGGAATGCTGATGTCGAATGACAGGTAGTCGCCCAGCGTGCGTGCCACTTCGCCAGAGGCATCGCGCACGCTCCAGATCTCGGCGGCCTCCTTGAGCGATTGCGCGACCACCACGTGGTCCGTGCCGAGGTCCTCCGACATGCGTGCCAGTGCGTCTTCGATGCGCGCCCGGTCGCGGTCCGCATCGCAGTCGAAACACGACACCTCCAGGACCACCACGAACTCCGCGTCGCCATTGAAAGGGTCGCGGCCGATGCCCAAGGTCCGGGTGACAAAGCCATGGAAATCGCGCCACATGACCTCGAACGAGGTGAGCGCCGGGCCGAAGCTGCGCCGGGCGGCAACGAGGGCTTCAAGTACCTGCTCCAGGCGCGCCAACCCCAGCGCCACGGTGACGCGCTCTCGGGGCAAGGGCTGCAGCCGCAAGACGGCGCGTGTGACGATGCCAAGCGTGCCTTCCGAGCCAATGAAGAGGTGCTTGAGGTCGTAGCCTGCGTTGTCCTTGACGACGCGACTCAACCTGGAAATGGCGGTGCCGTCGGCCAGGACAACTTCCAGGCCCAGGACCTGGGCGCGCGTCATGCCGTATTGAAGGACCCGATTGCCGCCGGCATTGGTCGCGATGTTGCCGCCAATGAGGCAACTGCCGCGGCTGCCGAGATCCACCGGATAGAACAGGCCATGCCGCTCGGCCTCCTCTTGTACCGCCTGCAGGGTCACGCCGGCCTGCACGGTCATGGTTCCGCCGATGACGTCCACGTCCTCGATGCGGCGCAGAAGTTCCGTTGACACCACCACCTCGCCCGCAAGCGGCGCGCCCCCGCCCACCAACCCGCTCATGCCACCCTGAGCCACCATGGGGATCTGAAGCTTGCTCAAGCGCCGCACCACCTCGACCAGCGCTCGCGGGGTGCGAGGTCGAACGACAGGCGCCGGAACGCCATGGTCATCGCCCCAGTCGCGGCAGTACCGGGGTCCGGCTTCGCCGCTGGCCAGGAGGGACACTTCATCGGACAAATCCACCAAGGCATCGTTGACCACCCGGTCCAGCGGTGTGCCTTCTGGATGAGGCTCGCTATCGGGCTTGGTGTCATTATTGTCGGACAAAATTGCTTTATTCATGGGGTTCAAGGCCTTAATATGGCTTTATTGTCCTACAAGTTATGCGGCGTCAACTAGGCGTTAACCCCGATAACCCATGAAAACCGTGCAACCTTCGCCGGCGGCGTATGGAGTCGCACATTTCTTGTCCGACAATGGATCAACTGCCCCGACCCGCCCACATGACAACATCCTCACAAGACACACTGGTTCCCTTCTACAAGCCGGCAGCCCTGGAAGAAGGCCCGAGCGGCAGCGTGGCCGACTACGTGCTCCACGAGATGGCGCGCCGCATCGTGGACGGCGAGTACCGCCCCGGCCAGCGCCTGGTCGAGGCCGAACTCACGCAAGACCTGGGGGTGAGCCGCAGCTCGGTGCGCGAGGCGCTGCGCCGCCTGGAGATCAACCGTTTCGTCCGCATCGAACCCAACCGGGGTGCGACGGTGGCGACACCGAATCGGGACGAGATCGTGGCCCAGTTCCGCATCCGGGAGGTGCTGTGCGGCCTGGGCGCCAGAGCCGCCGCCGAACGGGTGCACCTGCCCGGCAACAAAGCCATCATGCAAAGCCTTCTCGACGAGATCGAGGTGCAACGCGCGCTAGGCTCCGAGAAGAACCACCGCCGCGACAACGGCCGCTTCCACCGCGCCATCAACGAAATGTCCGGGATCGCGGAAATCGGCGAACTGCTGGACCAGTCCAACTTTCCCATCCTGCACACGATCTACTTCAGGGACCTGAGCCATGCGCACTGGGAGCGCAACATGTCCGACCACCTGGACATCGCGCGCGCGGTGTTCAATGGCGACCCGGTTGCCGCAGAGCACTTTGCCAAGCAGCACATGCATCGGATGGTGGACATCGCGGTCGCGATCGCGACCCAGCTGCAGCAGGAGTCGCGCACCACGGCCGTCGCGCGGCGTTCTCAGTCTCGCCGCAAGAGCGCACCCGATGCCAGCGCTTAAGTCGCCTGCGGGCGCGGCGCACCGGGATCGGTACGGTCCTGCGCAGGCCGCCGCATCGCCTGCTCCGAACACGCGGTGAAGCTGTCGATCAGCCCCTTGCGCGGCGACGCGCGCAGCCACAACAAGCCCAGCGCGCGCCGGGACCTCGCCTGTGGCAGTGGCAGGCGAACCAGCGCCTTGCCGTCGAGCAGGGGCGAATCGATATCGGGTACCAGGGCCACGCCCATGTCACGTTCCACCATCATGGACACGGCCAGCAACGAGTTGAGCTCGAACCTTTCCTGCGGCACGATGCCGGCGTCGCGCAGGTATTCATCGGCCAGCTTGCCGCCGCCCAGCGTGCGGTCATAGCGAATCAATGGCTGCTCGCGCAGCAGCTGCAAGGGGTCGATATGGCCCAAGCGGCTGGGCACGAGCAGCACCAGAGGCTCCTGGCGCAGCAGCTTCCAGCCCAGCGTCTTGGGCAGGTCGAACGCGGGCTTCAACGTCAGCGCGGTGTCGATGCTGCCGTCGACGACCAGGTCGTACAGCTGCGTGGCGACGCCGGAGCGGATCGACACGCGCGTGTTCGGGTGCCGGCCGGTGAACACCTGCAGGATGTCGGGCAGGGCGCTGTGCAACACCGTGGCGATGGTGCCCACGTGCAGTTCGTGCTGCAACTCGTTGCCGTGCACCCAGCTGCGCAGGCGCGCGGTGTCGCGCACGATGGACTCGGCGCGCTCGACCAGGCGGTAGCCGGCTTCGGTGGGGCGCACGGTTCGGCCCACCCGCAGCAACAACGGCGTTCCGAGTTCGGCCTGGAGCACGCGCATCTGCTGGGCGACCGCCGTGGGGCTCAGATCGAGCTGGCGCGCGGCTTCGGACATGGAGCCCTTTTGGGCGACGAGGAGGAAGGTGTGCAGGAAGTTGGTGTCCACACCACGCATTTTGTTCTTTGTGAACGAAGCTGAAAGCGGTTTTTTATGCGGTCTGAAACGCACACACTGCGCGCACCCCAACGGAGACACCACCATGCACCTGCCCATCCATTCCCTGAACCGCCGCCACATCCTCGGCCTGTCCGCCGCATCCGCTCTGGGCGCGCTGCCCACGTGGGCCGTGGCGCAGGACAACAACAAGCTGGTGCGCATCGTCGTGCCCTTCGCGCCCGGCGGCGGCAACGACGTGTTGGGCCGGCAGATGGCCACGGGCCTCACGGCCGCCTTCGGCCGCAGTTACATCGTGGAGAACAAGGCAGGCGCCGGCGGCAACATCGGCACCGAATTCGTCGTGCGGGCCCCGGCCGATGGCGCCACGCTGCTGCTGGGCCACACGGGCACCATCTCGATCAACCCCGCGCTCTACAAGGGGCTCAAGTTCGACGTGCAGAAAGACCTGACCCCGGTGGCCATGTTCGCCAGTTCGGCGCTGCTGCTGGCCGTGGCGGAGAGCTCGCCGATCAAGTCGATGGCCGACCTGGTCGAGGCCATCCGCAAGGCCGACGGCAGCTTCAACTACGCCTCCAGCGGCGCGGGCACGGGCGGCCATCTCACGGCCGAGATGCTGGCGCACCTGCTCGGCACGAAGATGACCCACATCGCGTACAAGGGCACCGCGCCCGCACTGACCGACCTGATGGGCGGCCAGGTCCAGATGATGTTCAGCGTGATCCCGCCGGCCCAGGCCCAGGTCGCCAACGGCAAGCTGCGCGCGCTGGCCGTCACCAGCGCCAAGCGGTTGGCGAACCTGCCCAACGTGCCCACGGTGGCCGAATCGGGCGTGAAAGCGCTGGCCGGTTTCGAGAGCACGCTGACCTATGGGCTGCTCGCGCCGCGCGCCACACCGGCACCGGTGATTGCCGCGCTCGGCAAGCAGATCCTGCAGGTGGCGGGCACGGAGGCCTTCCAGTCCAAACTGGGCGTGGAAGGCGCCGAACCGTTGCTGGGCGATGCCGCGCAGTACGCCGCGCTGATCAAGAAGGAATCGACCAAGTGGGCCGCTGTCGTCAAGGCCTCGGGCGCCAGCGTCTGACCATCGCCATGCAATGGGGCCGCCGCGCATCATGAACGTTTTCGGGAACTACCTTCTGCCGCGCGATGCGGGCACGCTGTTCGATGATGCCGCGCTGTGCCGTGCGATGCTGGACTTCGAATCGGCACTGGCCACGGCACAGGTGCACGAACAGGTGATTCCGGCTCCGGCCGGCCACGCCATCGCAGCCGCCTGTGCCAGCCTGCAGCTGGACCCGGCCGAGCTGGTCGAGGCGGGTCGTCACAGCGGCGCCATGGCCATTCCGCTGGTGACGGCCATCGCCCGCGCGCTGCAGAACACGGCGCCCGACGCCGTGTGCCACCTGCACTACGGCGCCACCACGCAGGACGTGGTCGACACCGCTCAGGTGCTGATGACGCAGCACGCCTGCACGCGCCTGCTGGCCGAGCTGGACGCGTGCATCGCCCTGCTGTTGCCCATGGCGCAGCAGCATCGGGACACGCCGATGCTGGCGCGCACGCTGATGCAGCCGGCGCAGGTGACCAGCTGGGGCCTCAAGTGCGCGCAGTGGGCGCAGCCGCTGCGGCGCAGCCGGGAACAGTTGCACGCGCTGTCGAAGCACGCGCTGGTGCTGCAACTGGGCGGCGCGGTGGGCAACCGGTCGACCCTGGGCGAGGCGGGCGACCGCATCGCCGCACGCATGGCCGAGCAACTGCAACTGGGCTGCACCGACAGCAGCTGGCACACCCAGCGCGACGCGTGGATGCGGCTGGGCATGGAAGTCGCCGTGCTGGCCGGTTCGCTCTCGAAGATCGCCCGCGACCTGGCGCTGCTGTCGCAGGCCGAGGTGGGTGAGGTGTTTGCGCAAGATGCGCAACGCGGCGGCTCCAGCGCCATGCCGCACAAGCGCAACCCGGTGGCCTGCATGCAGGCCGTGGCGGCCGGCATCCAGGTGCCGCATCTGGCGGCCACCTTGCTGTCGACCATGGCCCAGGCGCATGAACGCGCCCTGGGTGAATGGCAGGCCGAGGTCGCGGTATGGCCCCAACTGTGGGTGCAGGCCTTTGCGGCCACCAGTGCGATCCGCAGTGCGCTGGCGGGCCTGCACGTGGACACCGCCCGCATGGCGCACAACATTCACCAGTTGCAGGGCGTGGTCTATTCCGAACCCATCGCGCATGCGCTCGCGCCACGGCTGGGCAAACCGCAGGCCTCGGCATTGGTGCGCGCGCTGGGTGCCAAGGCCTTGCAGAACCATACCCCGCTGATCGAGCTGGTGCTGGCCGATGAGGCACTGGCCGGGCTCTCGCCCATGCAGCGCGACGCGCTGCATGCCCTGTGCCATTTGCAGGCGGCCGCGGCGCCGTCGGCACGCATGTGCGACAAGCTGCTGCAACACTGAACCCACCTCCCCATGTCACACGCACTCTCCTATACGTTGCAGCCGGGCGGCGACGGCCCGCTGCTGGTGCTGAGCCATGCGCTCGGCATGAAACAGCAGGACTGGGCGCCGCTGCTGGCAGAACTCCGGGGCAGGTACCGCGTCCTGACGTTCGACCACCTCGGCCACGGGCAGTCGCGCGTGTTGCCTGGCCCGTACGACATGGGCTTGCTGATCGAGCAAGCGGCGGCCCTGCTGCGCAGCGTGGCGCGCGAGCCCGTGGTCTGGGTGGGGCTGTCGATGGGCGGCATGGTCGGCCAGGGCTTGGCCATCCGCCACCCGGAACTGCTGCGCGGCCTGGTGGTGGCCAGCAGCACGGCGTTCTACCCGGAGGCCGGTCGCGCCAACTGGGACGCCCGCATCGCCAGCGTGGAACGCGAGGGCATGGCGTCGATTGCCGATGCCGTCATGGCCCGCTACTTTCATGACGGCTTTCGCGCCGCGCAGCCGGCTGAGGTGCAAGCCGCTCGCGACACGCTGCTGGCCACCGACGCCGCAGGCTACGTGGCCAGTTGCCACGCGGTGCGCCATGTGGACTGGCGTGCCGGGCTGCCCGGCATCACCTGCCCCACGCTGGTGATCGCCGGCGCGCTGGACGTTGGTGCGCCGCCCGCCATGTCAGAGGCGATCGCCGATGCCATCCCTGGCGCGCAACTGGCCGTGATCGAGCAGGCATCGCACATCAGCGCCATCGAGCAGCCTCGTGAATTTGCGCGGCTGCTGGAGGCGTTCGTGTCCGAGCGCATGGTGGAGGGGGAGGGCGCATTCCATGGCGCATCCAGCCCGTCACCCGACTACGAGCGCGGCCTGCTGCAGCGCCGCCGCATCCTGGGTGACGCGTGGGTCGACCGATCGCTTGCCCAGCGCACCAGCTTCAACGCCGAGTTCCAGGACCTCATCACGCGCCACGCCTGGAACGACATCTGGGGTCGTCCGAGCCTGGGCGACCGCACGCGCCGTTTCATGGTGCTGTCGCTGATGCTCGGCCTGAAGGCCTGGGAAGAATTTGCCCTGCACGTGCGTGCCGCCCTTGACGCCACGGATGCATCGCGCCTGTCACCCGACGACATCAAGGAAGCCATCCTGATGGCGGCTGTCTACTGCGGCGTGCCCGCGGCCAACCATGCGTTTGCGGTGGCGGGCGCCATCCTGAAGGAGCGGGGCCTGGTGCCGCCGCTGGGGTTCAAGGCGGGTAACGGCACGTCCTGACGCGTCACCCCGCCCATGCGCGCACCTTGCCGGTGATGAAGTCGATCAGCGTTCTCGTGGCCAGCGTCTGGTAGCGGTTCGGCATGCGCAGCAGGAACATGCGCGTGCCGAAGATGCTCAGGCGCCACTCGTTCAGCGCGGTGACCGCCAGCCCTTGCGCCACGTCGTCGGCCATCACGTAGTCGGGCACCAGCCCCACGCCCAGACCCGCCAGGATGGCCTCTCGCAGAAACTGGAAATTCTCGGAAGCCAGGGTGGGGTGCAGCGTCACTTCGCGGCGCAGCGCATCCTGGTAGGCGGACACCCGGAGCTCCCGGCCCGTGACGGCCGAGGTGATCAAGGGAACGTGCGCGAGCGCCTCCGGCTCGGTGGGCATCGCGTGTTCGCGCGCATGATCCACCGACGCACAGACCATGTAGCGCACCTGCGTGAGTTCCGTGGCCACCATGTGCGGTGGCGGCTCGGTCATGACACGAACGACGACGTCGATTTCTTCGCGCAGCAAATCGTCAACGCGGTTGTCGAACAGGACCTCCAGTGAAATGCCGGGGTACTGGCGCTTGAAGTCGATCAGCCAACCCGACATCACCATGTGCCCGAAGCCGGTGGGCAGGCTGAGCCGGACCGAGCCATGCAGACCCTTGCCCAGGGTCGAGGCCGATTCGCGCGCGGCGAGCACCTCGTCCCGGATGACGCGGCCGTGCCGGTAGAGCGCCTCGCCCGCTTCCGTGAGCGCCACGCGGCGCGTCGTGCGCCGCATCAGTTGTAGCCCCACGGACTTCTCCAGCTGGTTCAGGTGGTAGCTGATGTTGGCGCGGGTGACCTTGAGGTGCCGGGCGGCGGCGCTCAGATTGCCGGCGTCCACGATGTCGACGAAAAGCGCGAGTGCGTTGGAGTCCATGGGCTTATTGTCAAAAATGACTTGACTGAATGTCAAGTGGTGTTGTGATTGTCAAATTGAGCATGAAAAAGAACAATACGGCCGATTTGCAGGAAACACCATGGCCATCGATCAAGAAACCTTCCAACTGCTCAAGACCAGCGTTCAACGCTTCGTCCAGGAGCGCTTGGTGCCCGCTGAAGACCACGTCGAAGAGCACGACGAGGTGCCCGCGGACATCGTGCAGGACATGAAAGAACTGGGGCTCTTTGGCCTCTCGATCCCCGAGGCGTTCGGTGGCATCGGGCTGAGCCTGGAGCAGGAGTGCGAAGTGGCGTGCGAGCTGGCCAAGACCGCACTGGCGTTTCGCTCGGTGGTCGGTACCAACATCGGCATTGGTTCGCAGGGCATCCTGATGGATGGCACGGCGCAGCAGAAGGCCGAGTTTCTGCCACGCATCGCGAGCGGCGACCTGATCGTCTCGTTCGCCCTCACGGAGCCCAACGCGGGATCGGACGCCGCGTCCATCAGCACCAAGGGCGTGCGCGATGGCGATGACTACCTGCTCAGCGGCACCAAGCGCTTCATCACCAACGCCACGCGCGCCGGCGCTTTCACCTTGATGGCGCGCACCGAAGGCGCGGGCTCCGCGGGCATCACGGCCTTCGTGGTGCCGGCCGGCTTGCCCGGGCTGAGCCTGGGCAAGCCCGATCGAAAAATGGGCCAGCGCGGCACCAAGACCTGCGATGTCCACCTCGACAACGTGCGCGTGCCCGCCGCCAACATCATCGGCGGCGTGCCGGGCAAGGGCTTCAAAACCGCGATGAAAGTGCTGAGCCGGGGCCGCCTGCACGTTGCCGCACTGGCGTGCGGAATGGCCCATCGCATCCTTCAGGAAAGCGTGGCCTACGCGCAGGAGCGCAAACAGTTTGGCCAGCGCATCGGCGACTTTCAACTCGTGCAGGCCATGTTGGCCGACAGCCAGGCGGAATTGCTGGCGGCGACGGCCTTGGTGCTCTCCACGGCAAGACGCTATGACGCCAGCCCCCTGGGGGCATCAGATCCCGAGATCGGCATGCAGGCATCGTGCGCCAAGATGTTCTGCACCGAAATGGTGGGCCGGGTGGCAGACCGCGGTGTGCAGATCCATGGCGGCTCCGGCTACATGAACGACTACAAGGTCGAGCGCTTCTACCGCGACGTGCGCCTGTTGCGCCTCTATGAAGGCACCACCCAGATCCAGCAACTCGTGATCGGCAAGCACCTGATGAAGGCGTCCTGACGTCCTGGTCAGGCGGTCTGGCCCGACATCATGTCGGCCAGCGCGGCCCTCAACCACGCGTTGCCCGCGTCGGCGTGAAACCGCTCGTGCCAATGCTGCTTGACCGCGTACGAAGGCAAGGGAACGGGCGGTGCGAGCATCTGGATGTCTTCTTGCGCGCACAGGGCTTCCCCCAGTTTTCTCGGGACAAGCACCAGCAGTTCCGTGTCGGCCACGAGCCGCCCGACACCGAGAAACGTCGGGATGCGCAGCGCGATGTGCCGCTCGATCTTTTTGCGCTGCAGCGCCTTGTCCACAATGGCGTGCCCGGTCCCGGACGTGGTGACGGCAATGTGTTGCTCGGCGGTAAAAGCCTGGCGGCTGATGCTGCCTCTCACGCGCGGATGCCGGTGCGACGCGAGCACCACGAAGTCCTGCTTGAACAACACCTGCTGGTAGAAGCCGGCTTCCAGCAGCGGGAGAAATCCGATGGCGAGATCGTTCTCGCCGGACTCGAGCTTGCGCACGGTATCGCCGCTCGACCGCTGCGCCTCGATCTGGATGCCCGGCGCGTGCTGCTTGAGGTGGTTCATCAGCCGCGGCAACACCACGATCTCGCTGATGTCCGTCATGCTGATGCAGAAGCTGCGTTGGGCCGTCGCGGGATCGAAGGCACCTTGTTGACCCGTCGTGTGCTCGATGTGCTGGATCGCCTTGCTCACTTCGGGGTAGATGGCGAGCGCGAAAGCGGTGGGCTCCATGCCGGCGGATGTGCGTGAGAACAGGCGGTCGCCGTAGAACCGCCTGAGCTTGTTCAACGCCACGCTCGCGTTCGATTGCGGCAAGTCCAGGCGCTCCGCGGCGCGCGACACGCTTTGCAGGCGGTAGATCTCCACAAAGATGCGCAACCATTCGATATCGAGTTTGGCCATCAATTATCAAAAAACGTCATATGGTCAATCATCCTACGACGATTTACGAAATAGTCATCCGTCGTCAGACTCCGGGTGACAGCGCCATGCCGGGCGTGACCGATGGAGTTGAGCCGCGATGCAGTTTCATTTGAATGGTTTCAAGGCGGGTGACCCGCACGTCTCGGAAGCGTCCCCGCTGGCCCCTGTGCACACGGACGTGGTGCCGACGGACGTCGACGTGCTGATCGTGGGCTGCGGGCCCGCCGGGTTGACCTTGGCCGCGCAGTTGGCGGCTTTCGCGGACATCCGCACCTGCATCGTGGAGCAGAAAGTCGGTCCGCTGCAGCTCGGGCAGGCCGATGGCATCGCCTGCCGCACCATGGAGATGTTCGAGGCGTTCAACTTCAGCGAACGGGTGCTGAAGGAAGCCTGCTGGATCAGCGAAGTGACGTTCTGGAAACCGGACGCTGCGGACGCCACGCAGATCGTTCGGCACGGCCGCGTGCAGGACACCGAAGACGGCCTGTCCGAGTTCCCTCACGTCATCCTGAACCAGGCGCGGGTGCATGACTTCTATCTGGAACTCATGCGCCACTCGCCGAGTCGGCTGCAGCCCCACTATGCGCGCCGCGTTCTGGACGTATCGCGGGACACCGATGCCGTCGATGGTCCGGTCACCGTGCGCCTGGAGCGCACCGACGCCGCGCATGCGGGGCAGGTCGAGGTGGTGAAGGCGCGCTACGTGGTGGGTTGCGACGGCGCGCGCAGCGCCGTTCGCAAGGCCATGGGCTTGCAGCTCAAGGGCGATTCGGCCAACCAGGCCTGGGGCGTGATGGACGTGCTGGCCGTCACGGACTTCCCGGACATTCGCCACAAGGCCGCCATTCAGTCCCAGAGTGGCAACCTGCTGCTGATCCCGCGCGAGGGCGGCTACCTGGCCCGCTTCTATGTCGAGATGGACAAGCTCGGCGATGCGGAGAGGGTGTCGGAGCGCGGCATCACGGTCGAGAAGCTGATCGGCGTGGCGCAGCGAGCGCTTCATCCTTACTCACTGGACGTCAAGGACGTGCCCTGGTGGTCGGTTTACGAAATTGGCCAACGGATCTGTGACACGTACGACGACGCCATGTCGCCTGCCGGCGGCGCGCGACCGCCACGGGTGTTCATCGCCGGCGATGCCTGCCACACCCACAGCCCGAAGGCCGGCCAGGGCATGAACTTTTCCATGCAGGACACCTTCAACCTCGGGTGGAAACTGGCGGCGGTGCTGCGAAAGCAATGCCCACCCGACCTGCTGCGGACCTACAGCGAAGAACGCCAAGTGGTGGCGCAGGAATTGATCGACTTCGATCGCGAGTGGGCGCAGATGTTCAGCGACCGCCCCAGGCAGGGCGGCGGCGGGGGCGTCGATCCCGTGGCGTTTCAGCGCTACTTTGAGCGCCATGGCCGCTTCACCGCAGGCGTGGAAACGCGTTACCGCCCCTCATCCATTTGCGGCGAGCCCACCCACCAGCACCTGGCCGCCGGTTTCGAAATCGGCACCCGGTTCCACTCCGCCCCGGTGGTCCGTGTGTCCGACGCGAAGCCGATGCACCTGGGGCATGTGGGCAAGGCGGATGGGCGCTGGCGCCTGTACCTCTTTGCGGGGGCGGACGACGCGGCAAATGCGCAGGTTGGCGTGCATGCGCTGTGCAGGTTCCTGAGCGAAGCGCAGGACTCGCCGCTGCGTCGATTCACCGCGCGAGGCCAGGACATCGACGCGGTGTTCGATGTGCGCGCGGTCTTTCAGCAGGCGCACCACGCCTTGGCGACGGAAGGCCTGCCGATGCTGCTGAGGCCGCCCAAAGGCCGGCACCAGCTGCACGACCACGAGAAGGTTTTTTCGGCACCCTTGAAAACCGGCGCCGACATCTTCGATGTGCGCGGCATTGACCGGACCCGTGGCGCGGTGGTGGTGGTGCGGCCCGATCAATACGTCGCGCACGTGCTGCCGCTGGATGCCCATCGGGCCCTTGCCGACTTTTTTGCGCGGTTCATGCTGCCGCAATAAGGGCGACCGCCCGGTCCGATTCCCGTATCATTTCCAGAACACCCGCAGCCCAACGTTGCGGGTTTTTTTCTTGGAGGTGGCCCACATGAGCAAGGCATTCACGCGCGAGAGCGACGCGGACGAGGACGACGGCGACGACGTGCCCGCCGCCGCGAGCGTGCCAGGGGGCAAGAACTACATCACCCGCGCGGGCTACGAGCGCCTGCGCAGCGAGCTGTTCGGGTTGATCGACGACGAGCGCCCCAAGATCGTCGACATCGTGCACTGGGCCGCCAGCAACGGCGATCGCTCCGAAAACGGCGACTACCTCTACGGCAAGAAGCGGCTGCGCGAGATCGACCGCCGCATCCGTTTCCTTACGCGGCGTCTGGAAATCGCCGAGGTCGTGGATGCCTCGCTGCACGAGGGCGGCGACCAGGTGTTTTTTGGCGCCACCGTCACCTATGCCGACAACGATGGGGTCGAAACCACGGTCACGATTCTGGGTGTGGATGAGGCCGACAGCGCGCAGGCGCAGATCAGCTGGGTGTCGCCGGTGGCGCGCGCGCTGCTCAAGGCCCGCGTGGGCGATGTGGTGCGCCTCATGCTGCCGGGCGGCGTGCAGGAACTCGAGGTCTTGTCGGTGCGGTACCCGGCGCCTGACGTCAGCGCCTGAGCTTCAGGGCTTGTAGCGCTGTGCCTTGATCACCGAGGTGGTGCGCTTGAGGCTGCGCAGCACGTCCGCCAGGTGCTGACGGTCGCGCACGGCCACCAGAAAGCGAATGTCCGTCGCGGTCTGGGCCGGCTCGTCGCCCATGTCCACATGGCCAATGTCCGCCTCGGCCGCGGCGATGCTGGCCGCCACGCGGGCGAGCACGCCCTTGCCGTTGGTGACCGTGACGATCACCGTGGTGTCGAACGGGCGCACCGGCTCGTCGGCCCACTCGACTTCCAGAAACCGTTCGCTGTCGCGCAGCAGCAGCCGTTTGCCGGTCGGGCAATCGTCCGCGTGCACCACCAGGCCTTCGCCGCGTCCGAGGTAGCCGACGATGCGGTCACCGGGGATCGGTTTGCAGCACGGCGCGTACTGCACCGACGCACCTTCACTGCCGTCGAGCGTGACCACGCCTTGCGACACCGATTCCTCGCGGCCACTGGCATAACGCTCGGTGCTGATGAGCAGGGCATCGGGTTTGAGACCGGTTTCGGCCAACAGCACGGCCAGCTTCTTGCCCACCATGTTGGCGATGCGCTTGCCCATGCCGATATCGGACAGCAGTTCTTCGCGCGACTTGTTGCCGGTGAAGCGCAGCAACTTTTCCCAGGACGCCTGGTACGCGCCGTCTTCCGCGGGCAGTGAGGCAATGCCCTCCGAGCGCAGCGCCTGGCTGAGCATGCGCTCACCCAGCTCGTGCGACTTCTCCTGGGCGACCGATTTCAGGTGGTGCCGGATCTTGGACCGTGCCCGCCCGGTCTTGACGAACGAAAGCCAGCTCGGATTGGGCTCGGCCTTTTCGGCCGTGACGATCTCGACCACGTCGCCATTGGCCAGCTCGGTGCGCAGAGGGCGCTGCTCGCCATTGATGCGGGCCGAGACCGTGTGGTTGCCCACATCGCTGTGGATCGCATAGGCGAAGTCCATCACCGTGGCGCCACGTGGCAGCGCCATGATCTTGCTCTTGGGCGTGAACACGTAAACCGCATCCGGGAAGAGATCGATCTTGATGTGGTCCCAGAACTCGGCCGCGTCGTGCGTTTCCTGCTGAATGTCCAGCAAGGATTGCAGCCACTGCGTGCCCAGCCGCTGCGACATGTCGCTGTTGGGCTCGCTGGCCTTGTACAGCCAGTGCGCGGCCACACCGGACTCGGCCACGACGTCCATGGCGTGCGTGCGAAGCTGGAACTCGATGTTCGTGCCAAACGGGCCGATCAGCGTGGTGTGCAGCGACTGGTAGCCGTTGACCTTCGGAATCGCCACGTAATCACGGAACTTGCCGGGCAGCGGCTTGTAGAGCTGGTGCAGCACGCCCAGCCCGGTGTAACAGTCGCTCAGCTCGGGCACGATGATGCGGAAACCGTAGATGTCGGTGACCTGCGAGAACGACAGGTGCTTGTTGTCCATCTTGCGGTAGACCGAATACAGCGTCTTCTCGCGGCCCATGATGCGCACGCCCATGCCGTGGCGCACGAAGTCCGCCTCGACCTCGCGCTGCACGCGCGCGATCAGGTCGCGCCGGCGGTTGCGCGACTTGTTCAGGGCCTTGGACAGCACCTCGTAGCGCCAGGGGTGCAGAAAGCGAAACGCCAGATCCTGCAGCTCGCGGTACGTGAAGTTCAGCCCCAGGCGGTGGGCAATGGGCGCGTAGATCTCCAGCGTTTCGCTGCTGATGCGACGCCACTTCGAGCGCGGCATGTCGCCCAGCGTGCGCATGTTGTGGGTGCGGTCGGCCAGCTTGATCAGGATGACGCGCACATCCTTGGCCATGGCCAGCAGCATCTTGCGAAACGATTCGGCCTGGTTCTGTTCGCGCGTGTCGAACTCCAGCTTTTCCAGCTTGGTCAGGCCATCCACCAGTTCGGCCACCGGAGAGCCGAAGCGCTCCACCAGCTCTTCCTTCGTGACGCCGCAGTCCTCGATGGCGTCGTGCATCAACGCCGCCATCAGCGCCTGCGCGTCGAGCTTCCATTCGGCGCACTGGGCGGCCACCGCAATCGGGTGCGTGATGTAGGGGTCGCCGTTCTTGCGCAACTGCCCCAGGTGCGCTTCGTCCGCGAACCGGTAAGCCTGGCGGATGCTTTCAATGTCGGCCGGGCCGAGGTAGTCGAGCTTGCCCAGCAGCGCCGCAAAGCTGGCCGCGGCGGCGCTCGCGGCCGGGTGTGCCTGCTGCGTAGCGGGTTTGAGGGTGCCGTGGTCGACCTCGGTAGTCATCCTGCTACTTTAGCGCGTGAGCGCATCCCCCGTTGAAAGCATGCACAAGCCCTGTGCGCGCGTGCCCGGGGGAGGGTTGGGC
>NZ_SCML01000003.1 GCF_005503365.1 Hydrogenophaga sp. 2FB
GGGTGGGACTCAGAGAAGGCACGGGAGCGATGGTCGGGCGGGGCAAGGCAGGGGATGGCGTATTGTCGGTGAACGGCGCATGGCCGCCGGAAGGTTGGTTTCGGCTCGGTTGGCGGCTTATCATGCCCGGTTGCCCTCAACACTCCCGTAGCGCCTTGAACCAGAACCTGCACCCGGACCTGAAATTGACTGGAGCGCCCGGCGGCACGCCTCCCGAAACGCTGTCCGTTGCCGAGCCGGATGCCCGGTACCTGGCCGCTGCGCTGCGGCACGCCAGCGCCTTCCTCACGGTGCGCGGCGCGCGCACGCACAACCTCAAGAACATCGACCTCGACATCCCCAAGCATTCGCTGGTGGTGATCACCGGTCTGTCGGGTTCAGGCAAGTCCAGCCTCGCGTTCGATACCCTGTATGCGGAAGGCCAGCGCCGCTACGTGGAAAGCCTGTCGGCCTACGCGCGGCAGTTTCTGCAGTTGATGGACAAGCCCGATGTGGACCTGATCGAAGGCCTGTCGCCCGCGATCGCGATCGAGCAGAAAGCCACCAGCCACAACCCGCGCTCCACCGTGGGCACGGTCACCGAGATCCACGACTACCTGCGCCTGCTGTACGCGCGCGCCGGCACGCCGCACTGCCCCGACCACGGCCTGCCGCTGGCGGCGCAAAGCGTGGCGCAGATGGTGGACACGGTGCTCGCGCTGCCCGAAGGCACGCGCCTGATGATCCTGGCGCCGGTGGCGCGCGAGAAAAAGGGCGAGTTCGTCGAACTCTTTGCCGACATGCAGGCGCAAGGCTATGTGCGGTTCCGGGTCGACGGCGCGGTGGTGGAGGCCGAAACGCTGCCCGCGCTCAAGAAGACCGAGAAACACAACATCGATGTGGTGATCGACCGCATCAAGGTGCGCGGCGATGGCGAGGAAGAGGGCGTGAACCCGTTGCGCCAGCGCCTCGCCGAGAGCTTTGAAGCCGCGCTGCGCCTGGCCGATGGCCGCGCCCTTGCCGTGGAGATGGACGCCGACGGCGCAGGCCAGACCCCGCGCGAACACGGCTTTTCCGCACGCTTCGCCTGCCCGCTGTGCCACTACACCGTGGGCGAACTCGAACCGCGTCTGTTCTCCTTCAACTCGCCCATGGGGGCCTGCCCGACCTGCGACGGTCTGGGCCACACCGAGTTCTTCGACCCGGCGCGCGTGGTGGCGTTTCCCTCGCTCAGCATGGCCAGTGGCGCCATCAAGGGATGGGACCGGCGCAACGGCTATTCCTTCGCGATGATCGAAAGCCTCGGCGCGCACTACAAGTTCGACGCCGAGGCGCCTTGGGAAAGCCTGAGCGAGCGCGTGCAGCAGGTGCTGTTGTACGGCTCGGGCGAAGAGGAGGTGAAGTTCAGCTACGCGCTCGAATCGGGCGAGCGCGCGGGCCGCAAGGTGAGCAAGAAACACCCCTTCGAAGGCATCATCCGCAACTTCGAGCGCCGCTACCGCGAGACCGACAGCGCCGCCGTGCGCGAAGAGCTGGCGCGCTACCGCGCCGTGCAACCCTGCCCGGACTGCGGCGGCTCGCGCCTGCGCCGCGAGGCACGCCACGTGTTCGTGGGCGAGGGCGATCAGAAACAGCCGATCTACAAGATCAGCCACATCACGCTGGGCGAGTCGTTGGCGTACTTCAAGACGCTGGAGCTGCACGGCGCCAAGGGCGACATCGCCGCGCGCGTGATCAACGAAATCCGCCAGCGGCTGAAGTTCCTCAACGACGTGGGCCTGAACTACCTCAGCCTGGACCGCAGCGCGGACACGCTCTCCGGCGGCGAAGCCCAGCGCATCCGCCTGGCCAGCCAGATCGGCAGCGGCCTGACCGGCGTGATGTACGTGCTCGACGAACCCAGCATCGGCCTGCACCAGCGCGACAACGACCGTCTCATCGCCACGCTGCAGCACCTGCGCGACCTGGGCAACACCGTGCTCGTGGTCGAACACGACGAGGACATGATCCGCACCGCCGACCACGTGATCGACATGGGCCCGGGTGCCGGTGTGCATGGCGGGCGGGTGATGGCGCAGGGCAGCTGTGACGCCATCATGGCTGCCACCGAATCGCTCACCGGCCAATACCTCAGCGGCGCGCGAAGCATTGCGGTGCCGCAGCGGCGCACGCCCTGGCTGCCGGTGGTCAAGCGGGGTGACACGGCCAAGCCTGACGCACCGTCCAAACCGCGCTTTGCACCCAGCCCCGCCGCGGAGCGCCGTGCCGCCCGCGAAGCCGCGCACCAGGCCACGCTGGGCGACTTGCAGGAAATCCGCGTGCTCAACGCGCGCGGCCACAACCTCAAGGGTGTGAACGTGGCGTTCCCGGTGGGTCTGCTCACCTGTGTCACCGGGGTCTCGGGCTCGGGCAAATCCACGGTCGTCAACGACACGCTCTACGCCGCCGTGGCGCGCACGCTCTACCGCTCACACGACGAGCCGGCGGCGCACGACGCGATCGAAGGCATCGAGCATTTCGACAAGGTCATCAACGTCGACCAGTCGCCCATCGGCCGCACGCCGCGCAGCAATCCCGCGACCTACACGGGCCTGTTCACCGGCATTCGCGAGCTCATGGCCGAGATGCCCACCGCGCGCGAGCGTGGCTACGGCCCCGGCCGCTTCAGCTTCAACGTGGCCGGTGGCCGCTGCGAAGCCTGCCAGGGCGATGGCGTGGTCAAGGTGGAAATGCATTTCCTGCCCGACGTGTACGTGCCTTGCGAGGTCTGTGGTGGCCAGCGCTACAACCGCGAGACGCTGGACGTGCAGTACAAGGGCCGCAACATCGCGCAGATCCTGGACATGACCGTGGAGCAGGCGCATGCTTTCTTCAGCGCCGTGCCCACATTGCACCGCAAGCTGCAGACATTGCTCGACGTGGGCCTGTCCTACATCCAGCTCGGGCAGAGCGCGACCACGCTCTCGGGTGGCGAGGCGCAACGCGTCAAGCTCGCGCTGGAGCTGAGCAAACGCGACACCGGGCGCACGCTCTACATCCTGGACGAACCCACCACCGGCTTGCACTTCGCCGACATCGAGTTGCTGCTCAAGGTGCTGCACCAGCTGCGCGACGCGGGCAACACCATCGTGGTGATCGAGCACAACCTTGACGTCATCAAGACCGCCGACTGGGTGATCGACATGGGCCCCGAAGGCGGTTCGGGCGGTGGCACGGTGGTGGTGCAGGGCACGCCCGAGACCATCGCGGCCCATCCCGACAGCCACACCGGGCACTACCTGCGCCGCTTGTTGGCCTTGCCCTAATTCCGGTAGGCGATGCCCACGGTCGCGCCGTAGGCGATCTTGCGGCCGGTCAGCGGGCTGCGCGCGGCCGCTCCCTGCAGCTGCGCCACGCTCACGCCGCCGTATGCCACCCAGTGGTGGCTGAGCGCCGAGGTGATGCGCCAGCCGAGCGAGACGCTGTCCCAACCCGAACCGATGGCGTACGCCGGCAAGCCGGTGGCCGCGGCCGACGCGGGGTCGATGCCGTAGTAGGTCTGCCGGTGGGTGCGATTGGCCCAGCCCGCGCCCAGGGACAGGTCCCAGTGGGTCTGCTTCGACACCGGATGGCGGTAGCTCAGGCCCTGGTCCAGGCGCAGGCCCCCGCCACGGCCCAGCAGGTCTTGCGAGGCGCGCACCGAGTACGTCCAGCGTTTCTCCTTGCCGATCGCCGCATTCGCCGCGACGCGCCCGCGCAGGGTGGCCCGCACGTCGGGCAGGCCGCGGAACACGGCATCGTCTTTCCACGAGCGCTTGTCGTCGATCGCCAGCGAGGTGCTCAGCGACCACGTGTCGTTGCCCGCGAGTTCGGTGCTCACACCCGAGTCCACCGTCTTGCGTCCCTGGCTCAGCAAGGCGCTGGCGCCCGAGGTGGCGAAACGGAAGCGCCCGAGCTGGAAGGCCCAGATCGGCCGCAGCCGCAGGCGCTGATCGACGTCGCTGCCCAGGTGCGGCGCGGACGACACCAGCCCGAAACCCACGAGGTAGTCGCGACTGGCCTCCAGCGCGACCGGGTCGGCGGCATGTGCGCCCGTGGTCAGGGCGATCAGGGTGCTGGCAACGATGGCGGGGCGCATGGCGTTCGTGTAAGGGCTTGTGGCGCCATGGTAGATGCATTCGCCATTCGACGGCAGACTCTCGAGGTCCGCCCTCCGTTCACTGTCCGATGCCCGTCGAAACCGAACTCAAACTCGAACTGCACCCCGACGATCTGTCGCGCCTGCTCGCGCACCCGCTGTTGAGCGCGCAGCCGCCGCGCCGCGAGCGGTTGTTCAACACCTACTTCGACACGTCCACACTCGCTCTGCGCGCGCAACGCATGGCCGTGCGCGAGCGCCGCGTGGGCCGCAGCACCTTGCTCACCGTGAAAACCGCGGGGACCTCGGTGGGCGGTCTGTCGCGCCGTGGGGAGTGGGAAGCGCCCTGCCGCCCAGGCCAGTTCGATTTCGCCGCGCTGGTCGATGACGAGACCCTGGCGCAGGCGCTGGTGCGCGTGGCCTGGCAGCTGGTGCCCGTGTTCCGCACCGACTTCACCCGCCGCAGCTGGCTGCTGCAACAGGGACCGGCGTGCGTCGAGGTGGCGCTGGACGAGGGTGTCATCACCACCGGCAACGCGCAGGGGCGGCATTGCCAGCCCATCCTGGAGCTGGAGCTCGAACTCAAGAGCGGGCCGGTGGATGCCTTGCTGGACCTGGCGCACACGCTGGCTCTCGGTCCATCAGGACAGGCCGCGCAGGGCTTGCGCCTGCTGCCGGCGCAGCGCAGCAAGGCCGAGCGCGGCTACGCCTTGTTCGTCGGTGAGCGGGCACAACCGGCGAAGTCGTCACGGGTTGAACTCGACGCCGACATGCACCCTGTGCAGGCGTTCCGTGCCGTGGCGTTGAGCTGCCTGACCCACTTGCAGGCCAACGAGACGGGGGTGTTGCCGCCCAGCGACGACGGCGGCCTGCCCGACCCGGAGTTCGTGCACCAATGCCGCGTCGCGCTGCGGCGTCTGCGCACCGCGCTGCGCGTGTTCCGCGACCACCTGCCGCGGCGGTTCGTGGCGCATTGGTCGCGCGAATGGCGGTCGGTGGCGGGTGCGCTCGGCGATGCGCGCAACTGGGATGTGTTCGTGGCCGAGCGGCTGCCGGACTGGAGTGCCGCTACCGGTGATGGGCAGACGCCACCGGACTTGCTGGCCCATGTGCAGGCGCTGCGCCTCGATGCGGGACGGCGGGCGGCCGAGGTGCTGAGCGGGTCGGCGCACGCGCTGCGCCTGCTGGCTTTCACCCGCGCGGTGCTCGCGCTGGAACCGGTTGACACGCCGGCATCTGCTGAATCTTCGGCGCTTTCATTGACCGACTGGGCCCGCACCGCTGTTCGCGAACGCCACGCCGCCGTGAAGAGGGCGGCGCACGTCGCCCGCCGTGCAGGGCCCGAAGGCCGGCACGAACTGCGCATCGTGTTGAAGAAGCTGCGCTACGCGCAGGAGTTGCTGGCCGGCGTGCTGCCGCCCAAAGGGGTGGCGCGCAGCACGGCGATGTTGGCCAATGCGCAAGCACTGTTGGGGCATCTCAACGACCTCAACACCGCACAGGCCTTGCTGGCGGGCTTGCCGCCGGCGCTCGCGTCGGCGTGGGTGCAGCGCTGGCAGCACGCGCTGGACGAAGAGCTTCAAGCCAAATTGAAGGAGCTGCCCGCGATGGAGCGGGCATTGGAGCGGCGTCCGACGCCCTGGCACTGAGCGACGTCGACGTGGTGCCGCGTGGCGGACTCAGAACCGGCCGAGGTCTTCGATCGCGTCGACCACCATGGACGTGCCCACGGCGATCAGCAGAATGTCGGCTGCCACGCGCACGTATTTGTAGCCGGCTGGCGGCACGCCCAGCTGCACGCTCACCGCGCTGGGCACGGGGTAGTACACGACGTCGTGCGGCAGCACATAGCCCTTGCGCCACTTCTTCGCCTGGCCGGGCGGCATGCAGCCGTTGTTTTTCTTGGCCAGGCCCGGTGGGCAATTGCCGGCCTTGAAACGTGGCTCGTAGTACGAATAGGCAGCGCGGCGTTGCGGTTCGCCGAAATAGCTGCCGATCTGGATGTTTACCGTCACGCCGGAGGACGGCGCCCGCACGACCTCGCGGGGACGGTAGTCGTCGCGGCGGTCATCCTGGCGAGACGACCCATGCTTCTCACGTTTGTCTTGCTTCTGGTGTTTGTCATGCTTGCCCCCGTGCTTGTCGTCGCGGTCGGGTTTTTCGGCCAGGGCCGGTACACCGGCCGTCAACGCCAGACCAAGCAGCATCAGGGGGACGGAGGCGCGGAGTGAAAAGGTCATATCGTGGGACTGTTTGTGAAGTGTTGTGTCAGCCGGTAGGCCTGCGTGGTTCCAAGCCTGTTGCGATTCTGGCAGTGCGCTCTGCGGCGGCTGTTACAAGGCGTAAGCCAGCGTGCTGTGGGTCTTTATGTGCTGGGGCAGGTCATCCGCGCCAACCTCAAGCGCCGGATGGCGCGCGGCGCTACACCTTCGCGCTGGCCCGTGCGGCCACGCGATCACGCCAGGCCTGCAGGGCGTGCAGGCCTTCGCCGGCGGGGTTGAAACGCGCCAGGCGCGCGAACTCGACCGTGCAGAACGCGGTGATGTCCGCAATCGTGAAGCGCTCGCCCGCCACCCACGGCTGGCGTTGCAGCTCGCCGTCGAGCCAGGCGGCGGTCTCGCGCGCCTTGATGAGCTGCGACTGCCCGAAGTCCGGGAACTGCGGTTGCTCCAGCGGCGCCAGACCGGGATGGGTGTGGCGGATCGAGTTCGCCATGGGCAGCATGAAGTACCACTCCATGCGGCGGTCGGCCATTTCGATGAAGGCGCGCTCGTCCGCGTTGTGCCCCATCAGGTTGGGCTCGGGGTAACGGCCTTCGAGCCAGGTGCAGATGGCGCGCGTCTCGGTGAGCACGCGGCCGTCGTCGAGCTCCAGCGCCGGCACGCGCGCCAGGGGGCTCTTGGCGCGGTAGTCTGCGGCTTTGTGTTCCTGGGCGTTCAGATCGATGTTGATGAGCTCCAGGCGGTTGATGTTTTTCTCCACCAGAAACATCAGCACCCGGCGCGGGTTGGGCGCGCGCGGCGACACATAGAGCTTCATGCCGTTCCCTTGCCGGTCTTCCCGGCTTGAAGGCTCTGGCCGGTTTCCACCATGCGCCGCGCGTCCTCGGCAAAGCGCTTCGCGCCGGCATCGCCATCGCGCTCGAGGTCTGTCGTCGACGCCGGTTGTTCGATGCCGCGCTGCACCGCGGGCCGCGCGCGGATCGCATTGCGCCAGCGCTTGAGGTGCGGCAGGTCATCGATCTCCACGCCCGACCACCGGTGCGTGCGCACCCAGGCCCAGTTGGCGATGTCGGCAATGGAGTAGTCGCCCGCGAGGTACTCGTGGTGTTCCAGATGGCCGTCCAGCACGCGGAACAGGCGCCGGCATTCGCCCTGGTAGCGGTCGATGGCGAGCGGGATCTTTTCGGGGAGGTAGCGGAAGAACACATTGGCCTGGCCCATCATCGGACCGATGCCCCCCATCTGGAACATCAGCCACTGCAGAACGCGCGAGCGGCCCTGTACATCGGCGGGCATGAGGCGCCCGGTCTTCTCCGCCAAGTAGATCAGCACGGCGCCGGACTCGAACACCGCGAAACCACCGGCTTCGTGGTCGACGATGGCAGGGATGCGGCCGTTGGGGTTGATCTTGAGGTAGTCGGGGTGCCGCTGCTCCCCTTCGCTCAGGTTGAGCGCCTTGAGCGTGTAGGGCAGGCCCAGTTCTTCGAGCGCGATGGACACCTTGTGTCCGTTGGGTGTGGCGGCGGTGTAAAGATCGATCATGCGCGGCGGTCCCGTTGGTGCGAGCAGCGAGCATCCTAGCGCGCTGTCGCATCTGGCCTGTCGCGCAGGCTACGGTCAGGCCATGAAGCCGAGGTTGGTCGGGTAGTCGACACCACCGAAGTTGCCGAGCTGGGGCAGGATGCCGTTCATCTCGGCGCCCTGCACGCCAAACCAGGTGGCCATGGTGGCGGCGTACTGGTCCACTGAGGTGCTGGGCAGCAGGCGGCCCTGGCCCACGTGCCACTGGTCGTTGGCGTCCACGGTGGAGTTGCCCACGCTCACCGGTGGCGCCTTGCCATAGAACGCCTTGCCCTTGACCCCACCGCCGACCACGACATGGTGGCTGCCCCAGCCGTGGTCGGACCCGTCGCCGTTGGAGGTGAGCGTGCGGCCGAAGTCGGACGCGGTGAACGTGGTCACCTTGTCGGCCACACCCAGCGCCGCGGTGGCGTTGTGGAACGCGGTGAGCGCCTCGCTCAGCCGGGTCATCAAGGTGGCCTGGCCGTTGACGAGGTTGTCGTGCAGGTCGAAGCCACCCATGGAGACGAAGAACACCTGGCGGCGGTTGCCCAGGTCATCGCGCGCGGCGATCAGGCGCGCGACCATCTTCAGCTGGTCGGCGAGGTTGTTGCTGGTGGGAAAGGCGTTGAACGGCGCGGTGTTGGCGGGGCGTGCGGCCAGCGCGGTGCTCAGCGCGTTCTCGGCGCCCACGGCACGCGCGGTCACGAGGTTGTATTCGTTCTCCAGCACGTGGGTGCGGGTTTGCTGGGCTAGCTGCGCGATCGCCGCGCGCACCTGGGGCGAGTTGTAGACGTTGCCCGTGACCGCGCCGATCTTCACCGCGCCACTGGTGCTGACCTGGTACGACAAGGCCTGGTCGCCGCTGAGGAACACCGTGTTGCCGGTGACGGAGACGCAGGTGAGCACGCGGTTGCTGCTGTTGGCGGCGAGCGCCAGGTCGCCCAGGTGGCCGCCCCAGCCGGTGGTGGCGCCTTCGGGTTGCGAGGATTGCCAGACCGACTGCTGGTCGTTGTGCGAGAACAGCTTGGGCGGCAGCGGATAGAGCGCGCGGTTGCTGCCGTTGTATTGCTGGCGCGTGATCGGAGCCACCAGTGGCCCGACATTGAGTTGCACCGCCGCGGCGCCGCTGTTGAAGAGGCCGGCCAGGCCCGGCATGGACGGGTGCAGTGCGTACTGCCGGCCGTTCGGCAGGGCGGCGGTGGGGTCGAGCAAGGTCGGACCGAGGGCCGCGTGCGCGAGGGCAATGCCGCCCGCCGTGCGGTTCGCGCCGCCGCCGCGCACCGCGCTGTAGAGGTCGTAGGTCGCGGTGTCGTAGGGGATGACGGTGTTGGCATAGTCGTTGCCGCCGTTGAGGAACACGCAGACCAGCGCCTTGTAGTCGGTGGCGTCGAGCGCCGCCGCCTCGCCCATGGCGGCGAGGTTGAGCGCGGTGGGCAGGGCCGCGCCGGTGAAGGCGAGCTGGCCGGCGCGGCGCAGGAAGGCGCGGCGGGTGTGCAGGTCGGGCTGGATGAAGTGCATGGCGCGCCCCTTACTTCTGGATCAGGTATTCGGGACAGGCCATGACCATCAGGATGGCCGCCCACACGCGCCGCCGCTTGGCCGTGTCGGTGCTGGCGGTGGTCACGGGCGTGGCCTCGAGCGCCGCGACCATGATGGCGCGCGTGGCGTTGGACATGTTGCCCGCGGCCAGCACGAGGCAGACGTGGTTCACCAGCGCCGTGGCGTCGGCGACCAGCGAGAGTTCACGCGTGTAGTTGGCCTGCACGTCGTAGGCATAGTTGGTCCAGGCGGCTTGCGGCACGCCGGGTTCGGGGCAGTGGATGCCGTTCTGGATCGCGCCTTGCATGAAGTTCAGGTAGCCGCCGACCGTGGACTCGTTGACCAGCTGAAACTCCGGCGCGGTGGCGCCCGAGGCCGACAGCGCGGTGCCCGGTGGCACGTAGCCCGGGCGGAAGAAGCCGAAGACCGAGGGCGAGCGCAGGGGGCTCTGGCCGAGTTGCGTGGCCACGTTGTTGAGCTCGAAGATCTTCCAGCTGCCCGCGGCCGAGGTCACGCCGAAGGTGCGTGCCCACTGGATGAAGCGCAGCATAGGCTCGCGCAGTTTGCCGAAGGTGGTGCTTTGCAGCGTGTGCGGTCCACGCGCCTCGTCGTCGAGCAGGATCGCGGCCCACACCGCCTTCAGGTCGCCGCGTTCGCCCGCGCCGTTGTCGTTGAAGCGCGTGGCGACGCGTTCGACGTAGGCCGGGCTGGGGTTGCTGGTCACCAGGCGCTGGATCATCTGGCGCGCGAAGAACGGGCCGACGTTGGGGTGGTTGAACAAGGTGTCCAGCGCGGTCTTCAGCGCGGCCGGCCCGGACGTGCTGGCCGGCACCGTGGTGCCGAGGAAGCGCGCTTCCAGCAACGAGTGGCGGTTGGCGTTGAACGCCATGCGCTTGCCCGCGAAGGCGCGCGACTCGATCGTGTAGCTCTGACCGGGCACGGCGTGGCGCACGCCGTCGGAGGTGTCGAAGTCGTAGCCGGTGAACACGCGCGCCAAGCCGGTCACGTCGGCCTGGCCGTAGGTTTCCACCGGCA
The DNA here is from genome assembly GCF_005503365.1 of Hydrogenophaga sp. 2FB. GTDB lineage: Bacteria > Pseudomonadota > Gammaproteobacteria > Burkholderiales > Burkholderiaceae_C > Hydrogenophaga. Next base: position 10,456 of record NZ_SCML01000003.1, read on the forward strand.
CGCCGCCGCTGAGTTTCGGCGTGCCATCCAGGTTGAGCTCGACCACGCCGACGGTGAAGAGCTGCATCACCTCGCGGGCGTAGTTTTCGTCGGGCACGCGGCCGTTGGCGTTCTCTTTCTGGTTGCCCTTGGTGTTGAGGAATGCACCCATGGCGGGGTGCAGCGTCACGTCCTCGAGCAATTGTCGGTAGTTGCCGAAGGCGTGGCGCATCAGCATGTCCCACCAACTGGCGTAGGCATGGGAGAACCAGGTGAAGTCGCTCGAGGCGAGCGAGGCCACGAAGAATTCGGAGAGCGCGAGCGCGATGCGCTTGCGCATCATGTCCGGCCCGCTCAGGAGCTGGCTCCAGAGCATGAAGTCTGCTTGGTAGGCGTTGAAGAAATGGCCGTAGCTGTCGACCGCACCGTAGCCCCGCGCCTCGAGCCAGTTCCAGCCAGTGATGCCCTGGTAGCGCACGAACTGGTTGGCCAGCCATTGCGCGTAGCCCGTGCTGCGCAGCTCGGCGATCTCTGCGGTGGTGGACGAGAACTGGGCCTGCTGCAGGAAGCGCGCTGCGTCTTCGGCGGTGGGAGCGTTGAGGTACGCGTAACCGCTGATGGGGAAGTCGACCACGCCCGTCGGCGCTGCAGCGCTGCCGCTGCCTCCGCTTCCACTGCTGCCGCTGCTGCCACCACCACCTCCGCCGCCGCAGGCGGCCAGCAGTGCGGCAGCGGCCACCACGCTCAGTGCGTGTGCGGTGTGCGCAGGTGCTGGGGCGTCGGCGCGCCAGGGCGCAGTGACGGTGTCACCGTCGGGTGTATCCGGTGTTTCGATGTCCATCATGGGCTTCCTCCAGATCGAGACGAGCGCGAGTGTAGGTAGCCGCCCGCCGCGGAACGGGGCGGGTTTTCAAGTGGTTACAGGTAGGTGTGGCGCCGCCGCGGCAGTGGTTTCGCAGCCCTACCGCCGGCGATTCGCCGGCGGCCATTGGTCGAAATTCAGCTGCGCGCTGCGTGCAATTCGTCTCGCGTTTTCAGGGCCACCTGCCGCGCCGCGCTGGCGAAGTTGGCGTCCGCCGACGCGTACAGAATCGCGCGCGACGAGTTCACGACGATCGCGCCGGTGGTCTCGTCGCCGTGCGTGCGCAGACCCGCTTTGACAGTGGCGACCGCGTCGCCGCCCTGCGCGCCGACACCAGGGATCAGCAGCGGCAAGGTCGGTGCGATCTCGCGCACACGTTCGATTTCGGCGGGGTAGGTCGCGCCCACCACCAGGCCGAGCTGGCCATTGAGGTTCCAGGGGCCTTGCGCCAGGCGCGCCACATGTTCGTACAGCCGGGGCTCCCCATCGATGGAGGCCAGGCGCTGGTTCTGCAGATCGTCGCCACCGGGGTTGGACGTGCGGCAGAGCAGGAACGCGCCTTTGCCGTGGTACGCCAGGTAAGGCTCCACCGAATCGAAACCCATGAAGGGCGAGAGCGTGACCGCGTCGGCACCGTAGCGCTCGAAGGCTTCGATGGCGTACTGCTGCGCCGTGCTGCCGATGTCACCGCGTTTGGCGTCCAGGATCACCGGCACCTGCGGTGCGACGCGGCGCATGTGCGCCATCAGGCGCTCGAGCTGGTCTTCCGCGCGGTGCGCCGCGAAGTAGGCGATCTGCGGCTTGAAGGCGATGGCGGTGTCGGCGGTGGCCTCGACAATGGCGGCGCAGAAGTCATAGATGCGGCTGGCGTCGTTCTTCAGGTGGGCGGGGAAGCGGGCCGGGTCCGGGTCCAGGCCAACGCACAACAGGGAACGGTTCTGGCGCTCGGCGTTTCGCAGCATGTCGAGAAAAGTCATGTCCGCGATTTTAGTTGGCGGCTTGGCGCGAGGTGTTGGCGGCCGAGCGACGGAGCGCGCCCCTAAGATCGCGGCCATGCATACCCTGACCCGCCAACAGCTCGTTCTGCTTGCCCTGATCACTTTGGTCTGGGGCGTCAACTGGCCGATCATGAAGTTTGGCGTGACCGGGTTTCCGGCGCTCACGTTTCGCGCCATCTGCATGTGGATCGGGTTGTTCGTGCTGGGGCTGTTCGTGTGGTGGCGGCGCACGCCGCTGCGCATTGAGCGAGCGCACTGGATCGAGCTGGCCTGGCTCACGGTGTTCAACATGTTGATCTGGCACGCGCTGGTGATCATCGCGCTGCAGACCTTGTCCAGCGGTCGCGCGGCCATCCTCGGTTACACGATGCCGGTGTTCTCGGCGCTGGTCGGCAGCCTGTGGTTCGGGCAGCGACTCAGAGGCCGTGCGTGGGGTGGCGTGGCCGCGGCCGGCCTGGGCGTGGCGCTGTTGTTGTGGCACGAGCTCACCAACCTGGCCGGCAAGCCCTGGGGCGTGGCCATGATGCTGGTGGGCGCGGCCACCTGGGCGGTGGGCACGCAGATGCTGCGCCACACACGCATTCCGCAGCCGACGCTGACCATCTCGTTCTGGCTCACCGCCTTCACCACGGTGTGGATGTCCCTGCTGGCGCTGGTGTTCGAGCGCGATGCCTGGATTTGGCCCACGCCCGGGATCTGGTGGGCGATTCTGTACAACGCGGTCGGCGTGTTCGCCTTCGCGCAGGTGGCCTGGCTCTCGCTCGCGCGCGACCTGCCCCCGATCGCGTCCACGCTGTCGGTGATGTTCATCCCCGTGCTCGGCGTGTTCACCGGCGCCTGGTGGCTGGGCGAGGTGCTGCACTGGCAGGACTGGGCCGCCGTGGCGCTGGTGATGGTGGCGATCGCGTCGGTGCTGTGGCCTGCCTCGGCGGCGTCTCGCCGAATGCGGCCTTAGCGGGCCGGTGCCTTGTCCAGCGTGTCCATCGCCAGGCACAGGTCGGCCCAGGCCTTGCCCTTGTCACCCGGGGTGCGCAGCAGGTAGGCCGGGTGGTAGGTCACGATCACCGGCACACCCTCGTAGCGGTGCACCTTGCCGCGCAGGCGGCCGATGGGCTCGGTGGTCTTGAGCAGCGCCTGCACCGCGAACCGGCCCATGGCGACGATGACCTTGGGTTTCACCAGTGCCACCTGGCGCACCAGGTAGGGCTCGCATTGAGCCACTTCCTCGGGCTGCGGGTTGCGGTTGGCCGGCGGGCGGCACTTGAGCACGTTGGCGATGAAGGCGCCCTTCGCGCCTTCGGCATGGCGGCTGCGGCCCACGGCGCGCAGCATGTTGTCGAGCAACTGGCCGGCCGCGCCCACGAAAGGTTCGCCCTGCCGGTCTTCGTTTTCGCCGGGGGCTTCACCCACGATCATCCAGTCGGCTTGCGTGTCGCCCACGCCGAACACCGTGTTCTTGCGGCTCTGGCACAGGCCACAGGCCTGGCAACTGGCGACGGCTTCGCGCAGCGCGGGCCAGTCCATGGTGTCCACCGGACTGGTGCGCGGACGCTCTGCGACAGGGCTCTCGACGGGTGGGGCTTCCTCCAGCGGCGGCGAGGCAGGCAGCTGGCGCACGGGCGTTGCGAGGGGCGGCGTGGCGGCGGGTGGCGTGGGCGCGCTGGCCCGTGGCGCGACGGTGGGTGCAGCGGCTTCCTGCGGCGGTGTGGGCCGCGGTGCCCAGACGCGCACGCCCATCTCGGCCAGCATGGCGCGCTGGCGCGCGTCGAGCTGGGGCACGAAGGAGGTGTCGTCGGCGGTCAAGGCTGCGTCTCCGCTGTGTTGTCGGGTGCGAGGCTCAGGCTCATGACCACCGCGTCCTCGCGCCGCAGATGGCCGGCCGGGTAGTAGCCCTTGCGCAGCCCCACCTGCGTGAAGCCATACCGCTCGTAGAGCCGGCGCGCGGGCGCGTTGCTCTCGCGCACTTCGAGCCAGAGCCAGTGCGCGCCCTGTCCGCGCGACCACAGCGCCAGTGCATCGAGCATGAAACGCGCCCAACCCTGGCGCTGGTGCGCGGTGGCCACGGTGACGTTGAGCAGGTGCACCTCGTCCACGCCCGGCATCGCGACCAGGTAGCCCAGCAGCAGGCGGCCGTCCGCGCGCGCCGGGTAGGGCGGTCTTTCGTGTGGCAGCGCCTCGCCGAGCAGCAGCACGGCCGGGTGGCCGGCCTGCAGCGAATCGTGGAAGTGCTTGCGCGACCAGGGGTGGGCATAGGTGGCGGACTCGAGGGCGTGCACCGAGTCCAGATCGGCCTCGGACATGGGCTCGAAGGCAATGCGGCGTTCCTGCGCGGTGGGGCTTACGGCCTGCGCCGTTGGCCAGGCTTGGGGTGCCCGCAGCAGGTCGTTCACGGCATGGCTCATGGAGAAGACCTCCTCACCGCGCTGCCGCGTGGGCGGCCACGCGCAACCGTTCGCGCTCGTCGGTGGTCTGGGCCACCTTGTCGCGCACGTACAGCGGCAGGGCGTCGCGCGCCGCCAGCGCCGCGCCTTGCGCGATCAGGGCGGGCGCCAGACGCAGCAAGGCGGTGGCGGTGGGCAGGGCGTGCCGACGCAGACCGGGGATGGCCGCAAGGTCAGGGGCATAGCTGTCGAACACGTTGCCGGCCAACAGGGTGTCGTCGGTCACAGACCCTTGAAGATGGGCGGCGAGGTCTTTCGGCGCGCACAGGCGCGGCGGCGCCAGCGGCGACAGCCCGGTTGGCGTGCAGGCATAAGGCGCGAGGTACAGCTCGCTCATGCGGGCGTCCAGCAGCGCGACCACGGTGTCGGGCCTTGCCCCACCTGCCTGTGCGTGGGCATGGCGCGCCTCTTCGGCCAGGGCCAGCAAGGTATCGACCGGCAGCACCGGCACGCCGCCGGGGCGGGCCGTCTCCTGCGCGCCATAGGCCAGGCCCTGGGCCACGGCGCAGGCGGTGCGCAGGCCGGTGAACGAGCCTGGGCCGCGGCCAAACACCACCGCGTCCAGACTGCTCAGCGTCCAGCCCGAGGCATCGAGCAGCTGTTTCACCAGGGGCAGCAGGGTGGTGGAGGCCATCGCGCCGCCAGGGCCGGTGTGTTGCCACAAGGGCCCGTCGGCCGCACCGCTGCCCAGCGCCACCGAAAGGGTGTCGGTGCTGGTTTCGATGGCAAGCAGGCGCAGGGCAGAGGGCATGGGGTGGATTATCGACCACCGTGTCGGGCGGGCAGATGGGCTGCCGCGTGTGCTTTCGCGCACCACCGGCCTGGCGAAGGTGCGCACGGGGGTCCCGCGTTTCATAATGAAACACCTATGTCGACACGCGTCCTGCTCCTGCGATTTCCGTTCCTCGCGCGCCTGCTCGCGCTGTGGCTGCTGGCCTGCGTCGGGCTGCCGGCCTGCGCGCAGATGCCCGGGCGTGGCGCAGGTTTGCCGCCCGCAGTTGTAGAGGCGCTGAACCGCGCCCAGGTGCCGACCAGCGCGCTCTCGGCGATGGTGGTGTCGGTGGCGCCCGAGGCGCGCGAGCGCCTGCGCCACCAGGCCGGCGTACCGGTGAACCCGGCGTCGGTGATGAAGCTGGTGACCACCTACGCCGCGATCGACATGCTGGGCGCCGACTTCACCTGGAACACGCGCTTCTACACCGACGGGATGGTTGAAAACGGCATCCTGCGCGGCAACCTGTACGTGCGCGGCGGTGGCGACCCCAAGCTGGTGCTCGAACGCGTCCACGAGGCCTATGCCGCCCTGCAGGCCAAGGGCGTGACCGTGATCCTGGGCGATATGGTGCTCGACCACAGCGCGTTCGAACTGCCGCCCATCGACCCTGGTGCCTTCGATGGGGAGGCCCTGCGCCCGTACAACGCCACGCCCGATGCGCTGCTGGTCAACTTCAAGTCGGTCATCCTCACCTTCCAGCCCGACCTGGCCAATGGCGTGGCCACCGTGATCAGCGAGCCGCCGCTGGCGGGCCTTGCGATCGACGCCACCGTGCCGCTCTCGCGGGGCGCGTGTGGCGACTGGCGCAATGCTTTGCAGGCGCAGTTCGACGATCCCAACGCCATCCGCTTCGAAGGCCGCTACCCGCAAAACTGCGGCGAACTCAAGTGGCCCGTGGCCTACCAGCAGCCGGCCAGTTACGCCGCGCGCGCCCTGGAAGGACTGTGGCGTGCCAGTGGCGGCGCCATCACCGGCCGCGTGCGCGACGGCACCATGCCCACGGAAGTGCAACTGCTGCACGAAGCGCGCTCGCTGCCGCTGTCCGAGGTGATCGTGGACGTGAACCGCTGGAGCAACAACGTGATGGCGCAGCAGGTGTTTCTCACGCTGGGGCAACTGGCGGTGCCGCAAACGGCTGCGCCCCGGTTCTCACTGGTGACCCCGGCCTTCGCCGCCGACCGGCTGGTGCCTTCGCGCCCCGCGCGTTTCGAGCACTCGCGCGAGGTGGTGGCCGACTGGTGGAAACGCACCTTCGGCCAACGCGTACCCGGCCCGGTGCTCGAGAACGGATCGGGCCTCTCGCGCGAGGAGCGCATCACACCCGAAGCGCTGGCGAGTCTGCTGCGGCACGCAGCACGCCATCCCCAGGGCATGTCGTTCGTCGAGTCGCTGTCCGTTGCCGGTGTCAACGGCACGGCGGTGCGGCTGGCACGCGGCGGGAACAGCGCCGCGCGCGGCAACGCCTTCATCAAGACCGGCACGCTGCGCGATGTGACCGGTATCGCGGGCTACGTCAACGCCGCCAGCGGCACGCGTTACGTGGTGGTGGGGTTCGTCAACCACCCCAACGCCCCGGCCGCGCGGCCCGCGCTGGACGCGCTGCTGGAGTGGACGGCGGCGCTGCCCGACTGAGCCGACGCGCCGCCCGCGGCCCCGTGGCGTGGAGCACCGATGGCGCGTTCGGCGCCACCCACCGGCGGCGGGTGGACGTCCCATGTGTTCTCGGACAACTTCCACGGCACACCGCGCACCCCCGAGCTGACGGGTGACGTGGTCGTGAAGGCCCTTGAGGTCATGGGCAGGAAGCAGCGTCGGCCAGATGGCCTAGGCCGCATGCAAGCGCTCCTTTCCCGGGCACATTCGGCGCTTCGCTCTGTCAACGACAAGGACCTCCCCATGTTTATCCGTATCGGCCTGGCGGCGGCCATGACCGCCACGATTCTTGCCGCGTGTGGTGGTGGCGGCGGTGACGGTGGCAGCAGCGGCAGCGCCTCGAATTCGGGGGTGCAAACCACGTCCGTGAAGGTGGTCGGTGACAGCCTGAACGACAGCGGCACCTTCGGCTTCAAGTTCACCGTGCAGGGCACGCCTCCTTACCCGATCTGGACAGAGCGTGTGGCCGCATCCGTGGCTGCGCCGGCCCTGTGTCCGCGGTACTCGGCGGCGGGCGGTGCTCCGGCGCTGAACCCGGCCGCGACGGCATGTACCAGCTATGGTGTCGGGGGCGCCGCCATCAACCCCCGCGATGCCGCGAACGACAACACACCCCTGTCGATCGTGCAGCAGCTCAAGGACTTGCGGACCCAAAGCCTGTACAAGCCCGAGGAGCTGCTGCTGGTGGATGGTGGTGGCAATGACCTGGCGTATCTGGCGGAAGATTACGCCAAGGCCTTGCTTCTCGATGGCGGCACGGCGTTCAATGCGTTGACGGGCGAGCTGATCCTGGCGGACGAAAAAATCGGGCTGACGCGGGATGAGATCGGCAATCTGTACGTGACGAGGCTGGCAGACTTGTTGGTCGACACCCTGTTGAGCGAAGCCCTGAACCGGGATGCACAGCGCATCGCGGTGATCACCGCGCCGGACGTGGCCCGCACGCCCCGGTTTGTGCAGTCGCTGGCGATTGCGGAGCTTCTCAACCCTCCTGCGGCGGCCCAAATCAAGCTCGCGGTGCCGCAATGGGTCAAGACCTTCAACAACCAGCTCAAGACCCGGCTGGGCATCCAGAGCCGCGTGGTACTGGTGGACTTCTACGCCGAGTTCAACAAGTGGCTGGACACGCCGGCCACCTATGGACTAACCAACACCACCCAGCCGGCCTGTCCGGGCAACATCGCGACCTGCACCGACACCTCGCTCAGTGCAGTACAGGGGAAAAGTAGTCCCGACTGGTGGAAGACCTATGTGTTTTCCGACAATTTCCACGGCACGCCGCGCACCAACGAGTTGATGGGCGAACTCGTGGTGAAAGCCCTGGAGGCCAAGGGCTGGAAGTAAGCCCTCAGGCGGCCGCGCGCTGCAAGCGGTCGCGCACGCCGTCCCAGGCCTGGTCTTCGGGCGGTGTTTCCACCCAGATCAGGTTCACGCCGGTGGCGTCCAGTTCGCGCAGCACCGCAAAGAGTTCCTGCGCGGCAGCGGCGGCATCGTCGGGCATGCGACGGCGCGGCACGCCACGGGCGGTTTCGAACGTGCTGCGGGCGTACACCGCAATGTGTTTTGCATCGCTGCCCAGCACCTGAAACGCCGCACGCAACTGTTTTGCATCCATCAGTCGCACCTTGGCGCGCGGTGCGTAGTGCGATTCGAGCGTGCCCGAGGCGCGTGGCGCGGCCTCGTCGCGCTCGCGCAGCGGCTGGCCGCAGGCGGCTTCGAGTTGCGCAACAGTGACCATGCCGGGGCGCAGCAGCACCGGGTGCGCTCGCGTGCAGTCGACGATGGTGGACTCGATGCCCACGGGGCAAGCGCCGCCGTCGAGGATGAGCAGGTCTTCGTCGGCCAGCGCCGAAAACTCCTCGGCCACGTGGGCGGCGGTGGTGGGGCTGACGCGGCCGAAGCGGTTGGCGCTGGGGGCGGCAACACCCGTCACGCCCTGCGCGGCGGCGGCGCTCAGCAGCGCCTGGGCCACCGGGTGAGACGGGCAGCGCAGGCCCACCGAATCCTGCCCGCCGGCCGCCACCGCCGCCACGCCGTCGCGGCGCGGCAGGATCAGCGTGAGCGGGCCGGGCCAGAACGCCTGCATGAGCGCGGCGGCGAAGGGGGGCACGTCGCGCGCGTAGTGGTCTACACCCGCGCGCCAGCCCTGTGCGCCATCGCCAGCGGCCAGGTGCACGATCAATGGGTGGTCGGCCGGGCGGCCCTTGGCTTCGAAGATGCGGTGCACCGCCGTGGCGTTGTCGGCATCGGCGGCGAGGCCATACACGGTTTCGGTCGGCATACCCACCAAGGAGCCAGCGGCCAGCCGCTGCGCGGCGGTGGTGATGGCCGCGGGGTCGGCGGCTTTCAGGAGCAGCGGCATGGCGAGCTCAGGCGCCGAGCGCGGGCAGGCCCAGCAGGGCCAACACCTGCGCGGTGGTTTCGCGCACCTGCGCCACGCTGCTGCCCGTGATGTTGAGATGGCCCATCTTGCGGCCTGCGCGCGCGCCCAGCTTGCCGTAGAGATGCAGATGCGTGCCCGGCAGCGCGAGCACCGCGCCCCAGGGTGGCGACACGGGTTGTTGGCTGGCTTGCGCGCGCGTCGCGTTGGGTTCGAACCAGAGATCGCCCAGCAGGTTGACCATGATGCTGGGGCTGTGCTGGCGTGGCACGGGCAACGGCAAACCGGCGAGGGCGCGCACCTGGGCCTCGAACTGCGACAGGTCGCAGGCGTTCTGCGTGTAGTGGCCGCTGTTGTGCGGGCGGGGCGCCATTTCGTTCACCACGAGGTCGAGCGCGCCATCGGCTTTCTCGACCACGAAGTACTCGACGCACAGCACGCCCACGTAGTGCAGGTGGTTCGCAATCGCCACGGTGCTGGCCTGCGCACGCTGCGCCAAGGTGGCGTCGAGCGCGCCGTCGTAGACCTCGGTCAGCGCGAGGATGCCGTCGTGGTGCGTGTTCTTCTGCACCGGAAAGCACACCACCTGGCCGTCGGCGCCACGCGCCACGATCACCGAGCACTCGGCGCGCAGCTTGAGCATCTTCTCCAGCACGCAGGGCACTTTGTCCAGGCCGTCCCAGGCGGCAGCGAGTTCCTCGCGCGTGGACACGCGCACCTGGCCCTTGCCGTCGTAGCCCATGCGCGCGGTCTTCAGGATGCCGGGCAACAGGTCGGCCGGCACGGCGGCGAGGGCCGCGTCGGTGGTGATGACCGCGTGCGGCGCGGGCGCCACGCCGCTGATGGCCGCGCACTGCTCGAAGTGGGCCTTTTCCTTGCTGCGGTCCTGCGCCACGGCCACGCACGACGCCGATGGCGCCACCACGCGCTGCGCGGCGAGCGTGGCCAGCGCGGCGGCCGGCACGTTCTCGAATTCGGTGGTGATCGCGTCGCAGCGCTGGATCAGCTGGGCCAGGCCTTGCTCGTCGTCGTACGCCGTCTTGATGTGGTGGTGGCTGACCAGGCCGGCGGGGCTGGACGGATCGGGGTCGAGCACCACGGTGAAGTAGCCCATGGCCTGCGCCGCCTGCACGAACATGCGGCCCAGCTGGCCGCCGCCCATCACGCCGAGCGTGGTCTGCTGGCCGTTGACGGAGGGACCACCGGGAAGAAATGTCTTGAGGCTCATGAGATAGGGTGGTGGGTGAGCGCCTGTCCAGAAGCATCGCGGAACCGGCTTTGCCGGGCCGCAGATGCTGCCCCCTTGAGGGGTGATGCGGCTACGCGCAGCGAGCAAGCGACGGGGGTGGGTTTTTTTTATGCGGGAAGGGTCATCGCGCGTGCGGCGGCGGTTTGTTGTGCGCGGAAATCGTTGAGTTTCTGGCGCAGCGCGGGGTCGTGGCTGGCGAGCAGGGCCACGGCGAACAGCGCGGCGTTGGCGGCTCCCGCCGCGCCGATGGCAAAGGTGGCCACCGGAATGCCCTTGGGCATCTGCACGATGCTGTGCAGCGAGTCCACGCCGCTGAGGTGCTTGCTGGCCACGGGCACGCCGAGCACCGGCACCACCGTCTTGGCCGCGAGCATGCCCGGCAAATGCGCCGCGCCGCCAGCGCCCGCGATGATGGCCTTGAGCCCACGATCGGCGGCGGCCTCGGCGTAGGTGAACATGTCGTCGGGCATGCGGTGGGCCGAGACCACGCGCGCTTCGTGCGCGATGCCAAAGTCCTGCAGGATCTGCACGGCGTGCTGCATGGTGTCCCAGTCGCTGCTGGAGCCCATGAGCACACCCACTTGGATGGGGTTCATGAAGGTGCCTCTTGGCGGATGCGCCCCAGGGCCGGGGCTGGACCGGCCACGCGCATGGCAGGGCATGGCGTCTCCGGTAAAGTGTCGATTTTACGTTTGCCCAGGCCGCTCTCATGATCAACGTCACCGTCGCCAACTTTGAAGCCGAGGTCATCGAAGCCTCCATGCACACCCCCGTGTTGGTGGATTTCTGGGCCCCGTGGTGTGGCCCCTGCAAGGTGATCGGCCCGCTGCTTGAGAAGCTGGAAGCCGATTACGCGGGCCGTTTCAAGCTGGTCAAGATCGATTCCGACCAGGAGCAGCAGCTCGCCGCCGCGTTCGGCGTGCGCAGCATTCCCACCTGCGTGCTGCTCATGAACGGCCAGCCGGTCGACGGTTTCATGGGCGCGTTGCCCGAAGGCCAGATCAAGGCCTTCCTCGACAAGCACCTGCCCGAGGGCGAAGCGCTCGAAGCCGAAGAAGTGGAGCCCGATGCGCAGGACGCGCTCGCCGAGGGTGACCTCGAAACCGCGTTGGCGAAGATGCAGCAGGCCGTGCAGGCCGCGCCCGACAACGACGACGCGCGCTTCGACCTGGTGAAGCTGCTGCTGGAGATGGGGCAGGACGACGATGCCAAGGTGGCCTTTGCGCCCGTGATCGCCAAAGCGGCTGGCGTGCGCCGGCTCGACTCGCTGCAGCGCTGGATGGCTGCGCGCGACGCGCAGGCCGAAGTGGCCGACCCGGACGCGCGCGCCACCGAACTGCAGGCGGCCATTGCCGCCAACAAGCGCGACTTCGATGCACGCTTCGCCCTCGCGCAATTGCTCATGGCCTTTGGCCAGTGGACGGCGGCGATGGACGAGTTGCTGGAGATCCTGATGCGCGACAAGACCTGGAAAGAGGACCTGGCGCGCAAGACCTTCATCGCCATTCTCGACGTCATCGATCCGCCCAAGCCCAAGGTGGCCGAGGGCCAGGTGCCGCCGGAAGACCCGACGGTGGCGACTTACCGGCGCAGGTTGTCGTCGGTGGTGTTGAGCTGAGGTGAGCTGGGCCCGAACGGGCCCTGATCAGCCCATCAGGCGCGTGAGCGCTTCCTGGTATTTCGCCGCGGTCTTCTCGATCACTTCCTTGGGCAGGCGCGGCGCGGGCGGCGTCTTGTCCCAGGGCTTGCCGCTGACCTGCGTGGTTTCCAGCCAGTCGCGCAGGAACTGCTTGTCGTAGCTCGGCGGGTTCTGCCCCACCACATAGCTCTCGGCCGGCCAGTAGCGCGAGCTGTCGGGCGTGAGCACTTCGTCCATCAGCACCAGCTTGCCGGCCTTGTCCAGGCCGAACTCGAACTTGGTGTCCGCGATGATGATGCCCTTCTTCAGCGCGATCGCCGCCGCGGCCTTGTAGAGCGCGATCGACACGTCGCGGATCTGCGCCGCCAGCGCGGGGCCGATCATCTCGACCGTGCGCTCGAAGGTGATGTTTTCGTCGTGCTCGCCCATGGCCGCCTTGGCCGCCGGGGTGTAGATCGGCTCGGGCAGTTGCGACGCGTTCTGCAGGCCCTCGGGCAGCTTCACACCGCAGACCGAGCGGCTTTCCTGGTATTCCTTCCAGCCGCTGCCGGCCAGATAGCCGCGCACCACCGCTTCCACCGGAATCGGCTTCAGGCGTTGCACCAGCATCGAGCGGCCGACCACCTGCGGCACCTCGGCGGGCGAGACCACGCTCTCGGGCGCATCGCCGGTGAGGTGGATCGGGCAGATGTTCAGGCCCTTGGGGCCCAACTGGTCGAACCAGAACAGCGAGAGCCTGGTCAGCAGCTCGCCCTTGCCGGGAATCGGCTCGCCCATGATCACGTCGAACGCGCTGATGCGGTCGCTCGCCACCATCAGGATGCGGTCGTCGCCCACGGCGTAGTTGTCACGCACCTTGCCCCGCGCCAGCAGGGGCAAAGAGGTCAGGGCCGAGGTGTGCAAGGCAGAGGTCATGATCGGATCAAAGAAAAAGCGGGACAAGAAAAAAGCCCGTTGAACAGCCAACGGGCTTTGAACCATTCCGGGGGATTATCGCAAGTTGGCGACGGGGCGGGCCGAAAGTTGACTTCCCTTGCCCGTGCCGCCTTTGCGGTGGTCCCGGCAGCGCGCTCAGTGCACGACTTGCGCGAGTTCGCCCTTGGCGTACTTGGCCGCCACCACCTGCAGGCTTTCGCCCTTGATCTTGCTGCCCTGGCCTTCGCAGCCGAACTCGAGGTAGCGCGCCTTGCAGATCTGCTTGGCGGCTTCGCGCGCGGGCTTGAGCCATTCGCGGGCGTCGAACTTGTCCGGGTTCTCGGCCAGGAACTTGCGCACCGCGCCGGTCATGGCCAGGCGGATGTCGGTGTCGATGTTGATCTTGCGCACGCCGTGCTTGATGGCTTCCTGGATTTCCTTGACCGGCACGCCGTAGGTTTCCTTCATCTTGCCGCCGTACTGGTTGATGATGGCCAGCAACTCGGCGGGCACCGAGGACGAGCCATGCATCACCAGGTGGGTGTTGGGGATGCGCTTGTGGATTTCCTTGACACGGCTGATGGCCAGGATGTCGCCGGTGGGCGGGCGGCTGAACTTGTAGGCGCCGTGGCTGGTGCCGATGGCGATGGCGAGCGCGTCGAGCTGCGTGGCCTTGACGAACTGCGCGGCCTCTTCGGGGTCGGTCAGCATCTGGCTGTGGTCCAGCTTGCCTTCGGCGCCGATGCCGTCTTCCTCGCCGGCTTCACCGGTTTCCAGGTTGCCCAGGCAGCCGAGTTCGCCTTCCACCGTGACGCCGACCTTGTGCGCCATGTCGACCACTTTGCGGGTCACGTCGGTGTTGTAGTCGAACGAAGCCGGGGTCTTGCCGTCTTCCATCAGCGAGCCGTCCATCATCACCGAGCCGAAGCCCAGGTTGATCGCGCCTTCGCAGACCTTGGGCGAGGTGCCGTGGTCCTGGTGCATCACCAGCGGAATGTGGGGGTAGGCCTCCATCGCGGCCTGGATCAGGTGTTTGATGAAGGGTTCGCCGGCGTATTTGCGGGCGCCGGCGCTGGCTTGCAGGATCACCGGTGCGCCGACTTCGTCGGCCGCGGCCATGACGGCCTGCACCTGTTCGAGGTTGTTGACGTTGAAAGCCGGAATGCCGTAGCCGTTGATGGCGGCGTGGTCGAGCAGTTCGCGCATGGAAACGAGCGCCATGAAAGATCCCCTTATCAGTTGGTAACCGTGGTGTAACCCGGCATTTTAACTTTCGGCCTTTTGGCCGGATGTATGGGCTTGTGTCATTTCACACAGCCTTAATGTGCGCGGGCCAGACTGGGTCGAACTTCAGGCAACCCATGACCCGACTCGACCACCTGCTTTTCCTCTGGATCAACGCCACGCCCGACACACCGGCCTGGCTGCTGGCGCTGGCGCGCTGGCTGTCCACCGACCTGCCCGCCCTGGCCGTGCTGGCGCTGCTGCCTCTGCTGCTGTTCGGCTCGGCCGCGCGCCGGCAGGTGCTGGGCGTGGGGTTGGCCATGGCGCTGGCCTGGCTGGCGGTGCGCGGCATTCGCGAGACCGTGCACGTGGCCCGGCCCTTCGAACTGGGCCTGGGCGGGCAGTGGCTCGCGCACGCCGCCACGGCGAGTTTTCCCAGCTTTCACGCCGCCGTGGCGGGGGCCTGGGCCGCGGCGCTGGCGCTGTTTGCGCCGCAGCGCCCGCGCTGGTGGCTGCTCCTGGCCGGCGGCCTGGCGCTGGCCATCGCCTGGAGCCGGGTGTTTCTGGGCCTGCATTTCGTCTCGGACATCATCGCCGGGCTGTTGCTGGGCGCGGCGTGCGCGGTGACGGCGCGGCAGGGATTCGCGGGATGGCGGCGGGCCTGGATACCAATCGTCACAAAACCAGGGGAACCAGGGGCGCGCCATCGGGAATCCTTCTAGGGATACGCCAAACCCTACAAGAAAGGAACCCGCATGCCTTGCCGCTCCCTGATCGCGACGCTGACGTCCACCGCGGCCCTGCTCGCACCCATCCTCGCGCATGCCCAGGTCACGCTCAAGCCCGATGGCCAGTGGCGCTACCTGTTGACCGCGGGCGCCAACGTCTCGTCCGGCAACAACAATGCCGGTTCGCTGAACCTGTCGGCCGAGGGAGCGCGCCAGAGCGACCACGACAAGTGGACCTGGGGCGCCAAGGCCGACCGCGCGCGCAGCGCCGGCGTCGACACCACGGACCGCTACGGCTTGCGCACCCAGTACAACCGGGATTTCTCGCTCGACTGGTTTGGCTTCGGTTCGGGCGAAACCCTGCGCGACAAGCTGGCCAACATCGCCGCGCGGTATTCGGTGGCCAGCGGCGTGGGTCGCCACGTGTGGGCCGATGAACGCGGCTTTTTCGACGTGTCCGTGGGCCTGGGCTACACGCACGACCGTTATGTCAGGTCCACCGACATCTCGGGCGAGATGCGCGACCGGTATGGCCGGTTGGAGCTGGTGCTGGCCGAGGAGTCCAGCCACAAGCTCACCGACACCACGCAGTTTCGCCAGAAATTCACGCTGTACCCGGACCTGCGCGATTCAGGCAAGTACCGCGCCGTGCTGGACACCGGTTTGACGGTGGCCATGACGCAGACCATCAACCTGTCGGCGGGCCTGAGTTACCGCTACGACAGCGACCCGGGCGCGAACCTGAAGAAGGGCGACGCGATGTTCGTGACCGGCGTGTCGATGCGGATCGACTGATCGCGCGTCAGGCTGCGCGGCAGATCTTCAGCGTGTTGGTACCGCCCGCCTGGCCCATGGGCTCGCCCACGGTGATCGCATACACGTCGCCCGTCTGCACGATGCCGCGTTTCTGCAGATGCGCTTCGGCGTCCGCCAGCGCGTTGTCGCGGTCGGCGTTGTTGTCCATCAACAGCGGGCGCACGTTGCGGTAGAGCGTCATGCGGCGCTGCGTGGAGAGGTTGGGCGTCATGGCGTAGATCGGCATGCGCACGTTGTGCCGGCTCATCCACAGCGCGGTGGAACCCGAATCGGTCAGCGCCACGATGGCCTTGGCGCCCAGGTGGTGGGCGGTGAACAGGGCACCCATGGCGATCGACTGGTCGATGCGCTTGAAGGTCTTGCCCTGGAAATCGGCGCTCAGTTCGCGGTACTCGGCCTTCTCGGCCTCCGAGCAGATGTTGGCCATTTCCATCACCGTCTCGAGCGGGTATTTGCCGGCGGCGGTTTCGGCGCTGAGCATCACCGCGTCGGTGCCGTCGAGCACGGCGTTGGCCACGTCGCTCACCTCGGCGCGCGTGGGCACCGGGTTGACGATCATCGACTCCATCATCTGCGTGGCGGTGATCACCACCTTGTCCATTTCGCGCGCCAGCCGGATCATGTGCTTTTGCAAGCCCGGCACCGCCGCGTTGCCCACTTCCACCGCCAGGTCACCGCGCGCGACCATGATGCCGTCGGACACCTTGAGGATGTTGGCCAGCTCGGGGATCGCCTCGGCGCGCTCGATCTTGGCGATCAACGCGGGCTTGTGCCCGACCGCCGCACCCGCGACGTTGCAGAGCTGGCGCGCCAGCTCCATGTCGGTCGCATTCTTGGGGAAACTCACCGCCACGTAGTCGGCCTTCAGGCCCATGGCGGTCTTGATGTCGTCCATGTCCTTGGCGGTCAGCGCGGGCGCGGTCAGGCCGCCGCCCTGCTTGTTGATGCCCTTGTTGTTGGACAGCTCGCCGCCGAGCTTGACGGTGGTGTGCACCGCCGGGCCGGCCACCTTGTTGACGGTGAGCACGATCAGGCCGTCGTTGAGCAGCAGCGTGTCGCCGGCCTTCACGTCGCGCGGCAGTTCCTTGTAGTCCAGGCCCACGCCTTCGATGTCGCCCGGTTCGGTGCGCGAGGCATCGAGCACGAAGGGCTGGCCCGGCTCCAGCATCACCTTGCCTTGCGCGAACTTGCCGACGCGGATCTTGGGCCCCTGCAGGTCGGCCATGATGCCGACCTCGCGGCCCGCGCGCTGCGCGGCCGCGCGCACCAGCTCGGCGCGGTCGATGTGGTCCTGCGCGATGCCATGCGAGAAGTTGAGCCGCACCACGTTCACGCCGGCGCGGATCATGCGTTCAAGCAGATCCGGGTCGCTGGAAGCAGGGCCGAGGGTGGCAACGATCTTGGTGGCGCGCATGGGCATGGAAACTGTCTCCTGAAGGGAACGAGGAAGTGGCCGTACAGGCCGGTTTGTAATTTGGTTTCAATTATCTGTGAAACCAGTTACAACCCGGTTACCACCGTCACGCGCTGCGTTCCGTGTCGGTCGAGACCTCGGGCGCCTGCGCCGGCAACTCGGCCTCGACGTGCGTGCCCAGGTTGGGTGCGCTGATGATCTCGAGTTTGCCTGCGTGCGCCTCCACGCGCACGCGCATGCCCAGCAGGCCATGGTGGCCGGGGGCCACGGCGTCGGTGTCGAAGCCACCGCCATCGTCGCGCACCGACACGCGCACCCACGGGCCGGTCTGCGCCAGCTCCACCCAGACCTGTTTGGCCCGCGCGTACTTGCTCACGTTGGTGAGCGATTCCTGCACCAACCGGTACGCGGTGAGCTCGGCATCCTTGCCCAGTTCCACCGGTGAGAGCTGCATGTGCACCGGGACGCCGAGGCCGCCCGCCGCGTCCTGGCACAACATCTCCAGCGCCGGGATGAGGCCGAGTTGGTCGAGCGACGACGGGCGCAGGTGTTCGATGATGCGGCGCTTGACGGCAATGCCTTCGTTGAGCCGCTGTTCGATGCCGGCCAGGCGCTCTCGCGCGGCGTCGGGCACGTCGGCCACGCGCCGCAGGCGGGCGATCTCCAGCTTCATGGCGGTGAACAGGCCACCCAGTTCGTCGTGCAGCTCGCGCGCCACGCGGCTGCGTTCGTCCTCGCGTGCGTTCACGTGGTGGCCGGCCAGGTTGCGCAGGGCCTGGGTGCGCAGGGCTACCTGGGAAGCGAGGCGGCCGAGTTCCTCGGCCTCGCGGCGATCGCCTTCGCGCAACTGGCGCATGAAGAGGGCCAGCGCCAGCACCGCCAGCACCACCAGGGCGTGCAGGGCGACGCGGTTGATCAGCATGGCGTCGAAGAGCGAGACGCGTGTCGAGCGCTGGGCGATCGCCGTGCGCTCGAGCACGGATTCAAATTCGTCGCGCATGGTGGCATAGCGCTGGCGGCTCTGGTTGCCGTTGGCCAACGCCTGGGCCTGCGCGCTGCGCCCTTGCTCGGCCGTGCGAACCCACTCGTCCAGCGTGGCTGCGTGCGCATCGATTCGCTGGTTCACGTTGCTCAGGGACAAGGTGTGGCGCGGGTCGAGGACGTTCAGCAACTGGGCCACACCCTTGCGCACGCCCTGCATTTCGTTGATCGCCTCGCGGTAGGTCGCCAGGTCGTCCTGACGGCCGCTGGCAATGAACGCGCGCGCGGCGTTTTCCGCATCGGTCAGCGTTTGCAAGGTGCGTGCGGCCTGCAGGCGCGCGTCGGACAACATGACGCCTTGTTCGAGCGTGGAGCGCGAGTGCTGGTAGGCGCTTTCGGTGATGGCGATGGTGATTACGGCCAAGGCCACGATGATGGGCATCACGTACCGGGCGCGGGCGACGCGTTCGATGGACGACTTGATCATGGCGGGCTCTCGGATCGCAATGCTTGAGGGTCAGGGGTGGGCAAACGCACCTGCACGTAGGTGCCTTCGCCTGGCGTGGAGCGCACGGAGAAATGGCCGCCGCGCGATTCGATGCGGTGGCGCAGGTTCCTCAGCCCGAGCGCCGATGTGGAGCGGGGTTGGCCGGCGAAGCCCCGGCCATTGTCGGACAGGGTGAGCACCAGTTCGGCGCCATCGGCCACCAGCGACAGCGTCACCTGGCTGGCCTTCGCGTGCCGTTCGATGTTGGAAAAGATGCCCTGCACCACCGAGAACAGCGCCTGCCGGGTGGCGGCGTCGGTGTCCACCACCTGCACGTCCAGGTCGACCGGAACGCCCGTGAGCTGGCGGAACGCACGCACACGCTCTTCGATCGCCGCCTGCAACCCGAGGTTGTGCAGGGCCGCCGGCATGAGACCTTCCATCAGCCGCCGCTTTGTGTCGATGCCCTGGTCCAGGGTGGCGCTCAGGTGTTGCAGACGTGTCATCACGTCGGCGCTGGGGGCTGGCAGGGCGTGGCGCAGGCGCGTGAGGTCGAACTTGGCGGCGGTGAGCAGCGCGCCCAGTTCGTCGTGCATCGAGCGCGCCAGCCCGCTGCGCTCGCCGTCGCGCAGTTCCTGCAGGCTCAGGTTGAGCTGCGCGAGTTCTTCGGTGCGCACGCGCACCTGGTGTTCGAGCGAATCGCGCTCGGCTTGCAACTGCTGGGCGTGTGCCAGCTGGCTGGCCTGCAGCGCGGCGTTCTTGCGCAGAAAGAACACATAGGCCAGCAAACTCAGCACGGTCAGTCCATGCACGCTCAGGCGCCCGACATCGAGCGTGCGGTAGATGCCGGCGCGCTCGATCGCCACGCGGCGGTCTTCGGTCACCAGAAGCACGTCGGCGATGCGGCGCGCACTCTCCATTTTTTCGCGCCCGATGTCGGTCAGCAGCAGGCCCTTCCAGCTCTCGTGCGAGCCCTGGTTGTATAGCGCAATGGTCGCTTCGACCTCGGACGTCTTCTGCAGCACCTGTTCTTCCAGCGCACCGACCAGCCGCAGGAGTTCGGGATCGTTCCGATGGTGTTCGCGCAGCCGGATGATGGCGTGGGTCATGTCGGTTTCCGCGGCGTTGTAGGGTTCCAGGTACTGGGGGCGACCCGTGAGCAGGTACCCGCGCTGGGCGGTTTCGACGTCGAGCAGACGGCGCATCACCGTCTGCACGGCCGTGCGCGCGTTGTCGCGCGCGCCCAGGCTGAACATGGAATCGCGCGCGCGCTGGTAGACCCATTCCGAACCGACGAAGACCGCGAGCGCCAGCACCGCCGCCACCGCCATGGCCAGCGATGTGCGCCACGGCGCGAAGCGCCAGGGGTGGGCGGTGGGCATCGGGGTTCGGCGCAGCGGACTTATTGCAGGCCGGCGGGCAAGGTGGCCGTGCCGTCGGAGATGCGAGCGCAATACGTGATCAGGTCTTCGAGTTCGCTGGACTTGTCGAACACCCGATCGGCACCCAGCGCCGCGCAGCGCTGGCGGATGTCGGCGGTGGCGTAGTTGGTCAGCACCACCCGGCGCACCGGCAGGCGCGAGTCCTGGGCGGCTTTGAGCACGCCCAGGCCCGAGCCGGAGGTGAGGAAGATGTCGATGATCATGAGGTCGCAGGTGTCACCGCTTTGGAGCCAGCGCACCGCATCGGTTTCATCGCGCGCGTGCCCGACCACCTCCACATTGGTCAGCTCTTCAAGCGTCGAAACCAGGTTCTCGTAGATCACCTTGTTGTCCTCGACGATGAAGGTTCTGAGCGGAGACATGGGAGCAGGGCCTGACCGTTGTGGGGAAGGAGCACGAAGGCTTGAATCGTGCCGCGTTCGCATTCCCATTGTGCCGCTGGCATTGCGCATTGTGGTGTAGGACTTTGCCTACACCACAATGCGGCCGACTCAGGGACGCACGACGATGTCGTTGCGCACCGACTTCACGCCGTCGACGTTGCGTGCCAGGCGTTCGGCCGCGCCGCGTTCGGCTTCGGACTTGGCGAACCCGGAGAGCTGCACCGTGCCCTTGAGCGTCTCGACGTTGATGGACGTCGCGGCGACGGTCGGGTCCTTGGCGTAGGCGGCTTTCACCCGGGTGGTGAGGGTGGCGTCGTCGATGAAGGAGCCGACGGTCTGCTGGTCGCGGGCGACCGCGCAGCCGGTGACTTGCACAACAGCGAGGGCCGCAGCGGCGGCGAGAACAACATGGGTCAGCTTCATGGCAATCTCCTCAGGTCAATGTATGGGACTGCCGGCGAAGGGGCTTCGAGATCGGGGCCATTTCGCGCGGCAGGGTGGTCATTCGAAACGTGCGGGAACAGAGTGAGCTGGCGTCAGCCCTTGGCGTCGACGGTCAGGCGGTTTTCCACCTTCACGACGCCTTCGACGGCCGAGGCCAACATGGTCGCGCGGTCGCGCGCTGCGGCATCGGGGGCGGTGCCTTTGAGCTCGACGAGCCCGTTGTGGGTGTCCACGTTGATGCGCAATGCGCTCAATTGGGTATCGCCCGCCAGTGCGGCGTTGACCTTCGCGGTGATCGCCACGTCGGCGGCGCCGATGGCCATCTTGTCGCCGGCGGCGCTCAGCTTGTCGGCGGCTTCATTGCCGGCGGCCTTCAAGTCCTGGCCGGCCTCCTTGGCGTCGGCGCGCAGCTCGGCGCCCGCGCTCTGGGTGCTGTCGACCGCACCGTCGACGCGCTGGCCCACGGTGGCGTCTTCGCGCTCCCCACAAGCCACCAGCAAGGTGGCGGCCAATGCGGCGGCGGCCAGGGCGGTGTAACGTGTGTTGCGTGTCATGTGTGTGTCCTTTGTGAATGGCGGGGTCGAACGTGGCGACCCTGCTGTTGAAGAAATAGCGTGGCGCTTGCCTGCTCAGCTTCCGAGCGGACCCTTGTCCTGCTTCGGCGTCTCGTCCATCCAGGCGTCGCCCACACGGCGTTCCCAGTCGGCGACCTGGCGTTCGGCTTCGTCCTTGGCAACGCCATAACGCTCCTGGATCTTTCCGGACAGTTGTTCGCGCCGGCCAGCGACCACGTCGAGGTCGTCGTTGGTGAGCTTGCCCCACTGCTCGACCACCTTGCCCTTGGCCTGCTTCCAGTTGCCTTCGATGCGATCCCAGTTCATGTGCGACTCCTTGAATGGATGGTTGTGAAACCGACCGTGAACGCTGGAGGGCGTCGGGCCGTAGCTCAATGTAGGCAATGCCGGCCGTGGGCGGTGTCGGGCAGGTCGCCGCGGCCGTGTAGGACAGAGCCGATGCGCGGGCAGGGTTGTAGGAGCTGTCTGACTGCCGGCGTGCGATGCGCCTGTTAAATTGCATCGGCACACCCGCCCACCTCACACCAAGCGAGAAGAAGGACACCATGATCAAGGTAGGCATCGTCGACGACCACGCCATCGTGCGGTCCGGCCTGCGCCAGTTTCTCGGGGAGCACGTCGACCTGAAGGTGACGGGCGAAGCCAACAACGGCCGCGAAGCGCTCGAACTCGCGCGCGGTGGCGATGTGGACGTGCTGCTGATGGACATCTCCATGCCCGACCAGGGTGGCGTGGACGCGCTGCAGGCCATCCGGGCGCGCTTCCCCGACCTGCCAGTGCTCATCCTCAGCGGTTTTCCCGAGGCGCAGTACGCCACCACGCTGCTGCGCAACGGCGCCAGCGGCTACCTCAACAAGGAATGCGAGCCCGAAGACATCGTCAACGCCATTCGCACCGTGGCGCGAGGGCGGCGCTACATCAGCCCGGCGGTGGCCGAGCTGCTGGCCGACAACGCGGCGGGCGATGCCGACCGCGCGCCGCACGAACTGCTGTCGGAACGTGAACTGCAGGTGTTCCTGCGCCTGGCCCAGGGCGAGACCATCGGCAACATGGCCGAGGCGATGTTCCTGAGCGTCAAGACCGTGAGCACCTACCGCACGCGCGTGCTGGAAAAGCTCAAGCTCACGAGCAACAGCGAACTCACCTATTACGCGCTCAAGAATGGCCTCATCCAGTGAGGGCTGTCGGCTTTTTCCTACGCACACGCGGGATGCGGGCTTGCAGCGCTCGCGCGGGCCGCTGCCTACAGTGAGGTCATCACAACGGCGGTCGTTGTGAACCCCCACCGGGTCGGCCCGCCGACCCTCAGGAGCCGACCATGCTGCACTACGCTGTCGTTTTTTTCGTCATCGCACTGATCGCGGCCTTGCTGGGCTTCGGCGGTATTGCCGCCAGTGCAGCGGGCATTGCCCAGATCCTCTTTGTGATCTTCCTTGTGTTGGCCGTCGTGTCGGTCATCTTCGGGTTGATCCGCAAGCGGTAGACAAGCATTTCTCTGTTCTCCAGGACTTGAGGTCCGCGGTACGCAAGTGCCGCGGACTTTTTTATGGAGATGAGCGCCGCGTCTCTTCGCGCCACAGGGGCCGCAAAGCCCACAGCCCCAGCGCCGGGCCGATCGCCAGCCAGGGCAGCAGCGCGCCCAGGGGCACATGCCCGGCCAGCGACACGAACAGCAGGATGCTCGCGATCGAGATCGCGAAGCCGATGCTGTTGGTCAGCGTGAGCACGCTGCCCACGGCTTGCGGCGGCGCGTTGCGTGCGGTGAGGGTGGAGAACTGCGGCGAATCCCCGGCCACCGTGACACCCCAGAGCAACAGCCAGCCGAAGAACAGCGCATCGGGTGCGCCGATGGCCCATGGCGCGGCCAGACAACACAGCCCGCTGAGCCCCAACTGCACGCCCGCCACGCGCGCGCTGCCCCAGCGCTGCGCCACCCAGCCGCCACCGGCGCAGCCGATCGCGCCCGCGCCGAGCACGAAGAACGCCATCCAGGACAGCGCGGCGCCCTGCATGCGCGTGGCCAGCACCAGCGGCACCATCACCCACATGGTGTAGAGCTCCCACATGTGGCCGAAGTAGCCCAGCACCGAGCTGCGCACGCGCACGTCGGTCCACAGTGTGGCCAGCGCGCGCCACTGCAACACCGTCACGCGCGGCTGCGCGCCGGGTGGGTCGGCGGTGCAGAAGAACAGCAGCAGGCCGCCACTGGCCGCCAGGGCCGCCACACCCAGCATCAGCGTGGGCCAGGGCAGCGCGCCACCCATGGCGCGCAGCGCGTGCGCGCTGGCCGAGCCGAGCACCAGCGCGGCGATGAGCAGGCCCAGCGCAGCACCGAGGCCGCGCGTGTACCACTGCGCGGCGATCTTCATGCCCACCGGGTAGATGCCCGCGAGAAAGAAACCGGTGGCAAAACGCCAGGCGAGCAGGGCCGTGTAGTCGCGCACCGTCCACCAGGCGCCCACGGTGCAGGCCGCGCCCGCGAGCGCGCAGACCAGAAACACCCGGCGCGGCGCAAAGCGGTCGGCGATGGCCAGCAGCGCGAACACCAGCGTGCCCAGGATGAAGCCGAACTGCAGCGACGAGGTGAGCGTGCCGACCGCGCTGGTGGCCCAGCCCAGCTCGCGCTGCAGGTCGGGCATGACGGCATTGACCGCGAACCACAGCGAGGTGCCGAGAAACTGCGCCAACACCAACACCGGCAGGACGTGGCGCGGGACGGTGGTGCTCTGTGTGGTCATCGTGGTCAGCGCCTGAGTTGTGTGAACGCCTCGAACTCCCAGCTGCGCATGGCCAGCACCAGGGTGTAGCCCTCGCGGTCCTTCTCGTGGAGTTTCTGGTCGGTCTGGTGCTGCTGGGCAAAGTCCTGCGCCACGCGCTGCAGCCGCTCCAGGAAAGCCGGCGCGAGCGTGCGGCTGACCGAGCCGTGCACCAGCATCACGCCCTCGCCGGTGCCGTCGAAGCCGCCAGCGAAGTAGTCGAGCAGGGCGTGTTCGCGAAAGTAGTTCATCACCGGCCCATGCGGCCGCCAGCGGAAGGTCTTGGCCAGCTTGAGGCGGTAGCGGTTCAACGGGCGCAGGTCGATGATGCCGATGCGGTCGAGCTGCGCCAGGTACTTCACGCACTCGGCTTCGCTCAGGCGGTACTGCGCCGTCATCTGCTCTAGCGTCCACTGGCTGAGCACGCAGATGGCGACCAGCAGCAGCTTCTTGTCGGCCACCACCGCACGCTCCTGCTCTTGCGTCATCTCGCGCAGCAACGGCTGTGTGTCGGCCACGCGGCGCGAGAGTTCGGCGAAGTCCAGCTTGAGCGCACGGCAGATTTGATCCACGCGCGAGAGCGACATGTCACCGCCAGCCAGCATGCGCTTGACGCTGGACTCCGCCATGCCGATCGCCTGCGCCAGGTCGGCGTACGTCATCTGCGTGGCCTTGAGTTCCTTCTTCAGCACGGTGACGAGGTCGGCGGTGGTGCTCATGGCCTTGAAGTATCGACAGGCGGTACTTGCGGTTGGGAATGCTGCGACTGTATCGGAATGCAATGCCGCGTGGGGCATCGCCCGCCCACACTGCGCCGCATCTCAACCTCAGGAGTGACCGCATGGTGGTCCGCGCCGCATCTTCGTTCTCCGCCGAAAAGCGCCTTCAGGCCGTCGGCGTCCTTCTGGTCGCGCTCTGGCTGCTGGCGGTGCTGGGTGGTCCGGCGCTCGCCGGGGCGCTGGGCCTGTCGCTCAACCCGCACGGCCACAGCCACCTGTACGCCCACGGCCACCCGTTCGTGGATGCCCGTGTGTTGTGGGGCGTGCCCAATGCCCTGGACGTTTTGAGCAACCTGCCTTTGGCGGTGGCCGGCTTGTGTGGTGGGTGGGCGATGGGACGCTGTCGCATCGATGCGCAGGTGCGCCCCGCGCTGCACATGTTCTTCGCGGGTCTCGTGCTCACCGCGTTGGGTTCGGCCTGGTACCACTGGTCACCCGACCCGATGGGCTTGGTGTGGGACCGGCTCGGCATGGGCGTGGCTTTCGCCGGCGCGCTGGCGCTGGCCGTGGCGGAACGGGTCAGCGCCCGGGCCGCCGTGCTCGCGCTGTGCGCGGTGCTGCCCATGGCAATGACCTCGGCCGTGCTGCCGGTGGTGCAGGGCAACGTGTTGCCCTGGGCGGTGGTGCAGTTCGGCGGCATGTTGCTCTTCGTCTGGTTGGCGCTGCAGCCCGCAGCGGCCCGTGCCATGGGCGTGCGGCTGGGTCTGCTGGTTGCGCTGTATGCGGTGGCCAAGCTGCTCGAAATCGGTGACGAGGCGGTGTTTCACGGCACGGGCGGGCTGGTGTCCGGCCACAGCCTCAAGCACGTGGTGGCCGCCCTGACCGCATGGCCCGTCGTTCAAGCCATGCGGCAGAATGCGCGAGCCGCGGGCTTCACGAGGGCACCCGCATGAAGACAGCACAACCGGAGGAGACCCGCATGAACAACACCGCCACCACCCCGTCCGCCGTGGCCCACACACCCGCTGCCCCGGCACACGAAGGCGGGCAGTTCGCCTTGCTCGGTCAGCGCCGCTTCGCGCCGTTCTTCTGGACGCAGTTCCTCGGCGCGGCCAACGACAACCTGTTCAAGTTCGCCTTCACCGTGATGGTGACCTACCAGCTGCAGGTGGCGTGGTTGCCGCCCGCCCTGGCGGGGCTGGCCATTGGCGCGTTGTTCATCCTGCCGTTCCTGCTGTTCTCGGCCACCAGCGGCCAGCTGGCGGACAAGTACGACAAGAAGACCCTGATCGTCTTCGTGAAGCGGTTCGAGGTGCTCATCATGGCGCTGGCCGCCTGGGGCTTTTTCACCGCGAGCATTCCGCTGCTCCTGGCGTGCACCTTCCTCATGGGCCTGCACTCCACGCTGTTTGGCCCGGTGAAGTTCGCCTACCTGCCGCACCACCTGAGCGAGCGCGAACTCACTGGTGGCAACGGCATGGTCGAGATGGGCACCTTCGTGGCCATCCTGCTGGGCAACCTCGCGGGGGGCCTGATCATCGCCATCCCGGAAATCGGCGCGCACCACGTCGGCTTCAGCTGCGTGGCGCTGGCCCTGGTGGGGCGTTTGACCGCGCAGGCCGTGCCGGCCACACCGGCCACCGACCCGGGCCTCACGATCAACTGGAACCCGTTCACCGAGACCTGGCGCAACCTCAAGCTCGCGCACGGCAACACGGTGGTGTTCCGCTCGGTGCTGGGCATCAGCTGGATGTGGTTCTTCGGCGCGGTCTTCCTGAGCCAGTTCCCGAGCTTCGCCAAGGAGGTGCTGCACGGCAACGAACAGGTCGCCTCCCTGCTGCTGATTGTGTTCTCGGTCGGCATCGGCACCGGTTCGCTGCTGTGCGAAGTGCTCTCGCGCCGGCACGTCGAGATTGGCCTGGTGCCGCTGGGCGCGTTCGGCATGAGCGTGTTCTCGATCGACCTGTACTTCGCCTCCCGTGGTTTGCCGCCGGTGGCGGCCCAGGGGGTGGCGCAGTTCGTGGCGGTGCCGGGCCACTGGCGCGTGCTGGTCGACCTGACGCTGCTCAGCCTCTTCGCCGGCCTCTACAGCGTGCCCATGTACGCGCTGATCCAGATGCGCAGCCAGCCCACGCACCGCGCGCGCATCATCGCGGCCAACAACATCCTCAACGCGCTGTTCATGATCGCCAGCGCGGTCATCGCGGGCGCGCTGCTCAAGGCCGGCTTCACGATCCCGCAGATGTTCCTGCTCGTGGGCCTGGCCAACGGGGTGGTGGCGTTCTACATCTTCCTGCTGGTGCCCGAGTACCTGCTGCGCTTCGTGGCCTGGGTGGCCTCGCGCTGCGTCTACCGCTTCAAGGTCACGGGCGATCTGCACATTCCCACCGAAGGCGCGGCCGTTCTCGTCTGCAACCACGTGAGCTTTGTCGACGCGGTGCTGCTCATGGCCGCGAGCCCGCGCCCCATGCGCTTCCTGATGGACCACCGCATCTTCAAGGTGCCGGTGCTGGGCTGGCTGTTCAAGCTCGCCAAGGCGATCCCGATCGCGCCGCAGAAGGAAGATCCGGCCGCGTACGAGGCTGCCTTTGAAGCCGCCGCTGCCGTGCTGCGCGAAGGCGACCTGCTGGCAATCTTTCCCGAAGGCGGCATCACCGCCGACGGCACGCTGCAGCCCTTCAAAGGCGGCGTCATGAAGATCCTCGAAAGCGCCGAGGCCGATGGTCTGCAGGTGCCGGTGATCCCGATGGCGCTCACCAACCTCTGGGGCTCGTTCTTCAGCCGGGTGGAAGTGCGCAACGGCGCGAAGACCGCGATGGTGCGTCCGTTCCGCCGGGGCATCTTCAACCGCGTCGGGCTGAACGTGGGCGAACCCCTGGCGCCGTCGGCGGTGACGCCGGAAGGGTTGCACGGGCGGGTGGCGCAGTTGTTGAGCTGACCCGGCCCGAGCAGGCGCTCTGGGCCCCGGGTATCGCCGTTCGATACCAGTCAATCAAATTTTCGATACAGGTGCAATCCGGTAGGCCTTTTCGGGCCGCGCCGCCGCACCATCGCGGCTCCTCAACAACCCCCAAGGGTTTTATATGGCCTCGAACCGTTCTCCCCTCATCGTGATGCGCGACACCCGCGCCTGGCAGCTCCAGGTCTGGGTGTCGTTCGGCATCGCCGTGTTCCTCTGCGCCACCGGCCTGGCCTACCTGCCGGGCCAGGCGCTGGACCGTGCCTTCATGGTGATGGGCTACGTGTTCTGTCTCTCGACCGTGTTCGTGCTGTCCAAGGCCGTGCGCGATGGTCAGAAGGCCAACCTGAATGGTGAGGCCGAAACGCCCATGTGGCGCATCGTGGTGTGGGGCGGCTTTGCCGTCGCCATGGCGCTCACCGGCTGGGGCCTGCTGCGCATGGACATCAACGACACCTACCGCGCCTACCTCGGCGTGAGCTGGCTCTACCTGGTCACTTCCGCCTTCACGCTGGCCAAGACGCTGCGCGACCGCCACGAAGCCGATCTGGCCGAAGCGCAAGTGCGCGGCGAGATGCAAGGCCGCCAACAGGCGATGCAGGAACGCGCCGCCGCCCACGCCGAATAAGCCTCAACCCTTTCACAGACCACAGGACACTCTCATGAACAAGATCACGTCAAACCTGATGGCGCTGGCCGCCAGCGTGTGCCTCGCTCTGACCATGGCCAGCACGCCCGCCCGGGCGCAAAGCGAGGCCTCGGTCGCGCTGTCGTTGTTGCCCGTGGCCTCGGTGGCCTCCGTCGCCACCTCTGCCTCCGTCGGTGCCGTGGCCGTCAGCGTGCTGCCGGTGGCCCTGTCCACCGCCGGCGCGGTGCTGGTGGTCAAGACGGTGGAGAGCACCGCGCGTGGCACGGTCTACCTGCTGGAGCGCGCATCGGATGGCGCGCGCGTCAGTGTGGAGGTGGCCGCGAGCGCGGTCTCGGGCGTGGTGGTCGGTGTCGGCACCGTTGTGACGGTGAGCGTGATCGGCACCGGCGTGTTGCTGTCGGCGGCGGGCGAGGTGCTGGCCTTCATTCCGAACGAACTCGGCCGCGCGCTGCTGCACAACGAACGGGTGACACGGCAATGATCCAGGCCACGCTTCGATTCGTGTGCGGCCTCGCCGCCGCCCTGCTGCTCGCCTCTGCAGCCCACGCCGGCCGCTCCTGCGAACAGAAGCCTCTGACCGCGCAGACCATCGAGCAGGGCATGGCCCTGGCGCTGCGCACGTCACAGGCGCTCGACGCCGAGCACGCCCGCAGCGGCGCGCGCGTGGTGGTGCTCGCGCGCGCCGGGCAAGACCTCAGCAAGTACCGGTTGCGCTATTCGCACCTGGGCTGGGCCTACAAGACTGCGCAAGGCCCCTGGCGTGTGCTGCACAAACTCAACCAGTGCGGCACCGCCACCGGTGATCTGTACCGCCAGGGCCTGGGCGAGTTCTTCCTGGACGACCTGTGGCGCCAGGAGGCGGCCTGGGCCGTGCCATCACCGGCCCTGCAGGCGCCGCTGCTGGCGCTGTTGAACGATCCGCGCCGCTCGGCCGCGCTGCACGAGCGTGCCTACAACCTGGTGAGCTATCCGTGGAGCCAGCGTTATCAGCAGTCCAACCAGTGGGCAATCGAGACGCTGGCGATGGCTGCCGAGCCCGGTGTCACCACACGCGAGCAGGCCCAGGCCTGGCTGCGCTTCAAGGCCTACCAGCCGACCACGCTCAAACTCGGCGCATTCACGCGGCTGGGGGCACGCGCCGGCACGGCCAACGTGGCGTTCGACGACCACCCGAACGAGAAGCGCTTTGCCGATCGCATCGAAACCGTGACGGTCGATTCGGTGTTCGAATGGCT
Organism: Hydrogenophaga sp. 2FB; assembly: GCF_005503365.1. GTDB lineage: Bacteria > Pseudomonadota > Gammaproteobacteria > Burkholderiales > Burkholderiaceae_C > Hydrogenophaga. The sequence goes on from NZ_SCML01000003.1 coordinate 40,159, forward strand.
TTCGCGCAGCGGCCTGGCTTCATCGCCCCAGGCGCTCGCACTGTAAAAACACATCTACCTGGAGGGCATCAACATGGGCAAGGCATTGCGTTGGTCGGAGAAGTGGTTTCACCGCGGGCTGTGGCTGGTGGCGTTCCTGTTCGCATGGTTCCTGGTGGGGCTGGGCAGCACCATCGTGGGCGACCTGCCGCAGGTGGAACAACAGCGCACGCTGGACGACTTTCTGGACCCGCAGCAGGCGCCCGCGCTCAAGCGCGCGGTCGAAGACGCCCAGCGCGCCGCGCGCGACGCACGGAGCGCGCTGGACCAGGCGCAGCTGCGCCAGCAAACCGCGCAGGCCAACCACCGCGCGGCGCGCGACACCTTCGGCAACTGGCTGGCCACGCGCAACGCCACGCAGCGGCCCGAGCAGGATCCGGAACTGATCGAGCGCACGCGCCAGCTGGACGGCTACCGCCAGGCCGAGCGCGACGCCTTGGCGGCGGTGGAGGCGCAGCAGCAGGCGGCGCTGAACGCGAGCCAGGCGCAGCAACGCGCGCAAGAAGGTTTGCAGGTGCTGGAAGACCAGGCGCGCGACACCTTCATGGCGGCCCAGCGCGCCCAGGAACTGCGCGTGTTCCTCTACCGCCTGGCGCTCACGCTGCCCTTGCTGGTGGTGGCGGGCTGGCTGTTCGCCCGGCAACGCAAGAGCACCTACTGGCCCTTCGTGTGGGGCTTTATCTTCTTCGCGCTGTTCGCGTTCTTCGTGGAGCTGGTGCCGTACCTGCCGAGCTACGGCGGCTATGTGCGCTACATCGTGGGCATCGTGCTCACGGTGATCGGTGGTCGCTACGCCATCGGCGCGCTGCAGCGCTACCTGCAGCGCCAGCAGCAGGCCGAGGCCTTGCCCGACCGCGAGCGGCGCCAGGAGCTGGACTACGACCTCGCGCAGACCCGGCTGGCCAAGAGCGTGTGCCCAGGTTGCGAACGCCCGGTGGATCTGAAAGACCCGAAGAACGATTTCTGCCCGCACTGCGGCATGGGCCTGCACAACCACTGCGGCGCGTGCAACGCGCGCAAGAGTGCGTTCACGCGCTACTGCTATGCCTGCGGGGAGCCGGCGCGGGCCGAGCCGGCGGGTTGAGCGGTGGCGCTCAGCGCACGGTGGGAATGTCGTCGTCGTCCGGCGCGGCCACACCTTTGAATTGCGCACCGTCGCGGATGTTCTTCTGCACCGTCACCGAGCCGAACAGCGACAGCAGGAAGGCCATGGCGTAGAAGCCTTTCTCGCTGTCGGCGAGCGTGGCGTTCCACAGGCCCACCGTCAGCAGCAGCACGGCCAAGCCCAACGAGAGCCAGCACAAGCCGTAGTAGATGCCGGTGACCGGGATGCCTTCGAGCCGGTCGCGCACCGACTTCTGCAGCGAGACCGCCGAGAACAGCCCGTACATCAGCAGCGTGAAGTAGTAGCCCTTTTCGTTGAGCTGCATCTGGGCGTTCCACAGGCCCGAGAGGTAGGTGAGGGCGCCGACCAGCATGGCCGCCCAGGCGGCGGCCACGAACGCGCCGGTGGGCTTCTGGATGTGGGGTGACTTCTGCATGGGCTCTTCCTCTGGTTTTGAGATGCGCCACTGTAGTGGAAGCGGCGCGGCACACCTTGGCCCAGCAGGTCCCAAAGGTCTTAAACGCCGCGCGCGCGGTCGGCCTTGAAGCGGGCGCGGAAGGCCTCGAAGCTGCCCGCGTCCAGCGCCTCGCGCACCTCGCGCATGAGGTTCAGGTAGTAGTGCAGGTTGTGGATGGTGGCGAGCATGGGGCTGAGCATTTCGCCGCAGCGGTCCAGGTGGTGCAGGTAGGCGCGGCTGAAGCCGTCGCGCCCGCCGTCGGCCCAGCTCACGCCGCTTTTGCCCGCGCAGGCGTGGCAGGTGCAGGTGGCGTCCAGCGGCTGGTGGTCGGTCTTGTGGCGCGCGTTGCGGATCTTCAGGTCGCCAAAGCGCGTGAACAGTGTGCCGTTGCGCGCGTTGCGCGTGGGCATGACGCAGTCGAACATGTCCACGCCATCGGCCACGCCCTGCACCAGGTCTTCGGGCGTGCCCACGCCCATGAGGTAGCGCGGCTTGTGCGCGGGCAGGCGGTGCGGCGTGTGCGCCATGATCTGCAGCATCTGCTCCTTGGGCTCGCCCACGCTCACGCCACCGATGGCGTAGCCGGGGAAATCCATCTCGACCAGCGCGTCCAGCGACTCCTGGCGCAGGTGCTCGAACATGCCGCCCTGCACGATGCCGAACAGCGCGTTGGGGTTTTCCAGCCGCGCGAATTCGTCCTGCGAGCGCTTGGCCCAGCGCCGGCTCATCTCCATGCTCTTGCGCGCCTCGGCCTCGGTGGTGAGGTGGCCGTTTGTCTCATACGGCGTGCACTCGTCAAGCTGCATCACGATGTCGCTGTTCAGGCCGGTCTGGATCTGCATGCTGACCTCGGGCGACATGAAGAGCTTGTCGCCGTTGACCGGCGAGGCGAAGTGCACGCCTTCTTCGGTGATCTTGCGCATCGCGCCGAGCGACCAGACCTGGAAACCACCCGAGTCGGTGAGGATGGGTTTGTGCCATTGCTCGAAGGCGTGCAGGCCGCCGAAGCTGGCCATCACGTCGCGGCCCGGGCGCATCCAGAGGTGGAAGGTGTTGCCCAGGATGATCTGGGCGCCCATGTCGTGCAGGCTTTGTGGCATCACGCCTTTGACGGTGCCATACGTGCCCACGGGCATGAAGATGGGGGTTTCGACCACGCCGTGCTTGAGCGTGAGTCGGCCGCGGCGCGCGTGGCCATCGGTCTTGAGCAGTTCGAACTGGAGCATGGGGGTGATTGTCGCAAAGCGCCGTCGACGGGCTTTTTCGGCCGGACCCGCGATTGACCCTGCTGGCGGCCCGAGGTCGTCTGGATCTCTAGAATTAGGGTTTTCCCTAGTATTTGCGCCTGCACAGCGTGCCGCCCGCGCACGAAAGGTTTCCATGTCCGCATCCCCAGCACCGGCCGCCGCCGCACCGGTCAACTCCCCCCGGAAAGTCGCCATCGCCTCGCTGGTGGGTACCGCGATCGAGTTCTACGACTACTACATCTACGCCGCCGCCGCGGTGCTGGTCTTCAGCCACCAGTTCTTCCCCCAGGGCGATCCGACCGTGGGCATGCTGCTGTCGCTGTCGACCCTGGCGCTGGCCTTCATCGCCCGGCCGATCGGTTCGGCGCTGTTTGGCCACTTTGGCGACCGCATCGGCCGCAAGCGCACGCTGGTGGCGTCCTTGATGACCATGGGCCTGTCCACCGTGGCCATTGGCCTGCTGCCGAGCTACGCGCAGATCGGCATCGCCGCGCCGCTGCTGCTGTGCCTGTTCCGCATCGGGCAGGGCATTGGCCTGGGCGGTGAGTGGGGTGGCGCGGCGCTGGTCGCGACCGAAAACGCGCCCAAGGGCAAGCGCGGCCTGTTCGGCAGCTTCCCGCAACTCGGTGCGCCCATTGGCCTGTTCGCGGCCAACGGCGTGTTCTTCGCCATCACCTGGGCGATCGGCCCCGAGGCGATGGTCGAGTGGGGCTGGCGCATCCCGTTCATCCTGTCCTTCGTGCTGGTGGTGGTGGGCCTGTACGTGCGGCTGACGCTGCACGAAAGCCAGGTGTTCAAAGACGTTGAAAAGGCGGGGCGCCAGCTCAAGGCGCCCGTCAGCGCCGTGTTCACGCGCCACGGTGGCCGCTTGCTGCAGGGCACGCTGATCATGACCACGACCTATGTGTTGTTCTATCTGATGACCGCCTTCGTGCAGGTCTATTCCAAGAGCCCGGCGGTGCTGTCCGAGGCGGGGCACCCGATGGGGTTGGGCATTCCGGCCAACACCTTCACCGGCATCCTGCTGATCGGCTCGATCGTCTTCGGCATCTTCTGCCTGCTCTCGGGCCACCTGGCCGACAGCATCGGTCGCCGCCGCTGGTTGATCTGGATCACGGTGGCCATCATGGCCTTCGGCGCGGTGATGCCTTCCCTGCTGACCCACGGCACGCCGGTGTCGGTGCTGGTCTTCATCGTGGTGGGCATGGTGCTCATGGGTTGCACGTTTGGCCCGATGGCGGCGTTGCTGCCCGAGCTGTTCCCGACGGAGGTGCGCTATTCCGGCGCGTCGATGGCGTACAACCTGGCCTCGATCGTCGGTGCTTCGGTGCCGACCCTGATCGCCATCGATCTGAACAAGCGCTATGGTCTGGTGGGCGTGGGCCTTTACCTGGCGGCCAACGGCGTGCTCACGCTGGCGGCGTTGATCTCGTCGCGCGAGACCATGTCCATCGATCTGGCGAAGGTCGCTTGACGTTCAAGGTTGCCGTGCGATCACGATGACCGTCTTGTTGCGGTCTTCGACGATCCACAGGCGGCCTTCGGCATCGAAGGTGATGCCGGCCGGTGTGCCCATCGGGCGAACGCCCTTCTGAGCCTGCCAGCCGCTCACGAGGTTTTCGCGGGCACCCGTGGGGCGGCCCTGGTCGTCGAGCCGCCAGGCCACGATGCGGTGGCCGCCCGTGCGGTAACCGTGCCAGACCGCCAGCAGCCGACCCGCGAACGGACCCCTGGACACATCCTTCGGTGCGGCGAGCAGCTGCAGCGGCGCCACGTGTGCCGGCCACGCCGCATGCGCTGCGGCGGTTTGAGTGCAACGCGCCCGGCCTTCATAGCCACGCGCCGGCACGGCCTTGCCTTTCGCATCGCTCACGCAATAGGGCCAGCCGTAGGACGCGCCTTCTTTCAGTTCGTTGAGTTCCTCGGCGGGCAGCGTGGTATCGGTGTAGTCCACCGAGTTCTCTGCTTGCCACAAGCGCACCGTGCCGTCGCGCGCGGTGGTGCTGGCCAGGCCGAGGGAGTTGCGCAGGCTGGTCGCCAATGGCTTGAAGCTTTGCAGCGCGAAATCGCTGCCACCGAAGGTGGCCACGTACACGGCGGCACGTGGCTTGGGTCCCGCCATCTCGGGGCAGGGCAAGGGCTGTTGTTGGTCTTCGCCGCGGCAGGCGTCGGTGATCGAACCCATGTTGACCAGCAGACGGCCATCGGGCGTGAACGCCAGTTCCTTGAGGGGGTGCGCGCCGTCGGCGGGCAGGTCGGTGATGACGTCTTGCCGCTGCACAGCCTCGCCCACCGGCGTGCGCCACACCGTACCGGCTTCGCCAATGTAGATGCGCCCGTCCGGCCCTTTCGCCAGTCCGTGTGGGCGGTCCATGCCGGAGGCCAGCACGCGCACGCGCCCCGGCTGACCGCGTGCGATGTCGGTGCGCAGTTCGAGCAGGCGGCCTCGGCGCGGTTCCCAGTTGCCCATGTCGACGATCCAGAACCGGTGCGGCGCTATCTCAAGCAGGCGGCGCGGCATGCGCAGGCCATCGCGCGCATCGGCCACCAGGCCCGCGCACCAGCCAGCGGGCACGGTGAGCGCCACGCCGGGGTGACCGGCGCAGGTGGCCTTTGCCGCGTAGGGCGGCTCGGCGGCGGGCGTGGCGTGCGGCAGCAGCGGTGTGATGAGCAGCGCGGCGAGGCGATTCGCGACGGAGGATCGCATGGGGCTGTGGCAAAAGCGGTGGGGTTGTGGCGTCATGCGTTCATTCCTCGTCCGTGGGCATGCCCCAGCGCCGGAACTCGTCGGCAAACGCGCTCAGCGGCAGCAGACCCGCGGCGGTGTGCGCACCAGGCGGCAGGGCGTGGAGCTGCCGCGCGAGCAGGAGGGCGGGCATGGTGGGGATTTCCGGTCCATGGCCGAGGCCTGCCGTCACGTGCCAGGCGCGGCGGATCGCCTGGCCCTTCGCGTCGAGGCCCGCGACGCGCACCACCATGCCGCCCAGCGCGCTGCCCCAGGGGTCGAGCAGCGGCGCGAGCGTGTTGAGCCATGGGGCCAGTCGCTCCGGCCGGTTCAGCCAACCCCGCCGGCGTGCGGTGGCCATCCAGGAGAACGCGCGTTGCGACAGTGGCACCTCGAGTGCGGCCTCCACCCGCATCTCGTCGCGCACCCGGTAGCGCGCGGGGAAGAGTTCCAGGTCGGGCACATCGCACAAGGCCCCCAGGCGAGGGCGCATGCGCGCGAATTCGACGCGCTGCCGCTTTTCCCAACCCGAGTCCTGTTGCCACGCGCCGTCGCGCCACACCTCAACGGGTGCGCCGCAATAGCTGAGCACGCCCGCGATCGTGGCCGCACCGCGCGGCGCGGTTTGTGCCGGTGCGATGCAGATGTCGATCGCATGGATGGCCTGCCACCCCTCGGTGAGGTGATCGACCACCGCCGACGACAGCGCGGGCACCGTGCTGGCGCCGCTGATGGCGGTGCGACCGGCGCGCACGAAGCTGTCGTGCAGCGCGGCGGGAAAGTCGCAGACGAAGCGGCGGCCGTCGGCGAGGTCGATGTAGTGGCAGCCCGCCTCGGCACAGGCGCGCGCGACCGCGTAGCCCTGTGCCTGGAATGGCCCGGCGGTGTGGATGACCAGGCCAATGCCTTCTGCGCGCAGAACCGTGGCGAGTTCCGTGTTGCCCGCATCGATCCGCAGGGCCGACACGCTGCCGCCCAACTCGGCGGCCAGGCGGTTCGCGCGGTCCGCGTCGCGCCCTCCCACCACGACTTGCAACTCTGCGTCGCGCGCCAGCGAGCGAACCAGACGCGCGCCGAAGTTGCCATACCCGCCCAACACCAGTGTCTTCAGCGGTGGCATGCGGGCTTTCTCAGGAACGGCGCAGCAGCATGGCATCGCCATAGCTGAAGAAGCGGTAGCGCTGCGCGATGGCGTGGTCGTACAGCGCGCGGATGTGGTCGTAGCCGGCGAAGGCGCTCACCAGCATCATCAGCGTGGACTGCGGCAGGTGGAAGTTGGTGACCATCAGGTCCACCACGCGAAAGCCGAAGCCCGGGGTGATGAAGATGTTGGTGTCGCCCTGCGTCTCGCCCGAGCGCGCCCAGCTCTCCAGCGTGCGCACGGTGGTCGTGCCCACGGCGACCACGCGGCCGCCGCGCGCGCGGCAATCGGCGATGGCTTGCAAGGTGTCGGGCGGGATGGCGTAGCGCTCGTGGTGCATCACGTGGTCTTCGATGCGCCCGGCTTTCATGGGCGCGAAAGTGCCCGCGCCCACGTGCAGCGTGACGCTGGCGCGCCGCACGCCGCGCGCGTCGAGCGCGGCCAGCACGGCGTCGTCGAAGTGCAGCGCGGCGGTGGGCGCGGCCACCGCACCGGGCACGCGCGCGAACACGGTCTGGTAGCGGCGCTCGTCGTCCGCATCGTCGCCGTGGTCGATGTAGGGTGGCAGCGGCACGTGGCCGTGGCGCGCCATCAGGTCGTACGGCGTGTCGTCCGCAGGGCCGTGCAGGCGGAAGCGGAACAGCTGGCCTTGCGCGTCGGGCCAGCGCCCGAGGTAGACCGCGTCGAAGCCACCGCCTTCAAGGCCGCCGGCCATGTGCAGCCGTCCACCGGGCTGCGGCTTCTTGCTCACACGCACGTGCGCCACCACTTCGTGCGCCGAACCGTCGAGGGCTTCGTGCGGCAGCAGCACGCGCTCGATCAGCATCTCGAGCTGGCCGCCGCTGGCCTTCTGGCCGAAGAGGCGCGCTTTCACGACTTGCGTGTCGTTGAACACCAGCAGGTCGCCCGCGTTGAGCAACGAGGGCAGGTCGCGAAAGATGCGGTCCACCGGCGCATCGCCCGTGCCGTCGAGCAAACGCGAGGCACTGCGCTCGGGCGCGGGGTGCTGGGCGATCAGCTCGGAGGGGAGTTGGAAATCGAAGTCGGCGACGGTGAAGGCGCGCGCGACGGTGTCGGAAGAAGAGGTCATGCTGCTTGAGGGCTGAACAAGCCCGTGCCAAGTGAAAAGGAGACGATGAAGAACCGGGCAGAATTGTCCCATGCCCGATGCCGCCCCGACCCGCAAGCCGCTCTCCGCCCCGCAGAAGGCCATGCACAAACTCGGGCTGGTGCGCGACATCGACCTGGCGCTGCACCTGCCGCTGCGCTACGAGGACGAGACGCGCATCGTCACGCTGCGCGGCGCGCGCGACGGGCAGCTGGCGCAGATCGAAGGCACGGTGACGAACAACGAAATCAGCTTTCGCCCGCGCCGCCAGTTGCTGGTGACGCTGGACGACGGCACCGACACCTGCACGCTGCGCTTCTTCACCTTCTACCCGGCGCACCAGAAAACATTGGCCGTGGGCGAAAGGGTGCGCGTGCGTGGTGAACTGCGCGGCGGCTTCCTGGGCTGGACCATGGTGCACCCCGCGTTCCACGCGGCGGGTGGCGAATTGCCCGATGCGCTCACGCCCGTCTACCCGACCAGCGCGCAGTTGCCGCAGGCGTATCTGCGCAAGGCTGTGGCCAGCGGTGTGCAGCGCGCGGACCTGAGCGAGACGTTGCCACCGGCGTTGCTGGGCGGCTTGCAGGCGGTGGTGCGCGGCACCTGGACCCTGCGCGACGCCTTGCGCTACCTGCACCACCCGGGGCCGGACGTGTCGCTCGACGCCCTGGAAGACCGCAGCCACCCCGCCTGGCAGCGCCTCAAGGCCGAGGAGTTGCTGGCCCAGCAGTTGTCGCAGTTCACCGCCAAGCAGGAGCGTGCGGCTTTGCGCGCGCCGGCCTTGCGCGCCGCGCCGGGCGGCTTGCACGAGCAGTTGCTGGGGGTGTTGCCCTTTCAGCTCACCACCGCGCAGCGCCGCGTGGGCGAGGAAATCGCGCACGATCTGACGCGCCAGGTGCCGATGCACCGCCTGCTGCAGGGCGACGTGGGCTCGGGCAAGACGGTGGTGGCCGCGCTCGCCGCTGCCATCGCGATCGACGCGGGCTGGCAGTGCGCGCTGATGGCGCCGACCGAAATCCTGGCCGAGCAGCACTTCGCCAAACTCATCGGCTGGCTGGAGCCGCTGCTCGCGCCGCTGGGCAAACGCGTGGCCTGGCTCACCGGCAGCCAGAAGAAAAAGCAGCGCGGCGAAATGCTCGCGCTGATCGCCAGCGGCGAAGCGGCGCTGGTGGTGGGCACGCACGCCGTCATCCAGGAACAGGTGGTCTTCAAGAACCTCGCCCTGGCCATCATCGACGAGCAACACCGCTTCGGGGTGGCGCAGCGGCTGGCGCTGCGCAGCAAGGTGGGCGTGGCGGAGGACGGCACCGAGCAGGAGCCCCACCTGCTCATGATGACGGCCACCCCGATCCCGCGCACGCTCGCCATGAGCTATTACGCCGACCTCGACGTCTCCACCATCGACGAGCTGCCGCCCGGGCGCACGCCCATCGTCACCAAGGTGGTCGCCGACAGCCGCCGCGCCGAGGTGGTCGAGCGCATCCGCAGCCAGGTCGCGCAAGGCCGGCAGGTCTACTGGGTCTGTCCGCTGATCGAGGAGAGCGAGGCGATCGACCTGTCGAACGCCACCGCCACGCACGCCGAACTGTCGCAGGCCTTGCCCGGCGTCCTCGTGGGCCTCCTCCATTCGCGCATGCCGGTGGCGGAGAAGAAGGCCGTGATGGCGCTCTTCACCGCCGGGCAGATGGGCGTGCTGGTCTCCACCACCGTGATCGAAGTGGGGGTGGACGTTCCCAATGCTTCGCTGATGGTGATCGAACACGCCGAGCGTTTCGGCCTCTCCCAACTGCACCAGCTGCGCGGCCGCGTTGGCCGCGGCGCGGCGGCGTCGGCCTGTGTGTTGATGTACACGCCACCCGATGGGGGGCGTCTGGGCGAGACCGCGCGCGAGCGCCTGCGGGCCATGGCCGACACCAACGACGGCTTCGAGATTGCCCGGCGCGACCTGGAGATCCGCGGCCCCGGCGAGTTTCTCGGCGCACGCCAGTCGGGTGCCCCCTTGCTGCGTTTCGCCGATCTCGCCACCGACACCCACCTGCTCGAATGGGCGCGCGAGGCGGCGCCGGTGATGCTCACCCAATACCCACAGGCCGCGGAAAAACACATCGCGCGCTGGTTGGGCGGCAAGGCGGAGTACCTGAAAGCCTGAGTGTTTGGGTGCGGCGGCGAGCGCACACCAGGCCGCTGGCGCAAAATACTTCGTCATGACGCTGACCGAACTCAAATACATCGTCGCCGTGGCGCGCGAGAAGCACTTCGGCAAAGCGGCCGAGGCCTGCTTCGTCTCGCAGCCCACGCTGTCGGTCGCCATCAAGAAGCTGGAAGAAGAGCTGGAGCTCAAGATCTTCGAGCGCAACGCCAACGAAATCGCCGTCACGCCGCTGGGCGAAGACATCGTGCGCCAGGCGCAGACCGTGCTGGAGCAGGCCGCGGCCATCAAGGAAATCGCCAAGCGCGGCAAGGACCCGCTGGCCGGGCCGTTGCGCCTGGGGGTGATCTACACCATCGGCCCCTACCTGCTGCCGGACCTGGTGCGCAACGTCATCGACCGCACGCCGCAGATGCCGCTGATGCTGCAGGAGAACTTCACCGTCAAGCTGCTGGAGCAACTGCGCCTGGGCGAGATCGACTGCGCCATCCTGGCCGAGCCGTTCCCCGACACCAACCTCGCGATCGCGCCGCTGTACGACGAACCCTTCCTGGCGGCGGTGCCCCACACGCACCCGCTCGCCCGGCAGGACAGCATCACCAACGAGGAACTCAAGCGCGAGACCATGCTGCTGCTGGGCACCGGCCACTGCTTCCGCGACCACGTGCTCGAGGTCTGCCCCGAATTCGCGCGCTTCTCCAACGACGCGGAGGGCATCCGCAAGAGCTTCGAAGGCTCGTCGCTGGAGACCATCAAGCACATGGTGGCCGCCGGCATGGGCGTGACGCTGGTGCCGCGTTTGTCGGTGCCCTCATCGGCGTTGCAGGGCGCGACCGCGCCGGGGCAGGACTTCGGCGACTCTTCTTATGTGCGCTACCTGCCGTTCAAAGGCGAAGCGCCCACGCGGCGCGTGGTGCTGGCCTGGCGGCGCAGCTTCACGCGCTATGAGGCGATCGCCGAGCTGCGCAACGCGATCTATGCCTGCGAGCTGCCGGGCGTCAAACGCTTGTCTTAACCTCTCTCTCTCTTTTTTTCCATCGTTTCACAAGGAGCAGTACCCATGGCCAAAACCAGCGCAAAAGCCGCAGCCCCCTCGATCAACATCGGCATCGCGGAGAAGGACCGCGCCGCCATCGCCAAAGGCTTGTCCCATTTGCTGGCCGACACGTACACGCTGTACCTGACCACGCACAACTTCCACTGGAACGTGACCGGTCCGATGTTCACCTCGCTGCACACGATGTTCATGACTCAATACACCGAGTTGTGGAACGCGGTCGATCCGGTCGCCGAACGCATCCGTTCGCTGGGCCACGCTGCGCCGGGCAGCTACGCGCAGTTCGGCAAGCTCAGCTCGGTGCCCGACGCGCCGGCCATGCCGCCGAAAGCGCTGGAGATGGTGCGCATCCTGGTGCAGGGCCACGAAGCCGTGGCGCGCACGGCGCGCCAGCTGTTCCCTGTGGTGGACAAGGCCGGTGACGAGCCCACCGCCGACCTGCTGACCCAGCGCCTGACCGTGCACGAGCAGACCGCGTGGATGCTGCGCTCCTTGCTCGAGGAATAACCCACCCCCGCGCCGCGCCGGTGGCGCGTCACCCCCTCAAGGGGGCAATGCCTGCGGACCGGCGGAGCCGGATCCGCGGCATTTCTTGGTGGGGTGAGCTTCACTCCAAAATCACTTTTCTTTTTTCGGTTTTCGCATGCCTTTGCGTCTGGCCCTCTACCTCGACCTGATCCGCTGGAACCGCCCCGCAGGCTGGCTGCTGCTGTTGTGGCCGTCGCTGGCCGCGCTGTGGGTGGCGGCGGGCGGCTTCCCGGGCTGGCATCTGCTGGCGGTGTTCGTGTTCGGCACCATCCTCATGCGCAGCGCCGGCTGCTGCGTGAACGACGTGGCCGACCGCGACTTCGACAAACACGTCAAGCGCACCGCGCAGCGCCCGGTCACCTCCGGCAAGGTCTCCACGCGCGAGGCGCTCGCGGTGGGCGCGGTGCTGGCGCTGGCGGCCTTCGCGCTGGTGCTCACCACCAACACGCTCACGGTATGGATGTCGTTCGCGGCGCTGGCGATCACGCTGGTCTACCCGTATGCGAAACGCTATGTGTCCATGCCGCAGGCGGTGCTGGGCGTGGCGTTCAGCTTCGGCGTGCCCATGGCCTTTTCGGCGGTGCAGTCGCAGGTGCCGTTGCCGGCCTGGGTGCTGCTGATCGGCAACCTGTTCTGGGTGCTGGCCTACGACACCGAGTACGCCATGGTGGACCGCGACGACGACCTGCGCATCGGCATGAAGACCTCGGCGATCACGCTGGGCCAAGCCGACGTGCCCGCCGTCACCGCGTTCTACCTGGTGTTTCTCGCGGTGTGGACCTGGGCACTGTGGAGCGTGGTGAACCCCTGGGTGTGGATGGCCATGCTGGTGGTGGCGCTGGCCCAGGTGGCCTGGCATTTCAGTCTCATCAAGGACCGCACCCGCGACGGCTGCTTCAAGGCCTTCCGGCTCAACCACTGGCTGGGCTTCACCGTGTTCGCGGGCGTGGTGCTGGGCTTGCTGCGCTGAACCGTCCAGCCGCTAGTCGAGCTTGGCGCCCGAGGTCTTGATGGCCTGGCCCCACACGCCGATGTCTTCGCGCAATTGCGCGGCGAACTCGGTCGGCGTGTTGCACACCACCTGCACGCCCAGGGTCTCCATCTTCGCGACGAAATCCGGCTCCTTCGCCAGGGCCGCGAGTTCGGCCGCGATGCGGTCGACGACGGCCTTGGGCGTCTGGGCGGGCGCGCTCAAGCCGTTCCAGGTGGCCGAGCGAAAGCCCGCGTAGCCGGCCTCCGACACGGTTGGCACATCGGGCAACTGCGACAGGCGCTTGCTGCTGGAAACCGCGAGCACGCGCACGCGGTTGCCACCCATGTGCGGCAGCACTTCGGGCACGTTGGCAAAGTAGACCGGCATGTGGCCGGCCATCACGTCGGCCATGGCGGGCGCGCCGCCCTTGTAGGTGATGTGCACCATGTCCAGCTGCGCGCGTTGCGCGAACATCGCCATGGACAGGTGGCTCACGCTGCCATTGCCTGCGGAGGCATACGACACCTTGCCCGGCGCTGCCTTGGCCGTGGCCACGAACTCCGACAATGTTTTGGCCGTTGAGCCCGGCCCCACCGCCAGCGCGAACACGTTGCTCGCGACGATCGAGATCGGCTCGAAGTCCTTCACCGGGTCGTACTTGGTCTTGGTCAGCTGCGGCAGGATCGCCATCTGCGGCGCCGTGGACATGAACAAGGTGTAGCCGTCGGCCGGGGCGCGCATCACGGCTTCGGCGGCCAATGCGCCGTTGGCGCCGGGCCGGTTCTCCACGATCACCGAGGTGTTGAGCTTGCGCGCCAGCGATTCGGCCGTCACACGGGCGATGCTGTCCGTGTTGCCACCGGCTGCGAACGGCACCAGGATGCGGATGGGTTTGTTGGGCCAGTTCTGCTGCGCTAACGCGGCCGAACCGAGGAGGGCGAGAACGAGGAAGGTGCCAAGGGCACGAAGGCTGGGCATGGAGGTTTCCTTTCTGGACTGGCGTGGATCATTTGGCTTGGGCCGCTTCCGATGTCTCCTCGAATGAGCTGCGCGCGGCATCGCAGGCTTGTTGAACGTGATGGACAGCGGCCGCGCGCGCGGACCGGGCGTTGCGCGCTTCGATCGCCGTGAACATGTCGGTGAGCTCGGCCAGGCTGTGGCGAGCGCGGCCGGGCGTCGCCATGGAGCGCGATCGCAGGAAGTTGATGCGGGCGATCAGGCCTTGCAGCATCTCCGCGATGATCCGGTTGCCGCAGCCGGCGAGGATCACCTGGTAGAAGCGGGCGGTGGATTCCAGGCGCTCGGGTGCATCGCCCTTTTTCACGGCGCGCTCGAAGTCCTTGAGCGCCTGGCGCATCTGCTCGATGCCGGCTTCGTCCGCGCGCGATGCGTACAGGTAACAGGCCTCGCCCTCGAGCATGGCGCGCACGTGGTAGATCTCCAGCGCTTCTTCGATGCCGACGTCGGCGATGAAGGGCCCGCGGTTGGGGATGATGGTCACCAGCTTCTCCGCCGCGAGCTGCCGCAGCGCCTCGCGCAAGGAGCCGCGGCTGATGCCGAGCATCTCGCCCAAGGTGGCCTCGACCAGCTTCTCGCCGGGCTGGAACACGCCGCGCAGGATGGCGGTGCGCATTTTTTCGACCGCTTGTTCCTGCACGCTCTGGCTTTGAATCTTCAGGTCCATGGGGTTGTTTCCTCTCGTTGTCATGCTTGGGCTGCTGAATGGGTGGCGGTCTGCCGCGCGCCCTGGCGCTGGAACAGCAGGTAGTGCGCGTTGAACCAGGGTTCGCTGGCCAGGCGGGCGCGCCAGGGTGTGGCACGCGCCCGCTTCCGTTCGGGAGAGTTCAGCGCGTCTTCGTGGGCGAGGTAGTGCAGGGCGAGGTGTGTCCAACGGCCGGGCTCGCCGTCGCGGATGCGAAAGCGCCGGCACATCAGCCAGTCCTGGTTGCCGAACAGCAGGGGCACGTGGTCCTGCTCGTACCAGGCGTTGAAGTCGTCCTCCCGCGCTTCGGGCACGTTGAAGAACACCGGGTAGAGCACCGCCGCGCCCAGCGCGTCGGCCGTGGCGTGCGGCGCGGTGGCTTGCCAGATCGTGTCGCACAGGTAGCGTGTGAAGCCGGAGACCGCACCCAGCATGTGGCGCGAGCGTTCGCTGGGTTGGCCCTTGACTTGCTGGTAGGCCGGGGATTGCAGCGTGTCCAGCGAATCCATCTCATAGACCGCGAGGTAGCTCGCGTCCTTGAGCGACCGGTAGCGCTGGGCGGAGCGAAAGCCCGGCACGCCCATGCGCAGCGGGATGTGTTCCTCGTCGTACCAATGGTTGAAAGACGCCTCCTCGTTGGGGGGCGGCGTCATCTCGGAGAACAGGATGGAGTGGCCTTGCATGGTGACCTCGATCGATAAATTGTTTGACAATTCTACGATCTGACAAAAATAATGCAACACCTTTTCACGGAACAACCAGGAGATGCCATGCAGCTGAAGATCAAACGCACCATGACGGTGATCGACAACCAACTCATCGACCACCAGGGGCTGGTGGCCGAGCCACCGCTGGTGAGGGCCGCCGTGGTGGTGGTCGTGGACAACCCCTTCGCGGGGCGCTATGTCGAAGACCTCACGCCCTATATTCGTGCCAGCGTCGGGATCGGCGAGCGCATGGGCGCCATGGCGGTGCAGGCGATGGGGGGCCACGGCGTCGAGAGCTACGGCAAGGCCGGCCTGGTCGGCATCCATGGCGAGCAGGAGCACGCCAATGCCTTGTTGACCAGCGACTTCGCCGAGCCGATCCGCCGCGCCATTGGTGGTGGCAAGGCCTGGATTTCGTCGATGACCAAGGTGGTCACGCCCGGCACACCGATCGACGTGCCCATGAACCACCGCCACGCGGTCTATGTGCGCTCGCACTACAACGGCATGACGCTCACGCTGCACGATGTGCCCGGTCCCGAAGAAATCGCCATGATTTTCTGTCTTGCCAGCCGTGGGCGCCTGAACGCCCGCGTGGGTGGCATCGCCCACGCCGACGTCAAAGGCGTCGACGGTCTTGTCTGAAACCTGAACAAAGGAAAGCCGCCATGAAGACTGCCATCGTGAACCTCGGGACCATCGTCTCGGGAGACTGGCGCGACCCGTTCTGCGCCGGCGACACCCTCCTCATGGAGGGTGGACGGATCGTGTCGGTGGGCACGGCGTCCTGCGACGCGGTGAACGCTTGCGACGTCGTGATCGACGCGGGGGGCGCCACCGCCATCCCTGGCCTGATCGACTCGCAGATCCACAACACCTTCGGCGATTACACGCCGCGCCAGAAGACGGTCGGCTTCCTCGAGAGCTATGTGCACGGGGGCACCACCACCTGCATCAGCGCGTCCGAGGTGCACGTGCCGGGCCGGCCCAAGGACCCGGCGGGCGTAAAGGCGCTGGCGGTGGCAGCGAAGAAATGTTTTGACGACTTCCGCCCCGGTGGCATGAAGGTGCACGCCGGCTCCATCATCCTGGAGCCGGGCCTGACCGAGGCCGATTTCGCGGACGTGGCGTCGCAAGGCGTGTGGCTGGCCAAGGCCGGGTTTGGCGGCGTGCTGACACCGTACGACTACGTGCCCATGATCGCCTGGGCGCGCAAGCACGGCATGATCACCACGGTGCACACGGGCGGCTCGTCCATTCCGGGTTCGGCCGGCATCTGGGCCGAGCACCTCATCGCGATGAACCCGCACGTGTCCTTCCACGTCAACGGCGGACCGGTGGCCATGCCCGACGAGGGGTTCCCGCGCATGGTGCACGAGAGCGAGATCGCACTGCAGGTGTGCACGGCGGGCAACCTGCGCACCACGCTGCTGCTGGGCGAGATGACGATGCAGGCGGACAAGTTCGACCGCTTTCTCATCGCCACCGACACACCGACCGGCAGCGGCATCATGCCGCTGGGCATGATGTACACCATCACCCACCTCGCCAGCCTGGGCAACATGCCGGTCGAATGGGCGATCGCGGCGGCCACCGGCAACAACGCGCGCGTCTATGGCCTGAACAACGGCTTCCTGCGGGCCGGCAAGGACGCCGACGTGGTCATCCTCGATGCCTGTGTCGGTGGATCGAAGCACAACGCGCTGGACGCGCTGAAGAACGGCGACATCGCCGCCGTGGCCGCGGTGGTGACCAACGGCATTCCCCGCTTCGTCGGCCGCAGCCGCAACACGCCGGCGTCGATGAAAACCGTGCGCGTCGCGCGCAATCAGATCCCGCACGACTTTTCCGGTGGAGGCCACTGATGAGCAAATCCCAACATGTGATCGTGGCTGGCGCGGGGCCGGTGGGCGTGGTCGCCGCCATCGCGTGCGCGCAGCGCGGCTTTCGCGTCACCCTGCTGGAGGCGGCGGACCGCATCGACGACAACCCGCGCGCGGCCACCACCCACCCGTCCACGCTGGAGTACCTGCACCAGGTCGGCATCATCGACACCTTCATCGACCGCGGGTTGGTGGCGCGCTACTTCCAGTTCTGGGACCGCGACACGCGCAGCCGCGTGGCGCAGTTCGACCACGATCTGCTGAAGGACGAAACCGCGTTCCCCTTCGTCGTGCAGACCGAGCAGCACAAGCTGGTGCGCATCGGGCTGGACCGGCTCGCGACCTTTCCCGACACCGCGTTCCGCTCCGGCACACGCGTCACCGCGGTCGAGCAAGACGCGAACGCCGTGACGGTGACGGTGGAATCCGTTGGCGGCACCGAACGCCTCAGCGCGGACTACCTGGTGGCCTCGGACGGCGGGCGCAGCGTGATCCGCAAGGCATTGGAGATCCCGTTCGAGGGCTACACCTGGCCCGAGCGCTTCACCGTGTTGACCACGCTGCACGATTTCGAGAAGTCCCTGGGCTGCTGCTACCGCAACTACCTGGCGGGTTCGCAGGAGTGGGCCAACCTGTTCAAGGTGGCCGGGGACGACATGGCCGGCCGCTGGCGCGCCGTGTTCCCTACGCAGGAGCAGGAGAGCGACGAGCAGGCCTTGAGCGACGGTGCGGTCCGCGCGCGCTTGCAAGGCATTGACGAGAGCTGCTCGCTCGACGACGTCGTCCACCGCAACATCTACAACGTGCACCAGCGGGTGGCGGCGCGCTTTCGCGTGGGGCGCATCTACCTGGCGGGCGATGCGTCCCACCTCAACAACCCCATCGGTGGCCTCGGCCTGAACTGCGGCGTGCACGATGCGATGGAACTGGCGACCACACTGGAGGCGGCGCGCAACGGTGCCTCCGAAGACGAGCTCGATCGTTACGACCGACGCCGCCGCAAGCTCAACGTCGACTTCATCCAGGAGCAAACCATCTCGAACAAGAAGCGGCTGGAGGAGCGCGACCCGGCGGCGCGGGCGCAGCGCCTGGACGAACTGCGGGCGATCGAAGCCGACCCGGTGCGCCAGAAGCAGTTCCTCATGCGCTCGTCGCTGCTGGCCAGCGCGCGGCAGGCGAACGACATCGCCTGAACCCGCGCCGACCTCAGCGCCCGAACTCCTTGCCGAGTTCTTCCGCGCGGTGCTGCGCCGCGAACAGCGCCTCTTCGAACTTCGCCTTCAGGCCCGCCGCGTCCATCGACCTGAGCGCCGCGTAGGTCGTGCCACCCTTGGAGGTGACGCGCTCGCGCAGCGTCTGCGGCGGGTCTTCCGAGCGCTGTGCCAGCGTGGCCGCGCCGACGAAGGTGCCCACGGCGAGCTGGTAGGCCACCTCGGGCGGCAGGCCCATGCGGCTGCCCGCGTCCCGCATGGCTTCGAGGAAATAGAACACGTAGGCCGGACCCGAGCCCGAGAGCGCGGTGACGGCGTCGAGCTGCGCTTCCTCGGCTACCCACACCAGGTCCCCGGTGGTCTTCACAACGGCTTCGACCAGCGCGCGGTCGCCATCGCCGGCACCCGCGCGGGCATACAGACCCGTCATGCCCAGGCCGACGAGCGCCGGTGTGTTCGGCATGGCGCGCACGATGCGCTGGGTCTGCAACCAGCCGGCCATGCTCTCGCTGGTGATGCCGGCGGCCACGCTCAGGTGCAGCGCGTTGGCCAGGTGCGGCTGGCTGGCGAGCGCGGCTTCCTTGAAGGTTTGCGGTTTCACGGCCCACACCACGAGGTTCGAAGGCTTGAGCGCCGCGCTGGCAGCGGGCAGCAATGCCATGCCGGGGAACTGTTGTTCCAGCTTCGTGCGTTGCTCGTCCCAGGGTTCAACGATCTGCAATGCGCTCGCGGGATGGCCCTGGCGGATCAGGCCGCCAACGATGGCGCTGGCCATGTTGCCGCCGCCGATGAAAGTGATGGTGGGGTGGGTGGATGCGGTGTTCATCGCTCCATTGTCGCGCGTCGGCTCACGGCGCCACGGTCTGGCGCACCGCGTGCTCCCATTGCGCCATTTTTTCCGCCGCGCGCTCGCGCGACAGCGTGGGGTGGAAGGTGCGTTCGGCACGCCATTGCCGGGTGAGTTCGTCCAGCCCACCGTACACGCCGCTGTGCAGGCCCGCCAGATACGCTGCGCCGAGGGCCGTGGTTTCGATCACCTCGGGGCGCACCACCGGAATACCGAGCAGGTCGGCCTGGATCTGCATCAGGAGGTTGTTCGAGCAGGCGCCGCCGTCCACCCGCAACTCGCTCACCGGCACGCCGCCGGCCGCAACGGCGTCGCGCGCCATGGCGTCGAGCAAGGCCGCGCTTTGAAAGGCGATGCTCTCCAGCGCGGCGCGCGCAATGTGGGCGATGGTGCTGCCGCGCGTGAGACCGGTGATGCTGCCGCGCGCATCCGGTTGCCAGTAGGGCGCGCCCAGGCCGGTGAAGGCCGGCACGAGCATCACGCCGCCCGCGTCGGGCACGCTCTCGGCGAGCAGCTGCACCTCGCCGCTGGACTTGATCGCGTGCAGGCCGTCGCGCAGCCACTGCACCACCGCGCCGCCAATGAACACGCTGCCTTCCAGTGCGTACTGCGGCGTGCCGGCCGGTTGCGCGGTGGCGGTGGTGATGAGGCCGTTCTGGCTGACCTGGAAACGCTCGCCGGTGTGCATGAGCAGGAAGCAGCCCGTGCCATAGGTGTTCTTGGCCATGCCGGCGGTGAAGCAGGCCTGGCCGAAGAGCGCGCTTTGCTGGTCGCCGGCCACGCCGCCGATCTCCAGCGGCGCGCCCAGCCACTCGGCCTTCATCTGGCCGAAGTGCGCGCTCGACGGCAGGGCTTCGGGCATCAGGCTTTTCGGCACGTCGAGCAGGGCCAGCAGGTCGTCGTCCCATTCGCGCGTGTGCACGTTGAACAACATGGTGCGCGAGGCGTTGCTCACGTCGGTCACGTGGCGATCGCCGCCCGTGAGTTGCCAGATCAACCAGCTGTCCACCGTGCCGAAGGCGAGTTCGCCGCGCTCGGCCTGCGCGCGCGCGCCGGGCACGTTGTCCAGAATCCACTTGAGTTTGGTGCCGGAGAAATAGGCATCGATGCGCAGCCCGGTTTTCTGCAGCACGGTGTCGCTCATGCCGCGCTCGCGCAACTCGGCACAGGTGCTTTCGGCGCGGCGGTCCTGCCAGACGATGGCGTTGTGGACCGGCTCGCCGGTCTGGCGGTTCCACACCAGCGTGGTTTCGCGCTGGTTGGTGATGCCCACGGCCTGAATCTGGTCGGCGCGCAGCTTCGCCTGCTTCAGCGCTTCGCGCGCGGTCTCCAGTTGCGTCTGCCACAGGTCGCGCGGGTCGTGCTCCACCCAGCCCGGCTGCGGGTAGATCTGGCGGAACTCGCACTGCGCCATGGTGACCACGCGGCCCCGGCGGTCGAACACGATGCTGCGCGAACTGGAGGTGCCCTGGTCCAGGGCGAGCAGGTAGGTCATGGTGTCTCCTGTGTACGGGCTCTGAGGACGATCAACGGGCAACATAATCGAAAAACCGCATGGTCACTCGGCCGTCACATGGAAGAATGGCCCGCCGAACCGATGTGACCATGCCCTCTCTCCTTATGAAACGTGCAGAACTGCTTGAATCGTTGCCCCGCCACGGCGTGTTCGACCTGGCGGTGGTCGGAGGGGGCGCGACCGGCCTCGGCGTGGCGCTCGATGCGGCGCTGCGCGGCTTTTCGGTGGTGTTGCTGGAATCACACGACTTCGCGGGCGGAACCTCGTCCCGGTCCACCAAGCTGTTGCACGGCGGTGTGCGTTACCTCGCGCAGGGCAACCTGGCGCTGGTGCGCGAAGCCTTGGCCGAGCGCGCCACGGTGCTGCGCATCGCACCGCACCTGGCGCAACCGCTGCCCTTCGTCATGCCGTCCTACCGCTGGTGGCAGACGCCGTTTTACGGCCTCGGCCTCAAGCTGTACGACCTGCTGGCCGGTGGCGCGGGCCTGGGGCGGACCGAGTTCCTGAACCGCGAACAAACCCTGCAGGCATTGCCCGGCGTCCAGCCAAAGGGTCTGCGCGGTGGCGTCAAGTATTGGGACGGCCAGTTCGACGACGCGCGTCTGGCGCTCGCGCTTGCCCGCAGCGCCGAGGCTGCGGGCGCCCAAGTGCTGAACTACGCCGAGGTCACCGCCGTTCGGCAGCTCTCCAGCGGCGACGCCCCGCTTTCGTTGCTGGACGTGACCGACCGGCGCGGCGGCGTGTTGCTCCAATTGCAGGCCCGGTGCGTGGTCAACGCCACTGGCGTCTGGGTGGACGCCTTGCGCGACCACACCCAGCCGGCGGCGAACCAGGGCGCAGCCTCCCGCATGGTCAGTCCCAGCCAGGGTGTGCACGTCGTGGTGGACCGCGATTTCCTCCCGGGCGGCCACGCCCTGCTGGTGCCCAAAACCCGCGACGGCCGGGTGCTGTTTGCCGTGCCCTGGCTGGGCAAGCTTGTGCTCGGCACCACCGACACCCCGCGCCGCGACCTGCCGCGCGAGCCCGATGCCTTTGCCGAAGAGCTCGAATTCATCCTCGGTGAAGCCAGCCAGGCGCTGAGTCGGCCGGTGCGCCGCGAAGATGTCCGCAGCCTCTGGGTGGGCCTGCGCCCGCTGGTGGCGGCGCCCGAAGCCGCCGAGGGTGGCACCAAAGTGTTGTCGCGCGAACACACCATCGTGGTCGACGCCAACGGCCTGGTCACGGTCACCGGCGGCAAATGGACCACCTACCGCGCCATGGCCGAGGACGTGCTCGCACGCTGCTTCGCCAGCCGATTGCTGCCCTACCGCGCCAGCGGCCAGAGCGCGTCCCACGTGTTGCTGGGAGCGGCCACCGCCAGCCCGACCACACCGCTGCACGCGGCGCCCGGGCTGCACCTGTACGGTTCGCAAGGGCCGCAGGTAGCGGCATGCCCGGGACAAGCCAATGTCCTCGGGGCCGGTCTGACCGAGGCCATGGTGCGTTACGCGGTCCGCTTCGAATACGCCCAGACGGTCGAAGATGTGCTGGCGCGGCGCTGGCGTGTCCTGTTCCTGGACGCCGCCGAGGCCCACCGCCTTGCGCCCGCCGTGGAGGCGATCCTGGCCGAAGAGCTCGGTGCCGACCCGGAACTGGCGTCTTTTCAAGCGCTCTGCAAGCGGTACCTGCCAGCGGCCGCATTGGCTGGTTGACGCGAAGTTTGGATTCATGCCATAATTCGCGGCTTCGCTTGAAAAGGCGGAGAGCTATCTGCCCACCGAAGCGGGTGAGCCAGGCGCAATGTCTGGCAAACCTTCAACGACGGGCCCAAGACTGATCACTCCCGGCCGTGGTGGCTGGGGGGATTCAAGTTGGGACTTAAATCAAATGATTCAAACGCAATCTCGACTCGATGTTGCTGACAACACGGGCGCGAAGTCCGTGATGTGCATCAAGGTGCTCGGCGGCTCCAAGCGTCGTTACGCCAGTGTGGGCGACGTCATCAAAGTCACCATCAAAGAAGCAGCGCCCCGTGGCCGCGTCAAAAAAGGCGAGGTTTACAACGCTGTGGTGGTTCGCACCGCCAAGGGCATCCGCCGTCAAGACGGCGCCCTGATCAAATTCGACGGCAACGCAGCAGTGTTGCTTAACGCCAAGCTGGAGCCTATCGGCACCCGCATCTTCGGACCGGTCACGCGCGAACTGCGCACCGAGAAGTTCATGAAGATCGTGTCGCTGGCACCCGAGGTTCTCTGAGGAATCATCATGAACAAGATTCGTAGTGGCGATGAAGTCATCGTGATTGCCGGTCGCGACAAGGGCAAGCGCGGCAAGGTTGTGCTGCGCAGCGACGACAGCCGTCTGGTTGTCGAAGGCGTGAACCTCGTCAAGAAGCATGCCAAGCCGAACCCCATGAAGGGCATCACCGGCGGCATCATCGAAAAGACCATGCCTATCCACCAGTCCAACGTCGCCATCTTCAATGGCGCCACCGGCAAGGCGGATCGCGTGGGTATCAAGCTCCTGGCCGACGGCAAGAAAGTGCGCGTCTTCAAGTCCAGCGGCGAAGAAATCAAGGTGGCATGACCATGGCACGTTTGCAAGACATTTTCCGCGACACCATCGCGCCCAGCCTGGTTGAGAAGTTCGGCTACAAGTCGATCATGGAGGTGCCCCGCATCACCAAGATCACGCTGAACATGGGTGTGAGCGAAGCTGTTGCTGACAAGAAGGTCATGGACAACGCCGTGGGCGACCTGACCAAGATTGCTGGCCAGAAGCCAGTGGTGACCAAGGCCCGCAAGGCCATCGCGGGTTTCAAGATCCGCGAGCAGCAAGCCATCGGCTGCATGGTGACCCTGCGCGGCGCTCGCATGTACGAATTCCTGGACCGTTTCGTTACCGTGGCATTGCCCCGCGTGCGCGACTTCCGTGGTATCTCCGGCCGCTCTTTCGACGGCCGCGGCAACTACAACGTTGGCGTCAAGGAACAGATCATTTTTCCTGAGATCGAGTACGACAAGGTGGATGCCTTGCGCGGTCTCAACATCAGCATCACGACGACCGCCAAGAACGACGAAGAGTGCAAGGCTCTTCTGGCTGGTTTCCGTTTCCCGTTCAAGAACTGAGGTGGCGCGTGGCTAAACAAGCACTACTCCAACGTGAACTCAAGCGCGAGAAGCTCGCCGCCAAGTTCGCCAAGAAATACAACGAGTTCAAGGCCGTCGCCAACGACGCCAAGAAGAGCGACGAAGAACGCGATGCGGCCCGCCTGGGTTTGCAGAAGCTGCCCCGCAATTCGAACCCGACCCGTCAGCGCAACCGCTGCGAGATCACCGGTCGTCCGCGCGGCACTTTCGCCCACTTCGGCCTGGCCCGCGCCAAGGTCCGCGAAATGGCGTTTGCCGGTGAAATTCCCGGCATCACCAAAGCCAGCTGGTAAGCACTAGGAGAACCACAAATGAGCATGAGTGATCCTATTGCTGACATGTTGACCCGCATCCGCAACGCACAAATGGTCGAAAAGGCCAGCGTGACGATGCCGGCTTCCAAGGTCAAGGCCGCGATCGCCCAGGTCCTGAAGGACGAGGGTTACATCGACGGATTCCAGGTCAAGAGCACCGATGGCAAGAATGAACTTGAGATTTCTCTCAAGTACTACGCTGGCCGCCCGGTGATCGAGCGCATCGAGCGCGTGAGCCGCCCCGGCCTGCGCGTCTACCGCGGTCGCAACGCCATCCCCCAGGTCCAGAACGGTCTGGGTGTGGCCATCGTCACCACGCCGCAAGGCGTGATGACCGACCGCAAGGCGCGCGCTACCGGTGTCGGTGGCGAAGTCCTGTGTTACGTCGCCTGATGCGGGCATTGAGGAGAAATTAATGTCACGTATTGGAAAACTGCCGGTCACCGTCCCTGCTGGGGTGGAGGTCTCGGTCAAGGACAACCAGATCCATGTCAAAGGCACCTTGGGTGCTTTGGCTCTGACGCTGAACGCGCTGGTCAAGGTTGAAAACAAGGCGGGCACGCTGACCTTCGTTCCGGTGAACGAGTCGCGCGAAGCCAATGCCATGTCGGGCACCATGCGTCAGCTGGTCAACAACATGGTCAACGGGGTGAGCAAGGGCTTCGAGAAGAAGCTGACGCTGTTGGGCGTGGGCTACAAGGCCCAGGCACAAGGCGCCAAGCTCAACCTGACGGTCGGCTACTCCCATCCCGTGTTGATGGACATGCCCGCCGGCATCAAGGTGGAAACCCCGACGCCGACCGAAATCCTGATCAAGGGTTCCGATCGCCAGCGTGTGGGCCAGATCGCTTCCGAGGTGCGAGCTGTTCGCCCTCCCGAGCCCTACAAGGGCAAGGGCATCCGTTATGCGGATGAAAAGGTCGTGATCAAGGAAACCAAGAAGAAATAAGGATCAGGATCATGTTGACCAAAAAAGAGCAACGTCTCCGCCGCGCCCGCCAGACGCGCATCCGCATTGCGCAGCAAGGCGCCGTGCGCCTGAGCGTGAACCGCACCAACCTGCACATCTACGCCAGCGTCATTTCCGACGATGGCAGCCGCGTGCTGGCTGCTGCATCGACCGCCGAAGCCGAAGTGCGCGCCCAGATCGGTGGCGCCGGCAAGGGTGGCAACACCACTGCTGCAGCCTTGGTGGGCAAGCGCATCGCCGAAAAGGCGAAGGCCGCCGGCATTGAAAAAGTGGCGTTTGACCGTTCCGGTTTTGCTTACCACGGCCGGGTGAAAGCCCTGGCAGACGCGGCACGTGAAGCCGGTCTGCAGTTCTGATCAAACGGAATACACAAAATGGCTAAATTTACGGCAAACATCAAGAACGAAGCGAACGAAGACGGTCTGCGCGAGAAGATGATCGCGATCAACCGCGTGACCAAGGTGGTCAAGGGCGGTCGCATTCTCGGTTTCGCAGCGCTGACCGTGGTCGGTGACGGCGATGGCCGCGTGGGCATGGGCAAGGGCAAGGCGCGTGAAGTGCCGGTGGCGGTGCAGAAGGCCATGGAGCAGGCCCGTCGCAACATGATCAAGGTGTCGCTCAAGAACGGCTCCCTGCACCACAGCGTGCACGGCGAGCACGGCGCTTCCAACGTCATGATGCTGCCGGCTTCCAAAGGTACCGGCATCATCGCCGGTGGCCCGATGCGCGCTGTGTTCGAAGTGCTGGGCATCACCGATGTCGTGGCCAAGAGCCATGGCTCGAGCAACCCCTACAACCTGGTGCGCGCCACACTGGACGCACTGAAAAACTCGACGACCCCTGCCGACGTGGCTGCCAAGCGTGGCAAGTCCGTTGAAGAGATCCTGGGTTGATTGGAGCGATCATGACCACTCAAAACACCGTCAAGGTCCAACTGGTGCGCAGCCCCATTGGAACCAAGCAATCCCACCGCGACACCGTCCGTGGCCTGGGCCTGCGCAAGCTCAACAGCATCAGCGAGCTGCAGGACACGCCCGCCGTGCGCGGCATGATCAACAAGATCAGCTACCTGGTCAAAATCGTCTGATCGGAGTCACTGACATGCAACTCAATACCATCAAGCCTTCCGAAGGCGCCAAGCATGCCAAGCGCCGTGTCGGCCGCGGCATCGGTTCGGGCCTGGGCAAAACGGCGGGTCGTGGCCACAAGGGCCAGAAATCCCGTTCGGGCGGCTACCACAAGGTCGGTTTCGAAGGCGGTCAAATGCCGCTGCAGCGTCGTCTGCCCAAGCGCGGCTTCAAGTCGGCGCAACTGCAGTTCAATGCCGAAGTGACCCTGGCCGACCTGAATGCACTCGACGTGAGCGAAGTGGATGTGCTCGTGCTCAAGCAAGCTGGCTTGGTGCCGCACCTGGCCAAGCGTGTCAAGGTCATCAAGACCGGTGAGATCACGCGTGCCGTGACCCTCAAGGACATCGCCGCCACGGCAGGCGCCAAGCAAGCCATTGAGGCAGCTGGCGGCTCGCTGGCGGCCTGATCGGACCCGAACGGAAGCTTCCTGTGGCAACTGGATCCACGTCCCTGGCCAAAACCGGAAAGTTCGGTGACCTGCGTCGCCGGCTGGTGTTCCTGTTGCTGGCGCTGGTGGTTTACCGCATCGGGGCGCACATCCCTGTGCCCGGTATCGATCCCGCGCAGCTGGAGCAATTGTTCCAGGGGCAGCAGGGCGGTATTCTCAGTCTGTTCAACATGTTCTCGGGCGGCGCGCTCTCACGCTTCACCGTGTTCGCGTTGGGGATCATGCCGTACATCTCGGCCTCGATCATCATGCAGCTCATGACCTACGTGGTGCCCACGTTCGAGCAACTGAAGAAAGAGGGCGAGGCCGGTCGCCGCAAGATTACGCAGTACACCCGCTATGGGACGCTTGCGCTGGCGATCTTCCAGGCAATGGGCATCGCTCTCGCGCTGGAAGGTCAGGCCGGCCTAGTGATCGATCCCGGCATGGCTTTCCGCCTGACGGCTGTGGTCAGTCTCGTGGCAGGCACCATGTTCCTGATGTGGCTGGGTGAGCAGATCACGGAACGTGGTCTGGGCAACGGTATCTCGATCCTGATCTTCGCCGGCATTGCCGCAGGTCTGCCGAGCGCCATTGGCGGTTTGCTGGAGCTGGTTCGTACCGGTGCCATGAACATCCTGGTGTCGATCTTCATCATTGCGCTGGTCATCCTGGTGACCTACTTCGTGGTGTTCGTCGAACGCGGCCAACGCAAGATCCTGGTGAACTACGCGCGGCGCCAAGTGGGCAACAAGGTTTATGGTGGCCAGTCATCGCACTTGCCGCTGAAGCTGAACATGGCCGGTGTGATCCCGCCGATTTTCGCTTCTTCCATCATCCTGCTGCCCACCACGGTGGTGAGCTGGGTGAGCACCGGTGACTCCACCCGCTGGTTGCGCGACATCGCTTCTGCCTTGTCGCCAGGTCAGCCGATTTACGTGGCTTTGTACGCAGCGGCCATCATCTTCTTCTGCTTCTTCTACACCGCGCTGGTATTCAACAGCCGCGAGACCGCAGACAACCTGAAGAAGAGTGGTGCGTTCATCCCCGGCATTCGCCCGGGTGACCAGACCGCCCGCTACATCGACAAGATTCTGTTGCGGCTGACGCTGGCAGGCGCTGTGTACATCACCGCCGTGTGTCTGTTGCCCGAGTTTCTGATCCTGAAGTACAACGTGCCGTTCTATTTTGGCGGCACCTCCTTGTTGATCATCGTGGTGGTCACCATGGACTTCATGGCTCAGGTTCAAAATTACATGATGTCGCAGCAATACGAATCGCTGCTCAAGAAGGCCAATTTCAAAACCTCCCCTTGAACTTCGCTTATGGCCAAGGACGATGTGATCGAGATGCAGGGGGAGGTGGTTGAAAACCTCCCCAATGCGACCTTCAGGGTCAAACTCGAAAACGGTCATGTGGTGTTGGGGCATATCAGCGGCAAGATGAGGATGCATTACATCCGGATCCTGCCGGGGGACAAGGTCAAAGTGGAGCTCACGCCCTACGACCTCACCCGGGCGCGAATCGTGTTCCGCTCGAAGTGAACGGACAGTTGTTGACAGTTTTTAGGAATATCTAGGAGAAGAGTATGAGAGTTTCGGCTTCGGTCAAAAAAATGTGCCGCAACTGCAAAGTCATCAAGCGGCATGGCGTCGTGCGCGTTATCTGCACCGACCCGCGTCACAAGCAGCGTCAAGGCTGATTGGTTAGTTAAGAGGATCCATCATGGCTCGTATTGCAGGCATCAACATTCCGCCGCACAAGCACGCCGAAATCGGCTTGACGGCAATCTTTGGCATTGGTCGCACCCGCGCTCGCAAGATCTGCGAAGCCTGCGGCATCGACTACGCCAAGAAGATCAAGGATCTGAGCGACGCGGAACTCGAAAAAGTGCGCGACCAGGTCGGTACGTTCACGATCGAGGGTGACCTGCGTCGTGAAACCACCATGAACATCAAGCGCTTGATGGACATTGGTTGCTACCGTGGCTTCCGCCACCGCCGTGGTCTGCCGCTGCGTGGTCAGCGCACCAAGACCAACGCCCGTACGCGCAAGGGTCCCCGCAAGGCCGCCCAGTCGCTGAAAAAATAAACGGTTAGAAGGACCCTCATGGCCAAGTCTCCCTCCAGCAGCGCATCTGCCCGCGTTCGCAAGAAAGTCCGCAAGAACGTTGCCGACGGCATTGCACACGTGCACGCCTCGTTCAACAACACCATCATTACCATCACCGACCGCCAGGGCAACGCTCTGTCGTGGGCGTCTTCGGGTGGCCAGGGCTTCAAGGGCTCGCGCAAATCCACGCCGTTCGCTGCCCAGGTGGCATCCGAAGTCGCTGGTCGCGCTGCCATCGAGCAGGGTATCAAGAACCTGGACGTCGAGATCAAGGGCCCAGGTCCTGGTCGCGAGTCTTCGGTGCGTGCACTGGGTGCCCTCGGCATCCGCATTAACTCGATTTCCGACGTGACGCCGGTGCCGCACAACGGCTGCCGCCCGCAGAAGCGCCGCCGCATCTGATGCACTACCGCTGACGCGGTACAATCGAAAGCTTTTTTGAGCGCCACCGCAGTCGCCTGCGGTGGCATTTTTGCTAAGCCCACCGCCATCTTTTCTAAAGGGTGGCTCCCGCAACAACAGGTTGCGGCAGTGAAACAAGGAAACCAACGTGGCACGTTACCTCGGCCCCAAGGCCAAACTCTCCCGCCGTGAAGGCGCTGACCTGCTGCTCAAGAGCGCCCGCCGCTCCATCAGCGACAAGGCCAAATTCGATTCCAAGCCCGGCCAGCATGGCCGCACCTCGGGCCAGCGCACCTCCGATTTCGGCGTGCAGCTGCGCGAAAAGCAGAAGGTCAAGCGCACCTATGGTGTGCTGGAGCGCCAGTTCCGCCGCTACTTCGCTGAAGCCGATCGCCGCCGTGGCAACACCGGCGCCAACCTGTTGTTCCTGCTCGAAGCGCGTCTGGACAACGTGGTGTTCCGCATGGGCTTTGCCTCGACCCGTGCCGAAGCGCGCCAGATCGTGTCGCACAAGGCCATCCTCGTGAACGGCAAGTCGGTCAACATCCCTTCGTACTCCGTGAAGGCTGGCGATGTGATCGCCGTGCGTGAGAAATCGAAGAAGCAAGGTCGCGTGATCGAAGCCCTCGAGCTGGCCAAGCAAATCGGCTTCCCCGCCTGGGTCGACGTGTCGACCGACAAGGCCGAAGGCGTGTTCAAGAAATCGCCCGACCGCGATGAGTTCGGCTCCGACATCAACGAATCGCTGATCGTCGAACTGTATTCCCGTTAATTTCGTTCCCGGCCTGCACCCTTGCGGTGTGGTCGGGCCATGCTCCGTCTGCCTTATCGGTGTAACGAGCCGAGGGTACTGAAGGAAGTTGAATGCTGAACAATCTGCTGAAGCCCAAAACCATCAACGTCGAGCAAGTTTCGACCAACCGTGCCAAAGTCACACTCGAGCCTTTCGAGCGGGGTTATGGCCATACGCTGGGCAACGCTCTGCGTCGGGTTCTGCTGTCGTCCATGACCGGCCATGCGCCGACCGAAGTCACGATCGCTGGTGTGGTGCACGAGTACTCATCGATCGATGGCGTGCAAGAAGACGTCGTCAACATGCTCTTGAACCTCAAGGGCGTGGTGTTCAAGCTGCACAACCGTGATGAAGTCACGCTGAGCTTGCGCAAAGACGGCGAAGGCGTCGTGACGGCAGCCGACATTCAGACGCCGCACGATGTCGAGATCGTCAATTCGGGTCACGTGATCGCCACGCTGTCGGCCGGCGCCAAGCTGGACATGCAGATCAAGGTGGAAAAGGGCCGCGGTTACGTGCCGGGCAGCCTGCGTCGCAACGACGACCAGACCCGCTCCATTGGTCGCATCGTGCTCGATGCCTCGTTCTCGCCGGTCAAGCGCGTGAGCTACACGGTGGAAAGCGCTCGCGTTGAGCAGCGCACCGACCTGGACAAGCTGGTGCTCGAGATCGAGACCAACGGTTCCATCGGTCCTGAAGAAGCGGTTCGCGCCTCCGCCAAGATCCTCGTCGAACAGCTTGCTGTGTTCGCGCAACTCGAAGGCGTGGAGCTGTCGGCGTTCGATGCACCCGCGCAGCGCAGCTCGCAGCAATTCGATCCGATCCTGCTGCGTCCCGTGGACGAGCTTGAACTCACTGTTCGTTCGGCCAACTGCCTCAAGGCCGAGAACATCTATTACATCGGTGATCTGATTCAGCGCACCGAGAACGAGCTGCTCAAGACCCCCAACCTGGGCCGCAAGTCGCTCAACGAAATCAAGGAAGTGCTCGCTTCGCGCGGCTTGACCTTGGGCATGAAGCTTGAAAACTGGCCGCCTGCCGGCCTGGACAAGCACTGAGACCGCAGCGTCTGGCCAGGGGGCCAGACCCGGACGAACTCCCAGTACCTAGTACGGCTGGGGGCAAAACACTGAAAGGATGAACAAATGCGTCACGGACACGGACTTCGCAAACTCAACCGCACCAGCGAGCACCGCCTCGCCATGCTGCGCAACATGATGAACTCGCTGCTTACGCACGAAGTCATCAAGACCACGGTGCCCAAGGCCAAAGAGCTGCGCCGCGTGGTCGAACCCATGATCACGCTGGCCAAGGAAGCCACCGTGGCCAACCGCCGCCTGGCGTTTGACCGACTGCGTGACCGCGATGTGGTCGTGAAGCTGTTCAACGAACTGGGTCCGCGTTTCAAGGCGCGTCCAGGTGGTTACACCCGCATTCTGAAGATGGGTTTCCGCGTGGGGGACAATGCACCCATGGCATTGGTCGAACTGGTGGACCGTGCAGAAGACGCGGCGCCAGCGGCTGACGCTGACAAAGCGTGATAGAATACAAGGCTTGACGCGGAGTGGAGCAGCCTGGTAGCTCGTTGGGCTCATAACCCAAAGGTCGCAAGTTCAAATCTTGCCTCCGCAACCAACTAAATCAAGCACTTGCTTGTCATCGAAGCCCACGGAAACGTGGGCTTTTTTGTTTGTGGCGTCACGCGTTTTGTGTCTCGGGCAAAACGCCCCGAACCGATTCGATTCTGGTGTGGCCATCCTTCGTGGAAGGAGCCTACCGATTGACGACCGTGTCACCGTCCATGGTCAGTGCCTGGCCGCGCTCCAGATCGGACAACAAGGCCATGAGCCATTCCCGACTCTGCGCCGGGTCCGAGCGCAACTCGCCGGGCATGGCGTTCACGAAGTAGTGGGTTTGCCGCACCCACTGGTGCATGGCGTCGATGGACACGGTTTGCCATTCCAGCAGCTTGAACTTGATCAAGACCTTCAGCGCGTGCCGGCGGTGCTTCTCGGGATGGCCGACGAATTGGTCGAGGCGGGTGCGGGCGCGTGTGAGCGCGGCGTCCACATCCTCGAACACCGTGCCATGCCCCGGGATGACGGTCTTCGGGTTCAGCTGTTCGATCAAGTTCAGGGTGTCGGCGACTTCGTCAAAGGCGGAGATGCCTTCGAGTTCGGGAAAGACGACGCCGAAGCCGTTTTCCCACAGGGCATCGGCCGAGATCAACAGACGGTGTTGGGGTTGAAACAGCACGATCGAATGCGGGTCGTGGCCCTTGGCCGCGTGAATCTCCCATTCCCACGAGCCCAGGCGCATGGACGTGCCAGGCACCAACAGGCCTTGGTGGGTAAAGCGCGGGCAGAGCTGGCCGGTGGCCTCAAAAGTGAGCTCGGCCAGGTCCCACTCGGCAACCGCTTGGGCGTGTCCCGGCGGAATCAGCGTGCGCAGCGCGGGGTAGGCTTGTTGCAGTGCGGCGTTGCCACCGCAATGGTCGCTGTGCAGGTGGGTGTTGAGGAGGAGGTCCAGTGGCGTTTGACCCAGCGATGCGCCAACCAATGCCACTGTCTGGCCCGCGTGGGTGCCGTAGCCCGAGTCGACCAATGCCGTTGGACCATCGCCTCGGATCAGGATGTTGTTGGCGGACAGCCAGCCGCGCTCCAGGCAGGTGACACCCGCCTGCGCCAGGGCGGCGTGACCCACGCGCGGTTCCGGTGGCGGCGATGGCGTCGACGTCATGCGGTTGCCGAGCGCAACGAGCGGCGCAGGATTTTGCCGACGTTGCTCTTGGGCAGTTCGTCGCGGAACTCGATGTGCCGGGGTTGCTTGTAGCCGGTCAGCTTGTCCTGGCAATAACGGGCCACGTCTTCCTCGCGCAGTGTCGGGTCGGCGCGCACGATGAACACCTTGACCGCCTCGCCCTGCTTCTCGTCCGCCACACCGATGGCGGCGCATTCGAGCACACCGGGGCACATGGAAATGACGTTCTCCAGCTCGCTCGGGAACACGTTGAAACCGGACACCAGGATCATGTCTTTCTTGCGGTCGACGATGCGGGTGAAGCCTTGCGCGTCCATGATGCCCACGTCCCCGGTGCGCATGAAGCCGTCGGGCGTGAAGGCGTTGGCGGTTTCTTCGGGCTGGTTGTAATAACCGGTCATCACGTTGGGGCCCTTGATGCAGATCTCGCCCGTCTCGCCCAGCGCCAGGCTGCGGCCTTCCTCGTCCTTGATGGCAATGTCGATGCCGGGCAGCGGCAGCCCGATGGTGCCGCTGAACCGCGTGCTGGTCACGGGGTTGTTGGTGCCGATCGCGCAGGTTTCGCTCATGCCCCAACCTTCGATCATGGTGCAGCCGGTGGTGGCGCGCCATTGCCGCGCCGTGCCTTCGGACGCGGCCATGCCGCCGGCTTGCGACATCACGAGGTTGGAAAAGTCGAGTTGGCGGAACTGCGGGTTCTGCAGCAGCGCATTGAACAAGGTGTTGACCGCGGGCAGCAGGTGGAACGGGCGGCGCTTGAGCGTGGCCACCAGGTTCGGGATGTCGCGCGGGTTGGGCACCAGCGTCATGTAAGCGCCGTTGCGGATGGAGAGCAGGCTCAGGGTGAGCGCGAAGATATGGTACAGCGGCAAGGCGGCGACGCCATTGACCTTGCTCGGGTCTCCCACGCGGTCCAGCGCGGGCTTGAACCAGGCCTCGGCCTGCAGGATGGCGGCGATGATGTTGCGGTGCGTCAGCACCGCGCCCTTCGACAAGCCGGTGGTGCCGCCGGTGTACTGCAGGAAGGCGACGGAATCCAGGGTGTCGTGGTTCGGTTTGAGGCTCAGGTTGCTGCCCGCCGCGATCGCGTGGCGGAAATCGACGATGGTGCGCGCGCCCAGCGGGCCGGTTCGGGGGAGTTTGTAGGCCGGCACCATCTTGGCCAGGTGGCGCACGGCAAACGTGAGCCAGCGGCCGTACCAGAACCCGAGTTGATCGCCCAGGCTGGCGACCACCACGTGTTCCACCGAGGTCCGGTCGATCACTTCTTCGAGCGTGTGGGCGAAGTTTTCGAGGATGACGATGGCCTGCGCGCCGGAGTCCGTGAGCTGGTGTTCCAGCTCACGGGCGGTGTACAGCGGGTTGACGTTGACCACGGCGTAGCCCGCGCGCACGATGGCCGCCATGGTGATCAGGAACTGCGGCACGTTGGGCAGCATGATGGCCACGCGTGCGCCAGGCACCATTCCACGCCCCTGCAGCCAGGCGCCCATGGCGGCGCTCAATTCGTCGAGCTCGCCGTAGCGCATCCAGCGCTCCATGCAGACGCACGCGGGTGCGCGGGCGTTGCGCTTGAAGGATTCTTCCAGCAGGGCGGACAAGGAGCGGTATTGCTCGGGCGCCACGTCGTGCGGCACA
Organism: Hydrogenophaga sp. 2FB; assembly: GCF_005503365.1. Lineage (GTDB taxonomy): Bacteria > Pseudomonadota > Gammaproteobacteria > Burkholderiales > Burkholderiaceae_C > Hydrogenophaga. The sequence continues at coordinate 74,228 of NZ_SCML01000003.1, forward strand.
CCTTCGGGGTATTGGGAGAACCAGGGTCGGGTCATGGGTTGCGGTCGCGTGAAGGATCGGATGCGGCCATTCTGACAAGGGAGCCTCGCGAGGGACATCGGGCCCGCCCCTAGGCGCTGTCACGCAAAGCACACGGTCATGCGGGCGAGGGCGCGCGGGCGAGTTCGGCCGCCAGCGCGGCGCTGCCGTCCGCCTCGCCCGCGTCGAACAGGGTGGTGATCCACTGCGATTCGCGCGCGCTGACGGTGTCGAGAAACACCCGGGCGTCGCCCAACGAGGCGAAGGCGTCGAAGCCACTCTCCAGGAACTGTTGCAAGGCCTCCAGCCCGGCGGCGCGGGCGGGGTTGCGCATCATGCGCAGCGCCAGGCGCAAGGGCTTCATGCGCGTGAGGCGCTGCAGCTCCAGCCCCATGTGCTGCACCACGGCCAGTTGGCGCGCACGGGCTTCGCGGTTGCCCGTCAGTTGCCAGCTGCGGATGTAGCGCAGGGCGGGAGGCAGTGTGTCGTCCTGCGCCAGCCAGTAGGTGGCCATTTCATGGTCGAGCACCTCGGTCAGCGCATGGGTCTCGGCCAGGTCGACCGCGAGCTGCGCCACCGCCTCCGGAAACAGGCGCTCCAGTGCCCCCGCAATGCGGGCGAACTGCGCGTCGCGCTGCGCGAAATCGTGCACGCCGTACAACTCCTCCAGAAAGAAGCGGGTGGCGGGTGCGTAGACCGGGTGTTGCAGGAAGTCTGTGTAGGTGGCGCGAAAACGCCGGGCCTGCAGTTGTTTGACGTCGCGCACCGCGCGGTCCAGCCCCGCGCTGCGGGCCTGCTGGCGCAGGTCGCTGACGCGCTCCAGGTGGGTGCGGATCTGATCGGCGGCGCTGGGCTTGGTGGTCATGAAACGGCCTTGAGGGGACGACGTGTCAGTCTATTCCGGAGTTCGCAGACCGTGAGATAGTGCGTCGCATGTCCAAGCTCGATGCCCGAGAAACCCCATCCCCGCGCCGTTCCTCCAGCCTGGCGAGTTTGCAGCAGGTCCTGCTGCTGGTCGCGCTGGTCTTTGCCATGAGCTGGTTGCTGTACTGGTGGCCGCGCTCGCCCACGGTGGGCGTTGTGGGTGCGGCGTTGCCGTTGGGCGGGTACACGCTGGTGCTCGCGCTGGAAGGCGTGATGTCGGCGTGGGTGAACCGCGGCGACGACGCGCCGCCTTTGTCCTGGGCCGGCGTGGTCCGCGCGTGGTGGCAGGAGGTGTGCGTGGCGCCGAAGGTGTTTGCCTGGCGCCAGCCGTTTCGCTGGGCCCGCCTGCCGGACGACGCCGAGCCTGCGCCGGGCGGTGCACCGCACGCGGTGGTGTTCGTGCATGGCTTCGTCTGCAACCGCGGCTTCTGGTTGCCGTGGATGCAGCGGCTGCGCGCACAAGGCATTCCGTACACCTCGGTCAATCTCGAACCCGTGTTTGGCGACATCGACGACTACATGCCGCTCATGAGCGATGCGGTGCGCCGCGCCCACGCGCTCACGGGACAGCCGCCGCTGCTGGTCTGCCACAGCATGGGTGGCCTGGTGGCGCGCGCCTGGGCGGCCATGGAGCCCGAGGTGCCGGTGCTCGGCATGGTGACCATTGGCAGCCCGCACCGAGGCACCTGGCTGGGGCGCTTCAGCCACGTGGCCAATGGGCGGCAGATGCGGCTGGGCGGCGACTGGCTGGGGGCGCTGTTCGCGCGCGAGGCGCAGATCAAGCCCGCGCAGACCTACGAGCACGTCGTGTGCTGGTATTCGAACGGCGACAGCATCGTGTTTCCCGCGTCCACCGCCACCTTGCCCGGTGCCGACAACCGCCACGTGCCGGGCATGCCGCACGTGGCGCTGGCGTTTCACCCGAGGGTGATGGACGAGTCGCTGGCGATCCTGGCGTCGGCCGGCAACTCACCGAGCGAACGCACGGCCGCGTAGAGCGGCGCGAAGTCGGGTGCGGTCATCTCGAACAGCTGTTCGAAGCTGTCGATCACGAAGTACGTGGCCTGGTAATCGTCGATCTTGTAGCGCGTGCGCATGCAGCGCAGCAGGTCGAGCGCGATGCGTTGTGGCTGCGGGCTGGTGACGCTGTATTGCAGCTCACCCGATGAACTCAGGATGCCCGCGCCGTACGCGCGCAGTCCGTCGGCCTGGCGGATCAGGCCGAACTCGATCGTGTACCAGTACAGCCGCGAAAGCAGCTCGCCCGCGCCCAGCTCGTGCGCCTTCAGACCGCCTTCCCCATAGCGTTGCACGTAGTCGGCGAACACCGGGTTGAACAGCAGAGGCACATGGCCGAAGAGGTCGTGGAACACATCGGGTTCGACGATGTAATCGAACTCGGCGGGCGTGCGCAGCCAGTCCGTCACCGGGAAGCGGCGGTTGGCCAGCAACTCGAAGAACGGCCGCTCGGGAATCAGGCCCGGCACCGCCACGATCTCCCAGCCGCTGGCCGGTTTCAACCGCTCGTTGATTTCCTCGAAGCGCGGAATGCGGTCCTTCACGCCGAGCGAGGGCAGGGCCTCGATGAAGGCATCGCAGGCCAGTCCCGGCAGCAGGGCGGACTGGCGTTCGTAGAGACGCCGGTACGTGTCGTGGTCGGCGTCTGTGTACGACGCCCAGTTCTGCGCGCAGGTGTAGTCGGCCCGTGCGCGGCTGTAGTCGCCGCGTGGCGGGCGTTCGCTCGCGCCATAGACCACTGGTTCGACGGCCATGGTGTTTCCTTGTCAGGACTTCAGCACACCCCGGCGCATCTGGTCGAGTTCCATCGTCTCGAACAGCGCCTTGAAGTTGCCTTCGCCAAAGCCCTGGTTGCCCTTGCGCTGGATGAACTCGAAGAAGATCGGGCCGAGCTGGTTCTCGCTGAAGATCTGCAGCAGCAACTCGCCGGGCACGCCGTCCACCAGGATGTTGCGCTGCTTCAGCGCTTCCACGTCTTCACCGTGGTTCGGAATGCGCTTGGGCAGCAGCTCGTAGTAGGTCTCGCTGGTGTTGAGCAGCTTCACGCCGCTGAGTTCGAGCGCGTCCACCGTATCGTAGAGGTTGGTCGAGCCCATCGCGATGTGCTGGATGCCCTCGCCGTGGTAGCGGTCCAGGTACTCCTGGATCTGCCCCGCTTTTTCGTTGCCCTCTTCGTTGATCGGGATGCGGATCTTGCCGCAGGGGCTGGTCATGGCCTTGCTCTTCACGCCGGTGGCCTGGCCTTCGATGTCGAAGTAGCGCACCTCGCGGAAGTTGAACAGCCGCTCGTAGAAGCCCGCCCACTCTTCCATGCGGCCCCGGTGCACGTTGTGCGTAAGGTGGTCGATGTAGGTCAGGCCATGGCCCACCGGGTTGAGTTCGGCGCCGGGCAGGGGCTCGAAGTCCACGTCAAAGAAGCCGATGTTGCCGATGTCGCCCGTCTTCGCGCCGTTCTTGCCGCGCCACTTGTCGATGAAATAGATGATCGAGTCGCCAATGCCCTTGATGGCCGGGATGTTCAGCTCACCCGGTCCGGCCGACTGCGCGTAGCCCCAGGCGCCCAGCGAGATCGCGCGCTCGTAGGCCGCCTTGGCGTCGCGCACACGGAAGGCGATCGCGCACACGCTCGGGCCGTGCAGGCGCGCGAAGCGCTGCGCGAAGCTGTCGGGCTCGGCGTTGATGATGAAGTTGATCTCGCCCTGGCGGTACAGCGTGACGGCCTTGTGGCGGTGCTTCGCGATCGGCTTGAAACCCATGCGCTCGAACAGCGCGCCCATGGCCACCGGGTCGGGTGCGGCGTATTCGATGAACTCGAAGCCGTCGGTGCCCATGGGGTTGTCCCACGCGGTGGCGGCGGTCTGGGCGGCGGTGGGCAGGGGGCTGTTCATGGTGGTCTCCGTGTGTGACAGGCTGATGCGCCACTGTATCGGCGCAGCGTGTCACGATTCCGGCGTATTGGGGCGGGTCGTTCGCTCCGGTTGCAGGATTCCTGCAAAATGACGCCCATGGAAGCACTGGACAAGCTCGATCGGCACATTTTGCGCAGCCTGCAGGCCGATGGCCGCGCCACCTACGACCAGCTCGCCGAGGCGGTCGGTCTCTCGCCCAGCGCGGTGCTGCGCCGCGTGCGCCGCCTGGAAGAAGCCCACGTGATCGACCGCTACGTGGCGTTGGTGCGGCCGGAAGCGGTGGGGCTCGGCCTTACCGCCCATGTCAGCGTGCGGCTGGAGAAGCACAGCGACAGCGCCAAGCGCAACCCGATGGACACGTTTCGCGCCAGCGTGCTCGCCTGGCCCGAGGTGGTGGAATGTGCCGCGCTCACGGGCGACATGGACTTCCACCTGCGCCTGGTGGTGGCCGACATGGCCGCCTACTCGCGCTTCATCATGGACACCTTGCTCAAACACCCCAGCGTGCAGGACTGCAAGACCAGCTTCGTGATGGACAGGGTGAAAAGCACCACCGCGCTGCCGCTGTGAGGCGGTTCCGTCCGTCGGGTTCCCGCTCGTTTAGGGGCGGTAGTCCTTGTCGATATAGGGTTGACCCGTACATTCGTCCCCATGGTTGATTTCACCCACTCGATCAAGTCGACGCCGCCGCCGGCCCAGGCCGAGCAGGGCGGCGGGTCGTCCGCGGGCGACAGGAAGCCGAACACGTCGACTTCGGTGGTGGTGCCCATCCGCTCCATCGGCCCGGGCCAGATCGACCGCATCGAAGCCCATCTGCTGGCGCTCGACGAGCACGACCGCTACCTGCGCTTTGGCTACGCCGCCAACGACGAGCAGATTCACCGCTACGTGGCCCAGCTCAACTTCGAGCGCGACGAGCTCTTCGGCATCTTCAACCGCCGGCTCGAGCTCATTGCCCTGGCCCACGTCGCGTTCTCGGTCGACCCGCAATACAACAGCTGCGCCGAGTTCGGCGTGTCGGTGGCCAAGAGCGCGCGTGGGCGTGGCTACGGCAGCCGCCTGTTCGAGCGCGCCGTCATGCATGCGCGCAACGAGGGCGTGACCATGCTGTTCATCCATGCCCTGTCCGAGAACACCGCCATGCTCAAGATCGCGCGCCGCGCCGGCGCGGTGATCGAGCGCGACGGCTCCGAGTCCGAGGCGCACCTGCGCCTGCCCCCGGCGGATTTCGATTCGCGCGTGACCGAACTGCTCAACCAGCAAGTCGCCATCACCGACTACCACTTCAAGTCCCAGGCCAAGCAGTTCTGGGGCATCCTCGCCGTGCTGCAGGAGATCCGCCAGGGCGTGCGCGACGCGCGCGACCGCGTTCGGGGCTGAGTTCGCGCAGGGCGGCGGCTTTGCGCGCTGCCACCTGCATGGGGTATCCTTTCGCCCTGTTACAACCTCCCCTTTCCTTCAGTGGCCGAATCCCCTCCCAGTAGCGGGCCGCAGCGCAGCCTGCGGCATGCCGACAAACGTGGTTTCCTGCAAAAGCTCGCGGAATTCATCCACCCCGGGCCGGATTCCAAGGACGAGCTGATCGAAACCCTCGCCGAGGCCGAGGACAACGACATCATCAACGCCGAATCGCGCGTCATGCTCGAAGGCGTGATCCGCATCGCCGACATGACCGCTGGCGACGTGATGGTGGCCGCGCCGCGCATGGACGTGCTGGACATCGAGGCCCCCTACGACGAGCTGCTGCACCTCGTCATCAACACCGCCCACTCGCGCTTTCCCGTGTTCGAAGACGAACGGGAAAACATCATCGGCATCCTGCTGGCCAAAGACCTGCTCAAGCTGCAGCGCGCGCCCGAGCTCAACATCCGCGCCCTGTTGCGCCCGGCCACTTTCGTGCCCGAGAGCAAAGGCCTCAACGACCTGCTGCGCGAATTCCGCGGCAACCGCAACCACCTGGCCATCGTGATCGACGAGTTCGGCCGCGTGGCCGGCCTCATCACCATCGAAGACGTGCTCGAAGAAATCGTCGGCGAGATCGAGGACGAGTTCGACGTGGTCCAGGACGACGGCGACATCTTCGCCCTGGCCGACAGCACCTGGCGCGTGAGCGGCGACACGCCGATCGAGCGCATCAACGAGTCCTTCGGGCTGGCGCTGCCCAAGGAAGATTTCGACACCATCGGCGGCATGATCGCCCACGCCATGGGCCACGTGCCCAAGCGCGGCGAAGTCCACGAACTCGACGGCCTGCGCTTCACCGCGCTACACACCAAAGGTGGCGCGGTGAAGTGGTTCAAGGTCCTGCCCGTGCAGGGCGAGGCTTAAAACGCCCATGCGCAGCCTCTTCGGGTCACTGCACACACCATCGAGCTTCAACCCGATGAGCCGCCGCCCTCCGGGGCGCGCCGCGCGCGGCAGTGGTTTTGTGTGGTGGCTGCTGTGCCTCGCCGGTGGCGCGCTGCAGGCCGCATCCATCGCCTGGCCGTTCCAGAGCTGGGGCCTGCCGGGCACCGTGCAGGGCCAACCCAACGGGTGGTGGCAGATCGTCGCGCTGGCCATGCTCGTGCTGGCGCTGCAGTACGCCACGCGCGTGGGTCAGGCGGTGTGGCGCGGCTGGGTGTTCGCCACGGTGTGGCTGGCCGGCACCTTCTGGTGGTTGTTCATTTCGCTGCACACCTATGGCGGCCTGCCCGCGTGGCTGGCCGTGCTGTCCGTGCTGGCGCTGGCGGGTCTGCTCGCCATCTACTACGCGGTGGGCATGGGCTTCCTGTGCGCCTGGGCGCCGCTCTCGCGCACCGCCCAGGGGCTGATGTTCGCCTCGCTCTGGACGCTCGCCGAACTCGCGCGCGCACACTGGTTCACCGGATTCCCCTGGGGCGCGGTCGGCTATGCGCAGGTGGACCTGATGGCGCCCTGGGCGCCGCTGGTGGGTGTCTACGGCATGGGATTCCTGGCAGCGCTGCTCGCCTATTCGCTGGCGTCGGTCGTGTCGGCCATGGTGCGGCGTCTGGGTGACTGGCTGTCATCGCCCACCGGCCGCCGCCAGACGATTCGCACCACGGGGGGCGTGCGCATCGCCGCCCCCGCGCCGCGGGTGCAAGCCCGGCTGGTGCCCGACCTGGCCCAGGGATGGCCCGGCGCGCTGCGCAACCTCGCGCTCCTGCTGGTCGTGGCCGCCTTGCTGTGGAGCCTTGTGGGTGGCGGGGCCGCATGGCGCGGGCTGGGCCAGCGCGAGACCGCGGCCACGGGCGACCTGCGGGTCTGGCTGCTGCAAGGCAACATCGCGCAAGACCAGAAATTCCAACCCGGCACCGGCATTGCCCAGGCGCTGTCCTGGTACCCGCAACAGATGGCCGAAGCCGCGCATGCCGCGCGCAGTTCGGTGACCGGTCCGCAACTGGTGGTGGCGCCGGAGACCGCCGTGCCCCTGTTGCCTGGACAACTCGGCCCCAACTTCTGGCAACCCCTGTTGGGCGAACTGGCCCGGGAGCCGACCGGCGCCGGTGTGAACACGCTGCTGGGCCTGCCCCTGGGCAGCCTGGAGCAGGGCTACACCAACTCGGTCTGGGGCCTCACGCCCGGTGCGGCCCACCGCCTGCAAAGCCTGGCCCGGCTGGACACGGCCGACAACGGCCTGTTCCGCTACGACAAGCACCACCTGGTGCCGTTTGGCGAGTTCATTCCGCCCCTGTTCCGCTGGTTCACCGACCTCATGAACATCCCGCTGGGCGACTTCAACCGCGGTGCGCTCGGCCAGCCGGCCTGGGCGGTGGCGGGGCAGCGCATCGCGCCCAACATCTGCTACGAAGACCTGTTTGGCGAAGAGCTCGCGGCCTCGTTCCGCGACCCCACCGCCGCGCCCACGGTGCTGATCAACCTGAGCAACATCGCCTGGTTCGGCGACAGCATCGCCATCGACCAGCACCTGCAGATCTCGCGCTTGCGCGCGATCGAACTGGGCCGGCCCATGCTGCGCGCCACCAACACCGGCGCGACGGCAGTGATCGACCACCAGGGCAAGGTGACGCACGAGCTGCAGCGCCTCACGCGCGGGCGGCTGGAAGCGACGGTCCAAGGCCGCAGCGGCATCACCCCGTACGCCGGGTGGACGGCGCGCTGGGGCCTCGCGCCCCTGTGGGTCGGCTGCCTCGCGCTGGCGCTGCTGATCGCCTCGGCCCGCAACCTGGGGCGGCGCGGTGGGCGCACCCGCCGCCGCTGAAGACCACGCGCCGTAGCGCGCGGCGTGCACCCGTAAAATCAGGCGCTTGTCGGGCCGCGCAAACACGCGTTCGCCCTCCGACCCCATCCCGCCCTTCTCCTGGCCGCGCAGCGTTCCCGGCCCCATTTGCATGTTGACCTTCCAGCACATCATTCTGAAACTGCAGTCCTACTGGGACGCGCAAGGCTGCGCGCTGCTGCAGCCCTACGACATGGAGGTCGGCGCCGGCACCAGCCACACCGCCACCTTCCTGCGCGCGCTCGGCCCCGAGCCCTGGAAGGCCGCCTACGTGCAGCCCAGCCGCCGCCCCAAGGACGGCCGCTACGGCGAGAACCCCAACCGCCTGCAGCACTACTACCAGTACCAGGTGGTGCTCAAGCCCGCGCCGAGCAACATCCTGGAGCTCTACCTGGGCAGCCTCGAAGCGCTGGGCTTCGATCTGAAGAAGAACGACATCCGCTTCGTCGAGGACGACTGGGAAAACCCCACGCTCGGCGCCTGGGGCCTGGGCTGGGAGGTCTGGTTGAACGGCATGGAAGTCACGCAGTTCACCTACTTCCAGCAAGTGGGTGGCATCGACTGCAAGCCCATCACCGGCGAGATCACCTACGGCCTGGAGCGCCTGGCCATGTACCTGCAGGGCGTGGACAACGTCTACAACCTGAAGTGGACCGACACACTGAGCTATGGCGACGTCTACCTGCAGAACGAAAAAGAACAGTCGGCCTACAACTTCGAACACAGCGACGCCGACTTCCTCTTCACCGCCTTCAATGCGCACGAGAAGCAAGCCAAAAACCTGATGGAGCAGCAACTCGCATTGCCGGCCTACGAACAGGTGCTGAAGTGCGCGCACAGCTTCAACTTGCTGGACGCGCGCGGCGCCATCAGCGTGACCGAACGCGCCGCCTACATCGGCCGCATCCGCAACCTCGCGCGCGCCGTGGCGCAAAGTTATTACGACAGCCGCGAACGCCTGGGCTTTCCCATGGCACCGCGCGAGTGGGTCGAACAGATGGCGAAGAAGGCCGCGTGATCGCCGGTTGAAAGAACAAAAAATGAGTGCACAGAACCTTCTCGTTGAGCTGTTTGTTGAAGAGTTGCCGCCCAAGGCGCTGAAGAAGCTGGGCGATGCTTTCGCCACCGTGCTGGCCGATCAGCTCAAGGCCCAAGGCCTTGCGCCGGCCGATGCCGCCGTCACCGCCTTTGCCTCGCCGCGCCGCCTGGCCGCACACGTCACGGGCGTGTTGCCCCGCGCGGCCGACAAGGCCGTGTCGCAAAAACTCATGCCGGTGAGCGTGGGGCTGGACGCGAATGGCCAGCCCACGCCCGCCTTGCTCAAGCGCCTGGGTGCGCTGGGTGCCGACGCGTCGGCGGTGGCGGGCCTCAAGCGCGCACCCGATGGCAAGGCCGAAGCGCTGTTCTACGACAGCGTGGCGCCCGGGGCCGAGTTGGCCGCCGGCCTGCAGAAGGCGCTCGACGAAGCCATTGCCAAGCTGCCGATTCCGAAGGTGATGAGCTACCAGCTGGAGACCGATTGCGAGTTGCCCGGCTGGAGCAGCGTGAACTTCGTGCGCCCGGCGCACGGCCTGGTGGCCTTGCATGGCGCTCAAGTCGTGCCGGTCAAGACCCTTGGCCTCACCGCGCGCAACACCACGCAAGGCCATCGCTTCGAAGCGGCTGTGTCGCCCGTGGTGCTGAAAGACGCCGACAGCTACGCCGCGACCTTGGCGAAAGACGGTGCGGTGATCGCGTCTTTCGCCGAGCGCAAGGCCGAGATCGCGCGCCAGCTCGCGGCGGCTGCCGCGAAAGTGGGTGGCGGTTGCCAACCGATCGACGACGACGCGCTGCTCGACGAAGTGACCGCGCTGGTCGAGCGCCCCAACGTGCTCATCTGTGAATTCGAAACGCAGTTCCTCGACGTGCCGCAGGAATGCCTGATCCTCACGATGAAGGCCAACCAGAAGTACTTCCCGTTGCTCGACGCGCAGGGCAAGCTGACGAACCGTTTCCTGGTCGTGAGCAACATCAGCCCGGCGGACGCGAGCGCCGTGGTCGGCGGCAACGAACGCGTGGTGCGCCCGCGCCTGGCCGACGCGAAATTCTTCTTCGACCAGGACCGCAAGAAGTCGCTGGCGTCGCGCGTCGACGGCCTGGGCAAGGTGGTCTATCACAACAAGCTCGGCACGCAGGGCGAGCGCATGGAGCGCGTGCGCAAGATCGCCCGCGCCATCGGCCAACAACTCGGTGGCGATGTGCTCGCGCAGCAGGCCGACACCGCCGCGCAACTCGCCAAGACCGACTTGCTGACCGACATGGTGGGCGAGTTCCCCGAGCTGCAGGGCATCATGGGCGGCTACTACGCGCGCCACGACGGCCTGAGCGAAGACATTGCCTTCGCCATTGAAGACCACTACCGCCCGCGTTTCGCGGGCGATGAGCTGCCGCGCAACATGACGGGCGTGGTCGTGGCGCTGGCCGACAAGCTGGAAACGCTGGTTGGCATGTTCGGCATCGGCAACCTGCCGACCGGCGACAAGGACCCGTTCGCGCTGCGCCGGCACGCGTTGGGGGTTGTGCGGATGCTGGTGGAGAAGGATCTGCAGCTCGACGTGGTCGCGTTGTTGAAGTCGGCCGTGCCGGCATTCGGCGCGTTGATTACCGATCCGAGCGCCGCCTTGTCCGACTTCATCTTCGATCGACTGGCCGGTGGTTTGCGCGAGCAGGGCTACAGCGCGCAGGAAGTCGATGCTGTGCTGGCCTTGCGTCCTTCCCGCCTGGGCGAAGTCGCAAAACGCCTCGCTGCCGTGCGCGCTTTCGCCGCCTTGCCCGAAGCCCCCGCCCTCGCCGCCGCCAACAAGCGCATCGCCAACATCCTCAAGAAGTCCGAAGGCGAGGTCGCCGAGGTGAAGGATTCGCTGCTGGTCGAAGCGGCGGAGAAAGACCTCTTCGCCGCGATGCGATCGACGGTGCCCGCCGCCAACGCGAAGTTCGACGCCGGCGATTACACCGCTTCGCTGCAAGCCCTTGCCGCGCTGCGCACCCCGGTCGACGCCTTCTTTGACGGCGTGATGGTCAACGCCGACGACCCCGCGCTCAAGGCCAACCGCCTGGGCCTGCTGCGCGAGTTGCACAACGCCATGAACCGCGTCGCCGATCTCTCGCGCCTCGCGACCTGAGAACACCGCCATGAAACTCCTCATCCTCGACCGCGATGGCACGCTCAACCGCGGCCGCGACGACTACGTCGCCTCGCCGGACGAGTGGGAGGCGTTGCCCGGCGCGCTCGAGGCCGTGGCGCGGCTCAACCACGGCGGCTGGCGGGTGGTGCTGGCGACCAACCAGTCCGGCATCGGGCGCGGCCTGTTCGACATGGCCTCGCTCAACGCCATCCACCTCAAGATGCACCGCCAGCTCGCGGCGGTGGGCGGGCGCCTGGAGGCGGTGTTCTTCTGCCCGCATGCGCCCGAAGACGCGTGCGCCTGCCGCAAGCCCGCGCCGGGTCTGTTCACGCAGATCGGTGCGCGCTTTGGCGTGCCGATGGCCCAGGTGCATTCCGCCGGCAACGCCATGCGCCACGTGCGCGCCGCCGCTGTCGCCGGTTGTCAGACCCACCTGTTGATGACCGGTCAGTCCGAACACCTGCGCGGACGCCTCGGCGAGCGCACAAACGCCGACCTGGCCGCGCTCGCGCCCGACCTGCCGCCTGGCACGCGCGCGCACGACGACATCGCCGCGTTTGCCGACTGGCTGCTGGCGCAGCCACCCACGACCTGAATTTCTTCCATCCCCGCACATGATCCTCATCCACCTGCTGCGCTCGATCCTGCACACCCTGTTCATGGCCGTGACCGTGGTGCCCTGGGCGCTCGCCGTGCTGGTGGCCGCGCCCTTTCTCAACAGCACGCAGATCTACTGGATGTGCGCGGGCTGGCTGAAGCTGGCGGTGAACAGCGGCAAGCTGATCCTGGGCATCCGCAACCACGTGATCGGCTTCGAGAACCTGCCCGTGGGCAGCACCGCGCCGGCGATCCTGCTGCTCAAGCACCAGTCGACCTGGGAAACCTTCTGCATGCCCGCGCTGATGCCGCATCCGCTGGCCTATGTGTTCAAGAAGGAACTGCTCTACGTGCCCTTCTTCGGCTGGGCCATGGGCCGCATGGACATGATCCACATCGACCGCAGCAAGCGTGCGCAGGCCTTCAACAAGGTGGTCGAGCAAGGCCAACGCCTGCTCAACCAGGGCACCTGGGTGATCATGTTTCCCGAAGGCACGCGCATCGCGCGCGGCCAGAAGGGCCAGTACAAGAACGGCGGCACGCGGCTGGCGGTGGAAACCGGCGCGCCCGTGATCCCGATCGCCGTCACCTCGGCCAAGTGCTGGCCACGCAAGGCCTTCATCCGCAAGCCAGGCACGGTGGAGTTCTCCATCGGCAAGCCGATTCCGAGCGCGGGCCGCCAACCGGATGAGTTGATGCGCGAGGTCGAGACGTGGATCGAAGCCGAAATGCGCCGGCTCGACCCCGAGGCCTACCGCGAAGCTTGAGCCCGACCATGCAGCGCTTCGTGCAACTGGCGCTTGATTTTCTCGGCGGTTCCCCCCCCGAACCCGTCGCGCCTGCGCGGCCGACAGCGCCGCCTCCACTGCCGCCGCTGCGTGTGGTGGACGCAGCACCCGCGCTGCCGATGAACCAGGTGTTCGAGCCCGCCACCTGGCACCACCCGCGCGCCAACCGCACCCTGCGCCTGGGCGCCTGCGACGTGGCCTACGAATTCAAGCGCGGCAAGCGCCGCACCATCGGTCTGTCGGTCAGCACCGATGGCTTGAGCGTGAGCGCGCCGCGCTGGACGCCGGTGGGCGAGGTCGAGGCGCTGCTGCACGACAAATCGGCCTGGGTGCTGGAGAAGCTGCAGTCGGCGCGCCAGCGCGCGGGCGAGATGGCGCAGGCGCGCATCCACTGGGCCGATGGCGTGGAGTTCGACTACCTGGGCGAACGCATGCGCCTGGCACTCGACCCCACGCACGCCTTCACGCAGGTGGGTGCGGTGGTCGAGCCGGCCACCGAAGCAGGCGGCATCGCGACCTTGCGCCTCGGGCTGTCGCAGAGCGCGCAGGAAACGCAGATCCGCGACGCGGCGCAGGCCTGGCTGATGAAGCGCGCCAAAGCCCTGTTCACCGAGCGGCTGGACCACTTCGCGCCGCAACTCGGCGTGCGCTACAGCAAGCTGCGCCTCTCCAGCGCCGGCACGCGCTGGGGCAGCGCGAGCGCCGACGGTTCGATCCGCCTGAACTGGCGGTTGATCCATCTCAAGCTGGACATGATCGACTACGTGGTGGTGCACGAGCTCAGCCACCTGCACCACATGGACCACAGCCCGCAGTTCTGGGACGTGGTCGCGCGCGTGCTGCCCGACCATGCACAGCGCCGCCGCGCGCTGCGCGAGGCGGCAGTGCCGCTGGACGACTAGGGCCTGTTCACCGCGCGCTCGATGCAGCGCGCCAGGATGTCCAGCGGCGCGGCCATCGCCGTCTCCGGCACGCTCGCGAAACCCAGCAGCAGCCCGGCCGGTGCATCGGGTGCCGCGTAGTAGCGCGACAGTGGCCGCACCAGCACCCCGGCACGGCCGGCCTCGGCGGTGATGTCGACGTCCGACACGCCCGCCGGCAGCGACAGCACCAGGTGCAGTCCCGCATTGCTGTCGAACGGGTGGATCCAGCCCGGGCCCAGCCGCTCTTCCACCAGCGCGATCAGCCGCGCGCGGCGCGCCCCATAGAGGATGCGCATGCGGCGGATGTGCGCGGCGTACTGGCCGCTGTCCATGAAGTCGGCCAACGCGGCCTGCTCCAGCAGGTGCCCGCCGCGGTACAGCTCCATCTGCGCCGAGCGGAAGGTGTCCGCCAACGCCGGCGGCAACACCATGTAGGCGGTGCGCAGGCCCGGGTAGAGCGTCTTGCTGAAGGTGCCGACGTAGATCACCGGCGCGTCGTCGACCAGGCCTTGCAATGACGGGATGGGTTGACCGGCGAAGCGGAACTCGCTGTCGTAGTCGTCTTCCACCACCCACAGCCGGCGGCGGCGCGCGGCTTCCAGCAAGGCCAGCCGGCGCGTGAGGCTCATCACCGAACCCAGCGGGTACTGGTGCGAGGGCGTCACGAAGGCCAGGCGCAGTTTCGGGTCGTCGGGCGTGTTCTCAGGGATCTGCAGGCCCTCGATATCGACCGGCATCGCGCGCACATCGATGCCGTTCACGCCCAGGATGCTGCGGGTGCCCCAGTAGCCCGGGTCTTCCACCCAGGCCGCATCCCCCGGGTCGGCCAACAGGCGCGTGACCAGATCGATCGCCTGGTGGATGCCTTCGGTGATCAGGATCTGCCCGGCCTCGCCATTCACCGAGCGCGCCTGCCGCAGGTAATTCGCCAGGCTGCGTTGCAGGGCGGGGTGCCCGCCCGCCGTGGCGTAGCTGCGCAGCGACGGCGAACCGCGGCGCGCGTGCTGGGCGAGGATTTGCGCGAAACGCCGGTGCGGGAACGCGGTGACGTCGGGCACGCCCGGCATGAATGCGCCCCATTGCACGGACGCGGCCGAGATGCGCCCGAGCAGGCCGCGGGCGCGCTGCGACAGCGGAGGCATCGCGACCGCCGACGGGGCCTGGCCAGCGCGCGGGGCGCGCGCCGCCGACGCCCGTGGCGCGACGTTGGTGTAGGCGTCCGGGAACACCTCGGCCACGAAGGTGCCGCTGCCCACGCGCGAACGCACGTAGCCCTCGGCCAGCAACTGGTCGTAGGCGAACACGACGGTGTTGCGCGACAGGGCCAGTTCGCGCGCGAGATCGCGCGAGGGGGGCAGGCGCGTGGCCGCGGGCAGGGTGCCGTCCAGGATCGCGCCGCGCAGGCAGTCGTACAGCAAGCGGTTGGTGGGGGCGGCGGTGGATGCCGCACCGCGCGCCGCCGCGAGGCGCTGCAGCAGAAGGTCGCCGATGAGGGATTTCAATTGGTTCTATCCGATTTTCGGATGTGGTTCTTTTGTATGGGTCCGATTCGGACTGTAATCCGTTTTTTCTTTCATCCCGGGAACCACCAGCATGCTGAACCAGCAACTCGACCAACGTCGCCAGTCCGCCGCCCCGCGCGGTGTGGGCGTGATGTGCAACTTCTACGCCGACCGCGCCGAGAACGCCACGTTGTGGGACGTGGAAGGCCGGGCCTTCACCGACTTCGCGGCCGGCATCGCGGTGCTCAACACCGGCCACCGCCACCCGGCGATCGTGGCCGCGATCCGCGCGCAGCTCGACCGCTTCACGCACACGGCCTACCAGATCGTGCCGTACGAGAGCGCCGTGTCCCTGGCCGAACGCATCAACGCGCTGGCGCCAATCGCCGGCCCGGCGAAGACGGCCTTCTTCACGACCGGCGCTGAAGCCGTGGAAAACGCCATCAAGATCGCGCGCCACCACACCGGGCGTCCAGGCGTCGTGGCCTTCAGCGGTGGCTTCCACGGCCGCACCATGATGGGACTGGCGCTCACCGGCAAGGTCGTGCCCTACAAGACCGGCTTCGGCCCGTTCCCGGGCGAGGTCTACCACCTGCCGTTCCCCAACGCCGTGCGCGGCATCACGGTGGAAGAGAGCATCGAAGCGCTGGAACAGCTCTTCAAGTCCGACATCGAAGCCGCGCGCGTCGCGGCCATCATCCTGGAGCCGGTGCAGGGCGAGGGCGGCTTCAACATCGCGCCCACTGCGCTCATGCAGGCATTGCGCACCGTGTGCGACCGCCACGGCATCCTGCTGATCGCCGACGAAGTGCAGACCGGCTTCGGCCGCACCGGCAAGCTGTTCGCGATGGAGCACCACGGCGTGAACCCCGACCTGATCACCATGGCCAAGAGCCTGGCCGGTGGCATGCCGCTGTCCGCCGTCTGCGGCCGCGCCGAGGTGATGGACGCGCCAGCGCCCGGTGGTCTGGGGGGCACCTACGCCGCCAACCCGCTGGCCGTGGCCGCCGCGCACGCCGTGCTCGACACGATCGCCGCCGAGAAGCTGCTGGAGCGCTCCGTTCGCCTGGGCGCGAAGCTGCAGGACACGCTCAACGAATGGCGCGACGGCTTCCCGGCCATCACCGACGTCCGTGGCCTGGGTTCGATGGTGGCGGTGGAGTTTGCCCACCCCGCCACCCGCGCGCCCGACGCCACCATGGCCGCGCGCGTGCAGAAGGAAGCGCTCGCCCGTGGCCTGCTGCTGCTGACCTGCGGCACCTACGGCAACGTGATCCGTTTCCTTTACCCGCTGACCATCCCCGATGCGCAGTTCGACGCCGCGTTGCTCACGCTGCGCGAATCGCTGCAAGCCGCCACCACCGAAACCGCTGCCGTCTGAGGAGCCCGACCATGGACATGAAAACCAATCCGCTGGCCTTGCTGGCCGACCCGAGCCTGCTGAAGAACGACGCCCTGATCGATGGCCGCTGGGTGGGCGGCGCGAGCCGCTTCGCCGTGCACGACCCGGCCACCGGCGCGCTGCTAGCCGAAGTGCCGAACCTCGGCGCGGCCGATGCCGAAGCCGCCATCGCTGCCGCGAACGCGGCCTGGCCCGCATGGCGTGCGAAGTCCGCCAAGGAGCGCAGCGTCATCCTGCGCAAGTGGTACGACCTGCTGATGGCGAACCAGGACGACCTGGGTCGCCTCATGACCGCCGAGCAGGGCAAGCCGTTTGCCGAGGCCAAAGGCGAAGTCGCCTACGGCGCGAGCTTCGTCGAGTGGTACGCCGAAGAGGCCAAGCGCGTGAACGGCGAAACCCTGAGCACCTTCGACCCGACGCGCCGTCTGATGGTGGTGCGCCAGCCCATCGGCGTGTGCGCCGCCATCACGCCGTGGAACTTCCCGTTGGCCATGATCACGCGCAAGGTTGCGCCCGCGTTGGCGGCCGGTTGCCCGGTGATCATCAAGCCGGCCGAGCTCACGCCGTTGACCGCGCTGGCCGCCGCCGAGCTGGCCGTGCGCGCCGGTATCCCGGCGGGTGTGTTCAACGTCATCACCGCCGACAGCGACAACAGCATCGCCGTGGGCAAGGCGCTGTGCGCGAGCGACGTGGTGCGCCACCTGAGCTTCACCGGCTCCACCGAAGTCGGCCGCATCCTCATGGCGCAGTGCGCGCCGACGGTGAAGAAGCTGGCGCTCGAACTCGGCGGCAACGCGCCCTTCATCGTGTTTGACGACGCCGACATCGACAGCGCGGTCGAAGGCGCGCTCGCCAGCAAGTTCCGCAACGCCGGCCAGACCTGCGTGTGCGCCAACCGCCTCTATGTGCAGGGCGGCGTGTACGACGCCTTCGTGCAAAAGTTCGCCGCGCGCGTTTCGGCGCTCAAGGTGGGCAATGGCTTTGCCGACGGCGTGGCGCAAGGCCCGCTGATCGAGCCCGCCGCACTCGACAAGGTGCAGCGCCACCTGGACGACGCGCGCGCCAAGGGCGGCCGCGTGGTGGCTGGCGGCCACCGGCTCGACGGGCAGTTCTTCGAACCCACGGTGGTGGCCGACGCGACGGCCGACATGCTGTGCGCGAAAGAGGAAACCTTCGGCCCCTTCGCGCCGGTGTTCAGGTTCAGCACCGAGCAGGAAGCGATTGACGCAGCCAACGACACCGAGTTCGGCCTCGCGAGCTACTTCTACAGCCGCGACGTGGGGCGCATCTACCGCGTCGCCGAGGCGCTGGAGTACGGCATGGTCGGCATCAACGCCGGCATCATCGCCAGCGAACACGTGCCCTTCGGCGGCGTCAAACAATCGGGCCTGGGCCGCGAAGGCTCGCGCCATGGCATGGACGACTACGTCGAACTGAAATACCTGTGCCTGGGAGACATCCACAAATGAGCGCGATCCGCCTTGCGCGCCCCGACGACCACGGCGCCTGGCTGGCGCTCTGGAAGGGCTACCAGCAGTTCTACAAGGTCGACATCGACGACAGCGTGACCGCAGAGACCTGGCGGCGCCTGCACGACGCGAACGAGCCCATGCAGTGCGCACTGGCCCTGGACGCCGATGGGCGCCCCGTGGGACTGGTGCACTGGATCTTCCACCGCTCCACCTGGACGACCGGCCACTACTGCTACCTGCAGGACCTGTTCGTCGCCACCGATGTGCGCGGCGGCGGCCATGGGCGCCGTCTCATCGAGCACGTGTACGCCGATGCCCAGACGGCGGGCTGCTCGCGCGTGCACTGGCTCACGCACCAGACCAACACCGACGCGATGAAGCTGTACGACCGCATCGCCGAGCGGTCGGGGTTCCTGCAGTACCGCCACGCGCTGAAGCAAGGCTGAAGGGGCGTCGGAGCAAAATTTATCGGGCCAAAAAAATAAGTGTTTGGACAGCGACCCCCTCGCTGCCGAACAATCCTTTCACGACCTAACCAGTTCGCGCGACACGGTCGTGACAGCGCATTTTTTTGATCGCCCTTTCCAATGAACTCCGTCCTCCGCCTTCTGTCTGGCTGCGTCGCGGGCGCCCTGGCGTTGAGCTTCGCGGCGGGTGTGCAAGCCCAGGCTGCATTCCCCAACAAGACCATCACCATCATCGTGCCGTACACGGCCGGTGGCACCACCGATCTGCTGGCGCGCTCCGTCGCCGACGTGCTGCGCGCCCAGGGTGGCCAGACCGTCATCGTCGACAACAAGCCCGGCGCGGGCGGCTCCATCGCGGGCAAGATGGTGGTCAACGCCAACCCCGACGGCTACACGCTGCTCATGACCTCCAGCGGCATCAACTCGGTGACGCCGGTGGTCTACAAGGACTTCAACGCGCTCGAAGGCCTGGCCCAGGTGTCGGTGCTGGTGGACGTGCCCTTTGTGGTGTCGGTGCACAAGAAGTTCGCCGCACAAAACCTGCGCGACTTCGTGGCCTATGCCAGGAAGAAGCCCGACGAGGTGCGCATCGGCAATGCGAGCAAGGGCAGCCACGGCCACCTCACGCAGTTGCTGTTCGACAAGGCCGCCGGTGTCCAGCTGCTTTCGGTGCCCTACAAAGGCAGCGTGCCCTCGCTCAACGACCTGCTGGGCGGCCACATCGAAGCCACGATCGACAACGTGGGCGTGATCAAGCCTTACATCGACACCGACAAGCTCACCGCCTTGTTCGTCACCAGCAAGACGCGCTCGCCCGCGCTGCCCCAGGTGCCGACCGCGACCGAGCTGGGCGTGCCGTTCGACTCCGTGGCCTGGTTCGGCCTGGCCGCACCGCGCAACACGCCGCCGCAGGTCATCGCGCAGATCCGCAACATGGTCGCCAAGGGCTTTGAGGACAAGGCGCAGCAGGACAAGCTGGTGCAAGCCGGCCTGACGCCTGTGTTCGGCACACCGGCCGAAGCCACCGCCCGCACGAAGGCCGAGAGCGCGTCGCTGGGCAAGCTGGCCGAGTCGCTGAACCTCACGCAAAACTGAAGCAACACCACCGGAGCGGCTTCGCCGCTCGCCCTCAGGAATTTCCCTTGACCACCCAATTCTCCATCTGGGTTTCCGAACCCCAGTTCTCCTACATCGAGATCGCGCATGCCTGCGGTGTGCGCCGCCTGGTGCTCGACATCGAGCACGGCATCTTCCCCTTGCATTCGCTGGACCAGTTCATCGCCTTCGCCAAAGCCAAGGGCATGAACGTGCTCTCCAAAGTGGCCGGCCCGCACGCCGAGGCCATTCAGCAGGCGATCGACTGCGGCTCCGACGGCGTGATCGTGCCGCACATCATGAGCGCCGAGCACGCGGCCGACATCTGCGCCACCGCCAAGTTCCCGCCGCTGGGCACGCGCAGCTACTACGGTGGCCGCCCGGTCAATTTCATGAAACCCGCCGCAACCTACTTCGAAGACGAAAACCGTCGCGTGAAGTGCCTGCCGATGATCGAAGCCGGCACCGCGCTGGACGAGGTCGAGAAGATCGTCGCGCTCGATGTGGTCGATGGCCTGTTCCCCGGCCCGACCGACCTCGCCCTCTCCAAGGGCCAGGGCTTCTACAGCTTCGACGACCAGAGCCGCGCCGACCTGCAACGCTGCGCCGATGCCGCGCGCGCGGCCGGCAAGATCTGGGTCATGCCCGCCTGGACAGCGGCCGAGCGCCGCTTCGCGGTCGAGAACGGCGCGGCCGAAGTCTGCATCTCCACGCAATACGCGGCCATCCGCAACGGCATCCAGGGCGCCCTCAAGGGTCTGGCCGACGAGGGCTATTCCCTCTGATTCACACACACATCGAGACACCATGAAAACCGAACTCAAAGTCACCGCGATCCAGATGAACTCGGGCGCGGACCAGCAGAAGAACCTGGCCGACGCCGCCGCACTGATGAAGGCCGCCATCGCCTCCGACCACCCCGATCTCATCATGCTGCCGGAGTACTTCGACTTCTACGGCGGCGAGAAAGAAGGCAAGCACGCCGCGGCCGGCTCGGTGCCCGGCGGCGGCTCGTACACCTTCCTCGCCAACTTCGCGCGCGAGCACAAGGTGTGGGTGCACGCCGGCTCGCTCATCGAGCGCATCGAAGGCGACACGCGCGTCTACAACACCAGCGTGGTGTTCAACCGCCAGGGTGAAGAAGTCGCGACCTACCGCAAGATCCACCTGTTCGACATCACCGCACCCGATGGCACGAAGTACCACGAATCGTCGACGGTGAAGGCTGGCGAGAACGTGGTCACCTACGACCTCGAAGGCTTCACCGTGGGTTGCGCGATCTGCTTCGACATGCGCTTCTCCGACCTGTTCTCGGCGCTCGCGCGCCGCGGTGTGGACATCGTCTCGCTGCCGTCGGCCTTCGCGCTGCAGACCGGCAAGGACCACTGGGACGTGCTGTGCCGCGCGCGCGCCATCGAGACCCAGGCCTACGTGATCGCACCGGCCCAGGTCGGCACCTACACCTCCAACGGCCAGGCCCGCATGACCTATGGCAACTCGCTGGTCTGCGACCCGTGGGGCCTGGTGGTGGGGCGCGCGTCCAATGGCGTGGGCTTTGTGTCGGCGCGGGTGCAGCGCTCGGAAATCGACAACGCGCGTGGGCTCATCCCGATGCAGGCGCGCCGCAAGCCCATCGCGGCCTGAAACGCTGACGAGCAAGCGATGTACACGATCAATCACATGCCGCCGCCGCTGGATCCTCGCATCGTCGAGGCGCTCAGCCAGGTCGAGACCGCGACCGTCGGGCACTGGCGCCTGATGGGCTTTGTGGACCCGACCATCCAGTCCATCCTGCGCCCCGCGCGGCGCGTGGTCGGCACGGCCGTCACGGTGGCGATCCCGAGTTCGGACTCCACGTTGCTGCACCACGCGGTCGGCCTGGTGCGTCCGGGCGACTTCCTGGTGGTCGACCGCCTCGGCGATCATCGCCACGCCTGCTGGGGCGGCGGCGTCACCGTGGCCGCGAAGGCAGCGGGCGTGGTGGGTGCGGTGGTGGACGGGCCTTGCACCGACACCGAAGAAATCGAAGCCTCGTCGTTCGCGCTGTGGGCACGCGGCGTCTCGCCCATCACCACGCGGCTGCACGACCTGGGCGGTGGTTTGAATGTGCCCGTGTCCTGCGGTGGTGTGGCCGTGATGCCCGGCGATGTGGTGCTGGCCGATGCCAGTGGGGTGCTGGTGCTGCCACGCGAAGAGGCCCTCGCCATCGCCGAGAAGGCTCTGGGCATTCAGCAGCGCAGCGTCGACCGCGAAGCGGCCATCGCGCGCGGCGCCAAGCTGGGCGAACTCTCCGGCGCGTCGGACAAGGTGTTGGCGAAGGCCTGAACGCGCCGTATCAGTCGGCGTCGGCGATGAACACGACGTCGGCCGGGAACTGCGTGCTCAGCTTGCGCGCGGCCTGGCGCGTCAATTCCGCGATGGCCCGCGCATGGGTCTCGCCCTCGCTGTCGGCGATCCACACGGCCGAGTAGGCGGTCGGCGGGAACGAGGGGTGCGTGTGCAGCACGTGCAGGCTGCCGTCGGCCAACGGGCTCTGGATCAGCGCCAGCGGCAGCATCGCCACACCGATGCCGTTCTGCGCCATGTGCATCGACGTGGCCAGCGAGTTCGACGTGATCAGGTGCGGCGTGTCGGTGTGGCCCGATCCGAAAAACTCGGCGACACGCTTCGCGTTGAGCGTGCCCGGCGCATAGGAAATGATGGGCAGCCGGCTGAGCTCGCGCGGTGTGTAGTGGTCGGACGAGGGCGGCACCAGCACGGGCGACGCGGCCCACACCATGGCCAGCGTGCAGATCGGCAGAACCTCGAAGTTCGCGTGGCTGGCCGGCGGGTGCGCGGTGAGGCAGATGTCGATGCGCTTCTCGGGCAACAGCCGCGTGAGCTTGTCGGCGGTGTCATCGGTCAGCACTTCCAGCCGCACGCCGGGATGGTTCTCGCGCAACGTGCGCGTGATCTCCGGCAGCAGCAGGTGGGCCATGCTCGATGGCAGACCGATGCGCACCTGCCCACCGAGTTCGGCCGATCGGCGATGGCGGTTCATCATCGCGTCGTAGCGCCGGATGATCTCGCGCGCCTCGGCCACAAAGGCCTCGCCGGCCGGCGTCACCGTGACCTCACGCGCCTGCCGCTCGAACAGGCGCACGCCCAACTCCTGCTCGATCATCTGGATGCGGCTGGAGATGGCCGGCTGCGTCATGTGCAGCCGCTCGCTCGTGACCCGGAAATTCCGGTCGTGAGCGAGCCAGATCACGGTTTCCAGGAAGCGTATGTTCATAGGGAGAGGAACTGAAAATTCATTGTAGGGGCAGCACCCGCCGGCTCAAGGTGCTCAACCGGATGACGAGCAACAGACGTGCCCGGCCGAATGTCGATTCCGTTAAGATCGCGGCCTGACGTTGACGTAAACGTCAACAAACCACCAGGGCCACCCCCTGAGCAAGCCATGGCGACGAACCCGACCTATACCATCAGCGACCTGGCGCGCGAGTTCGACCTGACCACGCGCGCCATCCGGTTCTACGAAGACATGGGCCTGCTGCAACCGCAGCGCGAAGGCCCGGGCGGGCGCAACCGTGTCTACACCTCGCGCGACCGCACACGCCTCAAACTCACGCTGCGCGCCAAGCGCCTGGGCCTCTCGCTGACCGAGGCCAAGGACATCATCGACACCTACGACAGTCCGCGCGACACCGGGCCGCAACTGCGCAAGTTCCTCAAGGTGCTGGCCGACCACCGCCGCCAGCTCGAGGAGCAGATGGCCGACCTGCTGGCCAACCTCGACGAAGTGAAAACGCACGAGAAGGAAGCGCGCGCGCTGCTGGCCAAGATCGACCAGGGCGCCAAAACCGAGCGCGCGGGTTAAGCTGCACGGCGCCGCTGCCGCGTTCGCAGCGTTCATTGCCCTGGAGGAAGCATGTCCTTGATTGCCAATGTCGTCGTCGGTCTCGTGGGTCTGATCCACGTCTACATCCTCGTGCTCGAGATGTTCCTGTGGGACAAGCCGGCCGGGCTGCGCGCCTTTGGCCAGACGCCCGCGTCGGCCGCGGCCACCAAGGTGCTGGCGGCCAACCAGGGTCTGTACAACGGCTTCCTCGCTGCCGGCCTGTTCTGGGGCTTGTGGCTTGGGCCCGAGGGCTTTGGCGTGAAGGTGTTCTTCCTGCTCTGCGTGTTCGTGGCGGGCCTCTACGGCGCGGCCACCGCCAGCCGCAAGATCCTCTTCGTGCAGGTGCTGCCCGCCACCATCGGCCTGGTGCTGCTGTTCCTCGGCCGCTCAATGGCGGCCTGAGCCTCACACCGCCACGCCCGGCGCGTACTGCCGCAGGAACTCCTCGCTCGGCGGGATCGGCTTGATCACATCGATCAGCACGCCATCGGGGCCCTGCACGATGAAATGCCGCTGGCCGAAGGGCTCGTCGCGCAATTCCAGCAGCACGGGCAGACCCTGCGCCTGCACGCGCGCGTACTCCGCGTCGACGTTCTCCACCTCGAAGTTCAACAGCACTCCGCTCGCGCGCGCGCCGCGCCCGGCCATGGGAATCGTCGCGTGGTCGCCGTCAAGAATGGCCAGATTGACCGAGACGTCTTCGGTCGATTGCAGGTGCACATACCAGTCGCTGTCGAACAGGCGCGCAAAGCGGAAGTGCTGTTCATAGAAGCGCGCGGTCTCGGCCACGCGGTCGGTCATGAGAACGGGGTAGTAGCTGGTGGATTTCATGGTTCGGCTCCTGGTTGAATTTGCATACAATATGTACGCAAGTTAAATTTAACATACAGGCTGCATGTATGCAAAGTCCCCGAACACCCCAACGCCGCTCGCAGGGCGAGCGCACCGACGCGACCCGCGCCGCGCTGATGAGCACCGCGCGCGCGTTGTTCGAAACCCGGGGCTTTGCCGCCACCGGCACGCCCGAGATCGTGGCGGCCGCGAACGTCACGCGCGGCGCGCTCTACCACCATTTCGCGGACAAGACCGAGCTCTTCCATGCCGTGGTTCGGCAGGTGGCGCAGGAAGTGGCGGACGAGATCGCGCAAGGCGCGCGGCGCCACAAGAAGCCGGCGGCCGCGCTGCTCGCGGGCGCGCAGGCCTACTTCGCGGCGATGGCGGCCGAGGGCCGCGCGCGCCTGCTGTTGCTGGAGGCGCCGGTGGTGTTGTCGGCCGAGCAGGTGATGGAGCTGAGCGACCTGGCCGGCTTCCAGGCCTTGCAGGAAGGCTTGCAGGCAGCGTTGGGCGACAGCAAGCCCGCGGCGCCGCTGCGCGAACTCAGCGCATTGCTGTCGGCGGCGTTCGACCGCGCGGCGCTGGCGATCGCGCGGGGCGAGCCGGCCGCGCCGTATGAGCAGGCCGTGCGCCTGCTGATCTCACGTCTCGTGCCGGCCTGAGGTTTCCTCGTCCTTCAGCCAGACCACGCGCCCCTGGCCCGCGTCGTTGAGACGAGCGATCAGCGTGCTTTCGCCCGATTCGGGCACGCGCAGCGAGACCATCACACCCTCGCCATGCTGCACGTCGACCAGACGCGCGCCATGCGCATCGAGTTCGCGCCGCAGCCAGCCTTCCAGCGCGTAAGGCAGGACGCAGCGCAACCCGCGCCAGCGCACCACCGGCACTTTCTCCGCCTGCATCAGCGCCTGGGCCACGCTGTCGGTGTAGGCGCGCACCAGGCCGCCCGCGCCCAGCGGCGTTCCGCCGTAGTAGCGCACCACGGTGGCGAGCACGCCTTCCAGATCGTGGTGGCGCAGCACCTCCAGCATGGGCCGGCCCGCGGTGCCGCCGGGCTCGCCATCGTCGTTCGCGGCGGAATGCCCGCCGGCCATGAGCGCCCAGCACACATGGGTGGCGGTGGGGTGTTCGGTGCGCAAGGCGGCCACGCGTTGCAGCGCCGTGGCGCGGTCCGCCATCGGCTCCACGCAACCGATGAAGCGGCTTTTCTTGATCACGCTTTCGCTGCGGGCCGGGGCGGACAGGGTGAAGGGCATGGGCGCCGAGCATAGTCCTGCCTGCACCGGGATTTAACGTGTCGAAATTGACGTTTACGTAAACGTCAACGTAGAATCGCGGTTCACTTTGCAGCCGAGGTTTCCCCTTGTCCCTCCCCACCTTCGAACCGCGCAACCCGGGCTTTGCCGAACGCACACGCGAGAGTTTCGCGCGCCAGGCCGCCATGCGCACCCTCGGCGCCTCGCTGGCCGTGGTCGAGGCGGGCCGGGTCGAAATCACGCTGCCCTGGGCAGAACCGCTGACGCAACAGCACGACTTTCTGCACGCCGGCATGGTGGCCACCGCGCTCGACTCCGCCTGCGGCTATGCCGGGTTCACGCTGATGTCACTGGAGGCCGCGGTGCTGACGATCGAGTTCAAGATCAACCTGTTGGCCCCCGCGCAGGGCGAGCGCTTCCGCATGGTGGGCACGGTGGTCAAACCCGGGCGCACCGTGACGGTGTGCGAAGGCCACGCCTACGCCATTGACGGCGGGCGCGAAAAGCTGATCGCCACCATGGGTTGCACGCTGATGGCCGTGATCGGTCGGGACAACATCCAGGGCTGACGCCCCCTCACCATTTCAAAGAGAGACACCCATGACGAACCTGCCCGGCCTGAACTTCCAACTCGGTGAAGACATTGACGCGCTGCGCGACGCGGTGCGCGACTTCGCGCAAGCCGAGATCGCCCCGCGCGCGGCCGAGATCGACCGCGCCGACCAGTTCCCCATGGATGTCTGGCGCAAGATGGGCGAGCTGGGCGTGCTCGGCATCACCGTGGGCGAGGAATACGGCGGCGCGAACATGGGTTACCTCGCCCACATGATCGCGATGGAGGAAATCTCGCGCGCCTCGGCCAGCGTGGGCCTGTCGTATGGCGCGCACAGCAACCTGTGCGTGAACCAGATCAAGCGCAACGGCAACGACGCGCAGCGCCAGAAGTACCTGCCCAGGCTGATCAGCGGCGAGCACGTGGGGGCGCTCGCCATGAGCGAACCCGGCGCGGGCTCGGACGTCATCAGCATGAAGCTCAAGGCCGAGGACAAGGGCGGCTACTACCTGCTCAACGGCAGCAAGATGTGGATCACCAACGGCCCCGACGCCGACACCATGGTGGTCTACGCCAAGACCGAACCCGAGATGGGCGCGCGCGGCGTCACCGCCTTCATCGTCGAGAAGGGCATGAAGGGCTTCAGCACGGCGCAGAAGCTTGACAAGCTGGGCATGCGCGGCAGCCACACGGGCGAGATGGTGTTCAACAACGTCGAGGTGCCGGCCGAGAACATCATGGGGGGACTGAACAACGGCGCCAAGGTGCTCATGAGCGGGCTGGACTACGAGCGAGCGGTGCTCACCGGCGGGCCGCTGGGCATCATGCAGGCGGTCATGGACAACGTGGTGCCCTACATCCACGACCGCAAGCAGTTCGGCCAGAGCATCGGCGAGTTCCAGCTGATCCAGGGCAAGGTGGCCGACATGTACACCGTGCTGCAGGCCGGGCGCTCGTTCGCCTACACGGTGGCCAAGAACCTGGACCTGCTGGGCACCGACCACGTGCGCCAGGTGCGCAAGGACTGCGCCTCGGTGATCCTGTGGTGTGCCGAGAAGGCGACCTGGATGGCTGGCGAGGGCATCCAGATCTACGGTGGCAATGGCTACATCAACGAGTACCCGCTGGGCCGCCTGTGGCGCGATGCCAAGCTCTATGAAATCGGCGCGGGCACGAGCGAGATCCGCCGCATGCTCATCGGCCGCGAACTCTTCGCAGAAACCTGCTGAGCTTGACCATGACGTGCGCTGGCGTCAGCTTGACCGCCTAAGATTGCCCCATGACTTCTCAACTCAAAGACCTGTTCGAACACAACCGCGCCTGGGCCGCCTCCATGGTTGCGTCGCGGCCGACTTTCTTTACCGACCTGCTCAAGCAGCAGAGCCCGTTGTACATGTGGATCGGGTGCTCCGACAGCCGTGTGCCCGCGAACCAGATCACCGGCCTGGAGCCAGGCGAGGTGTTCGTGCACCGCAACGTGGCCAACGTGGTGGTGCCCACCGACCTCAATTGCCTGTCGACCATTCAGTACGCGGTGGACATGCTCAAGGTCGAGCACATCATGGTCGTGGGGCACTACGGCTGCGGTGGTGTGGCCGCGGCATTGCGCGGCGTGCGCGTGGGCCTGGCCGACAACTGGCTGCGCCACGTCAAGGACGTGCGCGACCGCCATGCCGACCGGCTCGAGGCCACGCCCGAAATTCACCGCGCCGACGTGCTGTGCGAGCTCAACGCGATCGAACAAGTGATGAACGTGGCGCAAACCACGGTCGTGCAGGACGCCTGGGCGCGTGGGCAGTCGCTCACGCTGCACGGCTGGGTCTATGGCCTGCGCGATGGCCATCTGCACGACATGCACATGACGGTCGATGGCAACGAAAGCATGGACGCGGTCTACCGCACGGCCGTGGCCGGTGTGGGCGCCGTGCGCCAGAGCTGATCCCTTCCCCCATTTTCAGGAGAACCTTATGTCCGCAACAGATCCCATCGTCCTCGTCGGTGCAGCGCGCACCCCCATGGGCGCATTCCAGAGTGACTTCGCCAGCCTGTCCGCGCACGACCTCGGTGGCGCCGCCATCAAAGCCGCCATGGAGCGCGCGGGGGTGGACCCAGCCCAGGTGGATGAGGTGTTGTTCGGCAACTGCCTGATGGCCGGCCAGGGCCAAGCCCCGGCACGCCAGGCCGCGTTCAAGGGTGGCCTGCCGAAGTCGGCCGGCGCGGTCACGCTCTCCAAGATGTGCGGCTCCGGCATGAAGGCCACCATGCTGGCGCACGACATGCTCGCCGCGGGCAGCGCCAACGTGGTGGTGGCCGGCGGCATGGAGAGCATGACCAACGCGCCCTACCTGCTGCAGAAAGGCCGAGGCGGCTACCGCATGGGCCACGACAAGGTGTACGACCACATGATGCTCGACGGCCTGGAAGACGCGTACGAGCCCGGCCGCTCCATGGGCACCTTCGGCGAAGACTGCGCGGCCAAATACAGCTTCACGCGCGAGCAACAAGACGCGTTCGCCATCGCCTCCGTCACGCGTGCCAAGGCCGCTACCGAGAACGGCGCGTTCGCGAAAGAGATCGTGCCCGTGACGGTGAAAGACCGCAGCGGCGAGCGCGTGGTGTCCACCGACGAAGGTCCGGGCAAGGTCAAGCTCGACAAGATCCCCGCGCTCAAGCCCGCGTTCAAGAAGGACGGCACCATCACCGCCGCCTCCAGCTCGTCCATCAACGACGGCGCGGCGGCGCTGGTGTTGATGCGCGAGTCCACCGCGAAGAAGCTGGGCGCCAAGCCGCTGGCGCGCATCGTGGGCCACGCCACCCATGCGCAGGAGCCCAACTGGTTCGCCACCGCGCCGGTCGGTGCCACGCAGAAGCTGCTGGAAAAGACGGGCTGGAAGGTCGGCGACGTTGACTTGTGGGAAATCAACGAGGCTTTCGCCGTCGTGCCGATGGCGCTGATGACCGAACTGAAGATTCCGCACGAGAAAGTCAACGTGAACGGCGGCGCCTGCGCGCTGGGCCACCCGATCGGCGCCAGCGGCGCGCGCATCCTGGTGACCTTGTTGCATGCGTTGCAGGCGCGTGGCGGCAAGAAGGGCGTGGCCACGCTGTGCATTGGTGGCGGCGAAGCCACGGCCATGGCCATCGAACTGGTCTGACACAGCGCACGCCACCATGGCCACGGTGCTCGTGATCGGCGCGTCTCGCGGCATTGGCCTGGAGTTCGTGCGCCAGTACCTGGAAGCGGGCGATCGTGTGATCGCCACCGCGCGCGACGAAGCCGGCCTGGCGCGTCTGCGCGAACTTGGGGCCGAAGCCCTGCGCGTGGACGTGGCCGACCCCGCCAGCGTGAGCGGCCTGACCTGGTCGCTCGATGGCGAGGAACTGGATGTGGCGTTGTACGTGGCCGGTGTGATCGATCGCGGCGACGCCAAGACGCCGCCCACGCGCGAGGCCTTTGACCGCGTGATGCACACCAACGTGCTGGGTGCGATGCAGGCCATGCCGCAGGTGCTGCCCGCGGTCGAGGCGGCGCGCGGTGTGTTCGGCGTGATCTCCAGCGGCATGAGCCAGATCGGCGAGGTGTCCGGCAGCGGCGCCTGGTTGTACCGCGTGAGCAAGACCGCGCTGAACATGGCCGTGGCCAGCGCCCGGCACAGCTACCCGGCCGCCACCTGCGTGGCGCTGGACCCGGGCTGGGTGCAGACCGACATGGGTGGTGCCTCCGCGCCCCTGACCGCCGAGAACAGCGTGGCCGACTTGCGCCGCGCACTGGCCTCCGTGACGCCCGAAGACAACGGCCGCTTCATTCACCGTGATGGCCGGCGCGCCGCCACCTGGTGACCTCATCCCGATTTCGCAGAAGACAACGCCATGCCTCTCAATCAAGACCAACTCATGATCCGCGACGCGGTGCGCGCCTTTGCCCAGGACCAGCTCTGGCCGAACGCAGCGAAGTGGGACAAGGAACACCATTTCCCCAAGGACGTGCACAAGGGCCTGGCCGAGCTGGGCGCCTACGGCATCTGCGTGCCCGAGGCGCTGGGTGGCGCGGGGCTGGACTATGTGACGCTGGCGGTGGTGCTGGAAGAAATCGCGGCCGGCGACGGCGGCACCAGCACCGCGATCTCGGTCACCAACTGCCCGGTCAACGCCATCCTGATGCGCTATGGCAACACCCAACAGAAGGAGCAGTGGCTGCGCCCCTTGGCTTCGGGCCAGATGCTGGGCGTGTTCTGCCTGACCGAGCCGCATGTGGGCAGCGACGCGTCGGCCCTGCGCACCACTGCCGTGAAGCACGGCGACGAGTACGTCATCAACGGCGTCAAACAGTTCATCACCAGCGGCAAGCATGGCCATCTGGCGATCGTGATCGCGGTGACCGACAAGGGCGCGGGCAAGAAGGGCATGAGCGCGTTCGTCGTGCCCACCGACACCCGGGGTTACGTGGTCGCGCGGCTGGAAGAAAAACTCGGACAGCACAGCAGCGACACCGCGCAGATCAACTTCGAAAACTGCCGCATCCCGGCCGAGAACCTGATCGGCGCCGAGGGCGAGGGCTACAAGATCGCGCTGTCGGCGCTTGAAGGTGGGCGCATCGGCATCGCGGCGCAGAGCGTGGGCATGGCACGCAGCGCGTTTGAGTGCGCGCTCACCTATTCGAAGCAGCGCGAGAGTTTTGGCCAGCCCATCTTCAACCACCAGGCGGTGGGTTTCAAGCTGGCGGAGATGGCGACGCAGATCGAGGTGGCGCGCGCGATGGTGCACCACGCCGCCGCGCTGCGCGATGCCGGTGAGCCGTGTCTGAAAGAGGCCGCCATGGCCAAGCTGTTCGCCAGCGAAATGGCCGAAAAGGTGTGCTCGGATGCGATCCAGGTGCACGGCGGGTATGGCTATGTGAGCGACTTCCCTGTTGAACGCATCTACCGGGATGTGCGGGTGTGCCAGATTTACGAAGGCACGTCGGACGTGCAGAAGATCCTGATCCAGCGCGCGTTGGCCTGAACGCTTGTTTTCTCCGGCTGCCCCGGTCAACGGCAGTGGGGACAGTCGCGGAGCAGAGCGCCTCGCACCCGCGAGCCCGCGAGGTCTTGGCCGGAAAGGCGCGCGAGGGGCACGCCGCTCGTATGATCCCCCCACCATGAACATCATCATCCTGGGCGCTGGCCGTGTGGGCGAAAGCGTTGCCGAAAGCCTGGTTTCGGAGCAGAACGACATCACCGTGATCGACATGGACCCGGCCCGCCTGCGCCAGCTGGAAGAGCGGATCGACCTGCGCGGCGTGGTGGGCAATGGCATCCAGCCGTCGGTGCTGCTGGACGCGGGCGCGAGGGACGCCGACATGGTCATCGCCTGTGCCGCCAACGACGAAACCAACCTGGTGGTCTGCAAGGTGGCGCACGACATCTTCAATGTGCCCAGCACCATCGCGCGGCTGCGCTCACCCGAGTTCAGCGAGGGCGACAGCCTGCTCGGCAAGAATGGCTTTGCGGTGGACCATGTGATCTGTCCCGAAGCGTCGGTCACGCGCTACATCCACCAGCTCATCAGCTACCCCGAGGCCCTGCAGGTGCTGGAGTTCGCCGACGGTCGCGCGAGCCTGATCGCGGTGCGCGCCACCCACGGCGGCGCACTGGTCGGGCACACCATTGGCGAAATCCGCGAGCGCTTTCCCCATGCCGAGATGCGCGTGGTCGCGCTCTACCGGCTCGATACCGAGATGGAGGCCACGCCGCAAACGCGCATTCTGGCCGGTGACGAGGTCTTCGTGCTGGCCGACACCCAGAAGATCCGCTCCGTGCTGAGCGCAGTCCACAACATCGACAAGCCGGTGCGCAGCATCATGATCGCCGGCGGCGGCAAGGTCGGGCTGCGGCTGGCGCGCACGCTGGAAGGCCAGTGCCAGGTGAAGATCATCGAACACGACAAGACGCGCTGCGAGTACCTGGCCAGCCAGTTGCCGTCGAGTACGTTGATCCTCAATGGCGATGGCGCCGACGAAGACCTGCTGCTTGAGGAGAACGTGGGTGAGATGGACATGTTCCTCGCGCTCACCAGCGACGACGAGGACAACATCATGTCCGCCATGCTGGCCAAGCGCCTGGGCGCCGGGCGCGTGCTGTCGCTGATCAACCGCCGTGCCTATGCGGACATGATGCAGGGCAGCACGATCGACATCGCGATCTCGCCTTCGCAAACCGTCATCGGCGAGCTGCTCACACACCTGCGCCGTGGTGACGTGGCGGCGGTGCACAGCCTGCGCCGGGGTGCTGCCGAGGCACTCGAAGGCATTGCGCGCGGCGACGTGAAGACCAGCAAGCTGGTGGGTCGCAAGGTGGAAGAGATCAAACTGCCCAACGGCACGCGCATCGGTGTCATCGTGCGCGGCGAGGGCCGCAAATCCGAGGTGCTGATGCCGCACCATGACACGGTGATCGAGGCCGATGACCGCATCGTCATGTTCCTTCCGAACAAGCGCCTGGTGCGCGAGGTCGAGAAGCTGTTCCAGGTGGGCGCCACCTTTTTTGGGTAAACCCGTGCACAGCCTGCTGCCCGTCCTCGCGGTGTTCTCACGCGTCCTGCTGGCGTTCGCGCCGGCCTTTCTGGTGCCGCTGGCCTGGGCCTTGTTTCTCGATGCACAGGGGCATGCGGCGGTCTGGGCGGTCGGTTTCCTGATCACCGTGCTCAGCGGCCTGGTGTTGTGGCAGTACACCAAGCAACACCGCCGCGAGCTGCAGACGCGCGACGGTTTTCTGCTGGTCAATCTGGTCTGGGTGGTGCTGCCGGCCTACGCCGCAGTACCGCTGCTTTTCACCGTGCCCGACATCGGCTGGGCCAAGGCCTATTTTGAAGCCATGAGCGCGCTCACCGCCACCGGCGCCACCGCGATCTCGGGCCTGGACGCGCTGCCGGTGTCGGTCAACGTCTGGCGCTGCTTCCTGCAACTCGTCGGCGGGCTGGGCATCATGCTGCTGGTGGTCGCGGTGCTGCCGCTGTTGGGGCTGGGCGGTGTGCAGCTCTACCGCGCCGAAACGCCGGGACCGATGAAGGACACCAAATTCACGCCGCGCATCTCGGAAACGGCGCGCGGCCTGTGGGGCGTGTACGTGCTGTTCTCGGTGGCCTGCATGCTGGCCTACCGCTGGGCGGGTATGGACTGGGCCGACGCCTTCATGCACATGTGCACCACCATGGGCCTGGGCGGTTTCTCGTCGCACGACGCGAGCTTCGGCCACTGGGACTCGGCGAAGATCGAGGCCGTGGCCACGGTCTTCATGGCGCTGGCCGGCGTGAGCTTCATGCGCTATTTCATGGTGCTGCGCCACCGCACACTCAAGCCGCTCACCAACGACCGCGAGATTCGCACCTATGTCGCGGTGTTGATGGTGTCCATCCTGCTGGTGGCCGTGCTGCTGACGGTGCATGGCGAGTACGCGAGCTTTCCCGAGGCCTTGCGCGCCAGCGCCTTCCACGTGGTCTCGGCGGCCACCACCACCGGCTATGCGTCAACCGATTACGCGCAGTGGCCAGTGTTCGCGCCGGTGCTGCTCATCTTTCTGGGCTGCTTCGTCTCGTGCGCGGGCTCCACTGGCGGCGGTATCAAACTGGTGCGCATGGTGCTGCTGATCAAGCAGGCACGGCGCGAGCTGGTGCGCATCGTGCATCCACGCGTGGTCAACCCGGTCACGCTGGGCGGCGCAATCATGCCCGCATCGGTCATGAACGCGGTGCTGGGCTACATGCTGATCTACGGCGCCGTCACCATGGGGTTGACCATGGTGCTGCTGTTCACGGGGCTGGACATCGTCACCGCGTTCTCCGCCGTGGTCGCGACCGTGAACAACATCGGCCCCGGCCTGGGTGAGGTGGGGCCGGCGAGCAACTTCGGCGTGCTCAACGACTTCCAGATCTGGGTGCTGACCGCCGCCATGTTGCTTGGCCGCCTGGAACTACTGACCGTTTTGGTTCTGTTCACCAGCCACTTCTGGCGCAAGTAGATTCAGCCGCGCGCCGGGATGTTCAGGCCACGTTGCACGGCCGGACGCTTCTCGAACGCTTCCAGCACGCGCTTGAGGTTCGGGAAATCCGCAAAGCCCACGATCTCGCCCGCACCATAGAAGCCGACCAGGTTGCGCACCCAGGGCCAGGTGGCGATGTCGGCAATCGTGTATTCGTCGCCCATCAGCCAGGCGCGGCCTTCCAGGCGCTCGTTGAGCACGTTGAGCAGGCGCCTGCTTTCGGCCACATAACGGTCGCGCGGACGCTTGTCTTCAAAATCCTTGCCGGCGAATTTGTGGAAGAAACCGACCTGGCCAAACATCGGGCCCACGCCCCCCATCTGGAACATCAGCCACTGCAGCGTTTCGTACTTGGCCGCCACGTCCTTCGGCAGCAACTTGCCGGTCTTGCCGGCCAGGTAGACCAGGATGGCGCCCGATTCCCACAGCGCCAGCGGCTGGCCGTCGGGCCCGTTCGGGTCGAGGATGGCGGGGATCTTGTTGTTCGGGTTGAGCGACAGAAACGCGGGCGACAACTGATCGTTGGTGCCGAAGCTCACGAGGTGCGGCTCGTAGGGCAGGCCCGTCTCCTCCAGCATGATCGATACCTTCACGCCATTCGGTGTGGGCAGCGAGTACAGCTGCAAGCGATCGGGGTGGGATGCGGGCCATTTTTGCGTGATGGGGAAGTCGGCAAGCTTGCTCATGGGCGTTCCTTGAAATCCTGGACAACGGGGCGGACCCGGCATTGGAACACCGTCAGGCGATATCCCCACGCTTGCCAGGGAATCGATAATTCATGCCTATGCCCACAACGAAAGATGCCTGCCCCTGTGGCCGTGGCCCAGCGTTCGATGCCTGCTGTGGCCGCTACCTCGGCACCGGTGTGCCCGCGCCCGACGCCGAATCGCTGATGCGCTCGCGCTATACCGCCTTCGTGCGGGGCGATGTGGCGCACTTGCTGGCCACCTGGCATGCGAGCCAGCGACCGGCCTCGCTGGAGCTGGATGGCGGCGCGAAGTGGCTGGGGCTTGCGGTGAAGCGCCACACGCCCATCGACGCCACGCACGCCGAGGTCGAGTTCGTGGCGCGCTCGCGGGTGCAGGGCCGCGGCCACCGACTGCACGAGCGCAGCCGGTTTGTGCGCGGGGACGGGCAATGGTTTTATTTGGATGGCGACATCCTTAACTGAAGGACAAGATGTTTGACGCAGTGCTTTTTGATTGCGACGGCGTGCTGGTGGACAGCGAGCCCATCACCAACGGGGTGCTGCGCGAGGTGCTCAACGAGAGCGGCTGGGCGCTCACCCAGGCCGAGTGCTTTCAGATCTTCATCGGCAAGGCGGTGCGCGACGAACGCGCGCGCATCGAGGCCGAAACCGGCAAGCCCCTCACCGAGGCCTGGATGCAGGCCTTCTACGAGCGCCGCAACAAACGCCTGCTGGCCGAGCTCCAGGCGGTGCAGGGCGCGGTGGACGCGGTGGCCGCCATTCACCGCCAGGTCGAAGGCCGGATTGCCTGCGCCTCGGGTGCCGACCGGCCCAAGGTCGTGATGCAGCTCGATCACGTCGGCTTGCTGCCGTATTTCGATGATCGCGTCTTCAGCGGCCACGACCAGCCACGCTCCAAGCCCGCACCCGACGTGTACCTGGCCGCCGCGGCGCACCTGGGTGTTGACCCGGCGCGCTGCCTGGTGATCGAAGACACGGGCACCGGCGCGCAGGCAGGCATTGCGGCGGGGGCGACCGTGTGGGGCTACTGTCCCGAAGGCCATGGCCGCGCGTTCGGTGGCCTGCCGGTGGCGCGTGTGTTCGGCCACATGGACGAGTTACGGCGCCTGTTCGCTGCGCCACTCGCCGGGTGAACGGCCGGTCCAGCCGCGAAACGCGCGGATGAAGCTCTTCTCGTTCTGAAACCCGCTGTCCTGCGCCACCTGCTTGATGGGCCGGCGCGTGCGCAGCAGCAGCTCGGTGGCGCGCTGGCGCCGCACCTCGTCCTTGAGCGCCTGCAGCGAAGCGCCTTCGTCCTTCAGTTGCCGGTGCAGCGTGCGGGCCGAGACGTTGAGCAGGGCCGCCAGGTCGTCCGCGTTGTGCGTGTTCATGGGCTGCGTGGCCAGCAACTGGCGCACGCGGTGCACCAAGAGGCGGTCGCGCCGGTAGGAGCGCACCGTGAGTGGCAAGGCGTGCTGCAGCATCTGGTTCATCGCGGCCTCGTCGCGCCGCATCGGCAGCACGAGGTAGCTGGCATCGAATTCGATGGCAGCATGGTCGGCGTGGAATGCGCTGGGGCCGTCGAACAGCACCGCGTAGGCGTCCACATGCGCTGGCGCGCCGTAAGGGAACTGCGCACCGCGCAGTGGAATGCGCGAATCGACATACCAGCTCGCCAGCCCGTGGATGTTGCGCAGGACCGATACCACGCAGAACTCCGTGGGCTGCTGCGCGCGGCGGTCCGGGTGCACAGCGATGCGCGCGGTGTCCCCCGCAATCTCCAGTGACAGCCGCACGTCGTCGGTGAGCAGGCTGTGGTGGCGGCACCAGCGTTTGACCGCCAATCCCAGATCGGGGGCCGACAGCGAGGCTCGCGCCAGCATGCCGTAGCTGCCCCAGGGCAGGGCGCGCGCGAAACACCCCAGGCCTTCGTCGTCCAGCTCGCGCATGGCCGCATCCGACACCGCCTCCATCTGCGCCGCGGTGATGCGCGCGCCGATTTTTCGCACGTCCTCTGGCGCAATGTGTGCCAGTTTCAGCGCGCGGGTGGCGCGCATGCCGCGGGCCTGGTAGGCCTCCACCATGGCACGGACGAAGGCCATCGGGGTGACCGCGGGGCCGACCAGGAGGCGGGAGGGGTCCAGTGGAGAGCGGGGCGTGGGTGTCGGCATGGTGGCGCAAGTTTCCTCGGCATTGGCACGATTTGCAACCCATGTGGCTGGCAAGACCCTCTTGGCCTGTCTATCCTCCACAATGACCCGAAACACCACAACGGATGCCACCATGCCGATCCTGGAGACACAACTCAACGCCCGTTCCGCCGACTTCCAGGCCAACGCCCAGGCCATGCGCGCGGTCGTCGATGACCTTCGCGCCCAGATCGACAAGGCCACGCTCGGCGGTGGCGAGGCGGCCCGCGCCAAGCACACCGCGCGCGGCAAGCTGCTGCCACGCGACCGCGTGCAGAAGCTGCTGGACCCGGGTACCCCCTTCCTCGAACTCAGCCCATTGGCCGCGTTCAACATGTATCCCGACCGGGACGGCACCGACAGCGCGCCCTGCGCCGGCGTGATCGTCGGCATCGGCCGCGTCAGTGGCGTCGACTGCATGATCGTCTGCAACGACGCCACGGTGAAAGGTGGCACCTACTACCCCATGACGGTGAAGAAGCACCTGCGCGCGCAAGAGGTGGCGTTGCAGAACAACCTGATGTGCATCTACCTGGTGGACTCGGGGGGGGCCAACCTGCCGAACCAGGACGACGTGTTTCCCGACCGCGAGCACTTCGGGCGCATCTTCTACAACCAGGCCAACATGAGCGCCAACGGCATCGCGCAGATCGCCGTGGTCATGGGCTCGTGCACGGCCGGCGGCGCGTACGTGCCCGCCATGAGCGACGAAACCATCATCGTCAAGAACCAGGGCACCATCTTCCTGGGCGGCCCGCCGCTGGTGAAGGCGGCCATTGGCGAGATCGTGAGCGCCGAAGACCTTGGCGGTGGCGACGTGCACACGCGCCTCTCCGGCGTGGCCGACCACCTGGCCCAGAACGACGCGCACGCGCTCGCGCTCGCGCGCCAGGCCGTGGCCACGCTCAACCGCCGCAAGGACGCCACGCAGGCCTTGCGCGAGCCGCGCGCGCCGTTGTACGACCCGAAGGAAATCTACGGTGTGATCCCGGTGGACACGCGCAAACCGTACGACGTGCGCGAGATCATCGCGCGCATCGTCGACGGCAGCGAGTTCCACGAATTCAAGGCGCGCTACGGCGCCACGCTGGTCTGTGGCTTCGCGCACATTGAAGGCATGCCGATCGGCATCGTCGCCAACAACGGCGTGCTGTTCTCCGAGAGCGCGCAGAAGGGCGCGCACTTCATCGAGCTGTGCTGCCAGCGCAAGGTGCCGCTGCTGTTCCTGCAGAACATCACCGGGTTCATGGTCGGCCGCAAGTACGAAAGCGAAGGCATCGCGCGCCATGGCGCGAAGATGGTCACGGCCGTGGCCACCGCGCAGGTGCCCAAGTACACCGTGATCATTGGCGGTAGCTATGGCGCCGGCAACTACGGCATGTGCGGCCGCGCCTACAGCCCGCGTTTCCTCTGGATGTGGCCCAACGCGCGCATCGGCGTGATGGGTGGCGAACAGGCCGCCAGCGTGCTGGCCACCGTGCGGCGCGACGGCATCGAGGCCAAAGGCGGCAGTTGGAGCGCCGAGGAAGAGGCCGCCTTCAAGCAACCCATGCTCGACCAGTTTGCCCACCAGTCGCACCCCTACTACGCCAGCGCGCGCCTTTGGGACGACGGCGTGATCGACCCGGCGGACACCCGCCGCGTGCTGGGCC
This sequence comes from Hydrogenophaga sp. 2FB, assembly GCF_005503365.1. Classification (GTDB taxonomy): domain Bacteria; phylum Pseudomonadota; class Gammaproteobacteria; order Burkholderiales; family Burkholderiaceae_C; genus Hydrogenophaga. Next base: position 112,817 of record NZ_SCML01000003.1, read on the forward strand.
TGGCCCTGTCGGCCGCGCTCAACACGCCGATCGGTGAGCCGAAGTTCGGCGTCTTCCGGATGTAGCCCGACAACGCACGGCCACGCAGCGGACGGAGACAAGCACATGACAAAAACGATCTACGACAACCCCGACCACGAAGTGCTGCGCGAGCAGGTGGCGCGTTTTCTGTCGCGTGAGGTCGAGCCGCACGCCGCGGCCTGGGAAGAGGCCGGCATGGTGCCGCGCGACGTGCTGCGCCGCATGGGCCAGGCCGGTCTGCTGGGGCTCATGTTCGAGGGCGATTACGGCGGCGGCGATGCCGATGCGCTGACCAACCTGGTGTTCGCCGAAGCGCTGTCGCAATCTACCTTCGCCGGCTTCATCATCACCGTGCTGGTGCACACCGACATGGCCGGCCCGCACCTGCACCACGCCGGCAACGCGGCGCAGAAGGCGAAGTACCTGAAGAGGGTCACGGCGGGCGAGATGATCACGGCGGTTGGCATCACCGAGCCCGGCGCGGGCTCCGATGTGGCGGGCATCCGCACCACGGCGAAAAAAGATGGCAACGAATGGGTGCTCAACGGCACCAAGATGTTCATCACCAACGGCGTGCACGCCGACCTGTATTTCGTTGCCGCCAAGACCGGCAGCGCGCGCCACGACGTGACCATGTTCATCGTCGAAAAAGGCACGCCAGGGTTCACCGTGGGCCGCGCGCTGCACAAGACCGGATGGCTTTCGAGTGACACAGCCGAGCTGATTTTCGACAACGTGCGCATCCCGCAAGAGAACCTGCTCGGCGAAGAGGGCAAGGGCTTCTATTCGGTGATGAAGAACTTCCAGACCGAACGCATCGCGCTGGCCGCCATGGCGGTGGGCCACTGCACGCAGGCCCTGCAACTCACGCTGGACTACGTGCGCCAGCGCCAGGCCTTTGGTGCCACGCTGTGGGACAAGCAGACCATCCGCCAGCGCATTTCGATGCTCGACGCCAAGACCCGCGCGGCGCGGCAGTTCATGTACCACTGCGCCTGGAGCGTGACCCAGGGCCACGACATCGTGCAGGAAGTCTCCATGCTCAAAGCCCTCACCGGCGAGTTGGTCAACGAAGTGGTGCAGACCTGCCAGCAATTCCACGGTGGCATGGGCTACATCCGCGAGACGGCGATCGAACGCCTGTGGCGCGATGCGCGTGTGCTCGCCATCGGTGGCGGCGCTACCGAAGTGATGCTTGAAGAAGTCGCCAAACGTTATTGAGGTCGAAGAACATGAGTGAAGTCCTGGATGTTTCCCGCCCCACACCGCACGTGGCGCGCGTATGGCTCAACCGCCCTGACGTGCGCAACGCGTTCAACGACGATGTGATCGCCGCGCTCACCGCGACCTTCATCGAGCTGGCGAAGGACGAAGACCTGCGCGTGGTCGTGCTCGGCGCGCACGGCAAGGCCTTCTGCGCCGGCGCCGACCTGAACTGGATGAAGACCATGGCCGGCTACAGCTGGGACCAGAATCGCGCCGACGCGCAACAACTCGCCGACATGCTGTGGACGCTGGACCAGTGCCCGGTGCCGGTGGTCGGTCGCATCCAGGGCGACTGTTACGCCGGCGGCATGGGGCTGGCGGCGATCTGCGACGTGCTGGTGGCGGTCGAGGGCGCGACTTTCTGCCTCTCCGAAGCGCGCCTGGGTCTGCTGCCCGCCACCATCAGCCCCTACGTGGCGCGCGCGCTGGGTGCGCAGGCCTCGCGCCGCTACATGGTCACGGCCGAGCGCTTCAGCGCCGTGCGTGCTCACGCGCTGGGCATGGTGCACGAACTTGCCACGCCCGACACGCTGGACGCCAAGGTGGACGAGATCGTTGCCACGCTGGTGGCCAACGGCCCGAAGGCGGTGCGCGAATGCAAGCGCCTGGCGCGCGATGTGAGCGGCGTGCCGATCACCGAGGCGCTGCGCGCCGAAACCGCGCGCCGCATCGCCGACATCCGGGCGAGTGACGAAGGCCGAGAAGGCCTGCAGTCCTTCCTGCAGAAGCGCCCCGCCGGCTGGCTGCCCGCGGCCTGAGCAGAGACGGCACACCATGGCCACCTGGTTCAACACCCTGGGCACACCCGAGCTGCTGGCACTCGCCGGCGCGCTGGGCTGGGCCAGCGGTTTCCGCCTGTACGCCGTGGTCTTTCTCGTCGGCCTGTCCGGTGCACTGGGCTGGATGGAGCTGCCCAGCGGCCTGCAGGCGCTGCAGCACCCGGTGCTGCTGGGCACGGCGGGCTTCATGTTGTTCCTCGAATTCTTTGCCGACAAGATCCCGGTGGTCGATTCGCTGTGGGACATGGTCAACAGCGTGGTGCGCATTCCCGCCGGCGCCGCGCTCGCCGCTGGCGTGTTCGGTGCCGACAGCGGCACCATGGCCTTGGCCGCGGCCTTGCTGGGCGGCTCGCTCGCCGCCACCAGCCAGGCCGCCAAGACCACGACCCGCGCGGCGATCAATGCGTCACCCGAACCGTTTTCCAACGTCGCGATGAGCCTGGTGGAAGACGGCCTGGTGGTCGGCGCGCTCTGGCTCGCCACGAACCACCCGTTGGTCTTCGTGGTGCTGCTGGCCATCACCGTCGTGCTGATGTGGATCGCTACCTGGATGCTCTTCAAGTTCCTGCGCGCGGTGTTCCGCCGTGCGCGCTCTTTCTTCACTGTCACCGCTTAGGAAACCCATGTTCAACAAGATCCTGATTGCCAACAGGGGCGAGATTGCCTGCCGTGTCGCCGCCACCGCGCGCCGCCTGGGTATGCGTTCCGTGGCGGTGTACTCCGACGCGGACGCCAGCGCCAAACACGTGGCGGCGTGCGACGAGGCGGTGCACATCGGCGGCAGCGCACCCAAGGACAGCTACCTGCGCTGGGAGCGCATCATCGAAGCCGCCAAGGCAACGGGCGCGCAGGCGATCCACCCGGGCTACGGTTTCCTGAGCGAGAACGACGCCTTCGCCAACGCCTGCGCCGACGCAGGCATCGCCTTCATTGGCCCGCCGGCCTCCGCCATCCTGGCCATGGGGCTCAAGGCCGAGTCCAAGCAACTGATGGAAAAGGCTGGCGTGCCGCTGGTGCCCGGTTACCACGGCCGCGACCAGGACCCGGCGTTGCTGCAACGCGAGGCCGACCGCATCGGTTACCCAGCGCTCATCAAGGCCAGTGCTGGCGGTGGTGGCAAAGGCATGCGCGTGGTCGAGAAGTCCGAGGACTTCGCCGCCGCGCTCGCGAGTTGCCAGCGCGAGGCCATCAACAGCTTTGGCAGCGACGCAGTGCTGATCGAAAAGTACGTGCAGCGCCCGCGCCACATCGAAATCCAGGTGTTTGGCGACACGCAAGGCAACTGCGTCTACCTGTTCGAGCGCGACTGCTCGGTGCAGCGCCGCCACCAGAAGGTGCTGGAAGAGGCGCCGGCGCCGGGCATGACGCCCGAGCTGCGCGCGCAGATGGGCGCGGCCGCCGTGGCGGCGGCCAAGGCGGTGAACTACGTGGGCGCGGGCACGGTGGAGTTCATCGTCGAGCAGCCACCCGAAGGCGGCATGCGCTTCTACTTCATGGAGATGAACACGCGCCTGCAGGTGGAGCATCCCGTCACCGAAGCCATCACCGGTCTCGACCTGGTGGAGTGGCAACTGCGCGTGGCCAGCGGCGAGCCGCTGCCCTTGAAGCAGGAAGACCTGCGCATCCACGGCCATGCCATCGAAGCACGCATCTGCGCCGAAACGCCGGACAACAACTTCCTGCCCGCCACCGGCACGCTCACGGTCTACGGCAAGCCCGCCTGCACCGCTTTCGAACGCGGCACGGTGCGCGTGGACGACGGCGTGCGCGAGGGCGACACCATCAGCCCGTTCTACGACTCCATGGTCGCCAAGCTGATCGTGCACGGCGCCACGCGCGAAGAGGCTTTGTCGCGCCTGGACGCGGCGCTGGCCGAGACGCGCATCGTCGGCCTGTCGACCAACGTGCAGTTCCTGCGCCATGTGGTCAACAGCCATTCATTCGCGCAGGCCGACCTGGACACCGCGCTGATCCCGCGCGAGGCCGCGGCTCTGTTCAACCAGGACAAGGTGGGCCAGCCGCTGGCGGTGGCGGCCGCGGTGGCGCAGACCCTGTTGACCGAACGCGCCCTGGAAGGTGCGGACCCGTTCTCGCGCCGCGACGGCTGGCGTGCGCACGGCATCACCGTGCGCCGCTTCGACTTCGAGTACCAGGGCGAGACCCTGTTGGCCTACTTGAGCTACCTGCACGACGGCGCGCTGCAGCTCGCCATCGGGGGCGTGAGCGGCGCGCTGGCTTTCGATGCCCTGCCGTCGCAAGGCACGCACGACAGCGGCGTGCGCATGGACCTGCGTTTCAACGGCCAGCGCCAGACGGTGCAGACCTGGCAGGTCGACGAGAACGTGCACATCTTCTGCGCCCTGGGCGCGACGCAGATCGTCGAGATCGACGCGCTGGCGCACGCCGGTGAAACCGCGCACGAAGGCGGCCGCCTCACCGCGCCCATGCCGGGCAAGGTGGTGTCGTTCGCCGTCAAGGCAGGCGATGCGGTGAAGAAGGGCCAGGCGCTGGCCGTGATGGAAGCCATGAAGATGGAGCACACCATCGCCGCACCCGCAGACGGCACCGTGGACGAGCTGCTCTACGCGCCAGGCGACCAGGTGAACGAAGGCGCGGAACTGCTCAAGCTCGCGGTGGCTTGACCACGCACGCGGGTGGAATGGCCTAAGCTTCGCGCATGAACATCACCCTTTGCTGCGCCAACACCAAGGCCGAACCCTGGCTGGCCGGCCTTCGCATGGCCTTGCCGCACGCCACCATCACCGAATGGCATCCGGGCGCGCCGCCCGCCGACCACGCGGTCGTCTGGCAGCCGCCGCAACAGTTCATCGATGAGCAACAGGGCCTCAAGGCCATGTTCAACATCGGCGCCGGGGTCGATGCGCTGCTCAAGCTCCAGTTGCCTTCCTCGATGAAGATCGTTCGGCTCGACGACGCGGGCATGGCGGTGCAGATGGCCGAGTACGTGTGCCACGCCGTGATCCGCTACTTCCGCGAGTTCGACCGCTACGAAGCCGACGTGGCGCAAGGCCTGTGGGTGCAACGCAAGCCGCGCGTGCGCAACGATTTCCCGGTTGGCGTCATGGGCCTGGGCGTGTTGGGCGAGCGCGTCACGCAAGCGCTGCGGCAGTTTGAATTTCCCGTGCGTGGGTGGAGCCGATCGCCCCGGTCGGTCGAAGGCGTGGCGTGTTACGCCGGGCCGAGCGCCTTTCGCACCTTCCTGTCGTCGTGCCGCGTGCTGGTCAACCTCCTGCCGCTCACGCTCGATACCCGCAACATCCTGAACCACGACACGCTTTCACTGCTGCGGCCCGGCGCCTACGTGATCAACGTGGCGCGCGGCGCGCACCTGGTCGAAGAAGACCTGCTGGCGCTGCTGGACAGCGGCCACCTTGCCGGCGCCACGCTCGACGTGTTCCGCACCGAGCCGCTGCCCGCCGGGCACCCGTTCTGGACGCACCCGGCCATCACCATCACGCCCCACACCTCGGCGCGCACGCTGCGCGAAGAGAGCATTGCGCAGATCGCCGGCAAGATCCTCGCGTTCGAGCGCGGTGAAGCGGTGGTGGGCCTGGTGGATCCGGTGCTTGGCTATTGACCCGTTCCCCTCAAGAGGCAGACTGAACCCCATGAAACTCCCTTCCCGCGTCCAACTGATCGACGTCGGCCCGCGCGACGGCCTGCAGAACGAAAAACAACCGGTGCCTGCCGCCACCAAGGTCGAGCTGGTGCGCCGCCTGCAGGCCGCTGGCCTGCGGGAGATCGAGGTCACCAGCTACGTGAGCCCGAAATGGGTGCCGCAGATGGCCGACAACCACGACGTCATGTCGAGCATCCAGCGCCAGAGCGGCGTGCGCTACTCGGTGCTCACGCCCAACCTCAAGGGCTTCGAAGCGGCGGTGCAGGACAAGCCCGACGAGATCGTGGTGTTCGGCGCGGCCAGCGAGGCCTTCAGCCAAAAGAACATCAACTGCTCCATCGCCGAGAGCATCGAGCGCTTTGCCCCCGTGGTCGAGGCCGCACTGGCCGCGGGCATCCGCGTGCGCGGTGCGATGAGTTGCACCGTGGGCTGCCCCTACGAAGGCGAGATCGCGCCCGAGCGCGTGGGCTATCTGGCGGGCCTGATGGCGGACATCGGCGTGCAGCGGGTGGACGTGGCCGACACGATCGGCGTGGGCACGCCGCGCAAGGTGCAGGCGGCGATCGAGATGACGCTGAAGCACTACGGCATCGACGCTGTGTCGGGCCACTTCCACGACACCTATGGCCAGGCGCTGTCCAACACGCTCGCGGCGCTTGAAATGGGTGTCTGGAACTTCCAGTCATCGGTGGCGGGCCTCGGCGGGTGTCCCTATGCCAAAGGCGCCACCGGCAATGTGGCGACCGAAGACGTGGTGTACTTGCTGCACGGCATGGGCATCGAAACCGGCATCGACCTCGACGCCCTGGTGGATGCGGGCGTTTACATCAGTGAACAGCTGGGTCGCCCGACCGGCTCGCGCGTGGCGCGCGCGCTGCTCGCCAAAAGGGTCGGCTGAAGGAGAAACACACATGGAATGGCAAGTCTGGTTGGCTTATTTCGTCGCCTCGTGGGCGATTGCGCTCTCGCCGGGTTCGGGCGCGGTGCTGTCGATGGCGCACGGCCTGAGCCACGGCGTGAAGAAGACCAGCGTGACGATCGCGGGCCTGCAGGTCGGGCTGGCGGTGGTCCTGCTCGTGGCGGGCGTGGGGGTGGGCGCGCTGTTGCTGGCGTCGGCCACCGCGTTCATGGTGGTGAAGTTCGCCGGCGCGGCCTACCTCATCTGGCTTGGCTTCAAGCAATGGCGCGCGGCCGTGCCGACCGTGGTGGATGCGGGCGACGCGCCGGCGGCGCCCAGGGCGGTGCCGTCGGCGCGCGAGCGTTTCATCACCGGCTTCTTCACCAACGTCACCAACCCCAAGGGCATCGTGTTCATGGTGGCGGTGCTGCCGCAGTTCATCGACCCGCAGCGCACGCTGTGGCTTCAACTGCTGATCCTGCTGGCCACCACTATCACGGTGGACCTGATCGTGATGCACGGCTACGCCTTCCTCGCGTCGCGCATGCAGGCCTGGCTCGCCACCGCGCGGGCGCGGCGGGCGCAGAACCGCGTGTTCGGCGGTGTGCTCATGGCCATGGGCGCGAGCCTGTTGCTGGTCAAGCGGGGAGCCTGATCGCATGTGCGGTGCCGAACTTCAGACCTTGCCCGAGTCCGTGCAGCGCGTGGCGCGCGTGCTGCAGGACGCCGGCCACCCCCACAACCCGGTGATGCTCGACGATGCCGCGCGCACCGCGCAACAGGCGGCCGACGCGCTCGGCGTTGCGCTGGGGCAGATCGCCAAGAGCATCATCTTTCGCCGCAAGCACGACGATGCGGCGGTGCTGGTGATCACCTCGGGCGACCTGCGCGTGGACGAAAAGAAGGTGCAGGCCCTGGTGTGCAGCGCCGAAGGCGGCAAGCTCGGCCGTGCCGATGCCGACTTCGTGAAGGCCCGCACCGGGTTTTCCATCGGCGGTGTGTCGCCGGTGGCGCACGCCACGCCACCCGTCGCGTTGATCGACGCGCAACTGTTTCGCTTCGACGAGATCTGGGCGGCCGCCGGCCACCCGCACGCGGTATTCCGGTTGAGCCCCTCGCAGTTGCAGGCGCTCAGTGGCGCGCCGGTGCACGACGTCACCACCGAGGCTGTTGCGCCGTGACCCTGCCGCCGGCTCCCGTGACCTTGCAGGCCGCACGCCGCCGCGCCGCGTTGGCACCCGGCGTGCCCTCGCCCTGCATCTCGATCTGCCGCATGAACGCCGCCTCGGGTTGGTGCGAGGGCTGCTATCGCACCCTCGACGAGATCGTGGCCTGGGGACGCGCGAGCGACGCGGACAAGTTGCGCATCTGGCAAGACATCGAAGCGCGCCAGCAGCCGCGCTGAAGAAAAACCTCAAGAAGCGCCATGAGAGACATCACCTTCTACTACGACCCGATCTCGCCCTACGCCCACCTGGCGTTCGATCGCCTGCCCGAGGCGCTCATGGGCCACAGCGTGCACGTGCGCTACAAACCCATCCTGTTCGCCGCGCTGCTCAAGGCCAACGGCCAACTCGGCCCGGCCGAGATACCGGCCAAGCGCGACTGGACCTACCGCCAGGTGAGCTGGTTGGGGCACCACCACGGCGTGGCGCTCGAATTGCCGGCCGCGCACCCGTTCAACCCGCTGCCCCTGCTGCGCCTGGGGCTGAGCTGCGCCACCGACGACGCACCGGGGGAGACCAACCGCTACGTCACCGAGCAACTGCTGCACCATGTGTGGCGCGGTGGACTGGACGCCACCGACCCGGCGCGGCTGGCGGCTTTGCAGGCGGTGCTGGAGGACCACATGGCCCAGCGCGACAAACCCTGGCACGCGCCCGACAGCGACGTGGTGAAGCAGCGCCTGCGCGCCAACACCGACGAGGCGCTGTCGCTGGGCCTGTTCGGCGTGCCGGCGATGGTGCTGGAGGGCCGCGTGTTCTGGGGCTTTGACGCGCTGCCCATGCTGCGCGCCTGTCTCGAGGGCGATGCCTGGTTCGACACCCAGTGGGCCAGCGCCGCCCAGCGGCCCGAAGGCGTGCGCCGGCCGCAAGCCTGAGGCGCGGGCATCTTGCCCGCCACGGTGGGCAAGATCGCCGAATTGAAGTACCGTGCGGTGGACGTGCGGCCCTGGGTGCCCGCACGCAACCACACCACAGGAGAGCCTCCATGTTCAAGAAGATCCTCGTGCCCACCGACGGCTCGGACGTAGCGGACAACGCCACACAGACCGCGGTGCAGCTGGCCAAGAGCCTGAACGCGCAGATCGTGGGTGTCAACGTGATCGACCCGTTCCCCTACATCGGCATTGGTGATGCGTCCGCGGTGGGCCTGCAGGCCTACCTGACCGAGGCGAAAGCCTCGGCTGGGCAGGCGCTGGACGCGTTGCGCCAGGTGTGCGAAGCCGCCGGCGTGCCCTGTGTGGGCGACACCATCGAGCGCAACGTGGTCTACGAAGGCATTATCGAAACGGCCGCCGCCGAGCACTGCGACCTGATCGTGATGGGCTCGCACGGCCACCGGGGCGTGAAGGCGCTCATCCTGGGCAGCGTGGCGCAGAAGGTGCTAACGCACTCCAAAGTGCCCGTGCTCATCGTCAAATCCTGAAACGTCACCTTCTGAACTTGCCGTTGGCGTCGACGATGGACAGATCGGCGAAATCCAGGCCGGTGTGGTTGCTCGGGCTGTACTGCACCGTGAGGCCACCCAGGTCGTAGTTGCGCAGGTTGTCCAGTGCGTCGCGCAGCGTGACGGGCGTGGGGTTGGGGCCGGCACGGCGCAGGCCTTCGGTCAACACCTTGGCGGCGGCATAGCCTTCCATCATCGCGGGTGATACGCCGGGCATGCCCTTGGCCTTCGCGAATTCCTGGGCTTCCTTGATCAGCGGGTAGGCCACCGAGCGCTCGTTGGGGAACACCTGCGTCACGATCACGCCGCGTGCGTGCTCGCCCAGGAGCTTGATGAAGCCGTCGGACGCGTTGTTCGACAGCGTGACCACCTGCGTGCGGGAGCCCGTCGCGCGGATCGCCTTGACCGCGTTGGCGGTGTTGCCGGCCGAGCCGATCACCATCACCGCCTGCGAATTGCTGCCGTGCAACTGCTTGGCCAATTCGGTGAAGTCGGGCTTGTCGCGTGGAAACTTTTCGTGCAACACGGGCTTCAGGTTGGCTTTGGCGAAGCCTTTGAGCGCGCCCGCGGCCGAGTCGGCGCCGAAGGAATCGTCGGTCTCCAGCACGGCGATGCGCGTGATGCCGGTGCTGCCCAGGTGTTCGATGGCTTTGGCCGCCTCGCGCTGGTAGGTGGCGCGCACGTTGAACACCCAGGGGTTCACCGGCTCGTGCAGCACCATGGCGCCGGTGCTCGGGCCCACCAGCGGCACCTTGAGTTCGGCCAGCAGCGGCAGCAGCGCCTGCGAGTGGGGTGTGCCCCGGTTCAGAAACAGCGCCAGCACGCGCTGCTGCGTGATGAGCGCGCGCGACACTTCCACCGTGACCTTGGGGTCGAACTTGTCATCGACCGTGATCAGCTCGATCTTCTGGCCGTGGACGCCGCCGCGCGCGTTGATGGTGTCGAAGTACAGCCGGGCGCCCTCGTGGTTCTCCTTCACGCCGGCCGCCACCGAGCCCGTGAAACCCGAAGGCATGCCGATGCGCAGTTGCGCCCAGGCCGGTGCGCCGAAGGCCAGCAAGCCCGCCAGCCACAGCGTGGCCCAGGGTTTGAAAAAAAGCGTGCGGTGGTGGTGTGTCATGGTGATGTCTCCTGATGTGGCCGAGTCCATGCAGCGCCTGCGGGACCGGAAAATTGTGGGTATGACATGCGCAACAAGGCGTGTGGCGCGCGGCTCCGTAGAATCTTTCCTCCCCTTTCTGGAGCCCCTGCATGTCTGATGCCTTCCTGCCCGCCGATTTGCCTGCGGACGCGCTTTCTACCGCGCCCGACGCCCAGGAGCGCGATCGACCGACAGAAGGTGGCACCGGGCTGATCCGTATCCGCGGCGCGCGCCAGCACAACCTCAAGAACCTCGACCTCGACATCCGCACCGGCGAGCTCACCGTGGTCACGGGCCCCAGCGGCTCGGGCAAGTCCAGCCTGGTGTTCGACACGCTGTTCGCCGAAGGCCAGCGCCGCTACGTCGAGACCTTCAGCGCCTACGCGCGGCAGTTCCTCGACCGCATGGACAAGCCGGCGGTGGACAAGGTGGAGGGCGTGCCACCCGCGATCGCGATCGACCAGACCAACCCGGTGCGCTCCTCGCGCTCCACCGTGGGCACCATGACGGAGCTCAACGATCACTTGAAACTGCTGTTCGCGCGCGGCGCCGACCTGTTCGACCGCGACACCGCGCTGCCGGTGCGCCACGATTCGCCGGAATCCATTTATGCCGAGATGCAGCAGCGCAGCGCGCAACGGGGCGACCCGCGCCTGGTGCTGACCTTCCCGGTCGAGCTACCCGCCAGCACCACGCCCGAGGAAATCGAACAATGGCTCTCGGCCAGCGGCTACACGCGCGTGCAGGCCGAGCGCGTGGTGCAGCGCGCCGCGGCGCCGGCGACGGACGCCAAGCCCGCGGCCAAAGGCAAGGCCAAAGCGGTGGTGGCCAGCGAATCCGTGAAAGTGCTCGACGTGGTGGCCGACCGCTTCCGCATCGGCACGGTCGAGCCGGCGCGCGCCATGGAGGCGATCGAGGCCGGCTTGAAGCGCGGCAGCGGCAAGCTGATGGTGTACGTGCTGGCGGAAGAGGGCGAGCCGGAGATCTGGCGTTTTTCCACGGGCCTGCATTGCCCCGAGAGCGATATCCGCTACACCGAGCCCACACCGTCGATGTTCTCGTTCAACTCCGCGGTGGGAGCTTGCGAGGCTTGCCGGGGCTTCGGGCGTGTCATCGGCGTCGACTACGGCCTGGTCATTCCAAACGACAAGCTCACGCTGCGCGCCGGTGCCATCAAGGTGTTCCAGACGCCTGCGTGGAAGGAATGCCAGGACGACATGATGCGGCACGCCGAAGCCGCGGGCATTCCGCGCGACACGGCCTGGGCCCAGCTCACCCCCGATCAGCAGCATTGGGTAAAGGCCGGCTCGCCGCAGTGGAACGGCAAGTGGAACCAGCAGTGGTACGGCGTGGACCGCTTCTTCGAGTACCTGGAGAGCAAGGCCTACAAGATGCACATCCGCGTGCTCTTGTCGAAGTACCGCAGCTACACCGAATGCCCGAGTTGCCATGGTGCACGCCTCAAGACCGACAGTTTGCTGTGGCGCCTCGGCACGAAGGGACAGGCGGATGCGGTGTTGCCTGAGGGCAAGCGGTACATGCCGCAGGGCGTGAAGTGGACCCGCGAGCAACTGGAGGATTTGCCGGGTCTGTGTCTGCACGACTTGATGTTGATGTCGCTGGACAAGTTGCGCGTGTTCTTCGCTTCTCTGGGGCATGTGGGCGCGCAAACCCCCATCCCGACCGTTCCCCTGGGGGGGAAGGAGCCGGTCGCCGGCCAGGCGCAAGCCCTCAAACTCCTGCTCGACGAAATCAACACCCGCATCCGCTACCTCTGCGAGGTCGGCATCGGCTACCTCACGCTCGACCGCCAGAGCCGAACGCTCAGCGGCGGCGAGGTGCAGCGCATCAACCTTACGACCGCGCTCGGCACCTCGCTGGTGAACACCTTGTTCGTGCTCGACGAACCCAGCATCGGCCTGCACCCGCGCGACATGGCGCGCATCAACGATGCCATGCTGCGCCTGCGCGACGCGGGCAACACACTCGTGGTGGTGGAGCACGATCCGGCCGTGATGCTCGCGGCCGACCGCCTGATCGACATGGGCCCTGGCCCCGGCGAGCGCGGCGGGCAGATCGTGTTCGATGGCACACCCGAAGCGATCCGCTCGGCCGACACGCTCACCGGCGCCTACCTCGGTTCGCGCAAGACCATCGGCATGGGCTTCAAGCGCATGGTGACCGACAGCACGCCGCGCCTCATCCTTGAAGGCGCGCGCGAACACAACCTGAAGAGCGTCTCGGTCGAGTTCCCGCTGCAGCGCCTGGTGGTGGTCACGGGCGTGTCGGGCTCGGGCAAATCCAGTTTGATCCAGGACGTGCTCGCGCCCGCCTTGCTGCGCCACTTTGGCAAGTCCACCGACAGCCCGGGCGCGCACGACCGCCTGCTGGGGGCCGACCACTTGAGTGAGGTGGTGTTCGTCGACCAGTCGCCCATCGGCAAGACCGCGCGTTCCAACCCGGTGAGCTACGTCGGCGCGTGGGACGCCATCCGTTCGCTGTTCGCCGAAGCGCCGCTCGCGCGCCAGCGCAGCTACACGCCGGCCAAGTTCAGCTTCAACAGCGGCGACGGGCGCTGCCCCACCTGCGGTGGCTCGGGCTTCGAGCACGTGGAGATGCAGTTCCTGAGCGACGTCTACCTGCGCTGCCCGGACTGCGACGGCAAGCGCTACCGGCCCGAAATTCTCGAGGTGCGGATCCAGCGCGGTGGCCGCATGCTCAACGTGGCCGACGTGCTCGACCTCACCGTGAGCGAGGCGGCCACGATGTTCTCGGGCGACCGCGACGTCATTCGCGTGCTGCAGCCCATCGTCGACGTGGGCCTGGAGTACGTGAAGCTGGGCCAACCCGTGCCCACGCTTTCGGGTGGCGAGGCGCAGCGCCTCAAGCTCGCGGGCTTCCTAGCAGAAGCCTCGAAGAGCAGCAGCGCCAGCCGCCAGGCGATGGCGCGCAAAGGCACGCTGTTCCTGTTCGACGAGCCCACCACCGGTCTGCACTTCGACGACATCGCCAAGCTCATGCGCAGCCTGCGCAAGCTGCTCGACGCCGGCCATTCGCTGGTGGTGATCGAGCACAACCTGGACGTGATCCGCGCGGCCGACTGGCTGATCGACCTCGGCCCCGAAGGCGGCGACGCCGGTGGCCTGATCGTGGCCGAGGGGCCGCCCGAATCGGTGCGCGAACACGCCAGCAGCCACACCGCCAAAGCCTTGCGCGACTACGCCATGAGCATGGGCGCAGTGCACGCGGTGAACGAAGGTCATGTGGGCGAATGGATGCCGGCGCGCGCGCGCATCGAGACACCCAACGACCATGCGATCCGCATCGTCAACGCCAAGGAACACAACCTCAAGAACCTGAGCGTGAACATCCCGCGCGGCAAGTTCAATGTGATCTCGGGCGTGAGCGGTTCGGGCAAGTCCACGCTGGCGTTCGACATCCTGTTCAACGAAGGCCAGCGGCGTTACCTGGAAAGCCTGAACGCCTACGCGCGCAGCATCGTGCAGCCCGCGGGCCGCCCCGAGGTGGACGCGGTCTACGGCATCCCGCCCACGGTCGCGATCGAACAGCGCCTCTCGCGTGGCGGCCGCAAGTCCACCGTTGGCACGACCACCGAGGTCTGGCACTTCCTGCGCCTGCTCTACGTGAAGCTCGGCACGCAACACTGCGTGCACGACGGCGCGGCGGTGATGCCGCAGAGCGCCGACAGCATCGTGGCCGCCATCCTCGCGCGCTACAAAGGCCAGCACATCGGCCTGCTCGCGCCGCTCGTGGTCAACCGCAAAGGCGTGTACACGGAGCTGGCCGACTGGGCGCGCCCGCGGGGTCATACCCACCTGCGCGTCGACGGCGAGTTCCTGCCCACCACCGGTTTCCCGCGCATCGACCGCTTCAAGGAACACACGATCGAGTTGCCCGTGGCCGATTTCGTGGTGAGCGCGGACCACGAAACCGAGTTGCGCCACCAGCTCAACAAGGCCCTGGAGATCGGCAAGGGTGTGGTGCACGTGCTCACGCCGCTCGATGGCCTGGCGCAGGCGCTGGCCGAGGGTGCGTCCACGCGCGAGCTGGGCCAACTGGAGGTGTTCTCCACCACGCGCGCCTGCCCCATCTGCGCCACGAGCTACCCCGAGCTCGACCCGCGCCTGTTCTCTTACAACAGCAAGCACGGCTGGTGCCCCGACTGCGTGGGCACGGGCGTGAAGCTCTCGCGCGACCAGCGCAAGGTGCTCGACGACTCGGTGCGCGACGACAAGGAGAAGGGCCGCGAGCAGAGCTTTGCCGAACCCGAGGTGGACGACCTCGTGGACGAGGCCTGCCCGGCTTGCGAAGGCACGCGCCTGAACCCGCAGGCGCGCGCGGTGAAGTTCTTTGATGTGGGCATCACCAGCGTCGCGCGCCTCTCGGTGCGCGACGTGCGCGCCTGGGTGCAAGGGTTGATGAAAGACCTGGCGCTGACCGCGCGCGAAGCCGACATCGCGCGCGACCTGTTGCCCGAGATCGAAAGCCGCCTCGCGTTCCTGGAGGAGGTGGGCCTGAACTACCTCACGCTCGACCGCGGCGCGCCCACGCTCAGCGGCGGCGAGGCGCAACGCATCCGCCTGGCGGCGCAACTCGGCAGCAACCTGCAGGGTGTGTGCTACGTGCTGGACGAGCCCACCATCGGCCTGCACGCGCGTGACAACGCGATCCTGCTCAATGCGCTGCACAAGCTCGGCGACCAGGGCAATACGCTGGTGGTGGTGGAGCACGACGAAGACACCATCCGCCGCGCCGACCACATCATCGACATCGGCCCCAGCGCCGGCAAGCGCGGTGGGCGCGTGGTGGCGCAGGGGTCGGTGGACGATCTGTCGGCCCATGCGGATTCGGTGACCGGGCGTTATCTGCTGCACGCGATGAAACATCCGCTGCAGGCTCGGCGCGCCGTGACCCCGGCCGACGCCAACCCATCCCCAGCGGGGGAGGGAGAAATTCACTGGCTCCAGGTCCATGGCGCCAACCTCCACAACCTGGACAACCTCGACGCCGCCGTCCCCCTGCAACGCCTCGTCGTCATCACCGGCGTGTCCGGTTCCGGCAAGTCCACACTGGCGCGCGACGTGCTCCTGACCAACGTCGCCGCCGCCGTGAGCCAGCGCAGCACCAAGGCCGGACGCGACGCCATGGACAAAGGCAAGCACCCCGCGTGGAGCGGCTGCGCCAGCGTCAGCGGCTTCGAAACCGTGGACCGCGTGCTCGAAGTCGACCAGACGCCGATCGGCAAAACGCCGCGCAGCTGCCCCGCGACCTACATCGGTTTCTGGGACACGGTGCGCAAGCTCTTCGCCGACACGCTCGAAGCCAAGGCACGCGGCTACGGGCCGGGACGCTTCAGCTTCAACACCGGCGAAGGCCGCTGCCCGGGCTGCGAAGGCCAGGGCATGCGCACCATCGAAATGAGCTTCCTGCCCGACGTGAAAGTACCGTGCGAGGTCTGCCACGGCGCGCGCTTCAACCCCGAGACCCTGGCGGTCACCTGGAAGGGCAAGAGCATCGGCGACGTGCTGCAGATGGAGGTGGACGAGGCGGTGGATTTCTTCGCCAGCATGCCCAACATCGCGCACCCGCTGCAACTGCTCAAGGACGTGGGTCTGGGTTACCTCACGCTGGGCCAGCCCAGCCCGACGCTCTCGGGTGGCGAGGCACAACGCATCAAGCTCGTGACCGAGCTGAGCAAGGTGCGCGACGACATCACACGAAGAGGCCAGAAAGCCCCGCACACGCTCTACGTGCTCGACGAACCCACGGTGGGCCTGCACATGGCCGATGTGGAAAAACTCATCCGCGTGCTGCACCGCCTGGTGAACGGCGGCCACAGCGTGGTGGTGATCGAGCACGACCTGGACGTGATGGCCGAAGCCGACTGGATCATCGACCTGGGTCCCGAAGGCGGTAATGGCGGTGGCCGCATCGTGGCGGCGGCACCGCCTGAGGCGGTGGTGCGGCTGGACACGCACACCGGGCGCGTGCTGGGGCCGGTGCTGGCGCGGGCTTGAGCGTTCAGCGCGCGAAGAGCCAGACCACGCCGATCGCCAGCACCGCTGCCGCGACCAGCAGCAGGCGCGTGCGTTTGCGCAGCAGGTCGACGGCGACCACCAGGCGTGCGTTCTGCTCGGCGAGTTCGGCCAGGGTCTGCGCCATCTGCGCCTGCGTGGTGGCTTGCTGATCGATCAACTGGCGCGCTTCGATCAGGCGGTTCTTCAGCTCGCCCAGCGTGGGCGGTGCACCGCCCATTTCCAGGGGCTCGGGCGGGGGCGTTGCGGCGGCAGGCGTTTTTTGCCGGTCCATCAGCTTGCGCGCGGCGTTGAGCACCTTGGGCGCGTGTTCGATCACGTCGCCCCAGGGGATCACTTTCAGGGCAACCAGCCAGGGAATGGCCATGGGAAGATCCTTTCGCTTGTCAGGGTGGGAGCCGCTCAGCCGCGCGGGGTTCCTTCAGGTGGGGGCGACGCGCCCCGTCTCAACAGCCAGCAGCCCATGCCGGCCACCGCGAGCAGCAGCGCCGGGAACCCGATCGTGGGCGCCCACTGCAGCGCAGCGGCACCGAGCGCGGGCGCGAGCACGCCGCCCAGTGTGTACGACAGCACCAGCACGGCGGTGCTGTTCACGAGCGTGATGCCTTCTTCGCGCGAGCCGATGTCGATCATCGCCAGCGTGTAGAGGCAGCCGCCCGCGCCGCCCCACAGGAAGGCCACCGGCGCGGCCAGCCAGGGCGTGCCCGCGACGAAGG
The DNA here is from genome assembly GCF_005503365.1 of Hydrogenophaga sp. 2FB. Taxonomy (GTDB): domain Bacteria; phylum Pseudomonadota; class Gammaproteobacteria; order Burkholderiales; family Burkholderiaceae_C; genus Hydrogenophaga. Next base: position 130,004 of record NZ_SCML01000003.1, read on the forward strand.
GAATGACCAGCGTGGCCAGCAGGGTGATCAGCGCGCACCAACGCAGAATCGCCAGCCGCACGCTGCGCCCATCGCCCCAGCGCTGCTGCGGGTGGTGGGCCATGCGGTCGGCCAGCACGCCCGCGGGCAGCATCATGATCGCGCTGCCGAGGCCGCTGGCCGAGACCAGCAGGGCAGCGGCCGTCGCGCCCAGGCCGAGCGCCAGACCGTACAACGGCAGGATGGACGTGAGGCCGCTCTCGAAGAAGCCGCCAACGAAGCCCACCGTCATGATCAACGGGTGCGCCAGCAGCGCATGCCACACACCCGAGAGGCCGACCTTGGCGCTGTGCGCATCGGTCGCATCGGGCAGGCGCGGAATGAGCAGGCTCCAGAGCAGGCCGAGCGTCATGAAGCCCAGCGCGATCCACAGTGCCGCGTCGCTGTCCGCGCCCACCCAGGCCAGCATCAGCGGGCCGACCACGAAGGTGACGCCCACCATGGTTTCAAAGATGCCGACGTAGCGCCCGCGCTGCCCGGGCGGCGAGAACTCGGCCACGATGGCCTCGGCCAGCACCCAGCGCAGGCCCGAGGCCATGCCCGCCGCGATCTTGAACACGAACCACAGCCACAGCAGCGGCGTGAACGCGAAGCCCGCGGTGGCGATCACCGGGATCAGCGCGGCCAGCCAGAGCGTGGGCCGCCGGCCCAGGCGCTGCGTGATCGCCGAGGCGAAGGGCGTCATGAGGAACACGCCGAGCCAGCCACTGGCAGCGAACAGGCCGGCCAGCGCGGTCGATTCGCCACCCCCCTTCAAGCGCAGCAACAGCAGCGGTGTGAGCATGAAGTAACCCACCAGCTCGAAGAAGGTGGAGCCGAAGATCGCGACCAGGCCGAGCCGCGCATGGTCGGGCGGGTTGGCCGGGCGGGCGCCGGTGTGGCGCGGTGGCAGCGGGTGTTCGCTCATGCAGCGGCCCGCGCGCTCAGCACCGCGTCGGCCACCTGCGCGAAGCCCACGCCGCGCTCACCGGACGTGACGTAGCGCGGCTTGTAAGCCAGCGCGTCCCAGAAGCGCGCAATGTTGGCCACGCCCACACTGTGCGGGAAGTGGTGGAACATGCGCGCGTCGTTGGTCGAGTCGCCCACATACACCCAGCGATCCAGCTCGTCGTCGAGCGCGCGGCCCAGGTGCGACCGCACGATCCAGCGCGCGCCGGCGAGCTTGTCGTGCTCGCCGATCCAGCCGTTGATGTGGATCGAGCTCACGGTCGCGTTGAGGCCTTCCTGCTTCATGAGTTGCACCACGCGCGCGATGTCCGCTTCGCTCAGGTGCGCGAACTCGCTGTGGTCGATCGCGATGTCGGTCTCGCGCCCCGGGCTGTCGGTGGCCAGGCGCGTGTTCGGCAGCTCGGCGAGCACGCGTTGCGCAACGGTTTGCAATGTCTGAAAGTTGGCGGCGCGCGTGGCCGCGTCCTGCAGGTAGTCCCGGCGCAGCTCGCCCGCAGCACCGCGCCACAGCGCCACAGCACCGTTCTCCGCCACGATCGCATCCACCGGCCAGGCCAGCGCGAAGGCCTCGCTCCAGCCGGCGGGCCGGCCTGTGATGGCGAACACCGGCAGGCCGGCCGCGCGCAAGCGGTGCAGGGCATCCAGCGCTTCGGGCGTGATAGCGCCCTCGGTGGTGAGCGTGTCGTCGATGTCGGTCAGCACGCCGTGGATGCGAGCGCGGGCCTCGGCGGGCCAGAGGGAGAGGGGGTTCATGCGCATGGAAGGCCGGCAGTGTCGCACAGGGCCCACGTGCCGCCAGGTGCCACCGGCGACATGCGGCGAGGGGTAAATCGGGGCCGCTGCGGTAGAATCCCGCGATCCGAGGAGCGTTGCAGCGCCCCCACTGACACCGTCAGCAGCAGGGCGTGAGGCTCGGACCATACATGCAACCACGCTCATCCACATCCGTGCGATGAGTCCTTTTTTACTCAGTACGCGATGTGGTTTGTCCATCCTTAACGGAGCGAAACCACCATGAATGCACGTCTGAACACCCCCGCCGCGACCGACAGCGCGATCGCCGACATTTCCCTGGCCGCCTGGGGCCGCAAGGAAATCAAGATCGCCGAGACCGAAATGCCCGGCCTGATGGCCATCCGCGAAGAATTCGCCGCCGCCAAGCCGCTCAAGGGCGCGCGCATCACCGGCAGCATCCACATGACGATCCAGACCGCGGTGCTGGTCGAAACGCTGCAAGCCCTGGGCGCGAATGTGCGCTGGGCCTCGTGCAACATCTTCTCCACGCAAGACCACGCCGCTGCCGCGCTGGTGGCGCAAGGCACGCCGGTGTTCGCGCACAAGGGCGAGACGCTCACCGAGTACTGGGACTTCACCCACCGCATCTTTGAATTCGGCGCCGCCGGCACCGAAGGCGAAGGCCCGAACATGATCCTGGACGACGGCGGCGACGCCACGCTGCTCATGATCCTGGGCCAGAAGGCCGAGAAGGATGCGTCGGTCATCAGCAAGCCGACCAGCGAAGAAGAAACCTGCCTGTTCGCCGCCATCAAGGCCAAGCTCGCGCAAGACCCGACCTGGTACACCCGCAAGGCCGCGCAGATCATCGGCGTGACCGAAGAGACCACCACCGGCGTGCACCGCCTGAAGGAAATGAGCGCCAAGGGCACGCTGCCGTTCCGCGCCATCAACGTGAACGACTCGGTCACCAAGAGCAAGTTCGACAACCTGTATGGCTGCCGCGAATCGCTGGTCGACGGCATCAAGCGCGCCACCGACGTGATGATCGCCGGCAAGGTCGCCGTGGTCGCCGGCTACGGTGACGTGGGCAAGGGCTCCGCGCAAGCGCTGCGCGCCCTGTCCGCACAAGTGTGGGTGACCGAGATCGACCCCATCAACGCCCTGCAGGCCGCGATGGAAGGCTACAAGGTCGTGACCATGGAGTACGCCGCCGACAAGGCCGACATCTTCGTCACCACCACCGGCAACAAGTCCATCATCACGCACGACCACATGGCCGCGATGAAGGACCAGGCCATCGTCTGCAACATCGGCCACTTCGACAACGAGATCGACATCGCCTCGATCGAGAAGTACACCTGGGACGAGATCAAGCCCCAGGTCGACCACGTGACCTTCCCCGACGGCAAGAAGATCATCATGCTGGCCAAGGGTCGCCTGGTGAACCTGGGTTGCGGCACCGGCCACCCCAGCTTCGTGATGTCGTCGAGCTTCGCGAACCAGACCATCGCGCAGATCGAGCTGTTCACGCAGCCGCAGAAGTACAAGGTCGGCGAGGTCTACGTGCTGCCCAAGCACCTGGACGAGAAGGTGGCGCGCCTGCACCTGAAGAAGGTCGGCGCGATGCTCACCGAGTTGACGGACGAGCAGGCTGCGTACATCGGCGTGAGCAAGGCCGGCCCGTACAAGCCGGACACGTACCGGTATTGAGCGCACCCCCGCCGCGCTTTGCGCGACCCCCTCAAGGGGGCGATGCTTGCGGCCCGGCAAAGCCGGTTCCGCGGCATCTCTGGATGGCGGGTTGGCGTTCGTGGCGTGGTCATCTTTGATGAGAGCCGATCAACTCCTTGTTGAACGTGGCCTGGCAGCCACCCGTTCGCAGGCCCAGCGGCTCATCGCCGCTGGCGTGCAGTGGCGCCTGGCTGACCACGACTGGAAAGCCGTCGCCAAAAACGGTGAGGAACTGCGCGACACGGTGGAGCTGCGTCTGCTGGACACGGCGGAGACGCGCTACGTCTCGCGCGGTGGTCTCAAGCTCGAAGGCGCGCTGAAGCGCACCGGCCTGGTGGTGACTGGCCTGCACTGCCTCGACGTGGGGCAGAGCAGCGGTGGTTTCACCGACTGTCTGTTGCAGCGTGGCGCATCGCAGGTGGTGGGCGTGGACGTGGGACAGGGCCAGCTGCACCCGCAGCTGCGCAGCGACCCGCGCGTGGTTTGCATCGAGAAGTGCAACGCGCGCGAGCTGACGGCCGAGATGCTGGTGGACGCGGGTGGCGCGCCGCCGTTCGACGTGATCGTCGGCGACCTGTCGTTCATCTCGCAGACGCTGGTGTGGCCGGCGGTGGTGCCGTTGCTGGCACCGGGCGGGTACCTGTTGATGCTCGTCAAGCCGCAGTTCGAACTGCAGCCCGAGCACATCGGCAAGGGCGGTCTGGTGAAGGACGCGGCGAGCTACGCGCTGGTGCGCGAGCGCATCGAACAGGCGTGCATCGACAACGGCCTGACGGTGCGGGACTACTTCGACAGCCCGATCACCGGGGGCGACGGCAACCGCGAATTTTTTGTCTCTGCGACTGTGTAAAAAAACGAGGATGGGACGATGAGTCTTCCGATCAGCCTGGAATTTTTCCCGACCAAGACGCCCGAAGGCGCGGTCAAGCTGCGCGCGGTGCGCCAGCAGCTGTACACGCTCAAGCCCGAGTTCTGCTCGGTGACCTTCGGCGCCGGCGGTTCGACGCAGGACGGCACGCTGCAGGCCGTGACCGAGATCATGGGCGAAGGTTGCCCGGCCGCGCCGCACCTGAGCTGCATCGGCCAGTCGCGCGAAAGCATTCGCGAGCGCCTCGCGGCCTACAAGGCGGCCGGCATTCGCCGCATCGTGGCGCTGCGTGGTGATCTGCCGAGCGGTTACGGCATGGGCGGTGAGTTCCGTTATGCGAGCGACCTCGTGGCTTTCGTGCGTGCCGAAACCGGTAGTGCCTTCCACATCGAGGTCGCGGCATATCCCGAAACGCACCCGCAGGCCAAGTCGCCGCTGGCCGATCTCGATGCGTTCGCGGCCAAGGTGAAGGCCGGTGCCGATTCGGGCATCACGCAGTACTTCTTCAACAGCGACGCCTACTTCCGCTACGTGGACGACCTGCGGCGCGCGGGCGTGGACGTGCCGGTGGTGCCGGGCATCATGCCGATCACCAGCTCGACCCAGCTGATGCGTTTCTCCGACGCCTGCGGCGCCGAGATCCCGCGCTGGATCCGCATGCGGCTGCAAGCGTTCGGCGACGACACCGCGTCGATCAAATCTTTCGGCCTCGACGTGGTGAGCGATTTGTGCGATCGTCTGCGCGCCGGCGGTGTGCCCGGCCTGCACTTCTACACCATGAACCAGAGCGTCGCCACGATGGACATCGTCCAGCGCCTGGGCCTGTGATGCGTTTGCGGCCGGCCCTCATCCTCACGCTGGCCACGGTGCTGTGGCTGGGCGGTTGCGCCACGCGCGCGCCGTGGGATGGCGAGCCTGAGCCGAGCGAATCGTCGCCGGCACCGTCATTGCCGTCCGAAGCAGGGGAAGAAATCGATCGCGGCTTGGCGTCGTGGTACGGCGAAAAGTTCCACGGCCGGCGCACCGCCAGTGGTGAAACCTTCAACACGAACGAACTCACCGCTGCCCACAAGACCCTGCCGTTTGGCACCCGCGTGCGCGTGCGCCATGCGACCACCGGCAAGGAAGTGACGGTGCGCATCAACGACCGTGGGCCGTTCACCAAAGGGCGCGTGATCGACCTGAGCCGTGCGGCGGCCGCCGCGATCGGCATGTTGCAGACCGGGGTGGCCCCGGTGCTCGTGTTTCGCGATTGAGCGTCAGCGTTCGTCGTAGCTGACCACCACGCGGTCGGTGGTGGGGCGGGCCTGGCAACTCAGCACGAAGCCCTTGTCGGTTTCCCAGGGCTCGAGCGTGAAGTTTTTCTCCATCTGCACGGTGCCTTCCAGCACCTTGGCGCGGCAGGTGCAGCACACGCCGCCCCGGCACGACCACGGCAGATCCAGCCCGGCGTTCAGCGCCACGTCCAGCACGCGCTCGTCGCGGTTCATGCGCAGCTCGTGCGGCTTGCCATCGAGCACCACGGTCAATGCGACTTCGCCTTCGACGCGCACGGCCGGATGGCCGAGCACGACGGCCTGGCGTTGCGCGGCGGGCAGGGCGTCGAGCGTGGGCGAGGTGAAGCGTTCGGTGTGCAGGCGGTCGGGCCGCACGCCCGCATCGAGCAATGCCTTCTCGGTGGCCTCGATCATGGCCTCAGGGCCGCAGATGAAGACCTCGTCCATGCTCGCGACGGGCAGCAGCGTGGCGATGAGCGCGCGTACCTTGTCGGCGTCGATGCGGCCTTCAAGCAACGGCACTTCCTGCGCCTGGCGCGAGAGGATGTGGATCAGCGTGAGGCGGCTCGCGTAGCGGTCCTTGAGGTCCTGCAGCGCTTCGTTGAACATCACGCTGCCCATGCGGCGGTTGCCATACACCAGGGTGAATTTCGACGTGGGCGATTCCTCCAGCGTGCTGGCCATGAGCGAGAGGATGGGCGTGATGCCCGAGCCGGCGGCGAAGCCCACGCGGTGCACCGCACGCGGCTTGTGCACGGTGAAGCGGCCGTCGGGTGGCATGGCCTTGAGCGTGTCACCGCTCTTGAGCGACGTGGCGGCCCAGTTCGAAAACACGCCGCCGTCCACCGGGCGAATGCCCAGCGTGAGTTCGCCGTGCAGTGTGAGCAGGCTGCGCGGGCTGCTGATGGAGTAGCTGCGTCGCACGTCCTGCCCATCGATGCTGGCGCGCACGGTGAGGAACTGGCCCGGTTCGAAGGCGAAAGCGTCGCGCTGCTCGGGCGGGATCGCCAACGTGATCGCCACGGCACCCGCGGCTTCGGGGCTGATGCGGGCGATCGGGAGATCGTGGAAGCGGGTGGCGGTGGTCATGGCGTCAGTACGGCTTGAAGTAGTCGAACGGTTCAAGGCAGTCGAGGCAGCGGTACATCGACTTGCAGGCGGTGGAGCCGAAGGGCGACGTCTCGGTGGTGTGGGTCGAGCCGCATTGCGGGCAGGGTACGGTTTCGCGCCGCGCGGCATGGCGCGAAAACGTCAGCACGTTGTCGTTGCTGCCGCATTGCGGCGGCGCGATGCCGTAGGCGCGCAGTTTTTCGCGTGCGGCTTCGCTCATCCAGTCGGTGGTCCAGGCGGGCGCGAGTTGCGTGACCACGCGTGCCTGGATGCCGGCTTGGGCCAGCGCGGCGCGCACGTCGTCCTCGATCTGGCCCATGGCAGGGCAACCGCTGTAGGTCGGTGTGATCACGACCTCGGGCACGCCGTCGGAGCCGGTGCGCACGCCGCGCAGGATGCCGAGTTCGCGCAGGCTGACCACTGGAATCTCCGGGTCGCTCAGGTCGGCGAGCGCGCGCCAGATCGCGGCGTGCTCGCGTTCAGCGACGGCGGCTTCCTGCATGGCGGTACCTCACCACACCGCGTGCGGGTGCGCACGCGCCAGGCCCTGCATTTCCGCGAGCAGGAAACCCATGTGCTCGGAATGCACGCCGCGCTGGCCTTGCGGCACGTGGCCCTGCGCGGCAGGGCGCTGCAGCGTGGCTTCGTTCAGGGTGTCGTCGACCAACGCATCCCACTCGATCTGGAGGCAGGCCACATCGACACCGGTGCCGTTTTGCACCGCAGCCGTTTCGGCGTCGCTGCCGATCCAGAACGCCTGGCAGTAGGGCCGCAGGTGGTTGAGCGCGGCTTGTGCGCGGGCGTGTGATGCGTCGGTGCCATCGCCCAGGCGCACCAGCCAGTCGCTGGCGTGGCGCAGGTGGTAGCGCACTTCCTTCAGCGACTTGGCCGCGATCGCGGCAAGCTGCGCGTCGGTCGAGGTCTGCAGCCGGCTCCAGACCAACACCATGAGCGCGCTGTAGAGAAAGTTGCGCGCGATCGTGGTCGCGAAGTCGCGGTCGCCGCGCACCGTGCCGGCCAACGGGCCGCTGTGAGGCAGTTCCAGCAAGGTGTGGTTGCGGAATTCGTGCGTGTCGCGAAAGTAGGCCAGGGTGTCTTCGGTCAGCGCGCCGTTCGCGCGCGCGCCGCGCAGGTGGGCGAAGCGCTGCGCTTCGGCCGCGTCGGCGTTGATGAGCGTGGCCGCGTGCTGGTAGAGCAGGCGCGCCTGACCGAGCAGGTCCAGGCTGTTGTTGGCCAGCGCAAGGTCTTCTTCCAGGATCGGGCCGTGGCCACACCACTCGGCGTTGCGCTGGCCGAGGATCAGCGCGTTGTCGGCCAAGTGCAGCAGGTAGTCGACGGGTGCGCTGCTCATCACATGTGCCCCACTTTGTCCGGGATCTCGTAGAACGTCGGGTGCCGGTACACCTTGTCGGCGGCCGGGTCGAAGAAACTGTCCTTGCTGTCGGGTTCGCTGGCGGTGATGCTGCTGGACTGCACCACCCAGATGCTCACGCCTTCCTGGCGCCGCGTGTACACGTCGCGCGCCAGGTGCAGCGCGTGTTGCGCGTCGCTTGCGTGCAGGCTGCCGCAGTGTTTGTGTTCCAGGCCCTGCTTGCTGCGCACGAAGACCTCCCAGAGCGGCCATTCTTTGAGAGCGGTGGTCATGCGGCCTCCTTCAGCGTGCGTTCCTGTTGCTTGCGGGCGTGGGCGAGGGCGGCTTCGCGCACCCAGGCGCCGTCGTCCCAGGCTTTCACGCGCGTGGCCAGGCGTTCCTTGTTGCACGGGCCGTCGCCATTCACCACCGCCCAGAACTCGTCCCAATCGATCTGGCCGTAGTCGTGGTGACCGCGCTCGGCACTCCACTTCAGCTCCGGATCGGGCAGGGTGACGCCGAGAACCTCGGCCTGCGGCACGGTCGCGTCCACAAACTTCTGGCGCAGGTCGTCGTTGCTGATGCGCTTGATGCCCCAGCGCATGCCTTGCACGCTGTTGGGGCTGTCGGCGTCGGGCGGGCCGAACATGGCCAGGCACTTCCACCACCAGCGGTTCACGGCGTCCTGCACCATGGCCTTCTGTTCGGTGGTGCCCTGCACCATCACCATGAGCGATTCGAAGCCCTGGCGCTGGTGGAAGCTCTCCTCCTTGCAGACACGGATCATCGCGCGCGCGTACGGGCCATAGCTGCAGCGGCACAGCGGAATCTGGTTCATGATCGCCGCGCCGTCCACCAGCCAGCCGATCACGCCGACGTCGGCCCAGGTCAGCGTTGGGTAGTTGAAGATCGAGCTGTACTTGGCCTTGCCCGAGTGCAGCGCGTCGAACATCTGGTCGCGGCTGGTGCCCAGGGTTTCGGCGGCGCTATAGAGGTACAGCCCATGACCGGCCTCGTCCTGCACCTTGGCCACCAGGATGGTTTTGCGCTTCAGACTTGGCGCGCGCGAAATCCAGTTGCCCTCGGGCAGCATGCCCACGATCTCGCTGTGCGCGTGCTGGCTGATCTGACGCACCAGCGTCTTTCGGTATGCCTCCGGCATCCAGTCGCGCGGCTCGATCTTGCCGTCGGCGTCGATGGCGGCATCGAAATGCGCCTGCAGCGCCGCATCGGCTTCCACCAAGGGAACCGCCTTGAGCGCTGCGGTCTGCGGGTCTGCGGCGTCCGGCACATTGAACGACTGGGTATACATCGGCGTCTCCTGGCCCCGTTTGGGAAGCCGTGGCGCCAGTATATTCAGTTCGCCAACCGCCTGGTCGGTTAACTCGGGAAAAGCCAGCCGGCCCCTACGTTTGCTTGCCGGGCGGGTTGAATCCGTCCGGCAAGTGCCCGCATGCCTGACCGCCTGCTTTCACCCCAACATCCCGTTCGTGGCTCCGTGATCGTCGCCGTTCCGCTTGGCTTGGGAGCATGACGCTGGCCCGGCCCCGTTGACCTCAGCCGCCAGACTCGAGCGCCTGTGATTTGCCGCGCCCGCGTCCGAGGTGGGTCAGCAGCTGTGGCAACACGTCCTGCAGGGCGCCTTTGAGCGTGTGCGGTGGGTTGATCACGAACATGCCGCTGGCGGTCAGGCCGGGCCGATCCTCCGGGCCATGCGAGGGATCCTGGCCGATGGCCAGCGTGGCGTTGAGCCAAGGCTTTTGCGCCTGGTTCGACAGCGTGCGCAGGCGGCGCGGCAAATCGTGCGCTTCCGGCCGAGGAATCACGGGGTACCAAACCAGGTAGGTGCCCGTGGGAAAACGTTTGATGAGCTCTTGTATGCAGGCGCTCACTTTTGCGTAATCGCTTTTGATCTCGTAGCTCGGGTCGATCAGCACCAGTGCCCGCTTCGAGCCGGTGGCCGAAGGAGGAGGCGGCAACATCGGCTTGACGCCTTCGAAGCCGTCCTGCCGCGCTACCGTGACGAGGCGGCCAGCTTCCAGTTGGGCGATGTTGGCGGAGAGTGTTCGGCTGTCGGTCGGATGCAACTCGAACAGCTTGAGCCGATCGCGCGATTCGGCCCGCAGCAACTGGTGCATGACGAAGGGCGACCCGGGGTAGACACGCAAGGATCCGGAGGGGTTAAAGCTGGCCACCAGATCCAGATAGTCATCGATCGCGGGTGCGACGGCCTTGACCTCTGGCCGGTCGGCGGCCCGCAGCGCGCCCATGAGCTTGACCACACCGTCCTTGGCCTCGGCCCCGGTTTCGGTGTAGTCGCCATCCAGGCGGTAGAGCCCGGCGCCGGCGTGGGTGTCGATCAAGGTCAGCCCCGCTTCTTTCTGCATCAAATGGCGCAGTGTGGCGATCAAGGTGATGTGCTTGAGCACATCCGCATGGTTGCCGGCGTGGAAGGCGTGTCGGTAGCTGAACATGCCCTGATGGTAGCCGGCTCGACCAACGAATCCGCAAATTTGCCGTCAAGGCCTGGAATTTCGTACAATCGAAGGCTTCGCAGCGATTTGCTGGCTCCGCGGCGAAGACTTCAAACCCACCTAAGAGCGTTCCGTCAGAGAACGACCGACCGTGGAAAAGAGCCGCCAAACCCTCTCCTACAGAGAAAACTCATGACCAAAACGTTCAGCGCCAAACCCGCTGACGTGACGCACGAGTGGTTTGTGATTGACGCGACCGACAAGGTCCTCGGACGAGTAGCCAGTGAAGTTGCTCTCCGTTTGCGCGGCAAACACAAGGCCATTTATACGCCTCACGTCGATACCGGTGACTTCATCGTCATCATCAACGCAGCCAAGCTCCGCGTCACGGGCAACAAAGCCCTCGACAAGGTGTACTACCGCCACTCGGGCTTCCCCGGCGGTATCTATGGCACCAACTTCCGCGACATGCAGGCCAAGCACCCAGGCCGCGCACTCGAGAAGGCCGTCAAGGGCATGCTGCCCAAGGGCCCGCTCGGCTACGCCATGATCAAGAAGCTCAAGGTGTACGGCGGTGCAGAGCACCCGCACACCGCCCAACAGCCGCAAGTGCTGGAAATCTAAAGGAGCCTTGAGATGATTGGTGAATGGAACAACGGAACCGGCCGTCGCAAATCCAGCGTCGCCCGCGTGTTTCTGAAAAAAGGCAGCGGCAACATCACGGTGAATGGCAAGGACATCCAAGCCTACTTCGGTCGTGAGACGTCCATCATGATCGCCAAGCAGCCCCTGGTGCTGACCAACCATGCCGAAACCTTCGACATCCAGGTCAACGTGCACGGCGGCGGCGAATCCGGCCAGGCCGGTGCGGTGCGCCACGGCATCACCCGCGCCCTGATCGACTACGACGCGACGCTCAAGTCGGGTCTGTCGCAAGCAGGCTTCGTGACGCGCGATGCGCGCGAAGTGGAACGTAAAAAGGTCGGTCTGCGCTCTGCGCGCCGCCGCAAGCAGTTCAGCAAGCGCTAAGCACGCTGCACATGCTCCAGAAGCCGCCTTCAAGTTCAAACTTGGGGCGGTTTTTGCTTTCTGGGGCAGGGTTGCGTTTGCTTGCACTTTTAAGGGTCTGAATGCGGTTTCGCCTGTTGCGACGAAGGTTGACGGTCAGTGCCCCGAGGGTCTCGGTGCGCAGCGCGATGCCGTGGCCTTTTCGCTGGGTGCTGGGCGCGCTGCTGCTGGGGTTTTCGGGCGCGCTGGCGGTCTGGGCGTTTGAGTTTGGCAAAGACATTGCCGGGCTGGATCGCAATGCCCAACAGGAGCTGGTGGAGTTGCGCCGCGAGGTGCAGATTCTGCGCACCGATCTGAGCGAGGCCCAGTTGGTGGCCAACACGTCTGACAGCTTGCTGATCACCGAACGTGCGGCGCAGGAACAGTTGATGGTTCAGATCCGGCAACTGCAGGCCGACAACGAACTGTTGCGCAGCGATCTGGGCTTTTTCGAACGCCTGATCCCGGGCTCGGGCAGCGATGCGCTGAGCATCCGCGGCCTGCAGGCCGAGCGGCTTTCAGACACCCAGCTGAAGTGGCAGGTGCTCATGATCCAGGCCGCCAAGAACGCCCCCGAATTCAAGGGGACCCTGGAGGTGACGTTGTCCGGCAAACTCGCCGGCAAGCCCTGGTCGGTCAAACAGGCGCCTGGGCCGCAACCCGTGCTGATCAAGGGCTATCTGCGCCTGGAGGGCGTGGTGGACGTGCCGGCGCAGGCCGTGGTAGAAAATGTGACCGCCAAAATCCTGCAGGGCAACTCGGTCAGGTCCATGCAATCTTTCAATCTGTGACCCACACGGTCCGCCGTCAGGAGAGCCTCATGTTCGCGAAAAAGAAGCAGCCCCCCATCAAGAGTCTGATTGCCCAGGGCACCCGCATCGAGGGCAACGTGCTCTTTCACGATGGTTTGCGCATCGACGGCGAAGTGGTGGGCGACATCCGGGCCAGCGACGAGCGGGCCAGCATTCTGGTGATCAGCGAGGTGGCGGTGGTGACCGGGCAGATCCATGCCGATCACGTGATCATCAACGGCCACGTCAAGGGTCCCGTGCTCGCGTTCGAGTTGCTGGAACTGCAGCCCAAGGCGCGTATCGAAGGAGATGTGTCCTACAAGGCCCTGGAAATGCACCAGGGTGCCACCATCTCTGGCCAACTCAAGCCGATGGCCAGCGGTGTCGAGGACAAACCCACACTGAAGCTGGCGGCAAACAACGGCTGAGAGGCGTTCCCCGGCGCTTTGCCGTAGTATCGAAGCCAATAGTTTCTTCGGGTGCGTTGCACCCGCCCTTTCGACAAGAGGTATCCCATGAATGCAGTGGCCGAACAGATCCCGACCGACATGCCGGCCCCGCTGGTTTTCACCGACAGCGCGGCGGCCAAAGTGGCGGAGTTGGTGGCCGAAGAGGGCAATCCCGACCTCAAATTGCGGGTGTTCGTGCAAGGCGGCGGTTGCTCAGGCTTCCAGTACGGTTTCACGTTCGATGAAATCACGAACGAAGACGACACCACCATGACCAAGAATGGCGTGTCTCTCTTGATCGACGCGATGAGCTACCAGTACCTGGTGGGCGCCGAGATCGACTACAAGGAAGACTTGGAAGGCGCGCAGTTCGTGATCAAGAACCCCAATGCCACGACCACCTGTGGTTGCGGCTCGAGCTTCAGCGTCTGACGTTCAGCTGAGCACCACAAAAAAGGGAGCCGTCGGCTCCCTTTTTTGTGGTCAGCAAGGCAATGCGCCTTACTGGGCGCTGGCCTGCTGGATGCTGGCCGCGGCATCCAGTTGCAGGCGCTGCATCTGGGCCACGGCGTCAAAGCGCTGGCGCAGGGCGGGAGACACAGGAATGGACTCGCTCTGGCGCGCGATGGACAGCGGATCGACATGCACGCCATTGTCGCGGAACTCCAGGTGCAGGTGCGGGCCGGTGGAGGCGCCTGTGGTACCCACGGCGCCGATGAAATCGCCCTGGCCAACACGCTGGCCCTGGCGCACGCCAATGCGGCTCAGGTGGGCGTAGACGGTGACCTGGTTGTTTCGGTGGCGGACGTAGATGACGTTGCCGTAGCCACGTTGCACCCCGGCGAACTCGACCGTGCCGTCACCAATGGTGCGCACGGGGGTGCCGGTGGGGGCGGCGTAGTCAACGCCCATGTGCGCCTTGCGCCCGCCCGTGATGGGGTGGAAGCGGATGCCGTAGCCGCTGCTAACGCGGGAGAACTCCAGCGGCGAGGCCAGGTAGTAGCGGCGCGCGCTCTGGCCGTCGAAGCCGTAGTAACCGCCCTTTTGGCCCGGCTCTTCAAACCACACGGCTTCATGTTCCGTGCCATCGTTGACGAATTCGGCGCTCAGCACGCGGCCGGTGCGCAGACTCTCGCCGTCGGCTTCCAGGCTTTCATAGACCACGCTGAAGCGGTCGCCCTGGCGCAGGTCGCGGCGGAAGTCGATGTTGCTGGAGAACATTTCGGCCAACTGGATGGCGATGGGCTCGGGAATGTTGGCCGCGTCGGTGGCCGCGAAGAGCGAGCTGCGGATCGTGCCGCTGGCCAGTCGGGTGGATGCCGTGAGGGCGCCTTGCTCAAGGCGCGAGTTGAGCACGCCGCTGTCGGACTTTTCCACGACCAGGCGGGTGAAATTGCTTTCGTCGGCGGAGAGCCAGCGCGCGGTCAGGCGCAGCAGCTCATGGCGGTCGGTGGCTTCCACGCTGACCAGCCGGCCGGCGCGGCCGGATTGCAGCAGTTGGCGGGCCAGGGGGTCGTTGCGCAGGAAGGCCTGGGCGGTAGAGTCCGGCACGCCCAGGCGCTGCAGCAGGCTCTGGGCGGTGTCGTCGCGGCGGGTGGCCTCGGTGCGAAACAGCACCATGGGCGCTGCCGTGAGGGGCGAGGCAGCCAGCGCGTCGAGATCGGCTTGCGCCGGTGCGTTCAAGGCTTCAATGACCTGGTGCACCGGGATGTTGGAGGCATCGGGCGCGAGGGGCGCGATGCCGAAGGCGGTCACGCCGGTGCCCAGCAGCAGCACGCCCAAACCGCCCATGATGCGGCGGGGGTGGCGCGAGAGGCTCTGGCTTGTGGCACCAATAAGCTGTGCCAGCGTGTGGAGTAGCGGACGGGTCAAAATCGGTTTTCCGGTAGGGGCCGCTCCCAACGGGGGAGCCGCGCACAGAAAAAGAGCGTTTGAGGCGGAACAAGTTCACCCAAACGCTCGGGCGGTGACTGATGGACTTGATATCGTGCAAAAAGTGCGCCAACTAAAATCCGTCACCAGCACCGGGCATTTTAAACGGTGCCCCCTCCTCCGCATCTGAAGAAACCCGTATGACCGCCCCTGCGAACGAATCCGAAAGTCCTCAAAAAAATGTCCCATTGACGGACGGCGTCAGAGAAGCGCTGGGCGTCACGCTGCGCGGGTGCGAAGAATTGATTCCACAGGCGGACTGGATCAAAAAATTGTCACAGTCGGAAACCAGTGGTGAACCGCTGCGCATCAAGCTGGGGCTGGACCCGACCGCGCCCGACATCCACGTCGGTCACACCGTGGTGCTCAACAAGATGCGCCAGTTGCAGGACCTGGGGCATCAGGTGATTTTCCTGATCGGCGATTTCACCAGCCTGATTGGCGACCCCTCGGGACGCAACAACACGCGCCCGCCGCTGACACCCGAACAGATCAAGGCCAACGCCGAGACGTACTACAAGCAGGCCAGCCTGGTGCTGGACCCGGCGCGCACCGAGATTCGCTACAACAGCGAATGGAGTCTGCCGCTGGGTTCGATGGGCATGATCCAGCTCGCGGCCAAGTACACCGTGGCACGCATGATGGAACGCAACGATTTCCACGACCGCTTCAAGGCGGGCACGCCGATCAGCGTGCACGAGTTTCTGTACCCGCTGATGCAGGGTTACGACTCGGTGGCGCTCAAGAGCGATCTGGAGCTCGGTGGCACCGATCAGAAGTTCAACCTTCTGATGGGGCGTCACCTGCAAGCCGAATATGGCCAGTCGCCGCAGTGCATCCTGACGATGCCGCTGCTCGAAGGCCTGGACGGCGTGGAAAAAATGTCCAAGAGCAAGAACAACTATATCGGCATCACGGAAGAGCCGAACACGATGTTCGCCAAGGTGCTGAGCATCTCGGACACGCTGATGTGGCGTTGGTACACGCTGCTGTCGTTCAAATCGCTGGCGCACATCGATTCGCTGAAGAAGGCGATCGCCGATGGCGCGAACCCGAAAGACGCGAAGGTGGCGCTGGCCAAGGAGATCACCGCGCGCTTTCACAGCGCCGCAGCGGCGGAGGCGGCGGAGCAGGATTTCATCAACCGCAGCAAGGGCGGTGTTCCCGATGAAATTCCCGAGGTGTCGCTGTCGGGCGCGCCCTTGGGCATCGCACCGCTGTTGAAGTCGGCCGGGCTGGCGCCTTCGAACAGCGAGGCCAACCGCCTGATCGAGGGTGGTGGTGTGCGTGTCGATGGGACGGTGATCAGCGACAAAGGCTTGAAGTTGCCGGCCGGGACCTTCGTGGTGCAGGTGGGCAAGCGCAAGTTCGCTCGGGTGACTTTGGGCTGAGGCTTCTGTCTGCTGCCTCGCGGGCTCGGAGAGCCTGGGCGCTCTGCTCCGCGGGTGTCCCCCGCCGGCTGGAGCCGGCTCCTCCTTTACCCCGCTGCGCAGAGCACCCAGGCTCCCCGATCCGAAGTGTTGTCGGTCTGTTGCCATTTGAGTGCCCTTATGTTGGCTGCCTGAGTGACAGGGGTGGCGGGCGCAGCGACGTAAAGGAGGAGGGCGGCGTAGCCGCCCGGGGGACAGTCGCGGAGCCCGCCACCCCTGGCGCTCAGGCCACGAAGAAGCCTGCGAGCGAAAGACTCAACGAGCCCCAGCCTTCTCCAGCATCGCCACCATGGCCGAGTAGCCACGGGACTTTGCGAGTGCGAGAGGCGTCTGCCCCGTGCGGTCCGCCAGTTGCAGATTCGCGCCCGCGTCGATCAGCGCCTTGAGCGTGGCCTGGTGACGCGCACCGCCATCGCCCAGCACGATGGATTCGATCGTCGCCGTCCAGTGCAGGTTGTTCACGTGGTCCAGCGGCGCGCCCGCGGCGATGAGTTGGCGCACGACGCCGTCGTGACCAAGATGCGCGGCCGCGATCAAGGCGGTGCCGTCGTAGCGGCTGGTGATCTGCTTCGCGCCGGCGCCCAGTTGCAGCAGCACGCGCAGTGTGTCCTCGTCGTCGGCGACCGAGGCGATCGTCACCGCGTCATAGCGGTCGTTTTCCAGCCGGTTGATGTCGGCGCCTGCTTTCACCAGTGCACGCACCGCCTCGCGCTGCCGCGCGAAGGTGGCGACGTGCAAGGGCGTGCGGCCGCGCGCGTCGCTGGCGTTCACCGCCGCGCCATTGGCCACCAGCTGCGCGATTTTCGCGGCGTTGCCCTGGTGGGCGGCCGCGTGCAGGCCGCTGTAGCTGGCGGCCTCCGAGGGGCTGGGCCCCACCTGCGCCCACGCGGGCGAGAGGGCCAGGGTGAGCAACCATGCGGACCAGGTTCGACGGTTCATGACAGGACTCCTCTCGAAAAGCGGGCGGTGGGTGTGATTACTTCAGTTGGTCCTTGACCTTGTCGAGCGCGGCGATCGCGCACTGCTCGTCCAGGTGGCCGCCGGGCGCACCGCCCACGCCGACCGCGCCGATCACTTCGTTGCCCACCTTCACCGGCACGCCGCCGCCGAGCAGCAGGTAGCCGGGGATGTCGCCCAGGTTGGCGGCGGCGGGGTTCTTCTGCGAGCCTTCCATGATGGCGAGCGTGGTGTTCTTGGCCGAGGCCGAGGTGTAGGCCTTCAGGCGGCTGGCTTCGAGCGTGTGCGGGCCGGCGTTGTCGGCGCGCATGACGGCACGCACCGTGCCGGCGCGGTCGACCACCGTGGCCGCCACGTTGTAGCCGGCGGCGCTGCAGGACGCGACGGTGGCGGCAGCAATCTGTGTCGCGAGGTCGAGCGACATGTTCTTTTCCACGCGCACGCCCTGGGCGCTGGCGAGGCCGGCGGCGGTGAGCGAGAGGGCAATCAGGGTGGCTTTGGCGAAGGCTTGCATGGTGTTCTCCGGTGTTGTGAAACGGTTCGATCAACCGTGGGAGAACTGTAAAAATCGCAGCGCGAAACCACCATTCGGGCGGCTACGCGCGGGCCTCCGTAGAACTACGCAGTGCTGTCGTCCACCAGCGTGGCGTAGTGCCGGATCAGCTGCGCCAGCGAAGGCGCCTGCAGCTTGGCGAACAGGTTGGCGCGGTGTGTCTCCACCGTGCGCGGCGACAGGCCGAGCGCGCGGCCAATCTCCTTGTTGGTCAGGCCTTCGACGATCAGGCCCAGCACCTCGCGCTCGCGCTCTGAGAGTTGCGCATAGCGCTCGCGCGCCGCGCGGTCGGCTTCCTGGCGCTGGCGCGAGCGCACGTGCTGGCGCACGGCGTTCTGCAGCGCTTCGAGCAGGGCCTCGTCGTTCACCGGCTTTTCCAGGAACTCGGCCGCGCCGGCCTTGAAGGCACGGCGGCACATGTCCACCGTGCCGTGGCCGGTGAGCATGATCACCGGCTGGCCCACGCCTTGTTCGATCAAGGTGTCGAGCACGCTCAGGCCGCTGATGCCGGGCATGCGCACGTCCAGCACGATGGCGCCGATGCCGTCGCGATCGAACTGCGCCAGAAACGCTTGCGGGTCGCTCCAGGCCTGCACGCGCAGGCCCACGGTGCCGATCAACAAGGCCAGGCTGTCGCGCACCGCCTCGTCGTCGTCGAGCAGGTGCACCGTGGGTGACAAGGTGTCGGGTGTGTTCACGAACGGTCTCCTGTGCTCAAGGGCAGCTTCAGGCTGAACACGGCGCCACCGAGCGCGCGGTTGGCCGCGCCCAGCGATCCGCCCATGCCGTTGGCCAAGGTTTCGCACAGGCTCAGGCCCAGCCCCAGGCCGCCGTCGCGCGTCGAGAAGAAGGGCTCGAACAGGCGCGGCAGGACTTCGGGCGCGATGCCCGGTCCGCTGTCGGCCACCAGCAGTTCACCACGCCCGTCGTGCGCGCCGAGCGTGAGGGTGAGCGAGCGCTGGGCCGGGGGCACCTGCTCCAGCGCTTGCAGCGCGTTGAAGATCAGGTTGTGCACGATCTGGTCCAGCGCGACCGCGTCGGCCTGCACGGTCACCGCATCAGCGCCGTCCAGCACCGGCGTCACGCCACGGCGTTGGCATTCGGGCTCGAGCAGGTAGAGCGCGCGCTTCACGGCCTCGTTCAGGTTCACCGCTTGCAGCGAGCCGCTGGCATCGGGCCGTTCGACCGCGCGGCGCAAACGGCCCACCACCTCGGCGGCGCGGCGTGCCTGTGCCACCGCCTGCGCCATGGCGCCACGCGCGGTGGCCAGTTCGGGTGGCTCGTCGTCGAGCAGGCGCTGCGCGGCCTGCGTGTTGGCCAGCACGGCGGTGAGGGGCTGGTTGAGTTCGTGCGCCATGCCGGCGGCGAGTTCGCCCAGGGTGTTCAGGCGCGCCACCTGGCCCAGGCGCAGCAGTTCTTCGGCGCGTCGGCGCGCCGCGCGCTGGCGCTGCAGGTGCCGCAGCGCGGTCAACAGGGCCGCCACGATCAAGGCCCACGCCAGCATGCGCGTCCAGGGCAACTGGCCTGGGCCCACCGTCAAGGTGCTCACCACGTCGAACGACTGGCTTTCGCTGGCCAATGGCTTGCGCGCTTCCCAGTGCCAGCCGGTCTGCGAGGCCTGGGCGCCGGGCTGGATGACGTAGCGCTCGCCCGCCTGCTCCAGCACCACGCGCACCGGGCTGCTCTGCGGTTCCATGGGCCACTCGGTCCACGGCACCATCGCGCGCATGTCCAGATCGAGCGCGTAGCTGGTGGGCGTGGCGGACAACACCAGTTGGTAGCGCCCGTTCGCGAGATTGGTGGCGCCGAGCGCGGCGCGGCGCTGCACGTGCGACGCGGCTTCGGCGCGGGTCAGCTGCGCGTCGGGCCAGGCCTGGTCGGGGTCGCGCCGTTGCACGGCCAGAATTTGCGGGTACAGCGCGGGCAGCCGCTGCTCGGGCGAGGTGGTGGGGGAGTCGAGCGGCGCAGGCTGCAGCAGCGCCAGCGTGGCCAGGATCGCGTCGTGCTGCACCACCTGCTGGCTCAGCAGCCGGTGCACGATGCGCGCGTCGGTCTCGAACAGTGCGCGCTGCTCGTCGAGCGACTGGCGCGCGAGCCCCACCGCGCCCGCCAGGGCCAGCAAGACCCCGCCAGACACCCACCACTTCAAACCCTGCCACGCCTGTTGCCGCATGCGGCGGATTCTGGCATGGGCATGGGCGTGGCGCTGGCCCCGGCACAATCGCGGCATGACCTCTCCCTCGATTCGTTTGCTCACGCCGCGGCGCCTGCTGATGGCCTCGATCGTGGTGGCGGTGGTGACGATCGCGCTCAAGACCCTGGCCTGGGTGATCACCGATTCGGTGGGCCTGCTGTCCGACGCGATGGAGTCGCTGGTGAACCTGGCCAGCGCGGTGTTCGGGCTGGTGATGGTGACCATCGCCGCGCGACCGGCCGATGAAGACCATCCCTATGGCCACCACAAGGCCGAGTACTTTTCCTCGGGCTTCGAGGGCATCCTCATCGTCGCGGCGGCGCTGGGCATTGTCTGGGCCGCCAGCCAACGGCTGTTCGACCCGCAGCCCATCGAGCAGGTGGGCTGGGGCCTGGCGTTGTCCGTGGCCAGTTCGGTGCTCAACGGCGCGCTGGCGTGGGTGATGCTGCGCGCTGCGAAGGAGCACCGCTCGATCGCGCTGGAGGCCGACGCCAAGCATCTGTTCTCCGATGTGTGGACCTCGGGCGGCGTGGTGCTCGGTGTCGTGCTGGTGTCCCTGACAGGCTGGCTCTGGCTCGATCCGCTGGTGGCCATGCTGGTGGCGCTCAACATCCTCAAGGAAGGTGGGCGCCTGCTGTGGCGTTCGTCGCAGGGTCTGATGGACGAGGCGGTCGAACCCGAGGTGATGGCCGCGATCCAGGCCGCGCTCGACGGCTTCTCGCGCACGCACGACACCGCCATCCGCTTCGACCACGTGAGCACGCGGCGCGCGGGGCAGCGCCGCTTCGTCGACTTGCACATGCACATGCCGGCCGCGTGGTCGCTGGGGCGCGCGGCGTCGATGCGCGCCCAGGTGGAGCGGGACCTGATGAACGCTGTGCCCGGGCTGCGCGCCACCATCCAACTGCTGCCCACCCATGTGGAAACGCATTTTTTTGACGAGGACGATGTGAAATGATCTCGCTGCTGCAGCGTGTGAGCGAAGCCCGTGTGGACATCGCGGGCGAGACGGTGGGCGCCATCGGCGCGGGTCTGTTGGTGCTGCTGTGCGCGGAGCCCGACGACACCGAAGCGGTGGGCGAGAAGCTGCTGGCCAAGGTGCTGAAGCTGCGCATCTTTGGCGACGAGGCGGGCAAGATGAACCGCAGCGTGCAGGACATCGGCGGCGGCTTGTTGATCGTGAGCCAGTTCACCCTGGCGGCCGACACGAAGAGCGGCAACCGACCGGGCTTCACGGACGCCGCGCCGCCGGCGCTGGGCGAGGCGCTCTACGACGCGTTCGTGAAGGCTGCAAGGGCCGCGCACCCGGTGGTGGCGGCGGGCCGCTTCGGGGCCGACATGCAGGTGCACCTGGTCAACGACGGGCCGGTGACCATTCCCTTGCGGATGTCGAATCAGGCGTAGGGATTCGGTTGGCCCAGGCCGGCGAGGATTTGAATTTCGCGCGCTTCCATTTCCTCGGCATCTTCTTCGCTGGTCTCGTGGTCCCAGCCCTGTGCGTGCAGCGTGCCGTGCACCAGCAGGTGTGCGTAGTGCTGCGCCAGGGTCTTCTTCAGCTCGGCCGCTTCGCGCGCGACCACCGGCGCGCACAGCACCAGGTCGGCCGTCACCACCGGTTCGGTGGCGTAGTCGAAGGTGAGCACGTTGGTGGCATAGTCGCGGCCGCGGTAGTCGCGGTTGAGCGCCTGGCCTTCTTCGGCGTCGACGATGCGCACGGTGATCTCGGCATCGGCGTCGAGCGCGTGGCGGATGCAGCGCACCACGCTGTGGCGCGGCAACGCGGCGCGGTGGGTGGCGGCGTCCTGCAGGTCGCTGAACTGCAGGGACAGGCTGAGCGAGGGAAGTGCCATCAGCGTTGGGCCGGTTGGGCGAAGCAGTTGGACATCAGGATCTGGTCTTGCACGTTGGGGTCGGTGGCGATGGCGCTCAACTCGCCCTTCATGCCCTGCGTGTACCAGCTCAGGCGGAGCTTCTCGTCCAGCGCGAAGAAGCGCACGCCGGTGGTGGCCTTGCGGCCCTGCAGCATGAGCGTGCGGTGATTGTGGTGCAGCGCCGCAAAAGTGGTGCCGTTGCTCAGGTTCAGGTAGGCCAGCTCGATCTCCGCATCGCCATCGCAGCGGTAGCGCACCGACTGGCTGCTGAAGATCAGCGAAGGTTGTTGGGCGGCCGGTGCTGGGGAGGGCTTGCTGCCCTGGGCCGAGGCGTTGAGGGCCAGCGCGGCAAGAACGCCGGCGAGCAGGGTGCGTGCGAGCATGGTCAGGCGAGTGTCAGTGGGCGGCGCGGCGCGCGCGCTTCGCAGGCGGTGCGATGGCGTCATCGCGGTTGGAGGGGCGTGCGTCGTAGGCGTCCACGATGCGCGCGACCAGCGGGTGGCGCACCACGTCGGCGCTGGACAGGCGGGTGAACGCGATGCCTTGCACGCGCTTCAACACGCGCTCGGCATCGATCAGGCCGCTCATTTGTGTGGGGGGCAAATCGATCTGGCTCACGTCACCGGTGATCACCGCCTTGCTGCCAAAGCCGATGCGCGTGAGGAACATCTTCATCTGCTCGACCGTGGTGTTCTGCGCCTCGTCCAGGATCACGAAGGCGTGGTTGAGCGTGCGCCCGCGCATGAAGGCCAGCGGCGCGATCTCGATCTGCTGGCGCTCAAAGGCCTTCTGCACCTTCTCCGCACCCATCAGGTCGTACAGCGCGTCGTACAGCGGGCGCAGGTACGGGTCCACCTTCTGGCCCAGGTCGCCGGGGAGGAAGCCGAGCTTCTCGCCCGCTTCGACGGCCGGGCGCGTGAGCACGATGCGCTGCACCGCGCTGCGCTCCAGCGCGTCCACCGCGCAGGCCACGGCCAGGTAGGTCTTGCCGGTACCGGCAGGGCCGATGCCGAAGGTGATGTCGTGCGTGGACATGTTCTCCAGGTAACGCGCCTGGTTGGGCGTGCGCCCGCGCACCTCGCCGCGCCGGGTCTGCATGGCCAGCGCGCCATCGCCCGGGTCGGCCAGGGCGGTGTCGCCGCTGAGCATGAGTTGCACCTGTTCGGCGGGGATGGGCTTCTTGGCCATTTCGTACAGCGCCTGCAGCGTTTCCAGCGCCTGGTTGGCCTTGGCTTTGGGGCCTTCGATGCGGAACTGTTCGAAGCGGTGCGCCACTTTGACCTGCAGGGCCGCCTCGATGCTGCGGATGTGGCTGTCCATCGGACCGCAGAGGTGCGCCATGCGGGTGTTGTCCGGTGGGGAGAAGGTGTGTCTGAGAATCAAGCCGATAATTCCTTGAAAGGATGTTCCGATGATAGGCAAGTTGACCGGTACGCTGCTGGAAAAAAATCCGCCCCAGATCCTGCTGGATTGTCATGGCGTGGGCTACGAGGTGGACGTGCCCATGAGCACCTTCTACAACCTGCCCGCCACCGGCGAGAAAGTGGCGCTGCTCACGCACTTCGTGGTGCGCGAGGACGCGCAGATTCTGTACGGCTTTGGCTCGTCGGGCGAACGCGAGGCCTTCCGCCAGCTCATCAAGATCAGCGGCGTGGGCCCGCGCACCGCGCTTTCGGTGCTCTCGGGCATGAGCGTGGCCGATCTGGCGCAGGCCGTGAGCGCGCAGGAAAGCGGGCGCATCGTCAAGGTGCCCGGCATCGGCAAGAAGACCGCCGAACGCCTGCTGCTCGAACTCAAGGGCAAGCTCGGCGCCGACCTGAACCTGCCCGGCGGCGCCGGCCCGGCGCAGAGCGATGTGCAGAGCGACATCCAGCAGGCCTTGATGGCGCTGGGCTACAGCGACAAGGACGCCACCGCCGCGCTCAAGGCCCTGCCCAAGGACGTGGGGGTGAGCGAGGGCATCAAGCTGGCCCTGAAAGCACTGGCGAAATGAAGCCCCCACGCTTGTCACTGCGTGTACTGCGCTGCCCCCCGCAGGGGCTGTCGCTCCTTGGGGCGGCCCTACGGAGCGACGCATGACCATCCAGACCGACGATTTCGCTCCCGCGCCGCGCGTGGTGTCCGCCGCGCCGGCCTCGCCCAAGGAAGAGGCGATCGAGCGCGCGCTGCGCCCCAAGCTGCTCGACGAGTACGTGGGCCAGGTCAAGGTGCGCGAGCAGCTCGAGATCTTCATCGGCGCGGCCAAGAAGCGCAGCGAGGCGCTGGACCACGTGCTGCTGTTCGGCCCGCCCGGCCTGGGCAAGACCACGCTGTCGCACATCATTGCGCAGGAGTTGGGCGTGAACCTGCGCCAGACCAGCGGGCCGGTGCTCGAAAAGCCCAAGGACCTGGCCGCGCTGCTGACCAACCTCGAAGCGAATGACGTGCTGTTCATCGACGAGATCCACCGGCTCAGCCCGGTCGTCGAGGAAATCCTGTACCCCGCGCTGGAGGACTACCAGATCGACATCATGATCGGCGAAGGCCCGGCGGCGCGCAGCATCAAGCTGGACCTGCAGCCCTTCACGCTGGTGGGCGCGACCACGCGCGCGGGCATGCTCACCAACCCGCTGCGCGACCGCTTCGGCATCGTGGCGCGGCTGGAGTTCTACACCGCCGAAGAACTCGCGCGCATCGTCAAGCGCAGCGCGGGTTTGCTCAACGCGCCGATGGACGAAGAAGGCGGTTTCGAGATCGCACGCCGTTCGCGCGGCACGCCGCGCATCGCCAACCGCCTGCTGCGCCGCGTGCGCGATTTCGCGGACGTGAAGGGCAACGGCACCATCACCAAAGACATCGCCCACCGCGCGCTCGCCATGCTCGACGTGGACCCTCAAGGCTTCGACCTGATGGACCGCAAGCTGCTCGAAGCCGTGATCCACCGCTTTGACGGCGGGCCGGTCGGCCTGGACAACATCGCCGCCAGCATCGGCGAAGAGCGCGACACGATCGAGGACGTGATCGAGCCCTATCTGATCCAGCAGGGCTTTCTGCAGCGCACGCCACGCGGGCGCATCGCCACCCTGGCGGCGTACCGCCACCTGGGCGTGGCGCCGCCCAGCACGGCGAACGAGCTGTTCAGCGAATAGAAACGCACAACCCGGAGGTGGGGATGGAAGAGGGCATGGTCGGCCGCCAGGTGTTTCGCGCAACCTGGCGCAGCAGCACGGTCTGGGTGGTTGCACTGGTGGGGCTCATGGCGCTGGCGTTGGCGGCGGCCGCGCTGGGCACGTCACGTGGCGCCTGGTTCCTGGGTGTGCTGGCGCTCTTTTTCGGGCTCGTGGCCTGGCTGCTGTTGCAGCCCTTGCTGAGCGCGCACCCCATCCTCAGCGTGGGCCGTGACGGCATCGGCGGCTACCTGCTCAAGGGGCAGACGATTCCCTGGAGCGACATCACCGATGTGTCGCACCTGTCGGTGCAGGGACAGGACCACCTCCAGATCCTGTTGCGCGAAGGCGCTGCGTCGCAGGCGGCGACGGCAGGGCTGTTCCGCCGTGGCCTCAAGCGCGGCATCGTGCTCACGCCCTTGCGCAAGGCCGAGCGCCAACCCGCCGTGCAAGCCGCGTTGCAGGCTTTTCAGCGCCACGCCACCGGGCAAGCCCTGCTGGCCTTGAACGGGCGGCTCGACGAAGCGCGGGCGCACGAGGCTTTCGAGGAGCGCCTGCGCGTGCTCACCCCAACCCCGTGGGCGCTGTACGCGGTGATCGCGGTGAACGTGGCGGTGTGGCTGCTCAACCTGTTCGACGGCATGAGCGCGATGAAGCCCGAGTCGGCCGATCTGTTCGCCTGGGGCGCGAACTCGGCCACGGCCGTGGTGCGCGATGGCGAAGTCTGGCGCTTGCTGACGGCGACGGTGCTGCACGGTGGTGTGCTGCATCTGGCGCTCAACATGTTCGCGCTGTGGGACGCGGGGCGGCGTGTGTGCCAGTGGTTTGGCAACGGCCAGTTCCTGTTGATCTACCTGGGCGCGGGCCTGACGGGCAGCGCGCTCAGCCTGCATTTCTCGTCGCAGCAGGCGATTTCGGTGGGCGCGTCGGGCGCCGTGTTCGGTGTGCTGGGTGCCCTGTTGGTGGGGGTGTATCAGCATCGCGAGCGCGTGCCCAAGGCCATGGTGACGCAGCTGCTGACCAGCCAGGGCGTGTTCGTGGCGATCATGCTGGTGCAAGGGTTCGCGCGCTCGGGCATCGACAACGCCGCGCACGTGGGTGGGCTGGTCGCGGGCGCTGTGTTGGCGTGGGTGCTGGTCGAGTTGCTGGACGAACGCGCTAGCGCCGCGCAGCGCCGCCGCCAGCAGGTGATCGCGCTGTGCCTGGTGTTGTTGATGGTGGGCGGCCTCGCGCGCACCGCGCAGCCGGGCGTCGACCACCGGCAGTTGTTCGAATCGCAGGCGGTGTTGAAGGATGTGCTCCCGCGCATGCGGGCGGCGGAAGAGGCGTTTCAGAAAGACGTCAAGGCGCAGCAGGCGGGCAGCATGACCGATGCGCAACTGATCGATGCGATGGAGCAGCGGCACATGCCGGCCTACCGGGAGGTGACCCGGTTGCTCGGCGCCTCGAAGACCGATGCCGCCACGCCGATGCTGGACGATCTTCGCGAGCTCTACGCCACCGTGCTGGAGGTGATGACGCTCGAAGTGGGCAAGCACCGGGGCACGGTGGACGTGGCGCAGGCCAGCGCCCGCCAGGCAGCGCTCTCGACCCGGTTGAAACAGATCAATGCGCGCTTGAAGGCCCGGAACCCTTGAGTGCGCCGCGCAGCATGCCCGCCACGATGAGCACCTGCGCCGCGTAGTAGGTGCCCAGCACCCAGACCTGGGACATCGGCAGCGGCACCACAAACCGGTTGGTGGCCAGCAGCGCATCGCTGAGCATGAAAAAGCCGGTGCCCAGCGCAACGGTGACCGCCGCGCGATCGCGCCGCACCGTGGCGCGGCCCATGGCTTGCGCCGCCATCAGCGCGATCGCCAGCACGTAGGCCGCCACCGGCGCGCGCAAGGCGGGTGGCAATCCGCCCCACCAGAGGAATGCATAGATAGCCACGCCGATGCCCAGCGTGGCAGCGAGCGCGCGCCGGCTCGCGAACCAGGGTGCGTCCTGCCGGAACAGCACTGTGTACGCCAGGTGCGCGAGCAGGAAGGCCACGAGCCCAGGGATGAAGTAGCCCGGGAACATCAGGAATGCGTCACCTGCCAGTGAGAAGGCGAGCGCGCACAGCAACAGCCGATGTGTCGCTCCGCGCGTGTGCGCGAACACCACGGCCATCGCCACGAACATGGCCAGCGGCTTGAACACGCGGTGCAGCTCGATCCAGCCCAAGGCCGCGCAGGCCATGGACAGCGCGCCGCACTCGATGAGCAGCGCCTCGCCCATGCCGATGCGCCCCTGCATCACCGCGGAGATGGCCCACAGCGCGACCAGCAGCACGGCGAACACCACGGCGCTGCGCGAGAGCGGCCAGGCGTCGGCGAACCACAGGAAGCCGGCCACGCCGACGAGCAACAGCGCGAACTGCGCGCCCGCGAACCACCGCACGCCGCGTGTCATGGGCGGCGCGTAGCGCTGCACATGCGCCATGTCGAAGGCCGACGAAGGAAAGCGCGCCGCCACGTCGGCCGGTCGCCAACCCGGGGGCTTGAACCACACGCGCAGCTTGTCGACCCAGCGCCGTGTGTGCCACGAATCCTTGAGCAGGCTCCAGTACACCTCGCCATTCGCCCACAGCGGGTCCCAGCTGCGCAGCGGCTTGCGCGTGCCATAGACGCACGGTTCATCTTCTTCGATAAAGCTGCCGAACAGCCGGTCCCACACGATCAGGATGCCGCCGTAGTTGCGGTCCACATAGCGATCGTTCACGGCGTGGTGCACGCGGTGGTTGGAGGGGCTGCAGAACCAGCGATCGAACCCGCCGAGCTTGCCCACGTGTTCGGTGTGCACCCAGAACTGGTAGAGCAGGTCGACCAGCGCGACCACGGCGAACACCAGCGGCGGCACGCCCGCCACCGCCATCGGCAGGTAGAACACCCAGCCCAGCAGCGCGCCCGAACTGGTCTGGCGCAGCGCGGTCGAGAGGTTGTAATCCTCACTCTGGTGGTGCACCACGTGCGCGGCCCAGAACACCGCGCTTTCGTGTCCGGCGCGGTGCAGCCAGTAGTAGCAGAAGTCGTAGAACACCAGCGCGGTGAGCCAACCCGCCCACGTGGTCCAGAACGGGTGCTCGGGCCAGATCGCGACCGCCGAGTACACGGCGGTGTAGATGCCCACGCGCAGCAGCCGCGTGAATACCGCGCTGATCTGGCTGAGCATGCCCAGGCCGATGCTGCTGATGGCATCGTCCAGCCGGTAGGTGTTGCGCCGGCGCTTCAGGCCGACGGCGACTTCCACCGCGATCAGCGCGAAGAACACGGGCGTGGCCAGCACGATGATCTGGCTCGGGCTCATGGCGGAGGGCGGTCGTGGGGCTGGCGCATGCGCGCATTCTGGGTCGCAACCCGTGCTGGTGGTGTGAGCATCTACCCCAGGGTCTTGTCGCATTGGCGTCCTGCGGGTGGTTGCCAGCTGTCAATGTTTTTCTAATAAAAGCGAAATTTGTTTAGCTTATCTTTTCGGCCGATGCGGCCTACATTCGAGCCCGTGTTGACACCCGGTCAACGAAACCGACACAGGAGATGCGAATGCGGGCGAATCCCATGAAAGCCATCTGGGCAGACGGTGGTGCAGTGGTGAGTGCATGGCTGTCCATTCCCTCGCCGATTACGGCCGAGATGCTGGGCCACCAGGGCTACGACGTGGCCACGCTGGACTTGCAGCACGGCATGATCAGCTTCGAACAGATGCTGCACATGTTCCAGGTGCTGTCGGCCACGCCCACGATGCCGATGGCGCGTCTGGCCGCCAACGACGCCACCCACATCGGCCGCGTGCTCGACGCCGGCGCGTACAGCGTCATCTGTCCCATGATCAACAGCGCCAAAGAAGCCGAAGCTTTCGTGAGCGCCTGCCGCTATTACCCGCACGGCGTGCGCTCCTATGCACCGGTGCGCGGCCAGGTCTACGGCGGCCCCGACTACTTCCCCAAGGCCAACGACGAGATCGTGAAACTCGCGATGGTGGAGACACGCGCCGGCTTCGACGCGCTGGACGAGATCCTGGCGGTCGATGGGCTGGACGGCATCTTCATCGGCCCGAACGATCTGGCGATCGCCTTCGGTTGCCCGCCGATGAGCGAATCGGACCAACCCGAAGTGCGTGAAGCCATCGCGTCCATCTGCGCGCGCACGCGCGCCGCCGGCAAGGTCGCGGGTATCCTGTGCTCGGGTCCGCAGGCCGCGCTCCAGCGCGTCGAACAAGGCTTCCGTTTTGTCTCGGCGGGCGGCGACATCTTCATGTTGTCGCAAGCCGCAAAGAACTCGGTGGCGGTGTTCCGCGAAGGGCGGCGCGCCGCGGCAGCGGAGACCGTTTGAACACGCAGGAACCCGATGCAGCATCGCTTTGACAACCAGACCGCCGTGGTGGTGTCGATCTCGAACCGGGGCGGCGGTGCGTTCGGCATCGCCGGCGGCGCGCGCAACCTGCACGTGGGGGCGGTGTGCGCCCGTGCCTTCGCGCAGGAAGGCGCGCACGTCTGGCTGGTGGACGAGGACGCCAGCGCGCTGGAGGCCCTGGCCGGTGAAATCCGTGTCGCTGGCGGCCGTGCCGACGTGTTGATTGCCGACGCCTGCGATGCGCAAGCACTGCTCGACGTGGTGGCGCGCTGTGGCGGAGCGATGGGGCCGGTGCATGTGCTGGTCAATGGCCACTTCGAGTCGACGATGGGCACGGTGGAAGGCTCGACCGCCGCCGAGTGGATGCGCGCGGTGCAGGTCAACCTGCTCGGTCCCGTGCACGCGACGCAGGCCTTCCTGCCGCTGCTCAAGCGCGCCGCGAGCGCGCACGGCGGTGCGGCCATCGTGCACATCGGCTCGATCGACGGCAGCCTGGGCAACCCGCAGATTCCCGCGTACTCCGCCGCCAAAGGTGGCATCGTGCCGCTGACGCACGTGATGGCGGACGAGTTCAGTGCCTATGGCATCCGCGTCAACTGCGTCGCGCGCGCCATGATGGTCGAGCGCGGTGCACCATCACATCCACGTTTTGCCCCGCTGGTGGCGCAAACGCCTTTGGGTCGACCCGCTTATCCCGACGAAGTGGCCGCCGCCGCCTGCTTTCTCGCGTCCGCTGAAGCCTCGTACATCAACGGCGTCGTGTTGCCCGTCGACGGTGGCCGCAGCGGCATCACACCCGGCACACGCCGCAAGCCTCAAGATCCCACATGAGCTTGTTCACCGAACCCAAGATCGATTGCCATGTGCACGTGTTCGACCCCGTGCGCTTTCCCTACGCCGCCGACACGGTGTACGCCCCGGCCGGCGCCGAGATCGGCACCGCCGACGACCTGGCCCAGGTGTACCGCGCGTATGGCGTGACGCACGCCTTGCTGGTCGAGCCCAACTCGGGCTATGGCGAAGACAATCGCTGCATGCTCGACGCAATAGCGCGCAGCGGCGGCCGCTACAAAGGCATCGCCGTGATGCCCAATAGCACGCAGCGCGATGCGCTCGAAGACCTGCGGCGGCAGGGCGTGGTCGGCGTGGCGTTCAACGCCAGC
Organism: Hydrogenophaga sp. 2FB; assembly: GCF_005503365.1. Taxonomy (GTDB): domain Bacteria; phylum Pseudomonadota; class Gammaproteobacteria; order Burkholderiales; family Burkholderiaceae_C; genus Hydrogenophaga. Next base: position 160,446 of record NZ_SCML01000003.1, read on the forward strand.
CTCAACGGGGTGGCGCACTACCGGGGTTGTGCGCCGCTGGTGCGTCTGCTGGAAGAACTCGACATGTTCCTGCAGATCCAGGTGCATGGCGATCAGTTGCTCGGCCTCCTGCCGCTGCTGCAAAACTCGGGCGTGCGTGTGCTGGTGGACCACTGCGGCCGGCCCGTGCCGGGCGCCGGCTTGGCGCAGCCGGGCTTTCAGGCGCTGCTGGACCTCGGGCGCCGCGGCCGGGCGGTGGTGAAGCTCTCGGGCCAGGCCAAGTTCTCGGCCGAGGCCTACCCGCACGCCGACGCCAGGGTCTACGCGCGGGCGTTGCTGGAAGCGTTCACGCCCGACGCCTGCATCTGGGGCACGGACTGGCCGTTCCTGCGCGCCACATCGCGCATCGATGTCGGCACGGTGCTCGCGCTCGCCGGCGAGCTGTTGCCCGATGCGGTGGACCGGCGCAAGGTGATGCACGACAACGCGGCGCGCCTGTTCGAATTTGCGACCTGAGGGTCAACCCATCGCGCGAAACCGCTGCGCGAAAAACTCGGTGAGCAACCGCGCCGCCGCGCTCAAACCCGCCCGCTCGTTGCGGAACAACATGAACTGGCGCCTTGCCTTGGGCGCGCCCATCGGGATCATCACCAGGTTGTAGGGCCTGAGCAGCGGCGTGGTGAACTCGGGCGCGAACATCACGCCGCCGTTCTCCGACACGAGCGCCAGCGCGGTGGAGAAGTGCCCGACCTCGCGCGCGTTCTGAAAGTCCACCACATGTTTCGAATCACGCGCCAGCAGCGTGGCGGCGCGGTGGTCGGCGAGCAGCACGTGTTCGTCTTTCAGCGAACTCCAGCGCACGGTCTTCGAACCCGCCAGCCGGTGGCGCGTGGAGCACACCAGGCTGAGGCCGGACGCGAACAGCAGCTCCGAGGTCATGCCGGGTTCGCAGGCGCGCTCAGGGCCGACGCCGATGTCCACCTCCTTGCGCTGCAGCATGTCCTGCACGTTGTCGTAAGGCGCGGGCACGAGGGTGACGTCAATGTCCGGCCACAACGCCTGGAAGTCGGTGATGGCCGGCGGCAGGATCGAGCAGCTGAGCAGCTGGCTCGCACCCACGCGCACGATGCCCGATTTGTTCTGCGCAATGTGGCGCACCGATTCGTGCAATTTCTGGTGTTCGGTCAACAGCTGTTCGGCCAATGGCAGCATCGCCGCGCCTTGCGGCGTGAGGCGCACCGAACGCGTGGTGCGTTCGAACACGGCAAAGCCCGCGATCTCCTCCAGCGACTTCACGGTTACGCTCAGCGCCGCGCTGGTCAGGTGCAGCACATTGGCTGCCTCGACAAAGCTCGAGGTGCGGGCCACGGTGACAAACACGCGCAGTTGCTTGATGGTGAATTGCATGGCGGTCGATTATCAAAGTTTGTTCAATGCTTTCAAAAATTATTTGACTTTTCTTTATGGTCAATGCTTCGTATAGTTTTCTCCAGGGCGGTCCAGGACCTTCGAGCCGCCGTTCACAACAGGAGACAACACCATGTTTTTTCGACCCATGCTAGCCACCCTTGCGCTCGGTGTGCTGACCGTGACCGGGGTCGCCGCGCAAGGCAACTGGCCCACGCGCCCGGTCAAGCTGATCGTGCACGCGCCGGCCGGTGGCGCCTCCGATGTCTATGCCCGTCTGGTCGCCGATGGCCTGCAGGCCAAGTGGGGCCAACCGGTGGTCGTCGACAACAAGGCTGGTGCCAATGGCCTGGTGGCCACTCAGGCCCTGATGGGTGCCGCGCCCGATGGCTACACGCTGATGCAGACGGCGACGGGCCCCGTGGCCATGAACCCGCTCATGCATGGCAAGGCCTACGACCCGGCGGTGGCTTACGCGGCCATCGGCCCGGTGACGGCCACCAGCATGATCATCGTCGCCGGTGTGAACGAACCCTACTCGGACCTGCGCGGCCTGGCCGCCTATGCCAAGGCGAACCCCGGCAAGGCCAGCTACGCCTCCGCCGGCGCGGGGGCGGTGCCGCACATCGGCATGGAATACGTCAACGTGTCGCTGGGCGCGGGCATGCTCCACGTGCCCTACCGTGGCGAGGCGCAGTTCATTCCCGAACTGCTCTCCGGCCGCGTGTCGATGGCCATGATGATCGCGGGCTCCGCACTCCCGCATGTGCAGTCGGGCAAGCTCAAGGCGATCGCCGTGACCTCGCCCGAGCGCGAGCCCGCGTTGCCCAACGTCAAGACCTTGCAGGAGGAGGGCATCAAGATGTCGCTGCCGCTGTGGTGGGGTCTGGTGGCACCGGCGGGAACGCCGGAGGCTATCGTGAAGAAGATCAACAGCGATCTCGCAGCCGTCGTCGCCAGCCCAGCGGTGCAGAAGCGCTTCGCCGAACTCTCGGTGAGCGCGCCCGCGGCCGTGTCGACCGAGGCGTATCGCAAGTATCTGATCGACGAGGCGCAGAAGTTCGTCACCCTGCTCAAGGAAACGAACATCTCGGTGAAGCCCGAGTAGAACGGATAGGCCCCCGGGCAAGCACCCCTCGGGTTGCCCGTTTTGCATGCCAGAATCCGGCATGCCCGCGACCCCGCCGCCCGCTGCCCAGGTTCCCGAGAGCGCCACCACGGCGCTCTACCGCGCGGCATTGGGGCCCGTGAACACCGCGCAGTGCCTGCAGGTGTTCGAGCGCTTCGACGAGGCCGGGCGCGCCAGCCCGGTGTGGAACCCGGCGGCGGGTTTCCTCACGCTGAACTGGATGGTGTTTCGCCAGCTCTGGGGCGCGGCGCTGGTGTATGTGGTGGGCGTCGGTGGCCTGGCGCTGCTGGCGATCGGCCTGGGGCGGCATTTCCTGCAGTGGCCGCGAGGCGTGGAATGGGGTGTGCTCGGTGCGCTGCTGTTGCTGAGCATTGCCCTTCCCGGTGCCTATGGCCACGCGATCCTGCACACCGACACGCGCCGGCGTATGACGCGCGCGGTGCGCGAAGCGAGCACCCTGCGAGAAGCCTGCGCGACGCTGGCACAGCAGGCGAGTTCCAGGCGGCGTCTGTGGGTGTTGGCGCTGCTCAATGGCTTGCTGGTGGCGGTTGCCGTCGGCGTTTACCTGGTTCCGGGTTCGCCAGGATCGGCGTTGGCACACCCCCCGCAAGCGGGCGTCGCGGCTGCACCGACACCAGCACCAGCACCAACGCCCGCACCGGCTGCGACTCCCGAGCCGCCGGTCCTTCCCGTGCCACCCGCCGTGGTGGCGCCCGAGCCCGAGCCGGCGCCCCCTCCGATGGCAGCGGCGCCACCGCCGGCGTTGCCCGAACCCGTGCGCTTGCCGAGCGCCGTCAAGCCGACCGCGGACAACACGCTGCAGCAGGCCCATGGCATCAACGTCGGCCTGTTCGCCGACCGCGCCAACGCCGAGAAGGCCCATGCGCGCCTGGCCGACGCGGGGTTTGCCGCCCTCCTGCAGACGGTCGAGCGGCCCAACGGACCGCTCACGCGCGTGCGCGTCGGCCCGTTTGCCAGCCGCGCGCAGGCCGACGAAGCGGCGGCGCGCATTCGCGCCCTGGGTCTGGACGCGGTGGTGTTTCGGCCTTGAGCGGGCGTCAGCCCCGCGCGCCGCGCGCGTCCACGCGGATCACGCGCTCGACCTTGCCATCGACCAGCCCACCGCGCACACCGATCATCACGTCGTACAGGTTGACCGTGGGATCGCAATGCCCGGGCACCAGCCATACCGTGTCGCCCAGCTGGGGCAGGGACAGGGGCTGGCCGGCGTAGGCCGCGCGCAGCAGACCGTGCTCGTCGCCGCCATTGGCGAACACCAGGCCCGGCGGGCTCCACACCATGGGCAGGCCGCTGTCGATGGCGTGGCTCTTGTGGCCCGCATCGCACACCGCATGTTCCTTGCCGCGGCTCATTACCTGGCTCTTCACGAACAGCGCATGTTCGAACTGCGGCGCCAGCGGCGCGCTTTCGTTGCGCGCGTAGTCCGCGTCCATGAACAGGTAGGAGCCCACCTGCAACTCGCCCCACACATGGCTGGCGGTTTCCAGCACGAAGGTGCCGGTGCCCGCGCCGGTGATCAACGGCACCTCGAAGCCCGCGGCCAGCAGGCGCTCGCGGGTGAGCGCGGCCGCCCAGGCGGCTTCGGCGATCGCCTGCGCGCGCTCGGCCGGGTCGCGGCGGTGTTGGGCGCCGCCGTGGTAGGCCTGCAGGCCGGCAAAGCGCAGCACCGGGTGTTGGGCGATCAGGCGTGTCAGGTCCACCGCCGCTTCGCCTGGCGCCACGCCGCAACGGCCCTGGCCCACGTCAATTTCCACCAACACGTCGATGCGGGCGTCACCGACGACCTGCGCCTCTTGCAGTGCCTGGGCCAGTCGCGCCACGCCCACCGCGCTGTCCACCGCGATGCCGAAGCGCGTGGGCAGATCGCGCACGGCGCACGCCAGGCGCTGCAGCTTGGCTTCGGCGATCACTTCGTTGGTGATGGTGATGTCGGTCACGCCGCCCATCGCCAGCGCAATTGCTTCGTCGGTCTTCTGCACGCACACGCCGACCGCGCCGTGCGCCATCTGCAGGCGCGCGATTTCGGCGCTCTTGTGCATCTTGGCGTGGGGCCGCAGGCGCAGGTTGTGTGCTCTCGCATAGGCGGCCATGTGCGCGAGGTTGCGCTCCATCGCGTCGAGGTCGACCACCAGCGCGGGCGTGTCGATGTGGTCCACGCGCTGCCCCAGCAGGCTTTGCGCGCGGTGGTGCCATGGCGCGATGGGCGTCAGCGGGTCATGTACTGCGTTCATCGAGCGTGGCTTCCGTTTGCAGGTGGGCGGTGTCGGCCCAGCCCACCAGCGTCAATCCCTCGGGCGACCACAGCAGGCGGTTGACCGCGGCGTTGGGCAATTCCCAGCTGCGCGGCGCGGTCAACTCCAGCCGGGTGGCGGCGCGGTAGAGGATGTCGAGCACGCCCCCATGCGCGACCATCAACACCTGCTCGCCCGGGTGGCGCGAGGCCAGGTCCAGCACGGTGGGGATCACGCGCCGCTGCAACTGCTCCAGCGATTCACCACCGGCTGGTGCGAAGTCGGGCATGCGCTTGCGCCAGGCCAGCGCTTCGGTGGGCCAGCGGCTTTCCAGTTCGGCCCAGGTCTGGCCTTCGAAGCGGCCGAAATGGCGTTCGCGCAAACCTTTGTGCGGCGCCACGTCCAGGCCTTTGATGCGGGCCACCGCCTGCGCGGTGTCGAACGCGCGACCCAGGTCGCTGGCATAGATCGCGGCAATGGGCTCGTCGCGCAACGACTGCGCCAGTTGCTCGGCCTGCCAGCGGCCCCGTTCGTTGAGCGCGATGTCGGTGTGGCCCTGGATGCGGGTGTCGCGATTCCAGGCGGTTTCGCCATGGCGCACGGCAAGAATGCGGGTGACTTGCAAAAGAATTCCTTGGTGGCAGGACGATGTAAATTTGAATTTACTGACCGGGGTATTTTGACGGTTTATCGGGCTTGAGAGGGCGTTGGTTTGGGACACAATCGCCCGCATGAGACCACCGCTCTCTCCCTTGAACGGGGATTTTTCCACCCTCTTCAACTTCCTGCCGATCGGAGCCTACCGCTGTGCCCCCGACGGGCACTTGCTGCGCGCCAACCAGGCGCTGGTGGCACTCAACGGCTACGTGTCCGAGGCCGAGATGATGTCGCGCGTGAAAGACATCGGCAGCGAGTGGTATGTCGAGCCGCAGCGCCGCGCCGAGTTCAAGCGCCTGCTCGAGCACGACGGCTTCGCGCGCGGCTTCATCTCGGAGATCTACCGGCACCACACGCGCGAACGCCGTTGGGTGAGCGAGAACGCGCACAGCGTGCGCGACGACCAGGGCGAGCTGCTGTACTACGAAGGCACGGTGGAAGACATCACCGAGCGCGTGCATGCCCAGAAGGCCCTGCGCGAGAGCGAGGAGCAACTGCGGCTCATCACCTCCCAGATGCCCGGCGCGGTGTTCGCGGTGCATGTGCGCCACGATGGCGCGCGCGAGTACCGCTTCCTGAGCGAGGGCATCCGGGACATCTACGGCTTCGAGGCCGAGGACCTGATGCGCAACCCCACGCTGCTCGCGCGCTACTTCCATCCCGAGGACCAGGCCATGCTGGAGCGGGACTGGCTGGCGATCCTGGCCGGGCAGGTCAACCTGGAGACCGAGTTCCGCGTCGTATTGCCCGACGGGCGGATCAAGTGGATCTGCAACCGCTCGTGCGCCGTTTCGGCCGATGCGAACGGTTTCCTGCGCGTGGGCGTGCTGCTCGACATCACCGACCGCAAGCAGGCCGAGGCCGCGCTGCACGACAGCGAGGCGCTGTGGAAACTGGCACTGGAGAGCGCGGGCGACGGCGTGTGGGACTGGAACCTGGTCACCGGCGAGGAGTTCTTCTCGCGCGGCATCAAGGCCATGTTCGGCTACGACGACGCAGACATTCCCAATCTCTCGGCCGAGCTTGATGCGATCACCCATCCGGAAGACGTGCCGCAGATGCTGGCCGACCGCCAGGCCCACTTCGACGGTCGGGTGCCGGTGTACCGCAACGAGCACCGCATCCGCTGCAAGAACGGCGCCTGGAAGTGGGTGCTCTCGCGCGGCATGGCGATCACGCGCGACGAAAACGGCTGGCCAACCCGCGTGGTGGGCACCCACACCGACATCACCGAACACAAGCACGCCGAGGCCCAGCACCGCGCGCTGGAGGTGCAGCTGCGCGAATCGCAAAAGATGGAGGCGATCGGCACGCTCGCCGGCGGTGTGGCGCACGACTTCAACAACCTGCTCGCCGCCATCCTGGGCAACCTGGTGCTGGCGCGCGAGGACGTGGGGGAACACCACCCCGCGCAGGAAAGCCTGGTGGAGATCCACCGCGCGGCCATTCGCGCGCGGCAACTGGTGCAGCAGATCCTGACCTTCAGCCGGCGCCAGACGCAGGAGATGCTGCGCCAGCCGCTCACGCCCATGGTGGAAGAGGCCCTGGGCCTCATGCGCTCGCTGCTGCCGGCTGGCCTCAAGCTGGTCGCGCTGCTGCCGGAAGCCGAGTTGCCGGTGCTGGCCGACGCCACGCAGATGCAGCAGGTGCTGATGAACCTGTGCACCAACGCCTGGCAGGCGATGGACGGCTCTTCGGGCGACATCACCGTGGCGCTGCGCGAGGTGCGGGTGGACGCCTCACAGGCCCTGCAGTTGGGCCTGGCGGGCGGGGCCTATGCCTGCCTGAGCGTGGCCGACAACGGCCCGGGCATGGACGAGGCCACGCAGCACCGCGTCTTCGAGCCCTTTTTCACCACCAAGGCGCCGGGCACCGGCACCGGTCTGGGGTTGGCCGTGGTGCACGGCATCGTCAGAGCCCACCGGGGTGCCATTGCGGTGCACAGCCGCGTGGGCGAGGGCTCGCGCTTCGACGTCTATCTGCCGCTGGCCGACGAGGGTGCACACGGCGACGCCGCGGCTGTGCCGATCGCCCCGGTCGAAACGCCCGCTCCCGAGCAGGCCACGCCGGACAAGCACGTGCTCTACATCGACGACTACGAGGCGCTGGTGTTTCTCGTCGGGCGCCTGCTGCGCAAGCAGGGCTACCGCACCACCACCTTCGAATCGGGCGAGGCGGCCATGGCCTGGTTGCGCGCGAACCCGGACGATCCGGTGGACCTGATCGTGACCGACCAGAACATGCCCGGCATGTCGGGTGTGGACGTGGCGCGCGAGGCCCGAATCCTGCGCCCGGACCTGCGCGTGGCCATCGTCTCCGGGCACATCGACGACAAGCTGCACGTCGAGGCGAGCGCGGTCGGTGTGATCGAGGTGATGGGCAAGCAGGACAGCATGGACGCGCTGGGCAAGGCGATCCGCGAATTGCTGGAACGCGCGACAGCCTGACGCCGGGCCGTCGAAGTCCGCGCCCTCAGCGCGGCACTTCGATGTTGACCTGGCGCAGCCCCTCGGGGGGCGCCGGGAAGTCGCGCAGCGCGGCGTCCAGCATCGCGGACCACAGGCCATTCGTGCTGTTCCAGCGGCCGTCGTGCGCGGCGCGCGTTTCGTACACCACCTTGCCGCTGGCGGCATGCCGGATCACCAGCGCGAGTTCGCGCTTGTAGTAGGGCGACTCCATCATCATGGGCGGGTACATCGGCATCCAGATCACCTGGCCGCGGCCCGTCACCACGTAGTCGCGCCCCGGCATGCCATAACCGAAGCCCGGGCCCCAGTAGCCACCCCAATAGCCGTTGTACGGGCTTTCCCAGGGCGCGCGGGGCAGGCGCAGGGTGCTGGCGTCCACCTGCACCGTCCAGGGCGACGACGTGCCGGCCGCGGCGCGCGTCCAGCCGACCTTGGCGAGCGCCAGCGTAGCAAGGTTTTCCAGCTCGTCCTGGCCGGCCGCCACCTTGCCTTCGCGCTGCGAGGGCAGGCGGTCAAAGCGGTAGATCTGGGGCGCTTGCGGGATCGTGACCGGCGTGCCCGGCTTCACGCCCGGCTGGTCGGCCCAGCGCGCGAAACTCTGCACCTGGTTGTCCACCAGGTAGACGCTGGCGCAGCCGCTCAAGACCACCAGGGCAATGGCCAGGCCCAGGGCCTTGAGGATGCGGATCGGTTGTGTGACGTTCATGGTGCCTCCTGGAGGCGGTTGCGCGGGCGAAAGGTGTCAGTGCGCAACCGCAATGGGTACGACCATGGCAGGGGCCGTTGCGTTCCCTTCTGGTGCCACGCGCTGCGCAAGCGCCGGTCTGGAGGCCTGGGGCAGGGGCTCGTCATCGAACGCCTTGTCGCCGTCTTCGCTGGCCTCGCCGGTGGCCCGGATGGTTTCAAACGGAAACAGCGAGCGGTCCATCAGGTGGCTGGGCACGATGTTCTGCAAGGCGGTGAACATGTTCTCCACGCGGCCCGGGAAACGCTTCTCCCAGTCCTTGAGCATCAGGCCGACCTGCTTGCGCTGCAGGTTCTCCTGGCTGCCGCACAGCGTGCAGGGAATGATGGGGAACTGCCGCAGCTCGGCCCAGCGGATCAGGTCCGTCTCGGGCACGTACGCCATGGGGCGGATCACCACGTGCTGGCCGTCGTCGCTCACCAGCTTGGGCGGCATGCCCTTGAGCTTGGCGCCGAAGAACATGTTGAGCATCAGCGTCTGCAGGATGTCGTCGCGGTGGTGGCCGAGGGCGATCTTGGTCGCGCCCAGTTCGCTCGCCACGCGGTACAGGATGCCGCGGCGCAGCCGGCTGCACAGGCTGCACATGGTCTTGCCCTCGGGGATCACGCGCTTGACGATGGAGTACGTGTCCTGGTTCTCGATGTGGAACTTCACGCCGAGCTTCGTGAGGTAGGCGGGCAGGATGTCGGCCGGAAAGCCGGGCTGTTTCTGGTCGAGGTTGACCACGATCAGCTCGAAGTCGATCGGCGCGCGCGCCTGTAGCTTCTGCAGGATGTCGAGCATGCCGTAGCTGTCCTTGCCGCCCGAGAGGCAGACCATCACGCGGTCGCCTTCTTCGATCATGTTGTAGTCCACGATCGCGCGGCCGACTTCGCGGCACAGGCGCTTTTCGAGTTTGTGGTTTTCGAGTTCGATGTTCATGGTGGCAAAAAAATCAATCGATCGGCGCATCGCGGGCGCTGGTTCGTTGGTCCGTATTGTCGGTCGCTCGGGCATTTCAGGGGCGGTGCAGGCCGATTGTCACTGCGACCCCATGTCCGTGGCAGGCGCCAAGGGCGTGCGCGGCGGGCAGGCGGTGGCAACAAAGCGCTTCTATTGTCAAAAGATGTAGCATCAAAATCTTTGGATATCTAGCATAACTACTATCAAAAGGAGAGCTGCCCCGTGAGTTTGCCCGCGCAATACCCCCTGCATTCCGCAAAGCATCGCCCTGCGCGTACCGGGGATCGGCTGCGCAGCGCCCCGTCGCGCGGCCACCAGCGCATCCTGCAAGCCGCCGTGCTGGGGGCACTCGGATCGCTCGGTGCGAGCGCCAGCGCCGCCGACATCGGCTGGACCGGCACCGCCTTCGCGACGAACCAATGGTCGAACACGACCCGCTGGTCGGGCGGCGTGGTGCCGGGCGCGGGCGATCGCGCGGTGTTCTCGCTCAATGTGGTCGGCGCCGCCAACAACTATGTCTTCCTGCTCAGCGGCGCTCCGATCTCGTTGGGCGCGGTGCAGGTGAACGCCTCGAGCTCGCTGCTGCGCCTGGGCAACAACGAAAGCCAGGCCCAGGTGCAGCTGTACGGTATCGGTGGCGTGGGCGCGCGCAACGAAGGGGTGAACATGGTTCGCTTCTTCAAGTACACCAAGTTGATGGGAAGCCTCTCCTTCGAAGCGTCGAACGCGGCGGGTGGTGGTTTCGAATTCAGCACAGGCATCACCCCCATCGGGATGCCGCACGTCGGCATTGACCTGAACGGGTACCACCTGACGCTCAACCCCGTCAATGCCGCCAACGCGATCACCTTCAGCGCAGGGGTCGGCATCACCGGCACCGGCGATGTGATCAAGACCGGCGCGGGCCTCGTGTCGTTCGCGGGCAACGCAACCGTCAACAATTACACCGGCGCCACGTTCATCCGCGACGGCAGGCTGGCCCTGTTGGGCACGGGAGCGATCGCGAACTCCCGGCTCGTGGACATCGCCGCGCCGGGGGTGTTTGACATCTCGGGCACGACCACGGGCGCCGCCATCCGCAACCTCAGCGGTTCGGGCAGCGTGCTGCTGGGCGCACGCACCCTGGACATCACGGCCGCCAGCGGGCGCTTTGATGGCGTGATCAGTGGCGCGGGCGGGCTGCGCGTGGCCTCGACCGACCGTTTCGTGCTGGGCGGGCTCAACACCTACTACGGCGCGACCCAGGTCAACGCCGGCACCCTGGCCGCCGGGGCCACCCAGGCCTTCAGCGCGACTTCCGCCCACACCGTCGCCGCCGGTGCGGCGCTGGACCTGGCCGGCTTCAACCAGCAACTGGCCGCGCTCACGAACAACGGCACCGTGTCCACCGTGGGCAGCATGGCCGGCACCACGCTCACGGTGGCGGGGCCGTACACGAGCGGCAACGGCACCCTGCGCCTGGGGGCGGGCGCGAACGCCGGCGATCGCCTGGTGCTCGATGGCGCCGCCGCCACGCCGACCGGCCAGACCCGGATCGAGGTCGTGCCCTTGCCCGGCCTGGGCGGGCTCACCACGGGCGACGGCATCCTGCTCGTGAACGCCATCAACGGCGCCACGTCCACGGCACAGACCACGCGCGATGCGTTCAGCCTGGTGGGCGGCCAGGTCAACAGTGGCGCCTACGAATACCGCTTGTACGCCGGCGACGCGGCGGGCGCGGGCGAGAACTGGTACCTGCGCACCGACGCCAACGCCTACCGCCAGGAGGTGGCGCTCGTGGCCGCCGCACCTCAACAATTGCGCCAGGCCGATCAGGCGATGTTGGGCAACCTGCATTTGCGCATGGGTTCGCGCGTCCTGTCGCCCGATGCGCGGCGCCAGGGCTGGGCGCGCTTCATCAGCACCGACCGCATCACCGCGCAGGCCGGCACGGTCAGCCCCGACAGCCAGGGCCGCCTCAACGGTCTGCAGGTAGGCACGCCGGTGTGGGGCGATGCGAACTCGACCGCCGGTGTGTACGTGGGCCAACTGGCCGGCAGCTCGCGCGTGAGCGGCCTGGCCGCTGGTGCGCACGGCACCGTGGGCAAGACCGATCTGTTCAGCATGTACCTCGGCGCATATGCCACCCACCGGCGCGACAGCGGCTTCTATGTCGACAGCGCGCTGCAAGCCGGCGTGCACCGCGCCCGGCTCCGTCCGGGTGCGAGCGCCGCCTCCCATCTCAAGGGCCTGAGCCTGCTCGGGTCGGTGGAGCTGGGGCAGTCACTGCCACTGGGCGCGGGCTGGGTGTTGGAGCCGCAGGCGCAACTGATGGTCCAGACGCTGGACGTGAGCAACACCACGCTGCCCGGCGCGACCACGGTGGGCCACAGCAGCGACACCGGTTGGACCTTGCGCCTGGGCGCGCGCGTGCAGGGCGAGTTCGCCACCGGTCTCGGCCGCCTGCAGCCCTACGGCCGCGTCAACCTCTTCACCACCGCCAGCGGCACCGATCGCGCGGGCTTCGGCACGGGCACGGTCGCCAGCCACACCGGCATCGACACCCGCGCGGGCGGGCGCAGCGCCGAACTGGCCGTGGGCGCTACGCTGGCGGTGTCGGAGCGCTCCAGTGTCTACGGCGAACTGGGCCAGCTGTGGGCGTCGGGCGGCAACGCGCACACCAAGAGCGGCCTGAGCGGCAGCGTGGGCGTGCAGCTGCAGTGGTGAGGGCCTCAGTCCCGCGCCGAATGCGTTGACCGGGCCTGCTCGCGCAGGGCAGCGAGCAGCAGCCCGGCGCCGGCCGTCGGTTCGGCGCCGCGCCGCACCGTGAGACCGACGGCGCCGGTCATGCCGTCGCGGGGCAGCCGCAGGCCGACCAGATCGATCGGGCGGAAGCTCTCGATGAGCCCCTCGGGTGCGAACCAGATCGCATCGGTCTGCCGCACCAGTTGCAACGAGAACGCCACGTCGAGCGTGTCGACGACGTATTCCGGCAACGCCACGCGGTGCGTCACCAGGAACGCGTCCACCGTGCGGCGAATGGGCGTGCCGGCGGACGGCAGGATCAGCGTGTAGCGCGAGAGCGCCGTGGGCGCGACCTTGCGGCTGCCGGCCAGTGGATGGCCGGGCCGCGCCAGCGCGACCAGGTCTTCCGAATAGAGGTGCTCGAACTCCAGGTCCAGCATGTCCGACGGTTCCGCCAGGCGGCCAAACACCATGTCCAGTTCGCCCTGGCGCAAGCGGCCCATGAGTTGCGCGTTGGTGCCGCCCGCCACGCGGATGTAAACGCTGGGCAGCGCGGCGCGCATGGCCTCGAACGCGCGCGGCAACAAGGTGGCCGACACATTGGGCAGGGCCCCGACCGACACGGTGATCTGGTGCGACTGCGGTTGGCCGGCCGCCGCGTCCAGCCCTTCGCGCAGGTTGCGCAGGCCCGCCCCCGCGTAGTCCACCAGCACCTTGCCCGCGGGCGTGAGCGCCACGCCGCGACCGTGGCGCTCCAGCAAGGGCCGGCCGACGATGGCTTCGAGTTCAGCGATGGTCTTCGACACGGCCGGCTGGGTGAGCGACAGCTGCTGCGCCGCGCGCACCATGCTCAGTTCCTGCCCGACCACCACCAGGCAGTGCAGATGCCGCAACTTGATTCGGGAAATGTTCATGGCACGGGCCTCATCGCTGGGTTTCGACGCTGCAAGGTATGAAGAACTGGAATACCTCGCCGTCGAATCTTCAATTGTGCCCAAGCACGCGCGACAGTAGCCTTGCGGTTTTCGATCGGCACCCATTTTCGTGGGGGCGCTGGCGCCATCCGGAGACATCCATGCCCCATCTCAACCGCCGCCGCGCTGCCGTGGCGCTCACCCTTCTGGCCGCCGTCGCCGGCCTCGCGGTCCTGCCCGCCCACGCCCAGACCTGGCCCAGCAAACCGGTCACGCTGACGGTGGGCAGCTCTGCCGGCAGCGCGCCCGACATTTATGCGCGCATCATCGCGGAGCAGCTGAACCGCCAGACCGGCGGCACCTTCATCGTGGACAACAAGCCCGGTGCCAACGGCAACCTCGCGGCGGAGATCGTCCTGCGCGCGCCCGCGGACGGCCACACGCTCCTGATCGGTACGCAGTCGATGTTGACCATCAACCCCGCCGCATACCCGAACCTGAAGTGGAAGCTCAGCGACTTCCGTCCCTTGGTGAAGGGCGTGGAGTCGCCGATGGTGCTGGTCACGCACCCGTCGGTGGGCGCGAAGAACTACGCCGAGCTGCGCACCTGGATCGCTGGCCGCAAAGGACAGGTGCCGTACGCGTCCTTCAGTCCCGGCACGCCGTCGCACTTCCTGGGCTACCAGCTCAATGAAAAGCTCCAGGCCGACATGGTGCACATCCCCTACAAGGGCTCGTCGCCACAGGTCAACGACCTGATCGCTGGCCAGGTGCCGCTCGGCTTCACGCAACTGGCGATGGCGGTCCCGCAAATCCAGGCCGGCAAGCTGGTGCCGATGGCCGTGACCGGTGCGCGGCGCACGGCATCGTTGCCGCAGGTTCCCACGCTGGCCGAGCTGGGCCTCAACGACCTGACCACGACGGTGTGGTTTGGCGTGCTCGCGCCCGCGGCGGTGCCGAAAGCGGTATCGGACACCATCCTCGCCGCCTTCAAGAAGGCGCATGCCGAAGCGTCCGTGCGCACGAAACTGGAGGCGCAGAACTTCGAGGTGGCCGATGAAAGCGGCGCTGCCTTCGAAAAAGACCTGGCCGCCGAAACCGCCCGGTGGGCCGCTGTCTTGAAGGCCACCGGCTTCCGCGCCAATGACTGAGGAGACTGGGGCCACGCGCCCCAACGTCATCTTCATCGTCGCCGACGATCTGGGTTTCGCCGATCTCGGTTGTTACGGCGGGCGCGATGCGTCCTTTGGCGCGGTGTCGCCGGTGCTCGACGGCCTCGCGGCCGCCGGCATGCGCTTCACGCAGGGCTACGCCAACTCCCCCGTCTGCTCGCCCACGCGCTTCGCGCTGGCCACGGCGCGCTACCGGTACCGGCTGCGTGGCGGCGCGGACGAACCGATCAGCAGCCGCACGCGCAGCAGCAACGTGCTGGGGCTGCCGCCTTCACACCCGACCGTGGCCTCGTTGCTGAAGAACGCGGGCTACCGCACGGCGCTGATGGGCAAGTGGCACCTGGGCTACCCGCCGCACTTCGGCCCCTTGCGCTCGGGCTACGAGGAATACTTCGGCCCGATGTCGGGCGGTGTCGACTACTGGACCCATTGCAGTTCGGGCGGCGCGCACGACCTGTGGTTCGGTGAGGAAGAGCGGCAAGAAGAGGGCTACCTCACCGACCTGATCTCCCGGCGCGCGGTGGACTATGTCGAGCGCATGGCGCAAGACCGCAGCCAGCCCTTTTTCCTCAGCATGCACTACACGGCGCCGCACTGGCCCTGGGAGACGCGCGACGACGCACAAGTCTCCGCCGAGGTGAGCGACAACCTGTTCCACCTGCACGGCGGCAACGTGGACACCTACCGCCGCATGATCCACCACATGGACGAGGGGATCGGCTGGGTCATGGAGGCCCTGCGCCGCCACGGGCTGGACCGCGACACACTGGTCATCTTCACCAGCGACAACGGTGGCGAACGCTTCTCCGACAGCTGGCCTCTCGTGGGCGGCAAGATGGACCTCACCGAAGGCGGCATTCGCGTGCCGTGGATCGCGCACTGGCCCTCCACGGTTCGCGCGGGTGGTGTGTCGGTCCAGCAGTGCATGACGATGGACTGGTCGGCCACGGTGCTGGACGCGGCGCATGTGGCGCCCGATCCGGACTTTCCGCTGGACGGCGTGTCGCTGCTGCAGGTGCTGCGCGAGCAGGACCATGTCTTCGAGCGACCCCTGTACTGGCGCATGAAGCACCGCGGGCAGCGGGCCCTGCGGCGAGGCGACTGGAAGTACCTGCGGGTCGATGGCCACGAGTACCTGTTCAACCTGGCGCGGGACGAGCGTGAACGCGCGAACCAGTCGGGGCGCGACCTGCAGCGCCTGGCTGCGATGCGGGAGGACTGGGAGACCTGGAGCGAGAGCGTACCGCCGATCCCCGAGGACGCGGCGGTGCACCTGGGCTATTCCGCGAAGGACATGCCGGCGCGTTGAGCGGCGTTGGCGGCTGTGGCCGTCAGCGTCCCCGGTAGACCGGGGTGCGTTTTTCCTGGAAGGCACGCCGGCCTTCGATGCGGTCTTCGGTGTCCCGGAGCAGTCCGAAGACGTGGTATTCCGTCTGCAGTGCCTTGTCCAGGGGCATCTCCAGGCCGGTGCGCACCAGGCGTTTGATCGCCCGCACCGAGAGCGGCGCGTTTTGCGCAATGCGTCGCGCGATCGCGAGTGCGCTCTCCATGAGTTCGGCGGGTGGCAGAACCTCGCTCACCAGCCCCATGCGAAGGGCCTCGACCGCGCCGAAGCGGTCACCGGTCAGCAGCATCATCATGGCATCGGACGGGCTGACCAGCCGCGGCAGACGCTGCGTGCCACCCGCGGCCGGGAGGGTGCCCAGCCGCACTTCCGGCAGCGCGAACTGGGCGTTCGTCGACGCCAGCCGGATGTCGCAGGCGAGTGCGAGTTCCAGGCCACCGCCGAAGGCGTGGCCGTTGATGGCGCAGACGATGGGGGTGTCCATGTCCATGCCGGCGGTCATCGGTTCCTGGCCTGTTCCCGTGAAGGCCAGTTGCGCGAAGCTCTCGGCCGGCGGCATGGTTTTCTTGAGATCGGATCCGGTGCAGAAGGCGGTGCTGCCCGCGCCGGTGAGCACCGCGCAGCGGACCGTGTCGTCCTCCGACACCCGGCGCCAGACCTGGCGCAGTTCGGCGCGCATGTCCGGATCGATGGCGTTCATCGCTTCGGGTCGGTTCAACGTGACGATGGCGACGCCATCCCGCATGTCGAGGAGAACGGGCATGTGTGGTGGCCTCGGTGGTTCAGACTTCTCAGGTCGTCTCGGTGCCGGCCACTTGCCGGAAGACGTTGGCACCCAGGGCGGTGCCGTGCACGGCCAGGTGAGCGCCCAGTTGAATGGCCTGCAGCAGTTCGGCCGACGCGAGCCCTTGCGACAGCGCCGTCTTCACGATGTGTCGCACCGCGCCGGGGTTGAAGGCCGTGAAGCAGGCGTGCAATGCGAGCTGGACCAGACTGCGCTCGGCGGGGCTCAGTCCGGCACCGGGACGCCCTTGTTCGATGAAGTCGAGCAGCACATCGGTATAGCCAGGGTCCAGCCGCGCCATGGCGCGCAGGTCGAGCGCGTGTTGGGCGCCGAGCGGGTCGATGCGCGCCTGGCGCTTCTCGTCGATGGGGGTCGCATCGGAACCGCCGGTCAGCTCGGCGAGGATGTCGGTGGCCTGGCACACGCTGGCGACGCCCTGAACCGCCACGAGGTGCAGCACATCGAAGATGTCGCCCTGCGTCGCGCCGACGTCGAGGGCGCGCTTCATGTGGGTTTGAAGACCGGACTCGAAGAGATGCGACGACGAGGCATCGAGCGCCACGTAGATCAGTTCCACCATGCGCTCGGTCAGGGGACCCGTGCGCGCGGGATGGCCGGCATAGCGCGCGTACTGTTCCACGAACGAGGGGCAGGCCTGCAGCATGGTCTCGGCCCAGGGCCGCCAGTAGCCGCGCTGCGCCATGAAATAGGCCTTGATCTGCGCGCGCGCCGCTTCGGTGGTGCCGGGTGGGGTGCTCATCGCAGGCCTCGGCACACCAGGGTTTGCCCCGTCAGGTACTGGGCGGCGGGTCCGCTCACGAACCGCAGCAGCGGGTGCAAGGTTCGAGGGTCCAGCCCCTGCGGCACTTCCAGCGCGTTGATGCGCAGCGCGCGGCTGCCCCATTCGCACGCGAGCGTCGCAACCAGCATGCGTGCCGCGGCGCCGTCGCCCGCGTCCTGCCAATGGCCGTCCCGGTCGGGCCGCAGCAGCAAGGTCAGGCTCGCTTGTTGTGCATGGCGCGCGGCAAAGCGGATGGCGGCCTCGTGCACCGCCTGCAAGCGGCCGCCGTCGCGGTGCAGCGGCGAAATGTCCAGGCAGGCAGGGTAGTGGGGTTCTGTCGACGTGGTGGGCGCCACGGGCTGCCAGTGCGCGCTGTCGTCGCCCGCCACCTCGAGCCGCGTCGGCAAGTCCGAGGGCAGCGTCTCGAGCGTGGCTGGCGCAAAGGCCTGGCTGCCGCCGTAAATCGACGAGCCGCCGTTCACCGCCAGGATTTCTCCGCTGAGCGGCGCCGCGCCGGTGCTCCCCAGAAAGAAAAGCGCCTGCGCCATTTCTTCTGGCGCGGCCATGCGGCCGAGCGGGATCTTGGCCACGGCGCGTTCGGGCGGAATGCGCCCGGCCTCGATCAGCCCGGCGACCAGTTCCGTGCGCACAAAGCCCGGGCAGAGAACCACCGCGCACCAGTCCGGCCGTGCCCGCGCCAGGGCGCGGGTCTGCGCGATCAACCCGGCCTTGCTCGGGCTGTACGCGCCGCGCCAGGGGATGGCGTGCAGGCCCGCGCCCGACGACACGTTCACGATGCGCGCGCCCGGCTTGAGCAGCGGTGCGCACGCATCGACCACGGCCGCGGGCGCGGCCAGGTTGAGCGCGAGCAGGCGGCCCATCTGCGCCGGGTCCTGCTCCACCAGCGGTGTGTTGGAGGCGTCGGACATGCCGGCGTTGTTGAGGATGGCATCCAGCGCCGGTGTGCCTTCGCGCAGCGAGGCGATCTGGTGCGCGTCGGTGAGGTCGATGGTGCGCAGCACGTGCGCGGCCGAGGTGGGCGTCGGCAGGCTGTGGCCCACCTCGCGCAAGGCCTTCTCGTTGTGATCGACCAGCACGCATTGCCAGCCCGCGCGGGCAAACAGGCGCGCGGTGTCGCGCCCGATGCCGGACGCGGCACCCGTGATCAGAACCGTCTGCATGTCTTCGTGCGTCAGTTCTTGATGTCGTAGGTCTGGATCATGTCGCGCATGAGGCCAAAACCATCGTCGATCACCTTCGTGAACTCGGCGCTGCTCGCGGGGTAATTCATGATGCCGTACTCGTTGGCCACGAAGTCCTTGAACTTCTGACCCGACACCACTTTGTGGATGGCCGCTTCCAGCGTCTTTCTCACGTCGTCGGGCAGGCCCTTGGAAGCTGCGATGCCGAGCTTGCCGGTGATGCCGACGTCGTAGCCCTGCTCCTTGAGCGTGGGCACGTTCGGGAACCACGGCAGCCGGGAATCGCTGGCCGAAGCAATGACTTTCATCTTGCCGGCCTTGACCAGCTCGGCGTACTCCGACGGGCCTTGCAGGGCCACATCGATCTGCTTGCCCAGCGCGGCCATGACCGATTCCGCCGAGGACTTGTAGGTGACCTGGTCGAACTTGCCACCGGTCATCTTCTGCATTTTCAGGAACGGGAAGTTGTTGGGCGCGCCCGTCACGCCGAAGAACACGCCCTTGGCGGTCTTCGACTGGTTGACCAGGTCCTTGGCGTTGTTGATCGGCGAGTCCGCGGCGGCCACGATGCCGTAGCTGAATTCGGCCAGGCCGCCCAGCAAGGTGAAGTCCTCGCGCTTGTAGGGCACGTTCATGAGCTGCGAAGTGAAGGTGACCGTGCTGTAGGAGTACAGACCAATCGTGTAGCCGTCGGGTTTGGCGCGCTGCAGGTTGCGCAGCTGCAGCGTGCCCGCGGCGCCCGGCTGGTTCATCACCACCACGGTCTGTTTGAGTTCGGTCGAGAGCAGGTTGGCGAACTCCCGCGCGATGCCGTCCGATGAGCCGCCCGCGCCGTAAGGTGCGGTGAGTTGAATGGTGCGGTCCGGGTAGGCCGCCTGGGCCAGGCTCGCCGTGAGGGCCATGGCGCACACCAGCGCCTGCGTTGCTTGCTTGAAGTTCATCTCGTGTGTCTCCGTTGAATGTCGATCAGATGTTGGTCAGCGTGATGCCGCCATCCACCGTGAGGGCTTGCGCCGTGATGAAGCCGGCGTCGTCGCCAGCGAGAAAGCAGATGCTGCGGGCGATGTCTTCCACCGTGCCTAGGCGGCCCAGGGGGGTGCGCGCAATGCGGTTGGCGTCGCGCTCGGCGTCGCGGTTGCGCTGCGTGCCTTCGGTGGGCACGGCCGAGGGGCACACGGCGTTCACGCGGATGTTGCGCGCGCCGAGCTCGGCGGCCGCCGCGCGGGTCACGCCCAGGATGGCCGCCTTGATGCCGGAGTACACGACCGAGTTGGCGGCCGAGCGCAGCGCCGCCACCGAGGCCACGTTCACGATCGATCCACCGCGCACGGGGTCCATCACCGCCACGGCTTCCTGCAGGCTCCAGATGACGGACTTGAAGCCGACGTCGAGCATGCGGTCGATGGTCTCGGGCGCGATGTCGGGGATGGCCTGGTAGCGCACCCAGGCGGCGTTGTTGACCAGAATGTCAAAGCGCCCGCCGAGTTCGAACGAGCGCCGGATCGCATCGCGAATGCCTTCGCGGCTGGCGATGTTCTGCACGATGGAAAAGGCTTTGCCACCGTGCGCCGTGATCTCGTGCACCACGGGGGTGACGAGTTCTTCCTTGAGGTCGTTCACGCACACGGTGGCGCCACGCGCCGCCATTTGCAAGGCGGTTTCCTTGCCGATGCCGGCGCCGGCGCCGGTGATGAGGGCCACGCGGCCGAGCAGATCCTGGTTCATTGCTTTTCCTGGGGGTGTCACACGGACTGGATGAAGTCGAGGCCGTTCTGCTGGGCGAGGGCGCCCGAGCCGAAGGCCGCGTCGAACTTGCGCACTTCGCGCAGCGCATAGTGCAGGGGCAGCTCCCAGGTGAAGCCCATGCCGCCGTGCAGGTGGATGGCCTTTTCCAGGACGAAGGCCGCGTTGGCCAGGGTGTTGGCCAGCACCGGCCGGGTGCGGCGCACGCTGCCGTATTCGTCGGTGGAGAGCACGCGTTCGATGCCGGCGTTGGACGCTTCCTGCAACAGGCGCATGCGGGCCAGCAGGTGGCGCACCGCCTGTTTGGCCGAGAGCGGACGGCCGAACTGCACGCGCGTGGCCATGTAGTCGGCCGTGGTGGTCAAGGCGCCTTCGGCCGCGCCGTTGGCCCAGCCGGCGATCAGGATGTGGCTGTCGCGCTGCAAGGTGGCGAAGGCGTCGGCGTCGAGCGTGGCCCGCACCTTGGCGTTGTCGAGCACCAGCCACGATTGGGGGTGCTCCGGGTCTAGCGCGAGATCGTTCTGGATCTCGACCGAGGCCAGGTCCACCAACGCAGCACCGCCTTCGCCGTCGGCCACCAGTACCCAGTCGCAGTGGGATGCGTGGCGGGCGTGGCCCGCGAACCCGTCCTTCAGACTGCCTTGCAGCGCCCAGGTGGCCACGCGCGCACCGCTCACGAGCTCGGCGGCCAGCGGCGAGCCGCCGAGCGCCTGCGCGACCAGAATGGTTTCGAGCAAGGGCCATTGCAGGCGCAGCTTGCCCGCCTCGGCCACGATGGGCAGGGCGAATTCGATGCCCAGCGCCAGGCCGCCCGCGTCTTCGGCGGCGCACACGCCACACAGGCCGGCATTGGCGAGCACCTGGCCGGCTTCGCGCAAGCTGTGCGTCTGCGCATCGGCGATGGCCGCAGCCGCCGCCTGGCCAAACTCTTCGGGCTTGAGATCGTTGTCTGACGTGCTCATCTCAGAGGTCCTTCGGCAAATTCATGATGCGTTGCGCGATGATGTCCAGCTGCACCTCGGTGGTGCCGGCGTAGATGGTTTCGGCGCGCGCGTACAGGTAGGCGGTGGAGAAATGTTTCTTCGCGCGTTGCGCCAGCGCGCTGGAACGTGGCGTCACGTGCGACACGAGCGACAGCGCCAGGCCCATGAAGGCCTGGTGGCACTCCGACCAATAGAGTTTCGTGAGCGAGCCGCGGGCACCGATGCTCTTGCCCGCCATCAGCTGCTCCACCGTGCGCCCCACCAGCCCCTTGAGTGCGTCGATCTCGCCCACCACGTCGCCGATGCGGCGCTGGGTGTGGCCGTCGTCGAGCAGCTTCGCGAGTTGCGGGTCGGACTTGCATGCGGCGATGAGCTGGCGCAGCTCGCAGTCGAAGCGCCAGGCGCGGTACATGCGGTTGGTCGCGCGTTCGATCGACAACACGCGGATGGCGGCGTTCCAGCCCTCGTCCGGCTCGCCCAGGCGCGCGCTGTCGGGCACCACCACGTTGTCGAAGAAGACCTCGGCGAACGAGTCCTTGCCGTCGATGGACTTGATGGGCACCACGCGGATGCCGGGCGTGTTCATGGGCACGGCGAACATCAGCATGCCGCGGTGCTTGTCGGCCACCGTGCCGGTGCGCGTGAGCAGCAGGCAGTATTGCGCCTTGGCCGCGCCGCTGGTCCAGATCTTCTGGCCATTGATGCGCCAGCTGTCGCCTTCCGGCGTGGCCTTGGTGCGCAGGCGCGCGAGGTCCGAGCCCGCGTCGGGCTCGGAGAAGCCCTGGCACCAGTAGTCCTGGATGGCGAGGATGCGCGGCAGGAACAGCTGCTTCTGTTCTTCCGTGCCCACGGTCTGGATGATGGGGCCGGCCAGCTCCTTGCCGATCGAGCTCACGCTCTCGGGCATGGCCAGCGCGCCCACTTCCTTGTTCACCGCGAGGTGCTCGCGCAGCGTCAGGCCCAGGCCGCCATAGGCCTTGGGCCAGGTCATGCCGGCCAGGCCCGCGTCGTACATCGACGCTTCCCAGTCGCGGCACTCGTTCAGCGTGGGCGTGCGGTAGTCGAGGCTGTCCGCGCGCATGTGCGCGGGCAGGTGGGTGCGCAGCCACTGGCGCGCATAGTCGCGGTAGACCGACGGGCCTGCCGCAGGGTCCGGAATGGCCGGGTTTTTTTCCATGTGCATGTGAGGCCTCAATGTGCAGAGGGGTGGCCAGCCGTCGGGACCATGAGCGCGTCGAGCACGAGCACGCCCTGGCCCTCGGGCTTGACGAGGATGGGGTTCATGTCGATCTCGGCGACATCGGCGGCGTGGCGGCACGCGAACTCGGAGAGCTGCGCCACCGTGCGGGCGGCGGCCACCACGTCGGCCTTGGCCTGGCCGCGCGCGCCATCGAGCAGCGGGAACAGCTTGAGGCTGCGGATCATGCGCAGGGCCTCGTCTTCGGAGACGGGGGCCACCTGCACCGCGACGTCCTTGAGGATCTCGGCGTAGATGCCGCCCATGCCCACCATCACGACCGGGCCGAACACCGGGTCGCGCGAGACACCGGCGATCAGTTCCACACCGCCGCGCACCATGGGCGCGACCAGCACGCCGTCCAGGCGCGCCTGCGGTGCGTGCTGCTTCGCGTTGGCCATCAGTCGATCGAACGCTTCGCGCACCGCGCCGTCGTCCTGCAGGTTCAGCGCCACGCCACCGATTTCGGTCTTGTGCGCGATGTCTTCCGACGCGATCTTGAGCACCACCGGGTAACCCGTGGCCTGCGCGCTGCGCACGGCGTCGTCGGCCGAGGTCACCACTGCTTCGCGCGGCACCGAAATGCCGGCAGCGGCCAGCGCCTGCTTGGCGTGGAACTCGTTGCGGAACACGGCGGGGTCCACACGGTCGACGGGGCCGCCGTAGGCCGGGGCCGTCGGCAGCGCGGTGAGCTGGCCGAGGGTGACCAGGCCTTTGAGACCACTGGCCGCCGCGGGAATGCTCGGGAACACCGGAATGCCCAGCGCGTTGATCTCGGCCACTGCATCGGCCGGTCCCTGGCTGATGAGGACCATCAGGCGGTCGGGGTGGCTCTGGCGGATCTTCGACAGCGCCTCCAGGTACACGCCACGCAGGCGCGGGTTGTACAGCGAGAGCGCCAGCAGCAGCACCAGCGTGCTGCCGTTGGAATCGCTCTGCAGCGCGGTCAGCATCTTCAACAGGATGTCCGGCCGGGCCGACATCTGGGCCGAGGCGTCCACCGGGTTGTTGGTGCCGGCGTTGGGCACGGCTTCGCGGATCAGCTGCTTCGTGCTGTCGTCGAGTTGCGGCAGGGTCAGGCCTTCTTCCACCATCGCGTCGGCCATCATGATGCCGAAGCCCCCCGAGGCGGCGACCAGCGTGACGGCGTCGTGGGCAGGCAGGCGCCCGGTGCCCAGCAGGGCGGCGGCGTGGCCCACGTTCAGCAGGTCTTCGAACGAGCGCACGCGCAGCACGCCGTAGCGGCGGAAGACGGCGTCGAACACCGCGTCCGAACCGGTGAGCGCGCCGGTGTGCGAGGCGGCGGCGGCCTGGCCTTGTTCGGTGGAGCCGATCTTGAGCGCGATGACCGGCTTGTGGTGCTGGCGCGCGAGGTCCAGCGCGGTGATCAGCCGAGCCGCATCGCGGCAGGTTTCCATGCAGCACAGGATGATGCGCGTGTCGGGGTCTTGCGCCAGCGAGGCGATGCCATCGGCCACGTCCACGTCGGCTTCGTTGCCGGTGGCGATGAAGCGGCTCACACCCAGCCCGCGCTGGGCCATGTTGCTCATGGTGAAGCTGCCGATGTTGCCCGACTGCGAGACGATGCCCACTTGCCCCACGGGCGGCATGTTCTGTTCCAGCGCGATGGAGAACGAGCCGACCAGCTTGTCCACCACGTTCACAGCGCCCAGGCAGTTCGGGCCCAGCAGGCGCATGCCGTGGCTGCGCGCCACGCGGACCATCTCGGCCTGCACGGCCGCGCCTTCGGGGCCGGCTTCGGCGAACCCGGCCGAAAGCACGATCGCGCCGCGCACACCGCGCGTGGCGCAGTCGCGCACGGCCTGCAGCGTGGCTTCCATCGGCACGGCCAGGATGGCGAGGTCCGGCGCCGTGGGCGTGTCGAGGATCGAGGCGTAGGCCAGCAGGCCCTGGATGGTGCCGCCCTTGGGGTTGATCGGATAGATCGCGCCAGCGTAGCCATACTTGCGCAGCAGCTGCACCGGCCGCCCGCCGATCTTGGTGATGTCGTCGGAGGCGCCGATCACGGCCACGCCCGTGGCGTTGAAGAACGCGTCGAGCCCGGCGCCCGGGGCTGCTTGAACCTGGGTCAACATGTTGTGCTCACCGTCCCTTGAACACCGGGGCGCGCTTTTCCAGGAAGGCGGTGCGCGCTTCGCGGGCGTCTTCGGTCTTCGACAGGGCCACGGTGAACTCCTGCTCGAAGCGGTAGGCATCGCGCTGGGGCATCAGGTCCACCATGTTGGCGGCGCGCTTGGCATAGGCCACCGCCAGCGGCGCCTTGGACGCGATTTCGCGCGCCAGCGCCATCGTCACGGGCAGCAGGTCGGCTTCCGACAGCACGTCCTCGATCACGTTGCGCTTGAGCAGGTCGTGCGCCGTCAGGCGCTGGCCGGTGAAGAACATGCGGCGCAGCGTGGAGCGGCCGAACAAGGTCTTCAACATGGAGGCGCCACCGGCCAGGCCGACGTTGATCTCGGGCATGCCGACGGTGACGTTCTCGGAGGCGTAGAGGATGTCGCACGCCGCCGCCAGGCCGAAGCCCGCGCCCAGCGCCACGCCATTGACCGCGGCGATCACGGGCTTGGAGCACTCGCGGATCGAGTTGCCGGTTTCGCGCGTGATGCGGTTGTGGTCCAGGAAGTCGCCGGCGATCTCGCTGCTGGGGCGGTCCTTCAGGTCGGCGCCGGCGCAGAACACGCCGTTGGCGCCGGTCAGCACGGCGCAACGGATGTCCTCGCGCTCGGAAATTTCGTCGAAGGTGGCGACCAGCTGGCGGCGCATCTCCCGGTTCAGGGCATTGACCGGCTTGCGGTCCATGGTGACCAGGCCCACGCCGTCGGAGACGTCCAGACGAACCCATTTTTCGCTCATACACCACCTCGATAAGAAGTCCGCTTGCCGCGGCGCAGATCACAAAAGGACAGCACACTGCGAAGGCCAATGGCCCCGTTCGATCTGGAGAAATAAGGGTGTTTTGTCTCCAGGCGATGGGGTGGAATTCCGCCAATCTTTTCAGTGCCTGCACGGTCCGATCGAGTATAGAAGTCGGGTCTTTATTTGATTTCCATTCAATCCGGGATTGTGTTCTGCAGAAACTGAAGGAATCGCCGACGGAGAGGCTGTGTCATAGAGGAGTGGGGCGCCGATAATGACGCTGAAAAAGGGGTTTCCAATGAATTGGAAAATCGCCTTTGTTGCAATTCAATAGCCATTTACTGATTGAAATGAATGGCTTCGAATTTAATCAATGGATCGAGGCAATGGAAATCAAACGGCTGGGTGAATTGAAGACCGAATTGGGTGAGTGCCCGGTGTGGCATGGCGGACGGTTGTGGCTGCTGGACTGTCGCGCGGGCGTGGTCTATGCGCTGAACCCGGAGACGGGCGCGGTCACCTCGCGCCACGAGGTGCCGCCGCCGCTGGGTTCGTTCGCGTTCAACCACGATGGCCGCATCGTGCTGGCGCTGAAAGAGGCGATCGCCGCGCTGGACCTGGCCAACGGGCACTTGCGCACCCTCGCGCGCCTGGACGTGAGCCACCCGGACCTGCGCTTCAACGACGGCATCTCGCTGCCCGACGGGAGCTTTGTCGTCGGCACCATGCACGTGTTCCGCGAGCCCGACGAGCCGCCGCTGGGTGGCCTGTACCGGCTCGGCACCGACCTGCAACTGCGCAAACTGGACGAGGGCCTGGGCATCACCAACGGGCCCGGTGTGAGCCCGGTCAGCGGGCGCTTCTGCGTGGCCGACAGCGCCAGCAAGACCGTCTATTCCTATGCCTTGGGGAGCGACGGAACGCTGGCCGACAAGCAGGTGTTCGTGCAGACCGATGCCGAGGGCTCCGGGCCGGATGGCTGCTGCTTCGACAGCGAGGGCGGTTTGTGGACCGCCCTGGTGCGCGCGGGCGCGCTGGCCCGCTACGACCTGCAGGGCCGGCTCACGCACAGGATTGCGTTGCCGCTCACCCACCCGAGTGCGCTGTGTTTTGGTGGCCCGTCGATGGCCGATCTGTTCGTCACGTCGATCAGCAACAGCGGCCGCCTGAGCGCCTCGGGGCCGCTGGATGGCGCGGTGCTCAAGGTGACCGGCTTGGGCTTTCAGGGTGCGGCGCGGCCTCTGTGCCGCATGCCTCTCTAGTTACGCGCTCGGCTCGGCGGCAAGTCCGGTGGCTTTGCTGTGGGCGGAGAACCGCCGTTCGGGGCCCGCCACGTGCTCGGCGACGAAGTCCATGAACAGGCGGATCTTGGCCGGGACGATGGCCGTGTCCAGGATGGTGGCGTACATGCCTTCGTCGAATCCCTTGTTGCTGATGCGGTAGTCCGGCAGCACCCGCACCAGCCGGTCCTGGCGCAGGTCGTTGTGCACCGTGTAGTCGTCGAGCAGCGCAAAGCCTTCGCCCATGCGCGCCAGCTCCAGCAGGGCAATGCCGTTGTTGCTGATGTGGCGGGGCTTGAAGGTGATCTCGCTGACGTGCTCCTGCTGCTTGAAGCGCCAGAGGTACTCGTCACCCGGCAGCTGATAACCGAGGCAGTCGTGCTCCAGGATGTCCTCGGGCTTCTGCAGCGGCGGCCGGGTGGCGAGGTAAGCCGGCGACGCCACCAGGTAGCGCTCGCTCACGAACAGCATGCGGCGTTTGATGCCTGCCTCCACCGGCGGGGAGATGCGGAAGTCGATGTCGATCTGGTTGCGCCGCAGGTCCACCGGGGCTTCGGACACGGTCAACTCGATGTGGATGTCGGGGTAGCGCTTGCGGAAGTCGGCGATCAGCGGTGGCAACACGCGCAGGCCGAACATGGTGCGCGAGTGCACGTGCAGCCGCCCTTGCGGCGCGGTGCTGATGGCGGTGATGTTGTCGCGCAGCTCGTTGATGCGCCACAAAATGTCTTCCAGCTGGCGCGCGTATTCCTGGCCCGATTCGGTCAGCGCCACCTGGCGCGTCGAGCGCAGCAGCAGCTTGACCTTCAGCTCGTTTTCGATGTCGGTGATCATGCGCGAGACGGCGGTGGCCGAGATGCCGAAACGGCGTGCCGTCTCGGAGAAATTCCGCGTGTGAGCGATCGACGAAAACAGTTCCATGGCGCGCAATCTGTCCATGAGTCCTCCAATTTACGCAGTACAGATCGGCTGATTCCGAGATACCGAATGCCGGGTGTCGCGCCTAGTATCCGTTGGCCCGTGCAGGGCAGCTTTTCGACGGAGACACGACATGGAATTTGGCGTATTCATTCTGGCCCAGCAACGAGGCTACCACCAGACTTCGCAGCAGGTCATCCAGAACTCGATCGAGCAGACCGTGGTGGCCGAGCAGGCCGGCTTCAACAGCGCGTGGTACGCCGAGCACCACTTCAACAACTACTCGCTCTCGCCCTCGCCGCTGATGATGGTGGCGCACATGGCGGCCAAGACGCAGCGCATCCGCCTGGGCACGGCGGTGTGCATTCTGCCGCTGTACCACCCCGCGCGTTTCCTGGCCGAGGTGGGCTTTGCCGACACCGTCTCCAACGGCCGCCTGGACCTGGGCGTGGGCTCGGGCTACCAGGAGTTCGAGTTCGAGCGCTTTGGCGTGAAGATCGCCGACGCGCCCGCGATCTACAACGAGTTCCTCGACATCCTTCCCAAGGGGCTGACGCAGAAGATCGTGGAGTACGACGGACAATTCCTCAAGCTGCCCCCGAGTTCGATTGCCGTGCGCCCGGTGCAAAGCCCGATGCCGCCCATCTGGATCACCTCGGGCAACCCGGTGGCCCTGGGCCGCGGCGTGCGCGAAGGGCACAACCTGTTCGTCACCGCCTTGCTCAACGGCAACGCGGCGATCAGCGAGTTGCGCGCCCGCCTGGACAAGGTGGCCAGCGACAACGGCAAGGACCTCGACGAGGACGTGAAGTTCGGCTTCCTGCGCTGCGCGTACGCCTCGGACAACCAGGCCGAGATCGATGCGTACCTCGACTGCGCGCGTTTCCAGCGGCGCATCTCGGAGAGCCTGAAGTTCCGCCGTGCGCAATCGGACGACGGCTACATGGTCAAGGAAGTGCCGTCGGCGACGGACCCGACCTTCGAGCAACTGCGCCAGAACCTGCCGGTGGGTTCGGTGAACCAGGTGATCGACAAGATGCTCGAAGAGATCAGCATCCTGAAACCGAAGCACATCGCGCTGCAGACGCAACTGGGCGACTTCGACCAGAAGACCATGCTCAGGCAGATCGAACTGTGGGGCGAAAAAATCATCCCCGCGATCCAGAAGGAGCTGCGCCGCCACACGAAAACTTCGGAGGTTGCCGCCTGATTTCACCGCACCTCCCCTTTTGATTTTTGACCCTTTGCTTCCCATAGAAACAGGAGACCTGCATGAACAACTTCCCAATCCAACGCCGCACCGTGCTGATGAGCAGCCTTTTGCTCGGCGCGGGTATCAAGGCCCAGGCCAATACCGGTGACTGGCCTTCGCGCCCGATCCGCCTGGTGGTGGCCGGCTCGGCCGGTGCGGGCGGTGACATCTTTGCCCGCCTGATCGGCACGCCCCTGCAGAAAGTGTTGGGGCAACCGGTGGTGGTCGAACCCAAACCCGGCGCGAACGGACTGATCGCATGCGACACCGTGGCCAAGGCCGCGGGCGATGGCTACACGCTGCTGTTCGCGCCCTCGTCGGCGATCCTGATCAACCCGGTGATGATCGCCAAGATGCCGTACAACACGGAGAAGGACCTGACGCCGGTTGCCCAGGTCGGCGCGGCCGGCATCCTGCTGGTGGCCAATCCGTCCACTGGCTTCAAGAACCTGGCCGACATGGTGGCCTACGCCAAGGCCAACCCCGGCAAGCTCTCGTACGGTTCGTGGGGCAACGGGTCTTCGGGCCACCTGGCCATGGAAGGCATCAAGGCCCACTACGGTCTGGACATGCCGCACGTGGCCTACAAGACGCTCGTGTCCGAAGCGACCGACATCATCTCCAACAACATCGGCGTGGGCTTCATGGACATCGCTTCGCCCATTCCGCACATGCGCGACGGCCGCATGGTGGGACTGGGCCAGACGGGCTCGCAGCGCTGGCCCGCGACGCAAGACCTGCCGACGCTGGCCGAACAGGGCTACAAGTTCGAGGCCGATGGCTGGTACGGCATCTTTGCGCCGTCGGGCACGCCGCAGGCCATCGTCGACCGGCTCGCCGAGGAGATCAACCGCGTGCAGCTGTCCGACGAAGTGCGCAAGCGCATCGAAGGCCAGAACATGGTGGTGCCGCCCAAGCGCACGGCCAAGCAGTACGCGGACGAGATCAAGAAGGATGCCAAGATCTGGCAGGGCCTGGCCATCGCGGCCAACCTGAAGGAAAAGTAAACACACCCAGCCTGCGCCAGGCTGTGAACCCCGGGACGGTGATGCCTCTGTGTGAGGCGTCGCTCCCCGGGGTTTTTTCTTTGCGCCTTCCCCAGAGGGGGAGGGAGCCGCAGGCCACTCCTGCTATTTCTGCAGGACTGAACCGCGCATGTGCCGTATTCCCGCCAGCACCGTCTCTCCGCAGAATTCTTCGCATTGCAGACCACTCTTCAGAGGCACTACACCATGGAATTCGGCGTATTCATCCTGGCCCAGCAACGGGGCTACCACCAGACTTCGCAGCAGGTCATTCAGAACTCGATCGAGCAGACCGTGGTGGCCGAGCAGGCCGGCTTCAACAGCGCGTGGTACGCCGAGCACCACTTCAACAACTACTCGCTCTCGCCCTCGCCGCTGATGATGGTGGCGCACATGGCGGCCAAGACGCAGCGCATCCGCCTGGGCACGGCGGTGTGCATTCTGCCGCTGTACCACCCCGCGCGTTTCCTGGCCGAGGTGGGCTTTGCCGACACCGTCTCCAACGGCCGCCTGGACCTGGGCGTGGGCTCGGGCTACCAGGAGTTCGAGTTCGAGCGCTTTGGCGTGAAGATCGCCGACGCGCCCGCGATCTACAACGAGTTCCTCGACATCCTTCCCAAGGGGCTGACGCAGAAGATCGTGGAGTACGACGGACAATTCCTCAAGCTGCCACCCAGCTCCATCGCGGTGCGCTCGGTGCAAAGCCCGATGCCACCGGTGTGGATCACCTCGGGCAACCCGGTGGCCCTGGGTCGCGGCGTGCGCGAAGGGCACAACCTGTTCGTGACCGCCTTGCTCAACGGCAACGCGGCGGTCACCGAGTTGCGCGGCCGCCTGGAGAAGGTGGCGAGCGACAACGGCAAGGACCTCGACGAGGACGTGAAGTTCGGCTTCCTGCGCTGTGCGTACGCCTCGGACAACCAGGCCGAGATCGATGCGTACCTCGACTGCGCGCGTTTCCAGCGGCGCATCTCGGAGAGCCTGAAGTTCCGGCGTGCGCAGTCGGACGACGGCTACATGGTCAAGGAAGTGCCGTCGGCCACGGACCCGACCTTTGAGCAGCTGCGCCAGAACCTGCCGGTGGGTTCGGTGAACCAGGTGATCGACAAGATGCTCGAAGAGATCAGCATCCTGAAGCCGAAGCACATCGCGCTGCAGACGCAACTGGGCGACTTCGACCAGAAGACCATGCTCAGGCAGATCGAACTGTGGGGCGAGAAGATCATTCCAGCGATCCGCAAGGAAGTCGGTTCCCTCAACGCAGTGGCTGCCTGAAGGAATCGCCATGCGTGTGCACCTCACCAGCGCCGGCACCATCTCCCTCGTCGAGCCCTCGGTCTTCAACCGCCTTGATGTGTTGGTCGATCCGCAACCAACCGAGCGGCTGGAGCAGGCCATCGCCCGCATCGGCAGCCGCGACGGCGCTGACCATGTGCGGCTGGCGCCGTCGGTGCTGCGCTTCCTGTCGAGCGAAGCGGGCAGCGCCGAGTGGGATGCCAAGTTCGACGCGATGATCCAGTACGCGGCCAGCAAGGGCTGGCTCGACGAACAGGGCCGCGTGCGCGCACACATCACCTGGGGTGAAGCCCCTGGGGAAGCCAGCGCTGCGGCCGGCGCCTTCGCCGCCCAAGCCTTCGCTGGCCGCGTGGCCGTGGTCACCGGCGCATCCGGCGGTCTGGGGGCCGCCATCTGCGAACGCCTGCGTGCGGCGGGTGCGCAGGTGGTGCAAGCCGACATCAGCTACCCCGAGCAACCCACCGAAGCGAACGGCATGCTGGCCGTGCGCTGCGACATCGGCGACCCCTCTTCCGTCGCCGCCATGGCGGCACTGGTGCGCGAGCGTTACGGCCGTTGCGATGTGCTGGTGAACAACGCGGCCATCACGACGGGCCCCGAGAAACTGGAAACCTTTCCGGTCGATCTGTGGGACCGTGTGTTTCGTGTGAACCTGCGCGGCGCTCTGCTGTGCGCGCAGGCCCTGGTGCCGATGATGCTCGAGCGCCAGGCCGGCAGCATCGTCAACGTTGCCTCGATCACCGCGCACGTGGCCTCGCGCGCCGGCGCTTATGGGCCGGCCAAGGCCGCGCTCTGTGCCCTGACGCACCAGATGGCGGTGGAGTGGGGACCGCGCGGCCTGCGCGCCAACTCGGTAAGCCCAGGCATGATCCGCACGCCCTTGTCCGAGACGCACTACCGTGACGAGGCCAAGCTGCACGACCGCGTCTCGAAGATCCCCGCGCGCCGCATCGGCCTGCCGCAGGACATCGGCGACGCCGTGGCCTTTCTCGCCAGCGACGCGTCCGCCTACGTGAATGGGCAGGACCTCGTGGTCGACGGGGGCTTCCTCAAGGCCTCGCTGGTCAACCTCTACGGATCGCTTTGAAGACAACAAGGAGACATGCCATGACCGCAGCCACCGCCACCGCGCCTGCCGCAGCCCCCCTGACGGAACGCGTGACGACGACCCACAGCGCCGCCATCGAGCCCAAGCTGTTCCGCCAGCTGCTCGGCTGCTTCCCGACCGGTGTGGCCGTCATCACCACCACCGCCAACGGCCAGCCCGTGGGCCTGACCTGCAACTCCTTCAGCTCCGTCTCGCTGGAGCCGCCGCTGGTGCTGTTCAGCCTGCGCAAGGCCAGCAGCCTGGTGCCCACCTTCTCGGCATCCGACGGGTTCGCGATCAACATCCTGTCGCAGCGGCAGGACGCGCTGTCGGGCCGTTTCGCCTCCAGCAAGATCGTGGACAAGTTCGAGGGTGTGGCCTGGCGTTCGGGACCCTTGAACATGCCGATCATCGACGACTGCCTGGCCAGCTTCGAATGCAGCGTGCACGCGTGCCACGACGCGGGCGACCACCTCATCTTCATCGGTGAAGTCAAGCACATGCACGAGGGCAGTGAGGACCACGCGCTGGTGTTCTACAAGGGCGCGTACCGCATGCTCGCGGAGTCGCTGCGCACGCTGGTGGTGGAGGGCAAGCTGGGCTCGGTCGATCTCGACGAGGCCTACCGCACGCTCTACGGCACGCTGCTGCGGCTCGCCTGCGAGCGCGCCAGCGAGGCCGAGCTCGACGCCGTGGAGGCGGCCGTGGACGGGATCGAACGCCACCGGGACGACGACCCGCTGGCGCAACGCATCGAATCGGCCAGCCGCTTCTTCTCCGCGATCGCGGCGGCCGGGCACAACGAAGCCCTGATGCTGATGGCACAGACCATGACCGCCGTGTTGCGCGAGCGCATGACGCACGTGATCCCGGTGCGGCCACGGCCCGACCTGTTTCCGCTGCGCCGCAAGGTCGTGACCTGCCTGCGGCAACGCGATCCGCAGGGGGCGGCGGGCGCGCTGGACGAGTTGATCACCAAGCTGCGCGGGTAGGGGCGATCAAGGCCGGCGCCGGCGGCTTTTCTTGTGCGGTGATGGGCTGTCGGCTTCCGGCGTTGGGGGCGTGCTCTCCATATCCTTGTGGATACGAGCGCGGGTCGCCGCTTCTTCGGCGGCATCGAGAAAGCTTGTTTTCCTCAGTCGACTGACGACAACGTCAAGGTCGATCAGTTGAGCCCTGACCCCTGCCTTGATCCAGCGCTCATCGTTCGGTGCGCCTCGGGCGTACTTCGAGATCGCCGCGTCGTTGGGCTCAAGAAAGTAAGCCTTGATGCCATCGCGCTCAAGCACGTTCATTCGATCCTCCCACCCTTCTGGCAGCGTGAGCAGCTTGGGTGAGACAGGGTCGATGTACATGTCGTTTTCATCGAAGAAGGCGCTGCCTTCACCAAGGGCTTCGGCGACGTCATGAATCCGCCCCGGGTCGGCCTTGGTGTACATGTCGAAATCATTCGACATCGCCATTTCCGGGGGAAGGCGACCAGAGTCTTCGAGGGCGACCGCGGACAGGCTTCCTACGATCACGTACTCACTGTGGCCAATGAGTTTTTTTGCCTTCGCCAGAGCCGAGAACAGCAGATCAAGCCTGTGCGACATCGGTGGTTTTCTTCTTCATGGAAAAAGGCGTGTTTTGTCGCAGTGCGTTTCCCCAGCCGCCGCAGTCACCAATCATTTCTTTCGCCAATTCATGGACCGGAAGAGAGAGCAGTTGATTCCATCGGTCGATGTAGTCGTCACTGCACAAAGCATGGCCCCTCCATCTGGCGACTCTTGCTTTGGCCTCGCTGACGATCAGAGCTTGTTGATCCGCCGAGGAGGACAACAAGTCAACGGCCAGATGGGCGTGACGCTGGAGCCGGTCGAGTTCAACCCGTGATTGCTGAGCTCGCGCCAGCTTGCGCTCCAGGAGATCCGTGTCGCGTGCAAATTGCGACTCTCTTTCGGACCACATCTCCGGCGTGGAAACGAGCGCCTTGACCCGTCCGTGAGACGTGATCGCAACGGCGTTGCTGGTGCGAAGGCGGTCCAGCATTTCCCCGAAGGCCTGTTTCGCCTGCGTTGCGGGAATCTGCGGGAGGTCGTTGAGAATGGACATAATGGACATTTTATCCATATCAAGGCCATTCTGGCGCCCGGAATGGCGCCGTGTTCAGCCCATTCTCACAGGGGAGAAATCGTGTGCGCAGGCCTAGCGGTGGTTGTCCGGATCGTGGATCACCGTGCTGGTGCCCACGCCCACACCCACGCGCGCATTCCCGTTGCCAATGCCGGTGCTGGCGCCGACACCCGCTCCTGCACTGACCTGCCCGCGCTGGTTGACGCCCACGCCCACACCCACGGGGCCCACACCGGTGCTCACACCCGCATTGACGCCGCCAGAACCCAGGCCCACGCCAATGGAGAACGGCCCGATCGGGATGCCCACGCCCACACCCACCGACGCGCACCCGGAAAGAAGGGTCAGGGCGGCGGCGGCAGCGACCGCACTGTGGCGCGCTGCGGAGGTGAAAACCGTGTTCATGGCGTGGGTCCTGATGGGGTGCATGTCGGATTGTGAGCGCCCACGCCGCAAAAAGTGCCCTCGTTTTCGCACTGTTTCATGTGCCCACAGCGCGTTTCAAGGTCTGCCGAGGGTCTCGATGGCGTCGGCCAGCCAGTCGGGTCGCAGCGCCGCCGCGGGGGCAGGGCGTACGGTCCAGCCGGGGCCGTCCGTCGATGCGTCCACCTGCGCCAGGCCTCCTTGCCAGAGCAACCACGCCAGCCAGGCGCAATCCGCTGAAGCAGGGGTTTCGCCTGCGCCGGCACCGAGCAGCGCGCTCAACGGAGCGCGGTCGGAAAAACGCACATGGTCACCCCGCAACTCGGCGCCCGCGGCTTGCGACAGCACCGCCAGCGCACCAGCGCCGTCCCGGTGCGGGCCGAATTCGCGCAGCCAGTGGCGCAGATGGCCGGCGATGGCCGCGGAGCGCAGCGCCTCCGCCTGCACCAGGTCGGCGTGCTCCCAGCGGTGCCAATCCACCTTGGGCTCGTCGCAGCCGGTGAGCTGCACGGCCTGGGCGAAGCGGTGGAGCGCCTGCTCAAACCCGTCGCTGTGGACCGCCGCGGCCACCGCCACCAGACTGGCCAGCCGGTTGGCCAACAGCTGGCTCTGCTGGGCCAGCAGTTTGTCGCGCATCAGGTCGTCGCGTTCGCCCCGCAATTCGGCCAGTTCCAGCGCGTTCTTGAGGTCGGCGCGAAGGCTCTCCAGCTCCCAGGGCTTGTTGATGTAGCGGTAGATTTCGCCCGTGTTGATCGCCTCGATCGCATCGCCCAGTTCGGAGTAGGCGGTGGTCAACATGCGCACGATGTTCGGGTAGTACTCACGTGCGTGGCGCAGCAGCTCGTTGCCGTACGCGCCGGGCATGCGTTGGTCGCACACCAGCACCGCGACATCGGCGCCATGCTCGGCCAGCACGGCCTTGCCTTCTTCCACCGAGGCGGCGGTGAGCACGGGCGCCAGCGGGCTGACCAGGCGCTCGAAGTATTTCAGGGCCATGGCCTCGTCATCGACATACAGAATTTTCACGGGCTTCACGGCGACACTCCTGAGAAAGTCTTATTGGTTACTGAGCGTTAGGGAAATAGAGCGAGACGGTGGCACCTTGGCCCACCTCCGAGCGGATCAGGATCGAACCGCCCAACGATGTCATCACGCGCCGGCAAAAGATCAGGCCCATGCCACTGCCGCCGTTGTCGGCGCGGGTGGTGGTCGGCTCGACGGTGAGGCGCTTGAGCACGTCCGGTGGAATGCCGGCGCCGTTGTCGCTCACATGGATGGCGGCCTGCGCGGGCAGACCGGGCGCGGGCGCTTCACGCCCCAGGCTGATGTGCACCCGGGGTTGTTGCGGCGGCTCGGCGCGCAGGGCCAGCAAGGCGTTCTTCACCAGCGTGCAGAGCACGAGGTAGAGCAGGTCGCGCCGCCCGGGCAGCACGAAGTCGGCGCTCAGCTCGCTGGTGAGCCATTGCGCTTCGTCGTTGTCGAACGGAAACTCGTCGCGCACGGCCTGCACCAGATCGCTGGCGCGCAGGTTGGGCGCGGCGTCGGGCTGGTAGGCATCGCGCGCGGTCTGCACGAAGGTCGACACCAGCGACTGCGCGTACTCGGCGCGGCGCTGCGCGGCTTCGATCATGAAGAGCACGTCGCCGGGTTTCTGCTCCTGGATGCGCGCGTCGCCACTGCCGTCGGCCGGTGCGTCGCGGTGCCGCGCGCGCATGGCCGTGAGGTAGCCCTGCACGGTGGCCAGCGGCGTGGTGACTTCGTGCGCGAGAAATCCCAGGGTTTCGCGCAAGGTGGCCGAGCGCCGCTCCACCAGGGCGCGCTCGCGCGCCCGCACCTGGCTCGCGTTGAGCGCCTCGCGCAAGGCCTGGCGTGTCAGGGCCTCGTCGAGCGGCTTTTCAAGGATCTGTTCCACATGCCCCTGGTTGACGGCCGACATGGCCACGTCCTTGTCGGCGTAGGCCGACACCAGCAGGCGCGCGATGTGCGGGTACCGCTGCCGCACCTCGCTCAGCAGCGACACGCCGTCGCGCTGCGGCATGGCGTAGTCGGTCAGCAGCACGGCCACCTCGTCGCCACGCTGCGCCAGCAGCGCGAGCGCGTCGTTCACGCCATGGGCCGTGAGCACGACGAACTCGTCGCCATACAGGCGGGCAAACCACTTGCAGGCCTGGGGCTCGTCGTCCACGACGAGGATGGCGTGGGCGCCCAGCGAACCACGCGAGATGCCGGTGTCGTCGGGTTTCATTCAGGGCCTCGGCAAGTCAAAGGTGAACTCCGTCCAGTGGCCTGCTTCGCTCTCCACCGCCAGCGTGCCACCATGGCGCTGCACGATGCCGTAGCTCACGCTCAGGCCCAGCCCGAGGCCGGCACCGACGTCGCGGGTGGTGAAGAAGGGCTCGAACACGCGTTCCATGTTCTCGGGCGCGATGCCCATGCCGTTGTCGCGCACGGATACGCACAGGCGCTTGTCGCGGGAGGCCACGCGGATGTCGATCCGGGGCGTTTCGCGTTGAGCGGCGGTGATCGCGTGGGCGGCATTGCTGAAGAGGTTGATCAGCACGCCGATGATGGCGGGTTCGTCGCCCATCACGTGGGAGTCCTGGGGAAGGTCCACGTTGACCTCGATGCCCTTGAGTTCGTGGCCCGCCAGCCGCAGGCCCGAACGCACCGCGTTCTCCAGCAGGAACAGCCGCAGGCCGTCCTGGCCGGGCTTCTGGTACGCGAAGGTCTTGAGGTCGGAGACGATGTTCTGGATGCGCTGCATGCCCTCGCGCGCGTCGACCAGGCTCTCCTTGAGCATGGTGTC
The DNA here is from genome assembly GCF_005503365.1 of Hydrogenophaga sp. 2FB. Classification (GTDB taxonomy): domain Bacteria; phylum Pseudomonadota; class Gammaproteobacteria; order Burkholderiales; family Burkholderiaceae_C; genus Hydrogenophaga. Next base: position 197,989 of record NZ_SCML01000003.1, read on the forward strand.
GGCTTCGGTGGCGGGTGAGGTCAACCCCATGTTGATGGCCATGAGGCTGTAGTTCACCGGGTTGTTGAGTTCGTGCAGCAAACCCGCCGAGAGCGTGCCGATGGCCGCCATTTTTTCGCGCTGCAGCAACTGGCCCTTGACTTCGGCCAGGGTGTCGTTGATCTGCTTGAGCGATTCGTTCTTCTCGGACACCTGTCTTTGCAGCGCAAACATGTTGAAGCGGCCGCGCTCGTTGAAGTAGGTGCAGAACGAACTGATGGTGGCGGAGAACAGGATGAACAGCGAGATGCCGGCGAACTGGCTGAAGTCTTTCAACCCCTCGGGGTGGAAATAGCAGGCCAGGGCATACAGCGCGTAGGTGAACAGGCCGAAGGTGAGGCTTTCCAGGAAGGCGATGGGCAGGATGATGCCGGTGGCATAGAGCGCCAGGTGCAGGCCGACGAAGTAGATCGAGTCCACCCCGTTGGTGACCCAGATCATCCAGGCGATCATGATCTGCGGCAGCGCCAGCCACACGAGTGTGAGGGGCCGCACCCAGCGCAGCCCGATCGGCGAATGCAACATCCAGAGGATGACCAGCGTCAGACCGGCCACCAGGAAACGCGCTGGCGCCAGGGTGCTGAAGGACTCGGCGTACAGCGTGTAGTCCAGCCCCAGGCCCATCAGCACCAACACGATCGAGACGATCGAACCCGCCTTGCTATAGGCAAGCCGGAACTCGCTGAGTTGCTGGTGGTAGGGCGACAAGGCGGCTGGCGTCATGCGTGGCGTGGCCTCAGGTTTTCTCGGGCAGGCGGAATTCCGCGAAGACGTTGACACCCGTGACATCGGTGAAGATGCGGGTGCCCTCGCGCGGCTCGGGCAGCACGGCTTCCAGGCCTTTCTCGTCGCGGTAGATCAGGTGCCACTCCAGAAGGTGCTCCATCACGTTCTTCTGCGGGTTGACCGAGTGCACGTTGGTGACCATCACCGAACCACCGGGGCGGGTGCGCACCACGAAGTAGTCGAGCAGGCGCGAGCAGACCTTGTCGGTGAGGTAATCGAACAGGCCGGCGCAGTAGACGAAATCGAACACGCCGGCGTCCAGGCTGTCGTCGCGCTTGGATGCGCGCTTGAGCAACTGGTGCACCGACTCGTGCACGTAGTGCACTTCCACCGGACGCCCGCCGGTCTTGGCGGCGGCTTCGATGCACGACCGGGTGTACTCCAGCGTGACCTCGCTGAAATCCAGCAAGGTGAATTCCAGGCTGGACGCATTGGGGTCCGTGGCGATGAAGCGCTGAATTTCGATGGCGGGGCCGCACGCGACGTTGAGCACGCGCACCTTGCGTCCCTCTTTCTGGGCCAGCGCGGCGGCGCGGCCGAGGTACTCGACCAGGATCTCGATGCGGTTGCGGTGCGCCTCGGCCACCGCGGCCTTCAGGAAGAAGGCGTTAATGATTTGGAAATAGGTGCTGTTGCCCTGGCGGGGGTCGGCCAGGATCTGGTTGACCATTTCGTAGTCACCCGCGTAGCCCAAGGGCTTGGCGAAGGTGCGGTACACGAAGGGCGCGCGCAGCAGCAGCGGGTGCAGCGCGGTCTGCGCGAAGTTGCGGTGGGCCACGGAGTCTTCTTCCGGCACCGCGGCGCCTTCGGCTTCGAGCGAGACGAAATACTCGGCGCCCTTCTTCATGATGGGCTCGGCCAGCTCGCTGAACACGTCGGCGCGGATGCGCCCGTCCGGCTCGCGCGGCAGAAGGGTCGACATGTCGGCCTGGTCGGTCCAGCGCGCGGTCTCCGCGAGGAAGGAGCGAAACTCGCTGATGGTGACCTGGTAGCTCCGTTTGATCTTGAAGCGCTCCTGCCAATCGGCCACGAAGCGCTCGGCCTCGCCGCGCACCTGGCTGATGTCGCCGCGGATGGCGTTGAGGTCCAGCCACTCGTCGATCAAGGCCACGGACACCACGGCCATCAGCCCGGTGTTGAGCAAGCTGACCACCACGGCCTTGCCCTTGTAGATGATCTGGTCGCCCGAGCGGATGGTCAGCTCGTTGAGTACCTCACTGACCTGGACGATGGAATACGGGTTGTAGATCTCCATCACCAGGGAACGGCGCTGCAGGCTGGTCAGGGTGCCGCGCGCGCTTTCTCCCTGGCTGTTGCGAAAGGTGACGACGTGATCGAAGGGACGCTGTAGGTACACGTTGAGGCCAGTTGACTGATGGGCGGGGCAGTTGCTTCGCACTGCCCCTCGATGGACTCCCAGGGCCCCGAGTGTAGTCAACCGCAAGCGCCCCGCCAGCGGGGAGTCCCTGCAATCAAATTAGCAGCGTATTAACCCGTTTGACGTATGCCGCGGGGTCGTCGGGCAGCCCGCCTTCGGCCAGCAGCGCCTGGTCGAACAGGATGTGGGCCAGATCGTCGAAGTGCGCGGAGCCTTCGAGCTTCTTCACCAGCGCGTGCTCGGCGTTGACTTCCAGAATCGGACGCACCTGCGGCGCGGGCTGGCCGGCCTGCTTGAGCATGCGGGCCAGCTGCGTCGAGTAGTCGCCGTCTTCCACCACCAGGCAGGCCGGCGAGTCGACCAGGCGCGAAGTGACGCGCACGTCCTTGGCCTTGTCCTTGAGGCTTTCCTTGAGGCGTTCGAGCACGGGCTTGAAGGTTTCGGCCGCGGCCTCGGCGGCTTTTTTCTCTTCTTCGTCCTGCAGCGAGCCCAGGTCCACCGCACCCTTGGCCACGCTTTGCAGCGGCGTGCCATCGAATTCGTTGAGGAAGGACAGCGCCCACTCGTCCACGCGGTCGGTCATCAGCAACACCTCGATGCCCTTCTTGCGGAACACCTCGAGCTGCGGGCTGTTCTGCGCGGCGGCACGGTTGTCGGCGGTGATGTAGTAAATCGCGGCCTGGCCTTCCTTCATGCGGGCCTTGTAGTCGGCCAGCGCGGTCAGCTCGGTGCCGTGGGTGCTGGCAAAACGCAGCAGCTTGGCGATCTTGTCGCGGTTGGCGAAGTCTTCGCCCAGGCCTTCCTTGAGCACCGCGCCGAACTCGGCGTAGAACGTCGTGTACTTGCCCACGTCCTTCCCGGCGGCGGCCTTGTCTTCCGCCGACACCACGTCGGTCACGCCATCGGCGCTTTCGGTGGCTTGCGGCGCCTTGTCTTTCTTGGCCAGGTCTTCCAGCATGGCCAGCACGCGGCGCGTATTGCCTTCGCGGATCGCCTTCACGTCGCGGCTTTCCTGCAACAGCTCGCGGCTCACGTTGAGCGGCAGGTCGGCCGAGTCGACCACGCCCTTGACCCAGCGCAGGTACGAAGGCATGAGCGCCTCGGCCTCGTCCATGATGAAGACGCGCTTGACGTAGAGCTTGATGCCGGCCTTGCGGTCGCGGTTCCACAGGTCTTGCGGTGCCTTGGCCGGTATGTAGAGCAGTTGCGTGTACTCGGTGCTGCCCTCGACGCGGTTGTGGCTCCAGGCCAGCGGCGCCTCGGTGTCGTAGCTCAGGTTCTTGTAGAACTCGGCGTACTGCTCGTCGCTCACGTCCTTCTTGCTGCGCGCCCACAGCGCGTTGGCGGAGTTGACGGCTTCCCATTCGTCCTGGCGCACGTAGGCGCTTTTCTCGGCGTCCCATTCTTCCTTCTGCATGAGGATGGGCAGGCTGATGTGGTCGGAGTACTTGCCGATGATGGACTTGAGCTTCCAGCGGTCGAGGTAGTCGCTTGCGTCGTCGCGCAGGTGCAGGATGACGCTGGTGCCGCGCGCGGCGCGCTCGATGGTCTCGACTTCAAAGTCGCCGGTGCCGCCGCTGGTCCAGCGCACGCCTTCGGCCGCCGGCAGGCCGGCGCGTCGCGATTCGACGGTGATCTTGTCGGCCACGATGAAGCCGGAGTAGAAGCCCACGCCGAACTGGCCAATGAGTTGCGCGTCCTGCTTCTGGTCGCCGCTCAGGCGGCTCATGAAATCCTTGGTACCGCTCTTGGCAATCGTGCCCAGGTGGTCGATGGCCTCCTGCGCGCTCATGCCGATGCCGTTGTCGCTGATGGTGATCGTCTTGGCGTCGCGGTCGAAATCCACGCGCACGTCGAGGTTGGGCGCGTCTTCGAACAGGGCCGCGTTGTTCAGCGCTTCGAAGCGCAGCTTGTCGCAGGCGTCGGACGCGTTGGACACCAGCTCGCGCAAGAAGATGTCGGGGTTCGAATACAGCGAATGCGTGACCAGGTGCAGCAGCTGTGCCACCTCGGCCTGGAAGGAGAGGGTTTGTTTGCTCATGGGAGTCGACTGGCTTGAAGTCAAAAGAAAACGCGCTGGGCTTGGAGCCGCGCAGCAGGAGGCGGAATTATGGGCTGTTCGAGGAACTTCAAGCGCCGCGCGAACACCCGGCGCGAAAGTCAGTCGATCGGCTCGTCCGACGGCGGCGCCAGCCATTGCAGCAGTTGCTGCGCCACCACAGGGCTGGAGAGCAACTCCAGGTGCCCCGTTCGGTACACCGTGCGTTGGCTGCCGCGCGCGAACACCAGGCGGCGCCGGGGTTCGTCGTGCTGGCCCAACGCGCTGCGCAGCGGCACCAGGCCGTCGCCATTCAGGCGCTCGGCCAGCAGGCCGCGCTGCGGTGCGAGCGTGGCGGCCACGGTGAAACAGGCCACGCCCTCGGGCAGCGGCAAGGGCTCGCGGTGGTCCAGCGCGGAGTCGAAGCGCTCGCGCCCGGCCCAGTCCGCATCGCGCACATGGCCGTGGCGCAGATCGGTGATGCCGGCGCTGCGCAACTGGCCCAGACGCGCAAAGGGCGCGGTGAACGGCGTGGCGGCGAGCAGCACATCCACCCCGTGCCCCGCGCGCTCCAGCGGCGCCCCGTGGTGCGGCGTGCCCAGGAAGATCAGGTGCTTGAGCTTCGAGCGCCAGCTCAAGCCGGCGTGTGCGGCCTCCTCGCAGGCGGCGCGCGCCACCAGGCCACCCATGCTGTGCCCGATGAGGGTGATCGATTCCAGCGGCACCGGCCATTGCAGGGCGAGCGACGCCAGTTGGCGCGCGAGATCGCGGCCGTTGGTGGAGGTGTGCAGGCCACTGTTGTAGCGCAGGTACACCGGCGTGGCGCCCAGCGCCTGCGCGAGAAACGCGCCGTGGTCGTGCCCGTGGCGCAACCATTGCGTGTCGTTCATGCACAGCCCATGCAACAGCACGAGCAGGTGGGGCGATGCGGGCGCCAGGCGCTCCTGCAGCCACGCCGGCCGATCCAGCGGCAGGCGCTGGCCTTTGTGGCGCAGTTCCATGGGCTGAACCAAGGGGTTGGCGGTTTCCAGCAGGCGATCGCCCAGCACGCCGTTGAGCGCGGCCAACACGGCTTCGCGAGCGGGCGAGGGTGCTGGGTGGTGGGCCGGGTCGTCCACGAGCGGCAGCAGCGAGGCGAGCGCGCTGTCCAGCCCATGGCCCACGAGCTGCGTGACGCCGCGAATGCCCTGGTAGATCTGGCCGGTCAGGCCGGCCGTGCGTTGCGGCGCGGCGCCCGCCGGCAGGCCCAGCCGGGCGCGCACCGCCTGGTGCACGCCCTCGGCGATGCCGATCACCTCGGTCGTGGCCTGCGTCGCCAGGCGCAGCGCGGCCTGCAGATCGCTGGGGCGCACGTGCCGCAGCAAGGCGTCACGGCCGGGCTTGGGTTTGAGCGTGTCCATGGGCCATTGTGGCCCCGGTGTGGTTTTGTGTGTGTGACAGGATGCGGCCCCGCCCGGGGCCATGCACATCAGGCAGTGTGCGGGTGCCGGGCCGATTCATAGAGCGAACGCGCCAGCGCACGGTGGCGCACCAGCAGGGGTTCGATCTCCATGCCGACCAGGCGCCCGTCGCGCACGCGCACGCGGCCGTTGATCACGCTCAGCGCCGCGTCGGCGCTCTGGCAGAACACCAGGGCGGCGACCGGGTCGTGGCCAGCGCCCGCGTGCGTCACGCCGCGCAGGTCGAAGGCCACCAGGTCGGCCGACATGCCGGGCATCAAGGCCCCGATGTCGTCCCGCCCCAGCACACGCGCACCGCCCAGCGTGGCGATCTCCAGCGCCTCGCGCGCGGTAAGCGCGCTCGGGCCGAAGCCCACGCGCTGCAGCAGCATGGCCTGGCGCACCTCGCCCAGCATGTGCGCGCCGTCGTTCGAGGCGCTGCCATCCACACCCAACCCCACCGGCACGCCGGCACGCCGCATCGCGCCCACTGGGGCGATGCCGGAACCCAGCCGCATGTTGGAACAGGGGCAATGCGCCACGCCGGTGCCGGTGCGGCCGAACAACGCGATGCCGGCAGGGTCGAGCTTGACGCAGTGGGCATGCCACACATCGCGACCGACCCAGCCGAGGTCTTCGGCGTACTCGGCCGGCGTCATGCCGAACTTCTCGCGCGAGTAGGCGACGTCGTTGTCGTTTTCCGCCAGGTGAGTGTGCAGCGACACGCCGTGCGAACGCGCCAGCACGGCGGACTCGCGCATCAGGTCGCGCGAAACCGAGAACGGCGAGCACGGCGCGAGCACGATGCGCCGCATGCTGTGGCGCGAGGCGTCGTGCCAGCGGCCGATGAGCCGCTCGCTGTCGGCCAGGATCGCAGCTTCCGTTTCCACCAGCGAGTCCGGCGGCAAGCCGCCGGCGCTGCGGCCCACGCTCATGCTGCCGCGCGCGGCATGGAAGCGCATGCCCATGGCGTCGGCCGCTTCGATGGAATCGTCCAGCCGCGAGCCGTTGGGGAACAGATAGAGGTGGTCGCTGGTGGTCGTGCAACCCGAGAGCAGGAGTTCGGCCATCGCCGTTTGCGTGGACACGCGCACCATCTCGGGCGTGAGTTGTGCCCACAGCAGGTACAGGTTGGTGAGCCAGCCAAACAGCTCGGCGTCCTGCGCTTCTGGCACCACGCGCGTGAGGCTCTGGTACATGTGGTGGTGCGTGTTCACCAGGCCCGGCATCAGCACGTGGCCTGGCAGGTCGATCGCTTCGGCGCTGCCGCTGGCGATGGCTTCGCGCCACGGCGCCGGCAGATCCGCAGTAGGCCCCACCCACTCGATCGCCGGGCCATTCACCACCACCGCGCCATCGGCGATCTCGCGCCGCTGGGCGTCCATGGTGACGACCACGTCGGCGTGGCGAAGGACCAGCGGGCGGGTTCCGTGAAGGGCAAGACTCATGTCATTCGGTTCCATGTGAAGTGCGCGCGGCCAGCGCGAAAGAGCGTTCCCGGGAGAGCACGCCGTGGTAGAAAAGATTCAGCACCACCGCTGCGCAGGTGCCGAGCACGATGCCGCTGTGCGTGAGCGGATGCGTCCACGCCGGCAGGTGCTGGAAAAAGTTCGGCGACAGCGTGGGGATGAGCCCCAGGCCGATGGAGATCGCGATGACGTAGAGCGCGTGGCGCTCCTTGCCGTAGTCGATGGAACCGAGGATACGCACGCCGGTGGCGGCCACCATGCCGAACATCACGATGCCCGCGCCACCCAGCACGAACGCGGGCACCGAGGCCACGATGTGCGCGATCTTCGGGAACAGCGCCAGCAGGATCAGGAAGCCGCCAGCCATCGCCGCCACGTAACGCGAGCGCACGCCGGTCACGGTCACGAGCCCCACGTTTTGCGAGAACGAGGTGTACGGGAAGGTGTTGAAGATGCCGCCGATCAGCGTGCCCATGCCATCGGCACGCAGGCCACGGGTGAGCAGTTGGGGCGTCATGCGCTTGCCGGTGATCTCGCTCAATGCCAGGAACATGCCGGTCGATTCGACCAGGGTGATCAACATCACGATGCACATGGAAATGATGGCCGTGAACTCGAAGCGCGGCATGCCGAAATGCAGCGGCGTGGTCACCGCCACCCAGCTGGCTTCGGCCAGGCCGTCGAACTTCATGTAGCCCAGCGCCAGCGACACCACCACACCCGCCACGATGCCGAGCAGGATGGCGATGTTGGCCCACAGCCCTTTGCCAAAGCGCGTGATGCCGAGCACCACCAGCAGCACCAGCGCCGCGATGGCGAGCTTGGCCGGGTCGCCGTAGTCCGGGTTGGTCACGGCGTGGGCCACGCCATCGACCATGCGCGTAACGGTGGGTTGCCCACCCGCCGCCCAGTTGATCGCCACGCCCATCAGCGAGACGCCGATCAGCGTGATGACGGTGCCTGTGACGAGTGGCGGGAACACGCCCAGCAGCCGTCCCATGAGCGGCGCGACCAGCATGCCGAAGATGCCCGCCGCGATGGTGGCGCCGTAAATCGCCTGCAGCCCCAGCGAGGGGTCGAGGCCGATCGCGATCATCGGACCGACGGCCGCGAAGGTCACGCCCATCATCACTGGCATGCGGATGCCGAAGCCCCACAGGCCGAGCGCCTGGATCAGCGTGGCGATGCCGGCCACGAAAAGGTCGGCGTTGATGAGGAAGGCGATGTCCGCCTTCGACAGGCCCAACGCGCCGCCGACGATGAGCGGCACCGCGACGGTGCCTGCGTACATCACCAGGACGTGCTGCAGGCCCAGGGCCGCGCAGCGTGGAAGGGGCACTTTCTGGTCGACCGCGTCGCTTGTCGGGTTGTCTCCGGCGCGGGTCGTTGTGGTTTCGGGAAGCATGTGTGGGCCTTTCTGCCGGCTCGCGCACAAGGTGGCGCATCGACCAGCGGGCGCAGTCTAGGAGCCCTGCCGTGGCAGCGCAAAGTCAATAAATCGCCCCTGGTGTGCTCGAAAAGTGCACACCCTCTCAAGCCCCCCTCTCGAGCCCTCTTTTCAGGCGCCGACCAGCGCGCTCTCCAGCCCGTCCACGAGCTGCTGCGCCAGCACCTCGGCGGCCGCGCTGAGCGGCGTGCCGGCGCGCGAAACCAGCGCCAGGCCCTGGGGCCGCAAGCCGGCGTCGCGCAAGGGCACGAACACCAGCCGGCCGGCACGCACGTCTTCTGCCACGTCCAGCCGGTTCAGCAAAGTGATGCCCACGCCCTGCGCGGTGAGTTGGCGCATGAGCGCGGTCGACGTGGTTTCGACCACGGGCGACACGCTGACCGCGGAGCGGCCAAACGCGCCATCGAGGATGGGCCGCAGCGAGAGCGAGGCCGCCGGGAAGATGAGCGGGAAACCCACACAGTCGGCCAGCGTGGTGGTGGCGCGCGCCGCCAGCGCATGGCCGGGCGGCACCACCGCGCCCAACGGCCATTCGCTCGCGAACAGGGTGCGCAAGCCGGCGGTCTCGGGCACGTCGTAGGCCAGCGCCAGATCGGCGTCGCCCTCGGTCACGGCGCGCAGCACGGCTGCAATCGGCAAGTCCAGCAGCTTCAGCTGAATACCCGGATGGGCCGCGCGGCAGCGCTGCACCACCGCGGGCAGAAAGGCGCCGGCCAGACCGGCCGTGGTGACCAGCGACGCCTCGCCCTGGCGCAAGCCACGCACCGCGTCGATGTGCTGGCGCACGGCGTCGAAATCGCGCAAAGTGGCGCGCGCGTGGGCCAACACGATCTCGCCGATGGGCGTGAGCTTGAGCTTGTTGTGGATGCGCTCGAACAGCGGCGCGCCGAGCTCTTCCTCCAGGTTGAGGATCTGGCGGTTTACCGCCGTGGGCACCACATGCAGCTGCTCGGCGGCCTTGCGGATCGAGCCCGCGCGCACCACCTCGATGAAATAGCGAACCACTTTCGCGTGCATCCCGCACCTCCGGCTGCGTTGTCCCCGGCGCGCTCTCAGAAACGCTCGTCGGCCGTGAGGTAGCGCCACTGCCCCACCGGCAGGTTGCCCAACACCACCTGCCCGATGCGGATGCGCTTCAAGCCCACCACGTGCAAACCCACCTGCTCGCACATGCGGCGGATCTGGCGCTTTTTGCCTTCGGTGAGCACGAAGCGCAGCTGCTCGGGGTTCTGCCAATCCACCTGCGCGGGTTTGAGCGCCTGGCCGTCCAGGCTGAGGCCGTGGCGCAGCAAGGCCAGTTGCGCGGGCGGGAAGATGGCCTGCACGTCCTGCGCCACCACGCCGGCGCCCTGCGGGCCGTTGGGCGCGAAGTGCACGCGCACCAGGTATTCCTTCTCCACGCCGCTGGCTTCGCCGATCAGCGTGCGCGCCACGCGGCCGTCTTGCGTGAGCACGAGCAGGCCGGTGGAGTCGATGTCGAGCCGGCCCGCGGGCGCCAGGCCGCGCGTGTGCTCGGGCGCGAAGCGCCGGCCGTCGCTGGGCGTGCGCGCATCGCCGCGCCACTGGCTGGGCGCGCCGATCAAGGTGGCCGCGGCTTCGTGCCCGTCTTCGGGCTGGCCGCTCACGTAGCCCATGGGCTTGTGCAGCAGGATGGTGACCTGTCCCGCCTGTTGGTGGCGGGCCTGGGGCAGCACCTCCACCTGGGCATCGGGTGGCACCGGCATGCCCATGACCGCGGGTTCGCCATTGACGAGCACCCAGCCGCGCGAGATCCATTCGTCGGCCTCGCGGCGCGAGCACAGACCGAGGTCGGCCATGCGTTTGTTCAGGCGGATCTCGCCGCGCACGTTCCCGACGCGGGCCAGGTCGGGCCGGTGGGGCTGCTGGGGCG